>NZ_JBQUYO010000005.1:0-329084 GCF_056314325.1 Acidovorax sp. DMC1 | reverse complement strand
GAGGCACCGATCTTCAGTGTGGCCGACTATGGGCTGGAAGCGGATCTGTTCACGGCTGTGCCTGAACTGGTCAAGGCCCTGTAAGAACGCCCCTGTGCACACAAAGGCATCGCTCGCGATGCCTTTTTTTTGACGAAATTTTGCTTTCCCGGAGACACCCATGAGCTACACCGCCCCCGTCAAGGACATGCTGTTCGCCATCGAGCACCTGGCCAACATTGAACAGATCGCGCAGATTCCCGGTTTTGAAGACGCCGGACTGGACACGGCCTCTGCCGTGCTGGAAGAGTGCGCCAAGTTCAATGAGGGCGTGCTGGCTCCGCTCAACTGGGAAGGCGACAAGAACCCATCGAGCTGGAAAGACGGCGTGGTCACCACCACCCCGGGCTTCAAGGAAGCCTTCCGCCAGTACGCCGACGGCGGCTGGCAAGGCCTGCAGCACCCAGCCGACTTCGGCGGCCAGGGCCTGCCCAAGACGATTGGCGCCGCCTGCATCGAGATGACCAACAGCGCCAACATGAGCTTCGCGCTGTGCCCGCTGCTGACCGATGGCGCCATCGAGGCCCTGCTGACAGCAGGCAGCGATGAGCTCAAGGCCACCTATCTGGAGAAGCTGGTGACCGGCCAATGGACCGGCACCATGAACCTGACCGAACCCCAGGCGGGCTCGGACCTGGCCTTGGTGCGCACCCGCGCCGAGCCGCAGCCCGATGGCACCTACAAGATCTTCGGCACCAAGATCTTCATCACCTACGGTGAGCACGACATGGCCGAAAACATCGTGCACCTGGTGCTGGCCCGCGTGCAAGGAGCGCCCGAGGGCGTGAAGGGCATCAGCTTGTTCGTAGTGCCCAAGTTCATGGTCAACAAGGATGGCACGCTGGGTGCACGCAACGACGCGCACTGCGTGAGCATCGAGCACAAGCTGGGTATCAAGGCATCGCCCACGGCCGTGCTGCAGTTTGGCGACCACGGCGGTGCCGTGGGCTACCTGGTGGGCGAAGAAAACCGTGGCCTCGAATACATGTTCATCATGATGAACGCGGCTCGCTACGCCGTGGGCATGCAGGGCATTGCGATCTCCGAGCGCGCCTACCAAAAGGCCGTGCAGTACGCCAAAGACCGTGTGCAAAGCCGCCCCGTGGACGGCAGCATTGCCGCCAGCGCGCCCATCATTCACCACCCCGATGTGAAGCGCATGCTGATGACGATGCGCGCCACCGTCGAAGGTTGCCGCGCCATGGCCACGGTGGCGGCTGCGGCGTTTGATGCTGCGCACCACCACCCCGATGCCGACACGCGCAAGCAGAACCAGGCGTTCTATGAATTCATGGTGCCGCTGGTCAAGGGCTACAGCACCGAGACCAGCCTGGAGGTGACCAGCCTGGGCGTGCAGGTGCACGGCGGCATGGGTTTCATTGAAGAAACTGGCGCGGCCCAGTACTACCGCGACGCCAAGATCCTGACCATCTACGAAGGCACTACCGCCATTCAGGCCAACGACCTCGTGGGCCGCAAAACAGCCCGCGATGGCGGCCAAGTGGCCAAGGGCATTGCTGCGCAGATCGAGAAGACCGAGGCCGATCTGCTGGCCAGCGGCACCCCTGCCGCGCTGGCCGTGGCCAAACGCCTCACAGCCGCGCGCAAGGCGCTGCTCGACGTGATCGACTTCGTGGCCGGTGGCACCAAGGCCCAGCCCAACGCCGTGTTTGCAGGTAGCGTGCCTTACCTGATGCTGGCAGGCAATGTGGTGGCGGGCTGGCAACTGGCCCGCAGCCTGCTGGTGGCGCAAGACCTGTTGCAAAAGGGACAGGACGAAGCGTTCATGCGCGCAAAAATCACCACGGCCCAGTTCTATGCCGACCACATTCTGGTGAAGGCCCCAGGCCTGCGCGACAGCATTGTGGAAGGCGCAGCCAGCGTGACCGAGCTGGCGCTGGAAGCCTTCTGAAGGACTGGCGTGCTGTGAGGAGACAGGCCACCTGCAGGGCAGGGGCCTTGATATAAAAATGATAGCTACGGGCGCATGATTCACCAGCGCGTCCGGTCTATTTCATCCCTATTCTTGTTCTGGAAGTTGTAGCCATGTCCAAACTGCCTCCCGTGTTGCAAAACCTGTCGCTGCCCGTCATCGGGTCGCCGCTGTTCATCATCAGCAACCCCAAGCTCGTGATCGAGCAGTGCAAGGCCGGTGTGGTGGGCTCCATGCCTGCCCTGAACGCCCGCCCCGCAGAGCTGCTGGACGAATGGTTGGCCGAGATCACCGAAACCTTGGCGGCCTACAACAAGGCCAACCCCGACAAGCCCGCCGCACCCTTCGCCATCAACCAGATCGTGCACAAGAGCAACGACCGCCTGGAGCACGACATGCAGGTCTGCGCCAAGTACAAGGTGCCGATCATCATCACGTCCTTGGGCGCGCGCGAGGATGTGAACCAGGCCGTACATGCATGGGGCGGCGTGGTGCTGCACGACATCATCAACAACAAGTTTGCGCACAAGGCCATTGAGAAGGGCGCTGACGGCCTGATCGCCGTGGCGGCCGGTGCGGGTGGCCATGCGGGTACCAAGAGCCCGTTTGCGCTGATCCAGGAAATCCGCCAGTGGTTCGACGGCCCGCTGGCGCTCAGCGGCTCTATCGCCAGTGGCGGCGCGGTGCTGGCTGCACAGGCCATGGGGGCGGACTTTGGCTACATCGGCTCGGCCTTCATCGCCACGCATGAGGCACGTGCCAGCGAGGCCTACAAGCAGGCCATCGTGGACGGCAACTCGGACGACATCGTCTACAGCAACTTGTTCACGGGTGTGCACGGCAACTACCTGGCACCCTCGATCCGTGCGGCAGGCATGGACCCGGACAACCTGCCCGAGTCCGACCCCAGCAAGATGAACTTTGGTGGTGACGCCAAGAAGGCCTGGAAGGACATCTGGGGCTGCGGCCAGGGCATCGGTGCCATCAACGCCGTGACCAGCACTGCCGAGCTGGTCGCCAAGCTGCGAAGCGAATACGAGGCAGCCCGCGCCCGCCTCAAGCTCTGACGCTCTGCGCTCTGCGCTCTGCGCTCTGCGTGAGGGGCGCGGGGGCTTCTTGCCTCCGGCGCCCTGCGGTCATTTCCGTACCTCACTCTGACACCCGTTTCGCCCGCCATGTGTGCCGACACGTGGCGGGCGATTGTCTTTGTGGGGTGGGACTTCTGCCCCTGTTTCCGCGGCGATGTACCCAAGGGGAAACCCGGATGGGGAGGATCAGGTCTCTACTGATAATGGTGATGAAAAATAATCAATCAAGGTCGGTGCAGTGTTTACCGGCCTTGTCACCATGTTGCGAGGGAGATGCCCGATGTTCCGTGCTTTTGTGTGCCTGCTGGCCGTGTGCGCCACCGCCCTGGTTCATGCCCGCAATGAAGGTGTGACGGCCGATGAAATTCGGCTGGGTGCGTCGGTGGTGCTGTCGGGGCCGCTGGGGCCGCAGACGGCACAGTACGGGGAGGGCTCGCGACTGCTGTTCGACGCGGTGAACGCGCAGGGCGGGGTGCATGGCCGCATGATCCGTTACACCACGCTCGACGATGCTTTCAACCCGCAAAAGGCCGTCGAGAACACCCGTCAGCTGCTGGAAAACGACAAGGTGTTCATGATCTTCCACAGCACCGGCACGGCGCAGACGGCGGCCATCCTGCCGCTGATCAAGGAGCAGCGCACCCTGTTGTTTGGCCCCGTCACGGGCGCCTCGGTGTTCCGTGAGGCGTTCAATCCCTATGTGTTCCATGTGCGCGCGGGTTATGCGAACGAGGCCAGCAAGATCGTGTCGCAACTGCGCCAGCAAGGCATCACCCGTGTAGCCGTGTTCTTTCAGGACGACGGCCTGGGCAAGACACTGGCGGGCGAGCTCAAGAAAGCATCGGAAGAGGAGAAGCTGCCCTTCCTGGCCGAGATCAAGGTGGACCCCAAGCAGCCCGACTTTGCCGCTGCCGCGCAAGCCACCGAGAAAGCCCAGCCCCAGGCGGTGATCGTGGCCTCGGGCGGCACCACCTTCACCAGCTACATCAAGGCCGTGCAGGCCACGGCAGCGCGGCCTGCCTACTACGGGTTCTCGGTGGCCAGCATGGACGTGATCCAGCGCGAACTCAAGGACAAGGCGCGGGGCATCATCCTGGCGCAAATCATGCCGTCGCTGCGCAACACCACCATCCCTGTGGTGGCCGAATATCTGAACCTGTTGCGCGCCAAGTCGCCTGGCGCCCAACCGTCGGCCTCCCAGTTCGAGGGCTTTGTCCACGCACGCTTGCTGGTGGAGGGGCTGCGCCGCACGGGGCGTAACCTGACCACCGAGTCGTTCTCCAAAACGATGGAAGACGCGGGGGAAATTGCCTTTGGCCGCTTCAACGTGAAGTATTCGCCGCGCAACCACAATGGCTCGACCTACGTCGAGCTGGCCATAGTGGATGCCGAGGGCAGCCTGCGCTATTGACGGCTGTTCGCGCCGATCAGAGGGTTGGATTTGCGGTCGGGTGACCCACGCTGTGTAGGGGCGACCCCGGCGCGACAGCAGGTTGGTGCAAAAAATCCTCTAACCGAGGACAATAGAGGGTTTTGTTGCTCCGCCCCTTGTTCCGTTCGTCTCGCTGCCTGGCAGGGTAGATAACGCGGTAGGGGTGGCTACGGATGTCTGGCGGTGTTCTGTCCGCTGGAGTTCACGAACACCCCCTATGTCCTCGTCCACATCCCGAACGCCGTTGATCGACATGATCAAGGGCATGGCTTGCGCCACCATCGTGTGGCACCACCTGGCCTTCTATGGCCCGATGTCCGACATCGCCCACCCTTTGGCTCCAGCCCTCATGGCCTGGCTGTACGACTACGGACGCATGGCGGTGCAGGTGTTTCTGGTGCTGGGCGGGTATCTGGCTGCTGCGAGTCTTGCACCCCAGGGCGTGGCCCGTTTTGAACACGCTGGCACCGCCATTGCCAAGCGGTTTGTGCGTCTGGTAGTGCCTTACGCCGTGGCGCTGGTGCTGGCGGTGCTGGTGTCTGCCCTGGTTCGGCCTTGGATGGACCACCACTCCGTGCCCGACCAGCCCACTTTCTCGCAGCTGCTGGCGAACGCATTGCTGCTGCAGGACATCGTGGGCGCAGGCGCTCTATCGGCTGGCGTCTGGTACGTGGCCATCGACTTCCAGCTCTTTGCCCTGACCGTGCTCATGCTCGCCGGGGTGCGTGCGCTGCCAATGCGCCAGTTACGGCGCCAAGCGGCGGCCGTGTCGCAAGGATTGGTGTTGCTGATGGCGGGCGCCTCATTGTGGCTGTTCAACCGCATGGCGGGGCTGGACATGTGGGCGCTGTACTTTTTTGGTGCTTACGGCCTTGGCATGCTGGCCTATTGGGCGACCCGTGCCCCCCAGGCGCAGGGGTGGATGACGATGATGGCGTTGTTGGCAGGCGTGGCACTGGCCGTGGACTTCCGCGCGCGCATTGCCGTGGCTGCGGTCACGGCGCTGTGCCTGGTGGTGGCCATGCGCTCCGATCGCGTCCGCAGCTTTTCCGGCGTATCTCCGCTCATAAAGCTCGGTCAGATGTCGTATTCGGTCTTCCTGGTGCACTTTGCTGTGTGCTTGCTGGTCAACGCGGTGGTCAGCCACCTTTGGCCCACTTCGCCCGTGTTGAACGCCTTGGGTATGCTGCTGGCCTTCGCACTGTCGCTAGTCGCCGGCCGCCTCCTGTATCTGCGGGTGGAGCGCCACGTACCTTCGTGGTCCACGGCGCTGCGCTGGCAGCTGGGCCTGGTAGGGGCGGGCATGCTGGTGGTCATTACCAGCAACTGGGCGTAGCCTCTGGGCTAAAACCGTATGGGCGAGCTGGCGGGGCCGCCTTTTTGAGCACTACCTGCCCTTTCGCCGCGTGCAGTGCTATCGCAAAAGCTTGCGCTCCCGCCGCTTGCGCTGTTTGTCCAGAAACCAGGCCATGAAGGGCAGCAACAGCATCGAGCCCGGGATCACCCAGATGAAAAGATACGGGCTGACCGATGAAGCGGACCGCATCACATCTCGCAGGTGGGCCCGCTCCTCTGCACTCCAGGTGCCCTGTCGGCGTTGCTGGACCAGCCAGACCACCGAGCCTTTCATCGTGGCCATCTCTCTGCGTAAACGGCTCTTTTCCCGGCTGTTGCCAGCCAAAAAGGAACAGAACCATTCTGGGGCACGCTCCATGCGTCGCTGGAATGCCGAAGTCGAATCGGGGTCAAACGCGTCGTCGGAGCCAGAGGTTTGGGAAGGATTGCGAGTGTCCATGATAAACGCCATTTTGTTTGAGATACAAAGAATGCCAAACAGGTTCTGCGTTAGGTGGATACCAAAAATCGTAGGGCGCAGGGCTTGACGGCGCAGGGGACCTGCCCTTGCTTGTCGATAGATGACTTGGCAAAAGCGAACACCCTATTCCTGCAAGTCGCGGTGGGCATCTGTGCCGCGATTGAGCACGAATGGTGACAAGGCGTAGTGTCCGTCCTCTAGGCCCAATTCAGGCAAAAAAAAGCGCTCGGAATCCAAGCGCTTGGTAAAGAAGTGATTGCAGAAGCCGTTTAAGGTTCGTGCGGATTTAGTAGTGGCAGCGTCTATTTGTTCCAGCACTCCTCGGCTGTTGTACCACTTGAATAATTCAGCGCACCACGCACTCCAGTGTTTGTAAGCGTGAAATCGCCGCATTTATCCTTGGCTTGGCCTCCTCCTACCTTACGAGTAGCAACTAATGTAAAAGCCGAGTTGGTGTTGCCTGCAGCAAACCCAATGGTGTACCGCTTTGTGCTATCTGCAGCCCAAGTTAAATTGGCAGGAAGTGCTGTTGGATATACGCCGGTAGCTGTCGCTGCACGCTCTAGCCACTGTTGAGCCTGTAACAGTCCAGCGCGCGCATCTGCCCGATGGCCGCGTGCAACGTATTCTGCGTAGCTAGGATATGCAATGGCCGAAAGAATGCCCACTATGACCACCACAATCATCACTTCGATGAGTGTGAAGCCGCGTTGTGCTCGCTGTGATTGTCCAATCATGGTTTGTCTTTCACTTCAGTTGGCGCCAGCTGGGACGCATGGATTGCTCGGGCATGCGGTTCAACGTGTCACGTGCGCCGCCACCACCTGTCAAATCCTGAATGCGGTCACGCTTAGTGATCAGAACTGGTGTGCCTGTTTTCACAGCAACCCGGGCCACTTTTTTGTCAGCGGTCGCGTTGTAAATGCCGTTGTTGTCGGTGTCCACCAGCTGGACCGTCGGAATTTTGCCATCCATGATGTTGACAAAGGTACGGAACTGGCTGCCTGCGCTGGTATCAACTTTCACAGGCACACAGCTTTCGTTGATGTTGTCGCTCTCGCTGTTCTTGGTGCCTGAGGGTGATTCGCTGTAAACCGCAAGAATATTGCTGCCATCAAAGAATTGCATGGGCTTGAGCAGACGCTCACCGCTGAACGGCAAGTCCAAGTACCAGCCTTTGTAATCCTTCCAGGTTTCCTTTTTCAGTTCTTGGGTTGCGGTCACGGTAGCGTCATCACCAGATACGGTCGTGATAGATTGTTTGGCCAGGGGGGCCCCACTATTCGCAATGGTGCCGACCTGCTCGGGAGCTGGCACGCAGGTTGTGGGTGCCGCCACACAGTCGCCTGCGCCCGGGTGTACTTCGAGTGAACTCTTGTCTGACTTCATGCGGTAGCGCGTGTTATCCAACACCGAATACAGCGTTTGTACGGGTTGTGTGATGTCAGTTCGGCGGTCGTTGGCCGTAAGGTTACGTCCTGTGCCAAAGGCGACCATCATTCCTCCAATAGGCACTGTTTTTGCGCTCGGACCCGAGCCTACCGTCATGCTGCGATCATTTGGGCGCACGATAGGTGGAGCGGTGATCGGTTGGACTTGGTCGCGCGTGGTACTGGATAGTGTGACCGGACCGCGCGCAGTGAACAGCGGCTTGTTGTCGCCGAAGGCCACCTTCCAATCGCTATCGGTGGCGCTAGTAAGGTCGAACTTCCAGAGATTACCCAAGTTGTCACCGGCATAGACAATATCGGTCTTGCCATCACCATCCAGGTCCACCAGTGTGGGCGATGCTAAGCCGTTGTCGTTGGCGTTCCCTGTGCCTGTGGCAACTGTCGCTGGGACGGCCTGAATACGTTTGAGCGCTCTATCACCATCCAGGTACTGCACGAGCAGAACTGGGCGCTGGTTGGTACTGTTGTAACCGTTGCCCATCACTACAGCCCACCGCCCGTTGTTTAGGCGCGTGATTTGCGTAGCTTCCTGCTTGTTGGCTGGGTTACGCCCTGGCACAGCGGTAATGTTGCCAATATCCCTCATATCGGCTACGCCCTTTTCGCAATCGCTTTTTGCCGACCCTGAAAGTGCGCTGCAGTTAGGCTCGGCCTCGTTTTGGGCACGGGTTTTATCCAGCATCACTAGGTCAGCTGCGTTGGCCGTGCCAAAGCTGCCAGGGTTGGTGACATCCAGCACAAAGTAGCCTTTGCCACCTGCACCCAGTGCACCCACCAGCAGGGTCTTCCAGTTGCTACCGTCCTTGATGTCGCCGGTCATGGGTGAGCCGTCAACATAATAACGGTGCTGATAATCCTTGTCGGTTAGGTCTTTCAGCCCGCCGACCACTCCACGGGGCACATAGGCAATCAGTTCTTTGCCGTCGGTTGCCGAAAATCCATGCAGCATGCCGTCGTTGCCACCCACGTAGAGAACAGGCGTCCGGTTTTTCTGAGCGGCGACAAAGGTCGAGTAACCCATTGAGTAGTTGCTGATCGGGCGCCCGGTATACCAGATTTCAGAATTGACCACATCACCCTGACGGCTGAAACGTTCACGCAATGGTTTGGCGGTGGTTGTGCCCTCCAGTCTACGGTCGCCTCGGATGTAATTAACGATATTGATTCCGTTGGTCTTCAACGGGTCGATCGTGGTGTCACCGGACGTAACGCCCAGCAATGCCCACTTCTGCTCTGTGCTGTAGCCAATAGGAGTGCCAGAAGACCATTTGAATGGAATACCACCACTGGTTGAGTCACTCCAGCTTAAAACAAGACGGCTATCCACGGCACCATCCACAGGCCATGCTTCGTCAAGCCGGTCCGCCGTGGATTTGCCTTGCCAACCAGAAACCGTGTCTGGAAAGCGAATGCATTTCAGGCCGGGATCTGCCTCAGTGGGGCACGCATATTCTTCAGGTTCAATGGCGCGCGTAGCAGTAATAGATCCACTCCAGCCTCTTTTCGGGCTGTAGGTAGACGCAAAAATTCCCGCGTTGCTTTGAGAAACATTATATCCGCTCGTACTGCCGCCGCCGGCGATTTCATCAGGCAGTGGTGCACTCTCTTCGTTGATCTTGCCGATAATTTCGGTAAATGCTTTGGCGAGGTCTTGAGCTTCTGATACAGAATAATAGCGGCCACGCCCATTGATAGCGGCGTGCCATAAATCCAGTGCACGCTTGTCTTCACTATCCATCGCCGGCCAGGTTTGGAACCCCGTTACGATATCGATGAAACTGTTATCGTAACCAAAAGGAACCTTGTCTGTTGGTCCAATAATATTGCTTGCACCAGGCCACGTAGTTGCATCATCGCTGAAGCCGATGGTATACGTGACCATATGTGGCCACGTCGCTGGGTTGTATTTTGGATTCCAGTATTTTTGTAAATCAACCGATTTGGTTTCGGTTCCATCGGGCACTCGACAGTTATTACTTGTTCCAGTTAGATAAACGCCAGAGAGGGCTTCGCATGCCGCTCTTCGTTGTGAACCGGTGCTCCCAGAGACGGTTATAATTTTGGTTTTAGTGATTGTTCGAGTAAAAAACTCCGTGGCGGGGGCTTCGTCATAAATTTTCGAGGGTTTAAGCTTGTCAGAGTCTTTCAAAAGAGAAGCCGTCTGCAAAGGCTCCATCCAGCTTTTGAATGCCCAGTCGGAGATCGTATCCGAATAGTTATCGTAATAAACCTTGGTCTGATCTGAGGTGGTACTGTACGCCTTGCGGTCACCTAAGGAGGCCCAATCCACACCGTCCTGCGTGCCTCCAGAAACCGCGCCATTCCAGCGACCGTCTGTCATCAAGATGTGGTAGTTGCGACGGCACCCCAAATACTCAGTGGCCTTGCTGCCGGTGCCACCAGGATCGGTCGCCCACGGACTACTGCTGTTCAGCGTGCGCCGCATGTAGGCATCTGCTTGGCTCGGGAGCCGGTGCAACGGGGTCGTACTGCCAGGCGATATCCCATTGACAAAGGAAAGGAAGTTGTCGCGATGTACCTTTCCGCTCCCCACGGAAGCATCAATCGGGCGCATCGAGTTGACTACCATGCCAGCGGCGTTGACGTTCTTTTGGGTGCCGTTATTCATGGACTGCCAAGCGATCCGCAGTTTGTTTTCTGGTATTAGGTCCTTATCATTAAAGACCTTTTTCAATGCATATTGCAGAACCTTTACACGGCGTGCGTCATCCTTCCACTTGCCACTGCTATCCGGTTCCGTGTAGCCTGGGCCTGTAGCTGTTGAGCCATCGCTGCTTGTTTTGACGCCATAATTCATACTCCCCGAATCATCGATGGAGATAATTACATTTGGGGCGACGAAAGCCGATTTGGAGGTGGGAAGAGGCGGTTCCTGTACCAGATTCAGCGCCCAGGCAGGTGTCAACACTGCACCAATCGCAATGGCCAGTAAGTTTTTCCGAAAGGGTATGTGGTTGGTTCGGGGCATGGCGTGCTCCTTCAGGTATATGGGTCGGCAAAAGAAATAGTACAGGCGTGCAGCGCTTGCTACATGGTGTTGACTGCTGTTGGATTTGTAGTTGTTGAGTCCATGGCTTCAATCTTTTGTCCGTTGTCGTGCATATGTTTCCTGCAACACAACAGCAGTCTCGGGCTTGCGCCCTTTTGCGAGAGCGGTAATCCGGAAGACTACATAAACGTCGAGGTTCAGCGGCAATTGGCTGGTACTGGTATCGACAATTAGATTGGCACTTTTGGCAGCATCGCTGTATCGCATGATTTCGATCCAGTACCAGCCTCCCAAGCCTGCTGCAGTTTCTGTCAGTATCGGGTTGAGTTGACCTGCAGTTGTTTTGTTAATGGCGCCGGTAAATTGGCCGTAGCGGGCGCCGACGGCAGTAAGGTCCGACAGCGGTACCTCTCCCAAGGTTGTGTCGGCGGCGGGTGTGATCGGGGTCGTGGCTGTAGCGTAATTCCAGAAGTCTTGACGTCCTACGCGGCGCGCACACAGTCCATCTTTGCAGCGCTTGCTTTCTCCCTCCAATGACGTGATGAGAGGGTTGATTTCATTGGTATCACCCGGGAATTGCATCGCGCCACTTGTGTAGCCGCGGCAAGGAGGTCCTGCACATAGGCTGCCATCGGCCATTTCGCCACGAATGTCCAGCTCCGCGTCTTGCAGTAGCGCTTGCGCCGCTTCTAGCGCTCGTTGGTAATCTGCGTCATTCCCGACTACCATTTCATTAAAGAGCGAGGTGCGAGAGGCCCACAGCGCCAGCAGCATGGATAGCATGACGAAAACGATGACCACGAATAGCGCCACGCCACGCTGGCGACTGGCAATAACTTTGCCGGGCTGCCTATGGCTATTTTGAGCAACTGGATGGCAGGAGGCGACAGGGTGCAGTGGGCTTGACATGATGGCTGATTTGCGATGTTCTATAGGGGCGCGTCAGATCAGCCCTTGGCTGCGCAGCTGGAAGGTGTTGCGGAACACTAGGTGCATGCGATTCTTGCGATTACCTGTCAGCGTGGTTATGTCAACACTGTTGCCTGAGCAGTCGGTGTAAGTGCTGCCTGCGGGCATATCAATGGACTCACTGCCGTAGAGCACTAAGCAGATTTGTATGCCTTGCACGCGTCTCCACGTTGGGTCGGTTGCGGCCGTTGGCATGTCGCTTCCTTTGGTGTACTGCACTTTGGACCCAGCGGCATCGGTAGTCTGGACCGCGTAGAGGGCCTGGAATTGCGCAACATTTTGCACAATGGGCTGGGGCGTAATCACACTGTTGCCTCGGCATTGCAATTCGTTTTTGGCGCTGTCAAAAGTAAAAATACTCTCGATCAACTGATCGGTACTGCTATTGCCCGGGGCGCCAACGCAGTTGCGAGCCAGATAATCGGTGCCAAATATCGCAGCGGACGCACCGCTGGCTGGTGTCCCGGCGACCATGAACACATTGTCCGCGTAACGCCGGAAGCCGGTGGTCACCGTATCGCTCGCGCCTGCAAGGGTGCTTTCTTGTGCAAAGCTGTTCCCGCCGCTAACTGCATCTGCTTTGATCTCAAAAGCCACAGGGCTCAACACATCTGTGTTGCTGCCCCCGGTGGGGTTTGGGTTCAGGTAAAGGGAGCCGGTTTGGCGCAGCTGCTGACCGATAACCCGCATCACGTATGCCCCTTGCTGTTGTATGCCGCTGGCGTCGCTCACTGAGCCGGAGATTCCTCGTGACACCATCAATGCTCCCATGGCTACCGCTACGACGAGCAGCCCGATGACTATGCCGACCATCAACTCAATCAGTGTCACGCCGCGCTGGTGAAGGGGGATTTGAAAGGTTTTCATGGGTTAGGGCTTGTCAGGTAAGCGCCAGAAGCTATGGTTTTTATAGAATGCGAGGCTTGCTTTACGAGCAATAAAGCGTCTTGGTGCCGCTGCCGTCGTCATAAGGGGCGCAGCGCGCCGCGACAGTGATGTATTGCAAGTGACAGGTTTTATCGGCGGGACAGGCATTGGCCGCATCGGTTCCAGAACTCAGCGCGCCTGCGGTGCCGTCATTTGTTGTGGCTCGGAATTTGGTCGCATCGATATCGTCCTTGTAAGCGGCAGCAGTGTCACGCTCGTTCTCACGCCACGCAATCATGATTCCCAGTTGACGACGGTTGGCTTCGACGGTTTCTCCAGGGGCCAAAAAAATACTGGCTTGCCCTCCTGGAAGCGACTGCTCCACGGTCGTTTTCCATTGTTTCAAGTCATAAGCTGCTTGCTCCACGGGGGTGCAAGTCGCACTACCGCAGTCGGACGCAGTCAGATCGCCAGCCTTTTTGCTGTAACCCGATTCATAGCTTTTGATAGTCAGCAATGCATTGGGGCTGACCTTCATTCGCTCACTCAGGTCCTCAATCAATCGGATGGCTTGGGCGCGTCGCACCGTAGTGGATGTGTCTGTCAAAGTCCGCATCTGAACGCCCAGTATCCCCAAGATTCCGAGTGCCATTACTACGATGGCAACCATAGACTCGATCAGACTGATGCCGCGCTGGCTGAATCGGTATGCGACAGGATTGATAGATGTCAATTGGTACATGGAATGGCCTCTGGGGGAATGGTGCGCACGCGTCCACCCGAACTCATGCAAACGCCTCGAGCGCCAGGGTGGGTGGTGGATTTATCTAGGGGAACCAAACTAAAGCCAAGCCACGTTCCATCCACCAGGCCCCAGCGGTTTAGCTTGATGGCGGCGCCACCGCCCGTTCGGGTGACTTGCACCCTGGAAGGCGTGTCCACACGTTGAAGCACAGGTTCGCTGGCGTTACAGGTTCCGTTGCCATTGGTGTCGTAGCAGATGATCCATCCGCAGTCCCAGTCGCGAGCGCTTGTAGCTGTCGTGCATCCGTTGGTGTTGTTTGGCAGCTTTTGTATCGCCACAAGCCCGCCGCGCTTGATAGCTTCAGAGCGAGCCATCTGGAGTGATGAGCGGAGCGCCTCAGTAGCGTTACGCACCCGCCAGCTTTCAATCATTAGGGCGAAAGAGGGACTAACGAGACCTGCCAGTACTGCCAGAATGCTAATTACCACCATCAACTCAATGGCAGTAAATCCCTCGGCATGGTGGCTGGGTCTTTGTAATTGTGAACAGCTATCAAACTTCATGGCTGGATCCACGAGTTATGTCGGACAGGCAGCACCGTGCTGCATTTGGACGATACGACCACCCATGCTGGCGCAAAGCCGTATGGCTGCGTTATCGGTTTGAGATTTGCCTGCAGGGTAGAGCAAAAAACTCATCGCAGTGGCTGCACCTCCGCTGCTTTCTGTCAGCATGCCCCAGCGGTCTACGTAGAGCGCTGTTTTGCCGCTACTGTGGGAGATAGAAACTCTTGAAGGAGCGGCATTGACTTTGATGTCTGTGCTGACTCCATTTTGGGTATGGGTCAATTTCCAACCAGTATTCCAGCCGCCCGTGGCATCGATGGTCACACCGCCACCACGTTTGATGGCTTCTGAGCGGGCTAAATACAAGCTGGAGGTCAGGGCTTCGGCCGTGTCGCGCACACGCCACCGCTCGATCAAGAGGGTGAAACTGGGACCAGCCAGCGCTGCAAGAACAGCAATAATTGCCACGACGACAAGCAGCTCAATGGCGGTAAAGCCATTAGGCTCCGCAAGTAGGAGCGGCGACGATGAATTATTGTTCGCGTGGCTGGAGGTCGATGCATGCATAGTGGAATCCTACAAAAGGCAACATTGTCTTGCCAAGAAGCCCGCGACAGATGGTTTGAGCGCCGCGACAAGCGGTGGCAATCTGCGGCCAGATCTCAAAAGGAAACCAACTTTTACCGGTATTTCCGCTTCTGTCCGTAGAGTAGCGGCGGTTTGCCCGTATTGTTTCTGGGGCGGGTTTTTACTATGGGGCACTCCGCAGTATGCTGGCGGAAGCAAGCTTAAAACCGCTTTGGCATTCTTGGAAACCTTTGGGTCTTTGGGAATGTAGCTGCTCGACCTCTATAGCTGATACTCCCGCCGTCGATGAATGACGGCGCTTTGAGTTGTATAGTATTTCGGTGTAGTTGAAGGCATCAGCTCGCGCATCATCATGGGTGAATCGCCTGTGGTTTGAGGAGGCTCAACACTCTGAGAGGATTGAGTCATGAGCAAGTCGAACAAGTTCTCACCCGAGGTGCGTGAGCGGGTGGTGAGGATGGTGCAGGAGCGCCTTGGGGGGGCGCCCGTCGTTGTGTGCCGCCATCGAGTCCATCGCTCCCAAGATTGGCTGTGTGTCGCAGAGCTTGAGCGAATGGGTCAAGCGCGGAGGTTGATTCCGGCGTGCGTGAACGCGTCGCGACCGGCGAGGCCCAGCGGGTCAAGGCCTTGGAGCGCGAGGTCAAGGAGCTGCGTCGGGTCAACGAGATATTGAAGCTCGCCAGCGCGTTTTTCGCCCAGGCGGAGCTCGACCGCAGGCTCAAGTCCTGAAGAACTTCATTGACAAGCGTCGCGATATTTTCGGGGTCGAGCCGCTCTGCAAGGTCTTGCAGATTGCCCCGTCGGCTTGTCGAAGGCATGCTGCGCTGCTGCGCGAGCCCCGCAGGTGCTGTGAGTGGGCTCTGTGTGATCAGAAGTTGATGCCGCAGATTCAACGCGTTTGGAGGGCCAATATGCGAGTCTACGGCGCTGACAAGGTGTGGCGCTGGGGCGCGAAGGCGTGAGCGTGGCTCGCTGTACGGTCGAGCGCTTGGTGTGCAAGCTGGGGCTGTGCGGCGTGATGTGTGGCAAGGTCGTGCGCACGACTGTCGGTGACGCCAAGGCGCCATGCCCGCTGGACCCGGTCAGCCGGCAGCTCCGCGCTGAGCGGCCGAACCAGCTACGGGTCAGCGAATTCACCTATGCCTCGACTTGGTAGGGCTGGCTGTACGTGGCCTTGGTTGTTGACGTGTTTTCCCGTCGCATCGTCGGTTGGCGCGTGAGCAGCTCAATGCGCACTGACTTCGTGCTCGATGTCCTGGAGCAGGCCCTGTACGCCAGATAGCCCAAACGCGACGGCAGTCTAATTTGTCGCTCCGACAGGGTGCCCAGTACGTCAGTATTCGCTGCACGGAACGGCTGGCTGAGGTCGGCATCAAGCCGTCCATGGGCGTCAGGGGCGACTGCTACGACAACGCTTTGGCCGAGACTGTTGATTTCCGCGCAGAAGTGACCCACTAACCTCCGGGATTTCCATCCAAACCTGACGCGCGTACTAACCTAAGCTTGCTGCTTTGCTGAGCAGCAGGAGACCAAGAGTGATAGACGTGGCAACACCGAGTGTCATCAGGCGCTGGGCCCCGCGAGAGCGGGTGTCCATCAGGGAGATGCCCGCCGCATAGACCTTAATCCACTTGTACAGGCTTTGCTGGCTTGCGCCTATTCCAGTGGACACATCGGCCACTTGGTGGCCTCGGTCCGTCATGTGCTTGTCTGCTTCGATCTTGAATTTTCCAGGATATGGCCATTTTTTCATGACAATTCCTGGTATGTTTTGGTATCTGTTTGCATTTTGATTTATCTACTTGCATATACTTTTATCTCCTGTTGTGGCATCAGGCTTGAGACTAAATGGAGTCAAATTCAGCCTGGGGCGATTCAGCAGATATGGAATTTCGATTCAACTGAGGTGCTTTATTGAGGGATGTCAATTTGTCCCCTTTGCACTGCCTTGAAATCAGGCACCCTTACCTCATGTTCAGTGCAATTCGGAGGACTTAGACCATGCGTCTCGACAAATTCACCACCAAGTTTCAAGAAGCTCTGAGCGACGCCCAGAGCATTGCGCTGGGTAACGACCACGCCTACATCGAGCCCGTGCATGTGCTGCAGGCCATGCTGCAGCAGGATGACGGCCCCAAGGCATTGCTGCAACGTGCAGGCGCCAATGTGCCCGGGCTGCTGGCAGCGGCTGAGGTCGCCGTCAAACGGCTGCCTCAGGTGCAAGGCAACGACCAAGTACAGGGCGGGCCCGAGTTGGGCCGTGTGCTGCAAGCCACTGAAAAAGAAGCCATCAAGCGCGGTGACCAGTTCATCGCCAGTGAGCTGTTTCTGCTGGCTGTGATCGACAGCAAGGGCGAGGCTGCCAAGATTGCCAAGGACAACGGCCTCACGCGCAAGAGCCTGGAGGCTGCGATTGAAGCCGTGCGCGGCGGCCAGAAGATGGACAGCGCCGAGGCGGAGGGGCAGCGTGGCGCCTTGGCCAAGTACTGCCTGGACCTCACCGAACGCGCTCGCCTGGGCAAACTCGACCCGGTGATTGGCCGTGACGACGAGATCCGTCGCGCCATTCAGGTGCTGCAGCGGCGTACCAAGAACAACCCCGTGCTGATCGGTGAGCCCGGTGTGGGCAAGACCGCTATCGTTGAGGGCTTGGCCCAGCGCATCGTGGCGGGCGAGGTGCCCGAGAGCCTGAAGAACAAGCGCGTGCTCAGTCTCGACATGGCGGCGCTCCTCGCCGGTGCCAAGTACCGTGGCGAGTTTGAAGAGCGCCTGAAAAGTGTCCTCAACGAGCTGGCCAAGGATGAAGGCCAGACCATTGTCTTTATCGATGAGTTGCACACCATGGTGGGCGCCGGCAAGGGCGAGGGCGCGATGGATGCGGGCAACATGCTCAAGCCCGCGCTGGCGCGTGGCGAGCTGCACTGCGTGGGGGCCACCACCCTCGACGAATATCGCAAGTACATCGAAAAGGACGCGGCGCTGGAGCGTCGCTTCCAGAAAATCCTCGTGGGCGAACCCACCGTCGAGGCGACCATTGCCATCCTGCGCGGCCTGCAGGAGAAGTACGAGGTGCACCATGGCGTGGACATCACCGACCCGGCAATCGTCGCAGCGGCCGAGCTGAGCAATCGCTACATCACGGATCGCTTCTTGCCGGACAAGGCGATCGATTTGATCGACGAGGCTGCCTCCAAGATCAAGATCGAGATGGACTCCAAGCCTGAGGTGATGGACAAGCTCGACCGCCGCCTGATCCAATTGCAGATCGAGCGCGAAGCCGTCCGCAAGGAAAAAGACGAGTCCTCTCAAAAGCGCTTTGCGCTGATCGAGGAAGAGATCACCCGGCTGCAAAAGGAAATCGCCGATTACGACGAGATCTGGCAGTCCGAAAAAGCCCAGGCACAGGGCAGTGCGCATGTGCGCGAGGCGATCGACAAGCTCAAGTTCCAGATCGAAGAGTTCACCCGCAAGGGCGACTTCAACAAGGTGGCAGAGCTGCAATACGGCAAGCTGCCCGAGTTGGAAAATCAGCTCAACGAAGCCCAGGCGCAAGAGGCCGGCAAGGACGGTGCGCCCGCCGCGCGCCGCCTGTTGCGCACGCAGGTGGGCGCCGAAGAAATCGCTGAGGTGGTGAGCCGTGCCACGGGCATTCCGGTCGCCAAGATGATGCAGGGCGAGAAGGACAAGCTCTTGCAGATGGAAGCCAAGCTGCACGAACGTGTGGTGGGGCAAAACGAGGCGATTGCTGCGGTGGCCAACGCCATCCGTCGTTCGCGCTCGGGCCTGAGCGATCCCAACCGTCCCACAGGCTCGTTCCTGTTTCTGGGCCCCACGGGCGTGGGTAAGACCGAGCTGTGCAAGGCATTGGCCGGCTTCTTGTTCGACAGCGAGGATCACCTGATCCGCATCGACATGAGCGAGTTCATGGAGAAGCATTCGGTGGCCCGCCTGATCGGCGCACCACCCGGCTACGTGGGTTACGAGGAGGGCGGCTATCTGACCGAAGCGGTGCGTCGCAAGCCCTACAGCGTGCTGCTGCTCGACGAGGTGGAAAAGGCCCACCCCGATGTGTTCAACGTGCTGCTGCAGGTGCTGGACGACGGCCGCCTGACGGATGGCCAGGGCCGCACCGTGGACTTCAAGAACACGGTGATCGTGATGACCAGCAACATCGGCTCGCACCTGATCCAGGCCATGGTGGGACAGGACTCGGACGACATCAAAGAAGCAGTGTGGGGCGAACTCAAAAACCACTTCCGGCCGGAGTTCCTGAACCGCATTGATGAGACGGTGGTGTTCCACGCGCTGGATGCACAGCACATTGCGTCCATCGCCAAGATCCAGCTGCAGTTGCTGCAATCCCGGTTGGCCAAGATGGATTTGGAATTGCAGGTGTCCGACGCTGCCTTGGCAGAATTGGCCAAGGTGGGTTTTGACCCGGTGTTTGGTGCGCGGCCGCTCAAGCGGGCGATTCAGCAGCGCATCGAGAACCCGCTGTCCAAGCTGTTGCTAGAAGGGCGATTCGCGCCCAAGAGTGTGATTCCGGTCACCGTGAACCCTGTGCTGGAGCCTGGTGTGTTCCAGTTCGGAGTGGCTCCGCAAGAGTGATGCGGTGTCGGTATGCGATTGCGGTGTGATTCGGCACCGCAATCGCATCCCAAGTTGTGAAGGAGAGGTGTCGTTTGAATGATTTTGTTGCGGGTGTCGTCAGCCTGCTGCTGCGTGTGATCGTGATTGCCATGGGGCTGGTCTTGTTTGCCAGCCTTCTGGTCGCGGCCATGTTGCTGGCGCTGGTGTGGGTGCTGCGTGCAGGTTGGGCCCGCCTGACCGGTCGGCCAGTGACGCCGTGGGTGATGGGTGTGGACCCGCGCACAGGCTTCAGCAAAGTCTTTCGGTCCACGGAGCGGTGGTCTGCGGGCCGCCGTGGCAGCAGGGCGCCGGAAGCTACCGGTGAGGACGCTGCAGCGTCGCGCCGGGGTGGCATCCTGCCAGGGTCGGCGCAGGTCACAGACGTGGAAGCGCGCGAAGTGCGTTGATAGGGTGGTGGCGGCCGCTGCACTACGGTGGCAACCAGCTTCCTTTCGTCAGGGCCCATGGCACGGGCGCAAGCCAACGGGCATCAACCCTAACGCGCATGCCTTTTTGTGACGTGCCCATCTGGGTGTCTCCTATCATCCGACCATGACACCCACCGATATCCGCGCCCATTTCGATCTTCAGTTCCAGGCCAGCCGTGCGCATGTGGATGTGCCGCTGCTCGTGCGCCGGGAGCGATTGCTGCGCCTTCGCAAACTGCTCGATGAGAATGGGCCTGTGCTGGCGGCGGCCGTGCAGGCCGACTTTGGCATGCGGTCCCCCCGCCTCACGGAGGTGGCCGACTTCTTTGTGTTGCGCACCCTGCTGTCGCACACGCTGCGCCACTTGGCCAAGTGGGTCAAGCCTCGCAAGGTACACACGCCGATTTACCTGCAGCCGGCCCACGCCTTCATCCAGCGCCAGCCCATGGGGGTGGTGGGCGTGATTGCGCCGTGGAACTACCCGGTGCAACTGGCCTTGGCGCCCGCCATCACGGCACTGGCGGCAGGCAACCGCGTGATGCTCAAGCCCAGTGAGCTGACACCCCACACATCGGCCCAGCTAGCGCTGCTGGTGGCGCAGTTTTTCGCTCCCGACGAATTCTGTGTGGTCCAGGGTGATGCCAACCTGTCCGCCTTGTTCGCCTCGTTGCCTTTCGATCACTTGGTGTTCACGGGCTCCACGGCGGTGGGCCGCAAGGTGGCGCAGGCAGCGGCGCAGAACCTGACGCCCACCACGCTGGAACTGGGGGGCAAGTCGCCCTGCATCATCGACGGCCATTGCGACATGCAGGACGCAGCACTCAAGATTGCACACGGCAAGCTGCTCAACGCAGGGCAGACCTGCATCGCTCCCGACTACGTGCTGTTGCCGCGGGGCCGTGAGGGCGAATTTGCACAGGCTTACCGGGCTGCGGTGGTGCGCCTGTTTCCCACCATCGAGGGCAACGCCGACTACGCCTCCATCATCACGCCACGCCACCATGCCCGCCTGCGCACGATGCTGCAGCAGGCGCAAACACAAGGGGCAGAGGTGCACACCATTGACCCTACCGATGGCAAGCAGGTGGCTCCCACGGTAGGTACGCTGGGTGACGGTGCCAGCCGCCAGATGCTGCCCACACTGGTGTTTGGCGCCACGTCGCAGATGCAGCTCATGCAGGAAGAGATATTCGGCCCCATCCTGCCGGTGATCTCGTACGAGCGGCTGGACGACGCCATCGCCCACATCAATAGCGGGCCCCGCCCGCTGGCGCTGTACTGGTTTGGCCAGAGCGAGGCCGTGCGCGACGATGTGCTGCGCCGTACCGTCAGCGGCGGTGTGACGGTGAACGACACGCTGATGCACATTGCGCACGACAACCTGCCGTTTGGCGGCGTGGGCGACAGTGGCTGGGGCGCCTACCACGGCGAGCAGGGATTCCTGCGCTTTTGCCACCAGAAGTCGGTGCTGGTGCAGTCGCGCTGGGCCATGGGCTCGCTGTTCTATCCGCCCTATGGCGCCAAGTTCGATCAGGTCATGGGGCTGCTGCGCCGCTGGTTGTAGTGGCTTGTGTGAGTTGTCCGGGTGTTGTCTGACTGTCTTCCGGTTCGTCGTCCACCATGGCCGCAGGGAGCGGCGGCTGGGTGATGAGCTGCACCATCGCATCGCGCAGCTGGCCGGTGGAAACCGGCTTGTGCAGCAGCAACGCGGAGGTGGACTGAGCGTCCCGCAGGCGCTGGGGCGAGGTGTCACCCGTCATGATGATCGCGGGCACGTTGGTTCCCAGGTAGGCACGCAGCGCCTGCAGCACCTGTTTGCCGGTTTCTTCATGGCGCAGGCGGAAGTCGGTGATGATGATGTCAGGCGTCACGTCCTCCAGGACTTCCAGGGCATCCGCGCTGGATTCTGCGGTCATGCACTGACAGCCCCAGCTTTGCAGCAATGACTGCATGCCCAGGCGCACGGCCTCGTCATCGTCTATGGCCAGCACCTTCAGGCCCATCAGGCTGCGGCCGTCCTGGGGTGTGGTGGCATCGTCTTCCAGCGCACCCTGCCAGCGGTCCAGCCACAGCCTGAAGACCGATCCTTTGCCAGGCTGCGAGCGCAACTCCACAGACGTGCGCATTTCACGCGCCAGGCGCTGCACGATGGCAAGTCCCAGGCCCAGCCCCTTGCGGCGGTCGCGCTCTGGGTTGCCGAGCTGGTGGAACTCCTTGAAGATGTTTTCCCACTGGTGCTCGGGGATGCCGGCTCCGGTGTCCCACACCTCCAGCGCCAGCCGTTTGCCGCGCGTGCGGCAGGCGATCAGCACACCGCCGTGGGCGGTATAGCGCAGGGCGTTGGAGATGAAGTTGTGCATCACCAGGCCGACCAGAGAGCGGTCGGCAAACGCAGCGGCTGAGGTCTCCCGGGTGCGATACACCAGCCCGGCCGTGTCGGCCTGCACGCCAAACTCCTGCTCCAGCGCGGTGAGCAGGGGCTGCACCGCAAAAGCGGCCGGCCGTACCTTGACCACGCCCGCTTCCAGCCGGGAGTAGTCGAGCAAAGTGGTGAGCATCTCAGCGGCAGCGCCTGACGCGGCATGGGCGTGCTTGAGCACGGTGCGCTGGTGGTCGTTGAGCGGGCTGCGGTGCAGTGATTCCAGAAACAGGCCCATGGCATGCAAGGGCTGACGCAGGTCATGGCTGGCCGCTGCCAGAAAGCGGGATTTGTCGCGATCGGCCTGTTCGGCGGCCTCTTGCGCCGCCAGGGCCCGCTGCGACTCGGCCCGCAGCTGGTTGACCAGGCGCTCGTTTTCCAGCTTGAGCGCAATGCTGCGCCGCGTGGCCCGGTCGGCCGTGCGTGCCTGCAGGCAGGTCAGCGCGTAGTACACCCCCGTGAGGAACAGCGCAGGCCACATCACGGGCCCCCCGGCCAGTGCCACCGACATCATCACACCGCCGATGGCGCTGGTGAGGTAGGTGACGTAGGCGCGGTACAGCGGTGCGCCCAGCCCTAGCGCCCCTGAAGAGACCGTGCTGATGATGCCGATGGCGTAGATGACGCTGTCGGAGTTGCCCCAGTACAGCACCACGTAGCCCAGGCTGCCCCAGCTCAGGCCCATGGCCGCCATGCAGGCGATGAGCTTGCGCGCAGCCTGCGGCGCCGGGTCTACAAAGGGTGCAATGCTGCGCAGCGTGAGGTACACCCCAGCCACCACCAGCGTGTGCGAGACCAGCCACACCGTGATGGCCTGTGTGTCTGCCACCCGGGCCATGACCCAGAGCGTGCCCAGGGCCGTAGCCAGCGACGCCAGAAGCGTCATCGGAAAGTTCTGCCGCAGCAGGGCCACCTGTTCGCGCAGCACCTCGTCGCGCTCCCACACCGGCCAGCCCCAGCGCGTGGGCGGAATCACCGGTTCGAGGGTCTGCGGACTGGTCTCAGAGGGGGTCATGGAGCTGCGGGGTGGACAGACCCAGGCGCTGGGCCGCCAGCAGCGCAGCGCTGCGGCTGTTGACGCCCAGTTGCGCAAAGATGGCCGCCACATGCACACGCACCGTGTTCTCGCTCAGCCCCAGGTCGCGGGCGATCACCTTGTTGGGCCGGCCGGTGCACAGCAGCGACAGCACATCCAGCTGCCGCGCCGTGAGCGACGGCGTGTCGGGTCCGCGCACCGTGGCGCTGTTGCCGCTGTTGATCGGAAAACACGGCTGGCCAGACAGCGCACAGCTGATGGCCTCCAGGATGTCCTCGGCGCTTGCAGACTTGGGCAGAAAGCCATCTGCACCACGCGCACGCGCTTCGTGAATCGCATCGGGCGCCACGCTGGCGGACACCAGCACGATGCGCGCCTTGGGGCAGGCCTGCCGCAGCAGCCGCAGCCCGTCCAGTCCGCTCATGCCTGGCAACTGGATGTCCAGCAGCACCAGATCCGTGTCGGCCTGCTGCAGTGCGCAAGCATCGGCGATCGAGCCGGCCTCGGCAATGCTGCCCACGCTGGGATGGTCTTGCACGATCAGGCGCAGCCCCGTGCGGAACAAGGTGTGGTCATCCACGAGCAAAAGACGGGCAGTCATACAGGCAAGTATTGCGCACAACCGGGTGTTGCGGGCTAGTCCATTTGTGCGATGGACGCCTCTATGTGCACTTTCTAGACTTTCCGTCAAGCATTGAAAAGCACTTTGGGTGCGCACCAATGCGCAAACCTTCGTAACCACATTCCGTTTTCAAAGGGTTCCCATGACGATCAATGCACACACCCATGGCGCCGGCACCTCCGAAGCAGGCCTGCACCGCAGCGAACGACGACCGGCCGCCGACGCTGGCACAGGCCTGGGGGGCAACAGCGTGGCCCACATCGTGCAGGAGCATTGCCCCGACATGCTGGCCGCCGCAGGTGTGGTGATCGAGCACCTCGACGCCCAGGCGGGCACGTGGCAATTCTCGGCCGATGCGGGGCAGACCTGGCGCGCCATCCGCACCGACCTCATCAATCGCCCCGGCAATCTGGGCTTGGCGCTGGACCGCGATGCACGCCTGCGGGTGCTGCCCTTCGGCGGGCACCGTGTGACGGGCGCCCGGGTGGCATTCCACACGGTGCAGCGCAGCCACGGCCAGGGCAACGGCAGCTACCGTGCCTATGCCAGCGAGGACCGCGACGGTGGCTCGCGCACCGTCACCCTGGTGCTCAGCCTGGCGGCCATCAATGGGGCCCCGCCCGCCGTGCATGTGCCCCGCCCACGCAACAAACGCGCGATGGTGCAACGCGCGGCTGCGGCTGCGGCCACTGCCGCCGCGGGCAGCGCCCTGTCGGGCGCCCTGGCCATGGCCTGAGGGCGTTGCCAGGGCCCTCGTTGGGAGGGGCTGAATGGGGCGAAAAGCGGGGTGGGAAAGCATGGCCTTCAGCGCCGTACTAACCGCCTGTCAGGGTGGAAAAACCGTTTGCGGCGACAATGCCGGTCCTTTTGTTTTTTCATTCCCCGTTTTCGTTCGGTTTTTTCATGTCAAGTATCCAGGTTCGTCCCGCTACGCTTCGCGATGCCAAAGCCATTGCCCAGATCCACACTGTCTCTGCCCAAGAGGCTTACAAAGGACTGGTGCCAGACGAGCAGTTGAAATCCATGTCTTCGGTCGAAAAGCGCCAGGCCTACTGGCGCGAGGCCATTGAATATTGCGAGCCCCAGGTCCAGGTGGCGGTCGACGGCGAGAAGATCGTCGGCTTTGTCGGCTACGACCGCTCGCGCGATGAAAAGTCCCGCCCCACCACCGGTGAGATCTGGGCCATCTACGCCGCCCCCACGCATTGGAACCAGGGCGTAGGCCTGGCCCTGTGGGACGCCGCCCGCGACGGCCTGCAAGAAGAAGGCTGCACCAACGTCACCGCCTGGGTGCCGTTGCGCAACGAGCGCGCCCTGCGCTTTCACGAGCTGGCCGGCTTCAAGCGCGAGCTTTCCACAGCCAAGACGGCCGTGATCGGTGGCGTAAAGATTGAAGAAGTCCGCCTGAAGCGCCCGATCAACGCATAAGGTGCCACGACACCCCGCCGCGTCGCCGCGCCCCTTTCCAACCCTTCGGACTGTGCGCGGCACTGTCAGACGCTGATGCCCACAACTCCTTCCACCATCCACTGGACCCACCAGGGCCAGCCCGAGCAAGCCCTGTGGCGCTCCGAGAGTGGCGCTGCGGCGCCGCGCAGGGTGGAGACGGCCGACGACACGTTGGCCGCCGATACCGCTTACCGCATGGCCTGCGAGGGCACGGGGTTGTTGTGGCAGGGCGATTTTCAGAACGCGCGGCACCTGCTGCAGGCGCTGATGCGCCGGGCTGACAAGAAGCCGCGCAAGGCGGCGGCAAAAGCGTCCCAGAAGCTCGCGGCGGCGACCCCGGCCGAGGCGTTTCACCTGCACCGCCAGGCGCAGGCGCAGCGCGCGCGGGTGCTGGCGTCGGTGCTGATCCCGCTCGAAGGCGACTACAGCATTGCGCTGCGCCGCGCCCCGGACTGGCGCCAGGCCTGCACCGAGGCCTGGGGGCCAGCGACCGGCGAGCGCTCGGTAGCCACGCTGCGTGAGCTGCTGGGGCTGGTGGGCGCGCACGAGTGGCGCAAGAAAGGGGTCGAAATCCCTGCGCTGGGTGCCCCGCCGCTCAACCGCATCCACCCGCACTATGGGGTGTTCTCGCCGGTGCGGGGCGAATACGTGGGCTTGGTGGCCGCAGCCCCACTGCCTAGCAAAGTGCTGGCGTTCGACATTGGCGTGGGCACGGGGGTGTTGTCTGCCGTATTGGCACGCCGGGGTGTGCAGCGTGTGGTCGCAACCGACCAGGACCCGCGCGCGCTGGCCTGTGCGTGCGACAACCTGCAACGGCTGCAGCTGCTGGACCGTGTGGAGCTGCAGCAAGTAGACCTGTTTCCACCGGGCCGTGCGCCGCTCGTGGTGTGTAACCCTCCCTGGGTGCCAGCGCGCGCCAACTCCCCCATCGAACACGCCGTGTACGACGAAGGCAGCCGCATGCTCAAGGGCTTTCTGGCAGGTTTGTCGGCCCACCTGGAGCCCGGCGGCGAGGGCTGGTTGATCCTGTCGGACCTGGCAGAACACCTGGGCCTGCGCCCGCGCGAGCAACTGCTGGCGTGGATTGCCGAGGCGGGCCTGGTGGTGCGTGGTCGCCACGATGTCAAGCCGGTGCACGCCAAGGCCGCCGACGCGCAGGATGCGCTGCACGCTGCGCGTGCGGCCGAGGTCACGTCCCTGTGGCGGCTGGCTGCGGCCTGAATCCGCACTGAACGGCTCAATCCAGCAGCGCAGGCTGCGTAGCGGCAAAGCTTTCAGCCACCGGGCTGGCGGGCAGCAACTGGTCCAGCCGCTCGCGCAGGCTGGCGGCGCGTTCGGCACCTGCTGCGAGTGCGACTTCCTCGAACATGGCCTCGCCCACATCCAGCATGCTGGTGCGGTCCTTGGCGGCGCGCAGCGCCTCGCGAAAGTGCTGCGCCAGCACCGGGTCGCGGCGCGCAAACAGGCGCTCGCAGGTGTCAAACAGGTACATGCGGGCCCCGGCCAGTGATCGCAATGATTCTCCGGGTGCGGGGCGCTCGATGGACGGTGTGGATGTGGGTGTGGTGGGCTCTGGGGGGGGCGGCAGGTCTGCCGGCCCGGTCAGGTAGCCCTGGCGCATCAGGTTCTCGACGATCTGCGCGCCGATGCCGTTGTACATGGCTTGCAGGTCTGACAGCGGCTTGCCGTCGGCCAGCAACAGCAAAGAGCGTTCGCGCAGGCTGAGGGTGCGCACACCGGGCGAGAGTTCCAGGCGGGCTTTCTCGGTTTTTTGCAGCAGCATGGGTGGCTCCGTGGCAGTCTGAGGCGGGCATTGCACCAGCCGGGCGTGACGCCGTGATGACCCCTTGGGTGTCCTGCATCACAATCACGGGCGGACCGGCGCTGCGTTGGGCGCCACGTGTCCGTACATTTGCTCCTTATTTGATAGCTGCCAGCGCATATTGCACTAGCGCTTGGAGCTGTTTTTGTTTGATTTTTGCTGCTGAGTGCCTGTGGAGGCCCTCTTTCCGAGAGGGCCCATCGAGCCAGCAGCCCCCTGAGATGACCTTGCTGCTCGCCCCGATGGAGGGGCTTCTGGATTTTGTGCTGCGTGATGTGCTGACCCGCGTGGGGGGCGTGGACCGCTGCGTGTCCGAGTTCATCCGCATCACCGGCACCCTGCTGCCCGACAAGGTGTTCCTGCGCTACGTGCCTGAGCTGCGCAATGGCAGCCGCACCCTGGCCGGTGTGCCCGTGCGGGCGCAGTTGCTGGGCTCCGACCCGGTCAGCATGGCCGAGAACGCGGCGCGCCTGGCAGCACTGGGCCCGGAGGGTATCGACCTGAACTTTGGCTGCCCGGCCAAGGTGGTCAACCGCCATGGTGGTGGCGCTGCGCTGTTGCAGGAGCCCGAGCGCATCGCGGCTGTGGTGGGGGCCGTGCGCCGTGCCGTGCCCGCGCATCTGCCGGTGTCGGCCAAGATGCGCCTGGGCTTTAACGATACGGGGTTGATGCGCGAATGTGCCCAGGCCATGCAGGCGGGCGGCGCGGCTGAGTTGGTGGTGCACGCGCGCACCAAGGCCGACGGCTACCGCCCGCCGGCGTATTGGGAACACATCCCCACCATCCGCGCGGCGGTCTCCATTCCGGTGGTGGCCAATGGCGAGATCTGGACGGTGGCCGACGCGCAGCGCTGCCGCGAGGTGTCAGGCTGCGACGCGCTGATGCTCGGGCGCGGCATTGTGGCGGACCCCGGCCTGGCACGCGCCATTCGGGCGGCCGATGCAGGGCGTCCGGACTCGGACACCGTGGTGTGGGCCGATCTGGTGCCACACCTGGCCGCCTTTTGGCAGCTGGTGTGTGACGACCTGGAGCCGCGCCAGCGCGCAGGGCGTCTCAAGCAATGGCTCAACCTGCTGCGCCGCCGGTTTGCCGAGGCAGAGGTGGCCTACCAGCATGTGCGCACCATGACGGACCAGCGGGCCATCACCGTGTGGGTGGCAGAGCTGCAGGCCCGAGCGGGCTGCGCCCAAGGGGCTTAAACCGGCTACAGCAAGTGGTCCGGGGCCAGCGGTCCCAGCAGCTGCAGCATCAGCCGCAGGGGGGCGCTGGCGTCGGGCTCGGTGGTGGCGTCGGGCAGCCCGCTGCCCTCGGGGGCGCGCCAGCGCAGGCCCTGGTCGGTGGTCTGCACCTGCCAGGCGGATTCTTTCAGTGCCGTGTCAATCTGCGTGGTGGCCCGGCGGGACAGCTCCGTGCTGCGAATCAGCAGCGCCACCTCGGTGTTCTGCCGCTGTGAACGCATGTCCAGATTCATTGACCCCACCGCCAGCAAGCGGCCGTCCACGATCAGCAGCTTGGAGTGCAGCATGGCGCGCGATCCGCCTTGCGAACCCACGACGCCCGCGCTGTGGTTGCCCATGCTGCCCGACACGCCCAGCGCCCCCCGCAGCACGCCGGGCAACTCGCTGTGCATCTCGTACAGCTCCACCCCCATGGCCAGCAGCTGCGGCCGGTGGCGAGCGTAGCCGGCGTGTGCAATGGGCGCGTCGTTGGAGGCCAGCGAGTTGGTCAGCACCCGCACCCGCACGCCGCGTGCGCGCGCAGCGGCGAAGGCGGCCTCCATGTCCGGCCCGGGCACGAAGTAGGGCGAGATGATGAGCAGGTCGCGCCGCGCCTGGGCCATGAGCTGCAGAAGGCCATCCACCACCGTATCGGTCTGAGCCTCGTTGGTCTCCGTGCCGGCGCGGGGCAGGGGGCTCGGTGGACTGTCTGCCGCCGCTACTTTGCGAGAGCCCGACACCAGCGCGGCGGCAGCGGCCTTAGGACTGCTGGGGCTGCTCAGGTTGCCGGGTACCCCTGCCGGGGTGCTCGCGGCAGGACTGGGTGGCGCTGGGGACACTGCAGGGGCGGCCCCATTGGGCACGCTGCCCGCCGCTGCGCTGTCGGCCGGAATCTTGGCGGGCTGGTCTACCAGGACCGCTGCTGCTGCCCAGACAAAGGGCGTGCGCTCCAGGTCCATGGGCTCGTAGTTCCAGATGCGCGCCCGCTGCGCAGCGGTGGTGCCGGGCCCCATGTCGGGCGGTGAGCGGTCGGGCGCCGTGGTGCCACCCTGGCCTGCGACACGGCGCCTCCGCCCTTCGTCGGCCACTCGGATGCTGTCGCGCAAGTGGTCGAGTTCGCTCTGGGTGATAAGCGACTGCACGGGGTAGGCGCGTTCGTTGTTCCAGTAGCTGTCAAAGCTGCGCGAGAGGTCCTGCACGATGGGGCCTGCGGCCAGGACATCCAGGTCGACAAAGTTGCCCGAATCGGCGTTGCCGAAGTAGGCATCGCCCAGGTTGCGTCCCCCGGTGACGGCCATGGCGTTGTCGGCAATGAACAGCTTGTTGTGCATGCGCTGCTGCACGCGCGAGAAGTCGCCCAGCAGGCTCAGCATGCGGCCGATGGGCGACCCCCGGGCACCCGTCACGGGGTTGAACATGCGCATCTCGATGTTGGGCACGAACGCCAGCCGCATCACCTGCGCGTCGCGCCCGGTGCTGTGAAAGTCGTCCAGCAACACGCGCACCCGCACACCACGCTGGGCTGCGGCCATCACGCTGAGCAGCAGGCGCTCGCTGCTCGCGTCTGCGTGGATGGCGTAGTACTGCAGGTCCAGGGTTTTCTGGGCGGAGTCGACCAGGGCCAGGCGGCTGCTGTAGGCAGCCTGTGGGCCGCTGAGCAGTGCAAACCCTGAGGCATGCCGTGCCCCCTCGGCGGCCCTGCGTGCTGCGACGAGCTGCCCCAGCGGGGTATCGCCGGGGGCAGCCAGAGCAACCGACACCGGGCGGTCCACCTCCTTGGGCAGGCCCGCGCAGCCCGCGAGGGCCATGGCGACCAGCAGCACGACCCAGCGCGGCCAGCCGGGGCGGGTTGACTGGGGCGGGGTGAGGGACAAGGGGGGCGAAGACAGCATGGCGCGATTGTGACCGTGGAGCCGCTGGGGCGCAGGGCTCAGGTATAGCTGCGCGCCGGTCCATCCGCTGTCAGACAGCGCGCCAAGGCGAAGGCTTGGGCCCGCATCTGGCCCTGCACCGGGTCCCTCGCCGGTCCGAGGCCGTCGCCAGGTGTTGGGTTACCAGCTCACTTCGCGGTCGGGTGTGGCGCTGATCTTGTGGATGCTCAGGTCGGCGCCGTCGAACTCTTCTTCCTGCGTCAGCCGGATGCCCACCGTCTGCTTGAGGATGCCGTATACCACCACGCCGCCGATCAGGGCCCACACCACGCCCAGGCCCGTGCCGATGAGCTGGGCCGACAGGCTCACCCCGCCCAGACCGCCCAATGCCTTGCTGCCAAAGAGGCCCGCAGCCAGCCCGCCCCAGGTGCCGCACAAGCCGTGCAGCGGCCACACGCCCAGCACGTCGTCGATCTTCCATTTGTTCTGGGTCAGGGTGAACATCAGCACAAAGATGGCCCCGGCCACTGCGCCCACCACCAGCGCACCCAGCGGGTGCATGAGGTCCGAGCCCGCACACACGGCCACCAGACCTGCGAGCGGGCCGTTGTGCACAAAGCCGGGGTCGTTCTTGCCCAGCACCAGGGCGGCGAGCGTACCGCCCACCATCGCCATCAGCGAGTTCACGGCGACCAGTCCCGAGAGCTTGTCCACGGACTGCGCGCTCATTACATTGAAGCCGAACCAGCCCACCACCAAGATCCAGGCGCCCAGCGCCAGGAAGGGAATGTTCGATGGCGGGTGGGCCGAGATCGCGCCGTCCTTGCGGTAGCGGTTGGCGCGGGAGCCCAGCAGGATCACCGCTGGCAGGGCAATCCAGCCGCCCATGGCGTGCACCACCACTGAGCCGGCAAAGTCGTGAAACTCCTCCCCCGTCACGGCCTTGATCCAGCCCTGCACACCAAAATGCTGGTTCCAGGCGATGCCCTCAAAAAACGGGTACACAAAACCGACGATGACTGCCGTTGCCATCAGTTGCGGCCAGAACTTGGCGCGTTCTGCAATGCCGCCCGACACGATGGCCGGAATCGCGGCTGCGAACGTGAGCAGGAAGAAGAACTTGACCAGCGCATACCCGCTGAGCTGCACCAGCGACTCTGCGCCGACGAAAAAATGCGTGCCGTAGGCCACGGTGTAGCCGACCACGAAATAGACCACCGTGGACACCGAAAAGTCCACCAGGATCTTGACCAGCGCATTCACCTGGTTCTTTTTGCGGACCGTGCCCAGCTCCAGAAACGCAAACCCGGCGTGCATTGCCAACACCATGATCGCCCCGAGCAAGATGAACAAGGCATCTGTGCCCTGTTTGAGTGCTTCCATAACGTCCTCGCGATAGTGATTGATCGACTCTGGTGCGTTTTCGGGATACGCCACAGATTTGCACCAAGTTGAAGCAAGAAGCGCGCCAAGAGTTGGTGCAAGGTTTTGCACTCATTTGGGGCTTGATGGCGTGAGGAAAAAATGGGTGTTCAAAATACTGTATAAACGAACAGTTTTTTGACGCCAAATCCATCCCTGCTCGCTATGGGCCTACTACCCACTCCTGAAGACGACCTGCCCGAAGAGCCGCAGGAAATCCCCGTTCCGCCGCAAGCCATTCGCGGTCGAGGGGCGGCGACGGCCATGGCGCACCGGTTTGCCAAAGACCAGCGCGAGCCCGCAGATGACGGGTGGAGCCCTGTTCGGGCACCTGGCAATGCGGAGGGCTTGGCCCCGGGCCATGGATGCCAGGAGGGCGAAGATGAATGGGACACAGGGGCGCCGGGCGGGCTTGCTGCGTGCGATGAAGGGGAGGGCGACATCCGTCCTTCGCCCGCCACCCGCGTGCATTTCGAGACTGCGCGCAGTGCCCTGTGCGCCAACGACTCGCCCGACATCTTCTTTGAGCTATCGGTCAATCCCTATCGGGGCTGCGAGCATGGCTGCATCTACTGCTACGCGCGGCCCACGCACAGCTACCTCAATTTTTCCCCCGGGCTCGACTTTGAGACGCAGATCGTGGCCAAGCACAACATTGCGCAGGTGTTGCGCCAGGAGCTTGCACAGCCACGCTATGTGCCGCGCCTGCTCAATATTGGCTCGGCCACCGACTGCTACCAGCCTGTAGAGCGCGACCTGAAGCTCACGCGCAGCGTGATCGAAGTGATGCGCGAGGCGCACCACCCGTTTTCGCTGATCACCAAATCCAGCGGAGTGGAGCGCGACCTGGACCTGCTAGCACCGTTGGCCGCACAGCGCCTGGCGGCGGTGTACGTCACCATCACCACGCTAGACGCCACACTGGCCCGCCGCATGGAGCCCCGTGCTGCCGCGCCCCACCGGCGGCTGCGCACCATACGTGCCTTGGCCGAGGCGGGAGTGCCGGTGGGCGTGAGTGTGGCGCCGCAGATTCCCTTCATTACCGAAGACATGGAGCAGGTACTGGAGGCCGCGCGCGACGCCGGTGCGCGCACCGCCTTCTACACCGTGCTGCGCCTGCCCTGGGAGCTGGATGCGCTGTTTCGGGAATGGCTCACGGTGCACTACCCGCAGCGCGCGGCGCGCGTCATGGCGCGGGTGCAAGACCTGCACCACCTCACCGATGCGCAGCGCGCTGCCGGTAAGACCTATGACAGCGACTTCGCCACCCGCATGAAGGGCTGTGGGCTGTGGGCCGATTTGCTGCGCCAGCGCTTTGCCAACACCTGCCGTCACCTGGGGCTCAACCGCGAGCGTGAGGGCCTGGACCTGGGCCAGTTCAGGCCTGGGTTGTTGCGCGGGCAGGGCAGCTTGTTCTGAAGGGCGCGTCGAGTGCGCTGTGGCTGCATACACTGCCCGGTCTGTCTGCACGCCTCTCTTTCGTTGCCGGTCGCTGCAAGCGGATGCCTGCTGAAGCGTGCTGCGACAGTGGTCCCCTCCTGACTGACTTGTGTGCAGCGATGGGCGCGGCATGGGGGCGTCGTGAGGCGGCGGCCCAAGGTATCCGGCGGTTGGGCAGGCAAGCTTCATGGAAAAATGCGCTGACAAAAATATGATGAGCGTAATAATTGTTTGCTACAATGCGCTTGTGCGAAATTCCACCCCTTCCCGCAAAGAGCTGAGCCATGAGCGCATCGTTGCAGCGGCAGCGCGTGCGATTCGCCGCAATGGCTTTGGCGGAGCGGGGGTTGCAGAGATCATGAAAGACGCCGGTCTCACGCATGGCGGCTTTTACGCACACTTTCCGTCCCGGGAGGCGATGCTCGCAGAAGCCGCTGACAGGGCCGGCGCAGAAACAGTGGACCTGGCCGAGTCTGCGGCCGCGTCGGCCCCCGCCGAGCAAGCGCTGGAAGCCATGCTGGGCGCCTATTTGTCCGAGCAGCACATCAAGAACCCGGAAGCTGGCTGCCCCCTGGCGGCCCTGAGTTCGGAGCTCTCCCGCCAAGCGCCTGAGGTCCGGCATGCAGCCACCCGGCGCATGAAGGAAATGATCGACGTGGTCGCGCGGCAACTGCCGGGCTGGGGTACCCCGGATGCCCACGAGCGCGCGCTTTTTCTAGTTGCCACCATGGTGGGGGCGGTTTCGCTGGCTCGCGCGGTGGACGATCCTTCGCTGGCCGAGAGACTTTGCAAGGCGGCTTTCAAGTACGCCCGTACCGGCGGCGACGAGCCTTCCAAATAGCTTTTTTTGGGTATTTTTATGATGAATGTCATATTTTTGATGAGCGCAGCAAGCACCGATCATTCGAATCCCCGCCGAGGGCCACAGGGGACTCGTGCATCAGATTTTTGTGTGGGGTTTGAATATGATGATCATCATTTTTCGGTGGCGAATCAGGCGGCAGAAGTTTCTTTTGAAGGCAATGACCACCAGGTCTTCTGCCTTCGATCCTCGCTGAGTGTTTCGCCCCAAGGCGTGACATCCGGCATTTTTCGAGGCGCTTGAGCCTCATTTCTTTGGAGATATTCACCATGACCACTTTCACACGCCTTTTTTCTGCAGCTGCCCTGGTCACAGTGGCGGCGACTGGTGCCCACGCCGCCGACCTGGATCCGGCGCAATTTGCGACCAAGTTCGAAGGCAATCGCACCTGCGCCGAAGTGGCCGCAGAAGCCGCGCAAGTGCCCATGACCCGAAGCCAGATTCCGTCCGGCTCCAAGCCAGAGGCGTACAAGTCTGTGGCTGACCGTGCGCTGATCCGCTCCCAGGCCGCCGACGCGGTACGCATGGGCCAGATCTCCTCGGGCGAGACCGGCACGCGCTGAGGTGGATTTTCAGGAAGCGGCTGCCGGTTTGATTGGAAATATGACAAAAATCATATATCCAAAGAAAGTTGGCGGACCTGCGGTGCTCTTAGGCCCGCCGGGCCTCCCAACGGCCTCCACGGATGCCCTATGGCCCGGCGCTCCCAGCGCAAAGGCAAGGTCCATCACCACCCCTTCCACCACTGGGCAGGTGGCAAGGGTGCTCGCGTTCGGCGCGCGGGGTGCATCGGCGTGCCCGCGCGGCACCGTGTGCAGACCCTGGAAACCCCAGGAATAAGGAAAGAAGCATGAAGGCATTTGTTCTGGATCGATACGGGAAGAAAGCGCCTCTGCGGATGGCGGAGTTGCCAACCCCGGAGCTGCGCGATGACGAGGTGCTGGTCCAGGTCCACGCTGCAGGCGTGAACCTGCTGGACGCCAAGGTGCGGGACGGTGAGTTCAAGCTCATCCTGCCCTATCGCTTGCCCCTGGTCCTCGGCCACGATGTGGCGGGCGTGGTCACCCAGGTCGGCCCTCGCGTGCGGCAGTTCCAGGTGGGCGATGAGGTCTACGCGCGGCCCGACGACTTCCGCATTGGTACGTTCGCCGAATTCGTTCCGGTGAAGGAAGCCTCCTTGGCACACAAGCCGAAGAACATCACTATGGAAGAGGCAGCGTCCCTGCCCCTGGTGGCGCTGACCGCCTGGCAGGCATTGGTCGAGAAAGCCCAGCTCAGAAAAGGCCAGAAGCTTTTTGTTCAGGCCGGCTCTGGCGGCGTGGGGACCTTTGCCATCCAGCTGGCCAAACACCTGGGTGCGACCGTGGCAACCACCACCAGCGCCACCAACACGGCGCTGGTGAAGGGCCTCGGGGCGGACGTGGTGGTTGACTACAGGACACAGGCTTTTGAAGACGTCTTGCGCGACTACGACGTGGTGCTGCACAGCCAGGACAGCAAGGCCCTCGAAAAATCGCTGCAGGTGCTCAAAGCTGGCGGAAAGCTCGTGTCCATCTCTGGCCCGCCCGCTCCGGACTTCGCCAGGCAGATCAACGCACCGTGGTTCCTGCATGCGGTGATGCGGCTGCTGAGTGCGGGTGTCCGGCGCCGGGCACGTGCCCTGCAGGTCGGCTTCTCGTTCCTCTTCATGCGGGCCAGCGGGAGCCAGCTCCGCGAGGTCACCCGGCTGGTAGAGGCCGGCGCGATCCGCCCGGTGGTGGACCGGGTGTTCTCCTTCGAGTCCACCAATGACGCACTCGCCTATGTCGAGTCCGGGCGTGCCAAAGGCAAGGTCGTCATCAAGGTGCGATAGCCCCCTGACAACGCGAATCCCAACGAACCACCGCAGGGCACAACACGAGGCGAGTGGCGTGGCCGCAAACCAGCCGAAGCCCGCCCTTCGCAGCCCTGCACAGACACCCCTTTTTTACTGGAGCCCTTATGAAAATCGAAAACTCTGTAGCCCTTGTCACGGGCGCCAACCGTGGCATTGGCCTTGCCTTTGCGCGTGAACTCTTGAACCGCGGCGCGCGCAAGGTCTATACCGCAGCCAGAGACCCTGCGTCGATCACCCTGCCGGGGGTCCATGCGCTGCGTCTGGACGTGAATCGGCCTGAGGAGGTCGCGAGCGCCGTGGCGCAGGCCGGGGATGTGACCCTGCTCATCAACAACGCCGGAATTGCCCAGCCCGGCGGATTTCTGGCAGACGACAGCGAAGAGGTGGCGCGCCGCATTTTCGAGACCAACTTCTTCTCGATGCTGCGCATGAGCAAGGCGTTTGCGCCGGTTCTGAAGGGCAACGGCGGTGGTGCGCTACTGAATGTTCTGTCGGTCGCGTCGTGGGTGAACGGCGGAGAGTTGGCGGCCTATTCCGCCAGCAAATCTGCCGCATGGTCGCTCACCAATTCGCTGCGCAATGAGTTGCTGGCCCAGCAGACTCAGGTTCTGGGCCTGCACATGGCGTATGTGGATACCGACCTCACCCGGGGATTCGACGTGCCCAAGACCAGCCCGGAAAAGATCGTTCAGCGTGCGCTCGATGGCCTGGAAGCGGGCCATGACGAAGTGCTTGCGGACGAGCTCACCGTGATGGTCAAAAACGGCATGACGGCAGCCCGGCCCAGCTACCTGCAGCCCCTGGGCTGAGCGCGGCGGCCCCCATGTGTTTGGCTATGGGAGAGTTCGCATGAATCCAAGACTGAAAAAAGTGACCACTACAGCGCTCGCGCTGCTGGGTCTTGGGGTGGGCCCCATCGCCCATGCCCAGCCGACCGTGCCCGACGTTGCGCCAAGCACCACTGCTGCCGCACGTGCGGAGCGATCAACATGGGCCAACGCGCCCACGCAGACCCTGTCGGCGGGTGGGGTGGAGTTTGCCTATCGCGAGCTGGGCCAACACCACGGCGGGCCGCCGCTGGTGCTGCTGACCCACCTGGCGGCGGTTCTGGACAACTGGGACCCTCGCGTGGTGGACGGCTTGGCGGCGCAGCGCCACGTGATCGCATTCGACAACCGGGGTGTGGGGGCTTCCAGCGGATCACCCGCTAAAACCATCGAACAGATGGCCGACGACGCGATCATGTTCCTCCGCGCCCAGGGGCACGCGCAGGTGGACCTGTTTGGCTTCTCGATGGGTGGAATGATCGCCCAGGAGATGGCGTTGAAGGAGACAGAACCTGTTCAAAGTCTTTTTGGAGATTGCATTGGAGTGCAATCGGGATGAGTGGATGCTTCGGATGCGCCGCATGGGCTCGTGCCCATGCAAGCGGCAGGGGCGTCCTATCGCCCGATTTCACTCCAACCCTTCGGGCAAGTGCCTTGCCGGGCGGTCTGCGGCGTTGCGGCGCTTGTGGATAGCCGAGCTATCCACTGCGCACCGCGCCTTGCATCCCATCCCGGCAAGGGACTTGTGCAACGCCAAAAAGGACTTTGAACAGGTTCTCGGCCCTGGTCCGCAAGCTCATCCTTGCCGGTACGGGGCCGGCCGGTGGCGAGGGCATCAGCGCCGTGGCAGGGGTAGCGAATGTGGACCTTCTGCACGGTTTCTTCACGGGCCAGAATCCCAAGCAGTTCCTGTTCTTCACCCGCACGCCCAACGGCATCGAGGCCGGTAAAGCGTTCCTGCAGCGGCTGTCAGAGCGTTCGGGGCACCGGGACAAGGACATCACCCTGAGGGCCTACGTGGCCCAGCTGCAGGCCTTGAATGCCTGGGGCAAAAAGGCGCCTGCAGACCTCTCCTACATCCACCAGCCTGTGCTCGTGGTCAACGGCGACAGCGACAGGATGGTCCCCACCTGCAACTCCCTGGACCTGGCGCACAGGCTCCCGAACAGCACGCTGGTCATTTACCCCGATGCGGGCCATGGGGGCGTGTTCCAGTTCCACACCCGCTTCGTCTCCCAGGCGCTGGAATTTCTCGCGCGGTGAGCAGGGCGTAGAGTGCTGGCGGGGAGTGCTGCCCACCGGCCCGTCAGGCCAGCACGTCGCGGATAGACGCGTCCTTGCCGAACTGTGCCTTGGCAAACGGGCACAGCGGGACCACCTTGGTGCGTGTTGTCCGTGCCCACTCCACCAGCGCCCCGAGCAGCGCGCGCCCCACACCCTGGCCGCTGAGCGACGGGTCCACCTCGGTGTGGTCCACGATGATCATCGTGGCGTTGGTGCGGCTGTAGGTCATCTCGGCCAGGCGCTGGCCGTCGTGCGTGATGTAGAACGCGCCTTTGGCGTCCTGCTCCTGGTGGTGAATGGTGTGTGACATGGTGCGTTGCAGTGGCAAAGATGTGCGCCAGAGTATGGGGCACAGGATGCTGGAGCCGCACTGGGCGCCGCCCGCAGCCCAGCGCGCGAAGGGCTGTCTCCATCGGTGAGGGATCTACCCAATCTGGAACGCCTCGGACAGAAACTCTGCGGTGGCGCGCACCCGGGCGGTGCGTTGCAGGTCGGGGTGCATCACCTGCCAGACCTCGTAGTTGTTCGCCTGGCGGCGCTCGGGCCAGATACGCACCAGGCCTTCGCGCTCGCCCATCCACACCGGCATCTCGCCCAGCCCAATGCCCGCCGCCACGCCCTTGCGCACCAGCAGACTGGAGCGCACCGCCAGCGCGATCCGGGCCTGGCGCGCGGGCACACCCGCCATGGTGAGAAACGCGTTGTGCTCCAGGTAGGGCGCGTAGGCCACCAGGTGGTGGCCGCGCAGTTCGTCCTCGGGCACGGGCATGCCAAAACGCTCGACATAGCCCGCGCTGGCGAACAGGCCCACGGGCCACGACGCCACGCGGCGTACCACCAGGTCGGGGGCCTCGGGCCGCACGTTGCGGAACGCGATGTCCACCTGTCGGCGGGTGAGGCTGAGCAACTGGGTGGAGACCTCCAAGTCCACGCGGATGTGGGGCCAGTGCTGTTGCAGGCGTTCGATGGCGGGCATCAGCAGGTCGATGGCGATGGAGTCGGTGCTGGTCACGCGCACCAGACCGCCCGGGCTGGTGTCCTGGCCCTCGATGCGGGTGCGCAGGTCCAGGGCTGCGCTTTCCATGCGGCGGGCGGCGGCCAGCGCTGTTTCGCCCGCAGCGGTGAGCAGGTAGCCGTCCTTGGCGCGCAGAAAGAGCTTGGCGCCCAGCTCGGCCTCCAGCGCATTCAGCCGCCGCCCCACGGTGGCCTGGTCCACGCCCAGGCTGCGTGCTGCGGCGCGCAAGGAGGGCGCTCGCGTCAGGGCGAGAAAGATGCGGGTGTCGTCCCAGTTCATGGTCGTGCCGAGGTTGCGGATGAAAGCCGAGTGTGATGCAAATTTGCATCGCTGTAGAGCGAAATTGCTGCGTTTAAAACACCGCTTGCAGCCCTATCCTTGAAGGCATTGAAAGCCATGCCTGAGGAGCAACCCTATGTCCACACCCACGACCGCACTGCCTGTGACCGAACAGCCCGCAACCACCCCACGCACCATGCAGGCCGTCGTGTTCGATGACTTCGGCGGCCCCGAAGTGCTGGTGGCGCGCGAGATCCCCGTCCCCGAGGTGCGCCCGCACGACCTGCTGGTGCGCAACGCCGCCATCGGCGTCAACCGGGCCGACCTGCTGCACCGCAAAGGGGCCTATGGTCGCGCCTACTTTGGCGATGCCGACACCATGGGGCTGGAGATTGCGGGCACGGTGGTCGCCATGGGGCCCGAGGTGCAAGGCTTTGCCGTGGGCGACCGCGTGATGGGCATCGTGGGCGGGGGTGCCTACGCCGAGCTGTCACGCATTGACCACCGCATGGCCATGCCGGTGCCTGCGGGCATGGACTTGGTAGCCGCTGGCGCCGTGGCCGAGGTGTTCGTGACCGCGCACGAGGCGTTGTTCCACCTGGCGCGCTTGCACGCGGGCGAGTCCGTGCTGATCCATGCGGCGGCGGGCGGCGTGGGGTCGGCCGCCGTGCAGCTGGCCCATGCGGCGGGTGCGCGCGTGTTTGCCACGGCGGGGGGCGACAAGCGCGGCGCTGTGCTGGGCTGCGGGGCTGATGTGTTCATCGACTACCGCAGCGAAGACTTTCAGGCGGTGGTGGACCGGGCCACGCAGGGCCGGGGCGTGGATGTGGTGATCGACTTCATCGGGGCTCCGTACTTGCAGCGCAACGTGCGGTCGTTGGCCGACGGCGGACGCCTGGTGTCGGTGGGGCTGCTGGGCGGTGCGCAGGGTGCGGAGCTGCCCATGGATGTGCTGCTGTACCGCCACCTGCAGATTTTTGGCACCGTGATGAAGTCCCGCCCGCCCGAGGTCAAGCAGGCCATGGTGCAGCGGTTTGCCCAGCAGTGGCTGCCAGCCTTGGCCGCTGGAGTGATCCGGCCGGTGATCGACAGCACGTTTGCACTGGCCGATGCTGCACAGGCCCATCGGCGCATGGAGTCTGGCGCCAGCATCGGCAAGATTCTGTTGTTGCCCCAAGGGAGCTGAGCTGGCTGCGCCCTGAGTCACACCTTGTGGCACAGGGCTGCCGGGGCCGTCCGCCTGGCCCCGCTTCGGTCCGCCTCAGCCTGCCGCGGCGGGCTTGCGGCACGCGGCAAACATGTCCAGCTCGGTGTTGTACGCCTCGGTCTTCACATCCATCAGGCCCAGTACCGAGTGGAAGTAGTGGTCGTGCGTGATGCGTCGCTCGCCCAGGTCTTGCTGCAGGCAGCCCGTGGCGAGGTGGGTGCGCGCCTGCATGGTGGGTGACAGCCAGGTGATCCAGGGCACGTGTTTTTGCACGTCGGGGGCAATGGAGTAGGGCAGGCCGTGCAGGTAGATGTTGTTCTCACCCAGCGACTCGCCATGGTCTGCTACGTAAATCATAGCTGTCTGGGCATGTTTTTCCTGCGCTCCCAGCCACTGGAGCACTGAATCGAGGAAATGGTCGGTCTCGACAATGCTGTTGTCGTAGGCGTTGACCACCTGCTCGCGCTGGCATTCCTGCAAGGCAGTGGAGGTGCATTCGGGGCCAAACTTCTTGTTCTCGGGCGCAGAGCGCTTGTAGTACGCGGGGCCGTGGCTGCCCATCTGGTGCATCACCACCACGGTGCCACGCTGGCGCTGCTCGGCAGGCAGGGCGGCGATCTGGGCGTCCAGGTCCTTGAGCATCACGCGGTCCAGGCACTCGCCGCCGGCGCACAGCGCCGGGTCTTTCTGGGTGCTGGTAATGGTCTCGCCAACGCGGTCGCACACGCCCTTGCAGCCCGACTGGTTGTCCACCCACAGCACCGCCAGGCCGGCGTGGTGCAGCACGTCGATCAGGCTTTCGTAGTTGGCCGAGCGGCCTTCGTAGCCTGTGCGGCCCAGGTGCGAATACATACAGGGCACCGACGCGGCGGTGCTGGTGCCGCAGGACCAGGCGTTGCGGGCACTCACCAGGTCCTTGCGGGCCGACAGGCGGGGGGTGGTGTCGCGCTCATAGCCGTTCAGGCCAAAGTTGCCGCTACGGCCCGTCTCGCCCAGCACCAGCACCAGCAGCGGGGGCTTGGCCTGGCTGGCGTAGCTGGCGCCCAGCTGGGCGTCACGGCCCAGGGGCAGGATCTTGCTGGTGTCCATGCGCAGGGGCTTGGTGGCAATGTTGCCCAGCGCGTACACGCTGTTGAGCGGGTTGATCAGGTAGCGCAGCTTGGTGTGGTTGCGCATGGTCGATGCAAAGTCCTGGAACACCAGCAGCAGGCACACCACGATGACGGCGATGGAGCCTGCCAGCAGCAGGCCGTTGTGCGCCACATGGCGCAGCGCGGTCAGGCGCTGCACGGGGCGGCGGTACAGCCACAACAGCGGCGGCACGGCCAGGACGAGCACGGTGCCGAGCATGCGCAGGTTGAGCAGGTCGCCTGCTTCCTTCACGTCGGTCTGCATCACGTTGACCAGCATGCTGGCGTCGATGGCGATGCCGTAGGCCAGCATGAAGTACGCGCCAAACGCGGCCATTAGCACCAGCACCAGCACGGCGGGCTTGAGCGTCCAGCGCCAGGCCAGCAGGCTCAGCAGCGCGGCGTTGCCCGCCGCGACGATGAGCGCAAATGCCAGCGCAAAGCCCCAGCCACGCAGGCTGCCCTGGCCGGGCAGCTGGGCCACCTCTTGCCACAGCGGGACGTTGCAGGCCGTGGCCAGCCAGGTGCTGACCAGCACCACCACCCATGCGGGGTGCAGGGGGCGGGGTGCAGGGGAGGCGGTGGGGGGCTCCGAGCGTGAAGCCGAGGCAAAGGGCAGCAGGCGCCGCAGGGACAAAAGCATAGCCCGCTAGTGTGCTGCCAGTTGCTTAAGCGCGCATTAATGTCCGGCGCCAAGACCCCGCGCATGGTGGGCCAAATGGTCGCCCACAAAGCTCTGCACAAAGTAGTAGCCGTGGTCGTAACCCGCATGCCGACGCAGTGTGAGCGGCTGGCCGATGGCCTGGCACGCGGCCTCGAACAAGTGGGGGTGCAGCTGGTCGGCCAGGAATTTGTCGTCCAGCCCCTGGTCGATGAGGATGCCTGCCGGGTAGGGCGCGATGGGCTGGTGTTGCATCAGCACCGTGGCATCGTGCTCCAGCCAGGTGGTGCGGTCGGGGCCCAGGTAGCCGGTGAAGGCCTTTTCGCCCCAGGGGCACTGGGTGGGCGCGCAGATGGGCGCAAAGGCCGACACCGTCTTGAAGCGGCCGGGGTGGCGCAGGGCCAGCGTGAGAGCGCCATGGCCGCCCATGCTGTGGCCGAAGATGCCCAGGCGCTGCCCGTCGATGGGCAGGTGCTGGCCCACCAAGGGCAACAGCTCTTGCAGCAGGTAGCTCTCCATGCGCCAGTGCGTGTTCCAGGGGCTCTGCGTAGCGTCGAGGTAGAAGCCCGCGCCCACGCCAAAGTCCCAGCTGGCCGTGGCGCCGGGCAGGGCCAACACGGCCTCGCCGCGCGGGCTGGTGTCGGGCGCGATCAGGGCCAGGCCCAGTTCGGCGGCCAGGCGCTGGGCTCCGGCCTTGATGGCAAAGGTCTCCTCGGTGCAGGTCAGCCCGGCCAGGTACAACACGGCGGGCACAGGGCCCTGTTGTGCCTGGGGGGGCAGGTACACCGAGAACTTCATCGGCAGGCCGATGGTGGTGGAGGTGTGTTGGTAAAAGCGCTGCTCGCCGCCAAAACAGGCGTGCTGGCTGAGCAGGTCCAGGGGAGTGGTCATGGTGTTTGCTCTTGAATTGATAGCTGCTCAGGCAATATTTCGTAGCGCTTGAGGCAGTTTTCGCTGGTAGGGAGCCTAAAAACCGGCTCCAGGCCGTTTGTCATGGCCCGCCAGGGCCAGCACCCAGAGTGCCCTGTGGTCGAAGGGGCTGTGGGCGCTGGCGCTGTGCAGGGTTAAGCAGCGTACTTGACGACCGAGCGGATCGACTTGCCTTCGTGCATCAGGTCAAACGCTTCGTTGATGTCCTTCAGGCCCATGGTATGGGTGACAAAGGGCGCGAGCTGGATCTTGCCGGCCATTGCGTCTTCGACCATGCCGGGCAGCTCGCTGCGGCCCTTGACGCCGCCAAACGCCGTGCCCAGCCACTTGCGGCCGGTGACGAGCTGGAAGGGGCGGGTGCTGATCTCTTGCCCGGCACCGGCCACGCCGATGATCACGCTCTGGCCCCAGCCACGGTGCGCGCACTCCAGCGCAGCACGCATCACGTTCACGTTGCCGATGCACTCAAAGCTGTGGTCCACGCCCCAGGTCGTCATCTCCACGATGACCTGCTGGATCGGCTTGTCGAAGTCCTTGGGATTCACGCAGTCGGTGGCGCCAAAGGTGCGGGCCAGGTCGAACTTGGAGGGATTGGTATCGATGGCGATGATGCGCCCGGCCTTGGCCAGCTTGGCGCCCTGAATCACGGCCAGGCCAATGCCGCCCAGGCCAAACACGGCCACGGTGTCGCCCTCTTGCACCTTGGCGGTGTTCTTGACGGCGCCCAGGCCCGTGGTCACGCCGCAGCCCAGCAGGCAGACCTGCTCGGGGTTGGCGTTGGGGTTGACCTTGGCGAGCGACACCTCGGCCACCACGGTGTATTCGCTGAACGTGCTGCAGCCCATGTAGTGGTAGATGGGCTGGCCGTTGTAGCTGAAGCGCGTGGTGCCATCGGGCATCACACCCTTGCCCTGCGTGGCGCGCACGCTCACGCACAGGTTGGTCTTGCCGCTCTTGCAGAACAGGCACTCGCCGCATTCGGCGGTGTAGAGCGGGATGACGTGGTCGCCGGGCTTCACGCTGGTCACGCCTTCGCCCACTTCCACCACGATGCCCGCGCCTTCATGGCCCAGCACCACGGGGAACAGGCCTTCGGGGTCGTCACCGCTGAGGGTGAAGGCGTCGGTGTGGCACACGCCGGTGTCAGTGATCTTGATGAGTACCTCGCCCTTCTTGGGCGGGGCGACGTCGATCTCGACGATCTGCAGGGGTTCTCCGGCTTTGAAGGCAACGGCGGCGCGGGATTTCATGGGGTGGCTCCTTGGGTGGGCGGTGGGGAAGAGGGGCGAAGGCTACTTCAGGTACGAGCGAAGCAGCGTGAGTGTCTCGTCCAGCGCCTGCGGTGCGGCGGAGGGCTGGGCCATCAGCGTTTCGCGCACATGGCTGTCCAGCAGGTCGGTCATCAACCCGTGCACGGCGCCGCGCATCGCCGCCAGCTGCTGCAGGATGGGCGCACAGTCGCTGCCCGCCTCGACGGCGCGCTCCAGCGCTTCCGCCTGGCCACGGATGCGGCGCAGGCGGGTGATGGCGCGTTGCTTGTCTTCGGCGGAATGGGGCATGGGGGCGGCGCCCGTCACGGCCAGGGGTGGCGGGAGGGGCGTATGGAACGAGATACTAGGCGGTAGTATAAATCTGAAGCGCTTGATAGATAAGCGCTACGAGTGCAAAAGATGCTTTTACTAGGGGGTAGTATGTGCTGGCGTTCGCCTTTGCCCCTCGCCCCCGGGGTTTACGCCGCGCTGCTGCTGTGCAGTGCCGCAGCCTGGGCTTCCGCGTCGGCGCCCGCAGGCAGCCGGATCGGGCACGACGGATCGGTGGCGGCGCGCCACACGGCCTGCGCCACGTCGGCAGCATGGGTGACCAGCGCATGGGATTGCGCCCACCCCGCGAAGACACGCTGGGCCACGGCGTCGTAACTCTCGGGAACCGAGCCCATCCGTGGGCGGGCGTTCTCCCCGAAGCGGGTTTGCGGTGCGCGCCCCGGGAGGACCAGACGTGCCTGCACGTTGAAGGACTCCAGCTCCAGCGCCAGCGATTCGGTGAACGCGTTGACTGCCGCCTTGCTCGCCCTGTACACAGACAGCAGCGGCAACGGCTCCAGCGTCACGCTCGACGTCACATTCACGATCACCCCGGAGCGCCGCTGTCGGAGCTGCGGCAGCACCGCCTGCGTCATCGCGATGGTGCCGAGCGTGTTGGTCTCGAACACGTCCCGCACGGTCGCCATCGATGTACCCTCCAGCGCATTCAGCAGCCCGATCCCGGCGTTGTTGACCAGCACGTCGAGTGGGCCGGCCGCAGCGACGGCGTCACGGATGCTGTCCTCGCGGGTCACGTCCAGCGCCACGATGCGCAGGCGCTCGCTGGTCGGAAGCAGTTGTGGCTGCGGCGTGCGCATCGTAGCGACCACGTTCCAGCCTTGGTCCAGGAAATGGCGGGCGGTTTCGAGGCCGAAACCGGAGGAGCAGCCGGTGATGAGGACTGTTTTCATGGGGATTCCAATCAGTGGTTGAGGTGCCCTAACGATAGGCCGGAGTGGCAGGACTTGATACACTGAGAAGTCGCAAAATATGTTCTGAAAGTCCAGATGTCCGACCCCTTTGCCGATGTGGTGGCCCTGCTGCAGCCGGGCGCGCCTTTCTCCAAGGTCGTCACCGCCGCAGGGCGATGGCGTGTGCGCCGCAGCGAGCCCGGGCGTACGTTCTACTGCGCCGTCCTTGACGGTGCATGCCAGCTGGAAGCGCAAGGGCATGAGCCCGTGGTGCTGCAAGCGGGGGATTTCGTCCTCATCCCTTCCACCCAAGGCTTTTCCATGTCCAGCCTGCCGCCCCCAGGGCAGGACCAGCCAGAGGCGGTGCCGGTGGTCTTGCCGGGCGGCGAATTCCGCCTGGGCAGTACCACGGCAGCACCGGAGGTGCGGTACCTGGTCGGCTACTGCGTGTTTGGCGCACCCGACGCGGACCTGCTGGTGACGCTGCTGCCCCAGCTGATGCACGTGCGCGGAGACAGCCGCTTGGAAACCCTGGTGCAGCTGGTGGCCGAGGAATGCCGGGCAAACCGCCCCGCCCGCGATGTGGTGCTCGCCCGCCTGCTCGAAGTGCTGCTGGTGGAGGCGCTGCGCTCGACGGCCGGGACGGCGGCCTCGGCGGGCCTTGCGCGCGGGCTGGCGGACGAACGGCTGGCGGCGGCATTGCGGAGCATGCACGCCAGCCCTGCGCAGCCCTGGACGGTTGCGCAGCTGGCCAGGGAGGCTGCGTTGTCACGCTCTGCCTTCTTTGAGCGCTTCAGCCGCGTGCTGGGTGTGGCGCCCATGGAATACCTGCTGACCTGGCGCATGGCGTTGGCGAAAGACCTGCTTCGGCGCGACGATTGCGGCATGGCAGAGATTGCCGAGCGCACGGGCTACAGCTCGGTCAACACCTTTGGCGTGGCGTTCACCCGCCACGTGGGCATGCCGCCTGGGCGCTACGCTCGGGCGCAGGTTCGGGATCATGCCCACGACTCCGCGGTGGTCGCTGAGGCGCATGCGTGAGGCAACAAAAAAGCCCGCAGGCATTGCCTGCGGGCTTTTTTGTTGGGAGCGGTCGGCGCAGTGCGCCGCACCGATCAGCGGCTGGCCAGGGGAGGCACGTCGCGGCGCACGGAGCCGGTGAACAGCTGGCGGGGGCGGCCGATCTTGTACTCGGGGTCGCCGATCATTTCGTTCAGCTGGGCGATCCAGCCCACGGTGCGGGCCAGGCTGAAGATGCCGGTGAACAGGTTCACCGGGATGCCGATGGCACGCTGCACGATCCCGGAGTAGAAGTCCACGTTCGGGTAGAGTTTGCGCTGCACGAAGTAGTCGTCTTCCAGGGCGATCTTTTCCAGTTCCTTGGCCAGCTTGAACAGCGGGTCGTTTTCCAGGCCCAGCTCGGCCAGCACTTCATTGCAAGTCTCTTGCATGAGCTTGGCGCGGGGGTCGTAGTTCTTGTACACGCGGTGGCCAAAGCCCATGAGCTTGACGCCGGAGTTCTTGTCCTTGACCTGCTTGATGAAGTCGCCGATCTTTTCCACGCCGCCTTGGGCCTGGATGTCGTACAGCATGTTGAGGGCTGCTTCGTTGGCGCCGCCGTGGGCAGGGCCCCACAGGCAGGCCACGCCAGCGGCGATGGCAGCGAACGGGTTCGTGCCCGACGAGCCGCATAGACGCACGGTGGAGGTCGAGGCGTTCTGCTCGTGGTCAGCGTGTAGGATGAAGATGCGGTCCAGCGCGCGTTCCAGCACGGGGTTGACCTTGTACTCTTCGCAGGGCGTACCGAACATCATGCGCAGGAAGTTGCCTGCATAGCTCAGGTGGTTCTGCGGGTACATGTAGGGCTGGCCCATGCCGTACTTGTAGGCCATGGCGACCAGGGTAGGCATCTTGGCGATCAGGCGGATAGCGGCGATCTCGCGGTGCTGCGGATTGTTGATGTCCGTGCTGTCGTGGTAGAAGGCCGACAGAGCGCCCACCAGACCGGTCAGCACAGCCATGGGGTGCGCGTCGCGGCGGAAGCCACGCAGGAAGAACTGCATCTGCTCGTTGACCATGGTGTGGTTGGTCACGCGGCTGGTGAAGTCGGCCTTCTGAGCTGCGTTGGGCAGATCGCCGTACAGCAGCAGGTGGCAGGTTTCCAGGAAGTCGCAGTTTTCGGCCAGCTGCTCAATGGGGTAGCCGCGGTACAGCAACTCGCCCTTGTCGCCATCGATGTAGGTGATGGCCGACTGGGTGGCTGCTGTGGACAGGAAGCCCGGGTCATAGGTGAACATGCCCGTCTGCGCATACAGCTTGCGGATGTCGATGACGTCCGGGCCGATGCTGCCCTGATAGACCGGCAGGTCCACGCTGGGGCTGCCGTTACTGAACGACAGGGTGGCTTTGTTGTCAGCTAGCTTCATTGTTACTTTCCTTGGGTAGGTTGCCGATACGAATCCGGTCTTGGTGCGAGGGCCGGGTGTCAGGCATGCACTGCCGTGGCGCCACCGCTTTGTCTCAGCATGCCGAGCACTTCACGCGCTTCTTGTGTGTCTTGGTCGCCCGAGGGCTCTCGCCGCCGCAGCAGCAGGTCCAGCAGGTCGTTGTCCGCCAGATCCATCAACGCGTTGAGGCCTTGCGCATGGCGCTGCGTCAGCGTCGATTCGAAGCGGTGGAAGAACTTCTCGATGAACAAGTCGTTCTCCAGCAGGCCGCGCCGGCAGCGCCAGTGCAGCTTGCTCAGCTCGCGTTCGTCCAGCAGCGGCGAAGCCGCTTCTGGCGCGATGGATGGGGTGGACGTCGTTTGCATGGACCGGGGTGTAGGACGATGAACGGGTCGCGCTCAGATGGCGCGGCGCACCATCAGTTCCTTGATCTTGCCGATGGCCCGGGTGGGGTTCAGGCCCTTGGGGCACACGTCCACGCAGTTCATGATGGTGTGGCAGCGGAACAGGCGGTACGGGTCTTCCAGGTTGTCCAGGCGCTCCGTGGTGGCTTCGTCGCGGCTGTCGGCGATGAAGCGGTAGGCCTGCAGCAGACCCGCAGGACCCACGAACTTGTCGGGGTTCCACCAGAAGCTGGGGCAGCTGGTCGAGCAGCTGGCGCACAGAATGCACTCGTACAGGCCGTTCAGCTCTTCGCGCTCTTCAGGCGACTGCAGGCGCTCGGTTTCGGGCGGCACGTTGTCGTTGACGAGGTAGGGCTTGATGGAGTTGTACTGCTTGAAGAACTGCGTCATGTCCACGATCAGATCGCGGATGACGGGCAGGCCGGGCAGGGGCTTCAGGACCACGGTGCCGGGCAGCGTGTTCATGTTGGTCAGGCAGGCCAGGCCGTTCTTGCCGTTGATGTTCATGGCGTCCGAGCCACAAACACCTTCGCGGCAGGAGCGGCGGAACGACAGCGTGGGGTCTTGCGCCTTGAGCTTCATCAGGGCGTCCAGCAGCATGCGTTCGCTGCCGTCGAGTTCGACTTCGACGGTCTGCATGTAGGGCTTGGCGTCCTTGTCAGGATCGTAGCGGTAGATTTGGAAGGTGCGTTTTGCCATGGTGGGGTGCTCCTGTATCCGTTTAGAACGTGCGAACCTTGGGCGGAACTGAGTCCACGGTCAGGGGTTTGAGTTTGACGGGCTTGTAGGTCAGGCTGTTGCTCTCGCTGTGCCACAGGGTGTGCTTCATCCAGTTGGCATCGTCGCGGCCCAGCGGTGCCACTGGGTCGTCTGCGGGGCGCTCGTAGTCGCTCACCGTGTGGGCGCCACGGCATTCCTTGCGGGCAGCTGCAGACACCATGGTGGCTTGCGCAGCTTCGATCAGGTTCTCGACTTCCAGCGCTTCGATGCGGGCGGTGTTGAACACCTTGGAGTGGTCCTTCAGGCCCACGCTGTTCACGCGGTTGCGCAGCTCGGCAATCTTCTTGACGCCTTCGTCCATGCTCGCTTGCGTGCGGAACACGCCGGCGTGCAGCTGCATGCTGGCGCGGATGTCGTTGGCCACGTCCTGGGCGTATTCGCCGCTGCTCGCGCCTTGCAGGCGGTTGAGGCGCTCCAGGGTGCGGTCGGCCGCGTCCTTGGGCAGGGGCTTGTGGTTCTTGTTCTTGTCGTTGAACTCGACGATGTGGTTGCCAGCTGCGCGGCCGAAGACCAGCAGGTCCAGCAGCGAGTTGGTGCCCAGACGGTTGGCGCCGTGCACCGATACGCAGGAGCATTCGCCCACTGCGTACAGGCCGTTGACCACCAGGTTGTCGTTGCCGCCTTGCTGCACCACGACCTGGCCGTTGATGTTGGTGGGGATGCCACCCATCTGGTAGTGGATGGTGGGCACCACAGGAATCGGTTCCTTGGTGATGTCCACGTTGGCGAAGTTGACGCCGATTTCGTACACCGAAGGCAGGCGCTTGTGGATGGTGTCTGCGCCCAGGTGGTCGAGCTTGAGCAGCACGTAGTCCTTGTTGGGACCGCAGCCACGGCCTTCCTTGATTTCCTGGTCCATCGAGCGGGACACAAAGTCGCGCGGTGCCAGGTCCTTCAGGGTGGGCGCATAGCGCTCCATGAAGCGCTCGCCATTGCTGTTGAGCAAGATGGCGCCTTCGCCGCGGCAGCCTTCGGTCAGCAGCACCCCCGCGCCGGCCACGCCGGTGGGGTGGAACTGCCAGAACTCCATGTCTTCCAGCGGAATGCCGGCGCGCGCGGCCATGCCCAAGCCGTCACCGGTGTTGATGAAGGCGTTGGTCGAGGCTGCAAAGATACGGCCTGCGCCACCGGTGGCCAGCAGAGTGGTCTTGGCTTCAAGAATGTGCAGGTCGCCGGTTTCCATTTCCAGCGCCGTCACGCCCACCACGTCGCCGTCGGCGTCGCGGATCAGGTCCAGGGCCATCCACTCCACGAAGAAATTGGTGCGGGCCTTGACGTTTTGCTGGTACAGCGTGTGCAGCATGGCGTGGCCGGTGCGGTCGGCCGCAGCGCAAGCGCGTTGCACGGGCTTTTCGCCGTAGTTGGCGGTGTGACCACCGAAGGGGCGCTGGTAGATCGTGCCGTCGGTGTTTCGGTCAAACGGCATGCCCATGTGTTCCAGGTCGTACACGACCTTGGGGGCTTCGCGGCACATGAACTCGATGGCATCCTGGTCGCCGAGCCAGTCGGAACCCTTGATGGTGTCGTAGAAGTGGTAGTGCCAGTTGTCCTCGGACATGTTGCCCAGCGACGCGCCGATGCCGCCCTGGGCCGCCACGGTGTGCGAACGGGTGGGGAAGACCTTGGAGAGAACCGCAACGTTCAGGCCCGCGCGGGCCAGTTGCAGGGATGCCCGCATGCCGGAGCCGCCGGCCCCGATGATGATGACGTCAAACTTGCGCTTGGTGATGTTGGCTTGTGTGTAGCTCATTGTGTACCTTCAATCGCGGGAATCAGAGACGCCACAGAACCTGGATGCCCCAGCCGGCGCAGCTGACCAGCCAGACGATGCTGAACACTTGCAGTGCCAGGCGCAGGCCCACGGGCTTGATGTAGTCCATCAGGACTTCGCGCAGGCCGACCCACGCATGCCAGGCGATCGCGACGATCACGGAGAAGGTCAGTACCTTCATCCATTGGGCCGAGAAGATGCCTGCCCATTTGTCGTAGCCGATGGGGCCTTTGGAAAAGATGACCTGGGCCAGCAGGGCCAGGGTGAACAGCGCCATCAGGACTGCCGTGACGCGCTGGCTGAGCCAGTCGCGCAGACCATAGTGGGCGCCGACGACGACGCGCTTGGAACCGTAATTGACGGACATGGAAATTTCCTCTCGTTCTTCAACAGGCGCTGACTTACAGCGACCGCCGTTTTTGTGGGTTGATCAGTACAGGCCGAACAGCTTGGCGCCCAGCACCAGGGCCAGCCCGATGCTGATGACCAGAACGGTCAGGGCAGAGCTCTTGCCAAATTGCTTGTTCACGGCGCTGTGGCTCACGTCCATCCACAGGTGGCGCAGGCCGGCCGTGAAGTGGTGCAGGTAGGCCCAGATCAGCGCCAGAGCGACCAGCTTGATGAACCAGCCGGGCACAAAGCCGATGCCGATGTTGAAGGCTGCCGAGAATTTGGCGAACGAGATTTCGGAAGACACGGAGGTGTCGAACATCCAGATGATGAAGGGCAGCAGCAGGAACATGATCAGTCCGCTGGCGCGGTGCAAGATCGAAACCCACGCGGCAGGCGTCATGCGGTAGGTCGTCAAGTCCTTGAAGGCATTGATGTTGCGGAATTCAGGCCGTTTTTTGGCTAGTTCTGTCATTTCTGGTGCTTTCGTGGATGTAACTGCTTTGTAATTTGAAGATGCAAAGAACGCAAAATTCTATTGCAACGCAACACAAGGGTTTAGCCGGGCTTGAAATTTTCGACGTTAATGCTCGGGTGCCAGCCTGCTGTCAGCTCAATTCATTACGGTAGTGGTGGGTATCGGTGCGATACAGGCCCCGGCGTAACTCCATGGGAACATCGTTGTAGGTGTAAGCGATGCGCTCGACGCTCAGCAGCGGCGTGACGGGTGTGATTTGCAGTAGCTGGGCCTGTTCTTCGTCGGGCAGCACGGCGCGGATTTTTTCTTCGGCCCGCACCATGCGCACGCCAAAGTCGAGTTCAAACATGGCGTAAGTCGGCCCTTGGTAATTGGCCAGCTGTTCGGCTGTGAGGCCCTTGAAGGCCTGGCCGGGCAGCCAGATGTCTTCCAGAATGGTGGGCACTCCCGCAAAAGACAGAATGCGCCGGGCCTGCATGACAGCATCGCCACTGCGCAACGCCAGGGCACGGGCCACATCGGCATTGGCGCGCACGCGGCGGCAATCGATCACGCGGCGCTGCGCAGGGCCCTCCACGCGGGCGTCTCCGGTGTCGGGCAGCAGCTTCAGAAATCGGTACTGCACATGCTGTTCGGCGTGGGTGGCCACAAAGGTGCCTTTGCCCTGCCGGCGCATCACCAGGTTCTCGGCGGCCAGTTCGTCAATGGCCTTGCGCACCGTGCCCTGGCTGACGCGAAAGCGCGCAGCCAGCTCCATTTCGCTTGGGATGGCCTCGCCAGGCTTCCATTCACCCTGTTGCAGGCTCTGCAGGATCAGCCCCTTGATCTGCTGGTACAGCGGGCTGAACGCTGGCGTGGCGACGCCCGCAGCGCCTTGCTGAGCGGCTGGGTTGTCGGCTGCGAACGGAAGCGATGACATGGTGTGGGTGTGTAGGTTGTGCGTGTGCTGTGGTGCGGCAGTGCGGTTGCCCCATGACAATCGGACGACAAACGGGTTGCAATCATATCTTATATAAGACATAAGACAAATTGACCGAGGTGTCCAATCGGGGGTAAACTCCAATGCTGTTTTGCGGGGCACGGGCTACTGGTGACAGGCGCTGGTGCTTGCGTTGCACTCACACCTGTTTTCCTCACTTCCTGGAGTTTTCACCATGAGCAAGAAGCCCGTTCGCGTCGCTGTCACCGGCGCCGCCGGTCAAATCGGTTACGCCCTGCTGTTCCGTATCGCCTCCGGCGAAATGCTGGGCAAGGACCAGCCGGTCATCCTGCAATTGCTCGAAGTGCCTGTCGAAGGTCCTCAAAAAGCGCTCAAGGGCGTGATGATGGAACTGGACGACTGCGCCTTCCCGCTGCTTGTCGAAATGACCGCCCACAGCGACCCCATGACTGCCTTCAAGGACGCTGACTACGCACTGCTGGTCGGTTCGCGCCCCCGTGGCCCCGGCATGGAGCGTGCCGAGCTGCTGGCTGTCAACGGCGCCATCTTCACGGCACAGGGCAAGGCCCTGAACGCAGTGGCATCGCGTGACGTGAAGGTGCTGGTGGTGGGCAACCCCGCCAACACCAATGCCTACATCGCCATGAAGTCGGCCCCTGACCTGCCACGCAAGAACTTCACCGCCATGCTGCGCCTGGACCACAACCGTGCTGCCAGCCAGATCGCTGCCAAGACCGGCAAGGCCGTGGCTGACATCGAGAAGCTGACCGTGTGGGGCAACCACTCGCCCACGATGTACGCCGACTACCGCTTTGCCACCATCAAGGGCGAAAGCGTGGCCAAGATGATCAACGACCAGGAGTGGAACGCCAACACGTTCCTGCCCACAGTGGGCAAGCGTGGCGCAGCCATCATCGAAGCCCGTGGCCTGTCGTCGGCAGCGTCTGCAGCCAACGCCGCCATCGACCACATGCGCGACTGGGCCCTGGGCACCAACGGCAAGTGGGTCACCATGGGTGTTCCATCCAATGGCGAATATGGCATTCCCAAGGACGTGATGTTTGGCTTCCCTGTGACTTGCGAAAACGGCGAGTACAAGATCGTCGAAGGTTTGGACATCGATGCGTTCTCGCAAGAGCGCATCAACATCACGCTGGCCGAACTGCAAGGCGAGCAAGACGGCGTCAAGCACCTGCTGTAAACAAGCTGGTGAACGACGCAATGCAGCCGACGCCTGTGGCATCGGGCCTTCGGGTCGCCCAAGCCCCCGCACCGGGGCAGGGCGCTGTGTCTGTCCATCCGCGCGATGTGTTGCTCGGCGCCCAGGCGCAGACCGGGTTTCTGCCGGTTTGCGACCACTACAGCGGCGTCGAAGTGCGCATGCGCAAGAGCCTGCAATTGCAGGCCGAGATGACGCAGGAGTTTGGCACCTGCGTCTTTGATGTCACCCTCGATTGCGAAGACGGAGCCCCTGTCGGGCTGGAGTCCGCGCATGCAGCGTTGGTGGCAAGCCTGGCACTGAATGCAGCCCCGGGCGCACGGGTTGCGGCCCGCGTTCACGCAGTGGACCACCCTGCATTTGCCAACGACGTCGCCACCATTGCAGGCGAGGCGGGGCACAGGCTGTGCCACATCATGATTCCCAAGGTCGAGTCGGTAGACGATGTTCTGCTGGCTGAGCGTGCGCTGGAGCGCGCGTCGGCGGCCCATGTGCCTTTGCACGTGTTGATCGAGTCTCCCGCCGCCGTGCAGCGGGCGTTTGAAATCGCGGCCCACCCCCGCGTGCAGAGCCTGAGTTTCGGGCTCATGGATTTTGTGTCGGCCCATGGCGGCGCCATTCCCGCGCAGGCCATGACCTCTGCCGGGCAGTTCACGCACCCGCTGGTGGTGCGAGCCAAGCTCGAAATCGCCTCGGCCTGCCATGCGCATGGCAAGGTACCGTCCCATTGCGTGGTCACCGAGTTTTCGGACATGGCGGCCCTGCAAGGTGCTGTCGGCCGCGCATCGCGCGAGCTGGGCTACACCCGGATGTGGAGCATCCATCCGGCGCAGATCCGCACCATCCTGCAGGCCTTTGCCCCCCAGCAGGACGATATCGACACCGCATCCCGGATCATTGCGGCGGCAGCGTTGGCTGACTGGGCCCCTATCAGTGTGGATGGGGTATTGCACGACCGGGCCAGCTACCGCTTCTATTGGCAAATTTTGGAGCGCGCCCACCGTACCGGGCGCGCGCTACCCTTGGCGGTGCGTCAATGGTTTGACACATCCGCTTTCGTTCCATCGTGAACACCCCTGGACATTTCCACGCAGGACATCCTATGAAATTCGTCATTGCCTCCGCCCTCATGCTGCTGGCCCCGGCCTTCGCCCTGGCGCAAACAACTGCCCAGCCAGCGGCCAAGTCCGACACCAAGGCTGCCGCCAAACCCGCAGCCAAGCCAGCCGCCAAGACGGCTGCCAAGCCTGCAGAGGGCAAGACCGCGGCCAAGGGTCCTGCCAAGAGCCATGCCAAGGCCGAACCCACCAGCAGCCGCACCCAGCTGAAGAGCGCCACCAACCAGGTGGCGGCCGGCATCATTGCTGCCGAAGCAGCCCTGTCGCCCGCCGAACTGGCGATTGCCGAGCGCGTCCATGTGGGGCGCATGCCCTGCGAACTGGGCGCTTTTGTCACGGTGACCGCAGACCCCGCAACCCCCGGCCACTTCCACGTGGAAGGCAAGGGTTTCAAGTACTACATGTCGCCGGTGGCCACGACCACAGGCACGGTGCGTCTGGAGGACGCCAAGGGCGGCGCCGTGTGGCTGCAGATCGCCAACAAGTCCATGCTGATGAACCAGCGCGCGGGTCAGCGCTTGGCTGACGAGTGCATGAGTCCCGAGCAGGTCGTAGTGGCTGAAGCCATCAAGAAGAACCCACCCGTGAGCGTGCTGGACCCGCTGCCCGCTGCCAAATAAAAAGATCGCGCGCACCTCTCAACGACCGGTGTGTGCCGAGCCCGCCGCCACACCCTACGCCCCACTTTAGAACGCAACTGGAGAAAACAATGTTGAAAGCCTACCGAGACCATGCTGCCGAACGCGCTGCACTGGGTATCCCGCCCCTGCCCCTGGACGCCAAGCAGGTGGCTGAACTGATCGAACTGATCAAGAACCCACCCGCTGGTGAAGAGGCCTTCCTGCTGGACCTGCTGACCCATCGCGTGCCACCGGGTGTGGACGACGCTGCCAAAGTCAAGGCCAGCTTTCTGGCGGCCGTGGCGCATGGCGACATCAAGGTGGGCCTGATCTCCAAGGCCAAGGCCACGGAACTGCTGGGCACCATGGTGGGCGGCTACAACGTGCACCCGCTGATCGAATTGCTCGACGATGCCGAAGTGGCCGGCGTGGCCGCAGAAGGCCTGAAGAAGACCCTGTTGATGTTCGACTTCTTCAATGACGTCGCCGCCAAGGCCAAGGCCGGCAACGCCAAGGCGCAGGAAGTCATCAAGAGCTGGGCCGATGCCGAGTGGTTCACCACCCGTCCTGAAGTCGAAAAGAAGATCACGGTCACCGTGTTCAAGGTGCCTGGCGAGACCAACACCGACGACCTGTCGCCCGCGCCGGATGCCTGGAGCCGCCCCGACATTCCGCTGCACTACCTCGCCATGCTGAAGAACACCCGCCCCGATGCAGCGTTCAAGCCCGAGGAGGATGGCAAGCGCGGTCCGATGCAATTCATCGAAGACCTCAAGAAGAAGGGCAACCTCGTGGCCTACGTGGGCGACGTGGTGGGCACCGGCTCCAGCCGCAAGTCGGCCACCAACAGCGTGATCTGGGCCACCGGCCAGGACATCCCGTTCGTGCCGAACAAGCGTTTTGGCGGTGTGACCCTGGGCGGCAAGATTGCTCCCATCTTTTTCAACACGCAAGAAGACTCGGGCTCGCTGCCGATCGAAGTCGATGTGTCCAAGCTCGAAATGGGCGACGTGGTCGACATCCTGCCCTACGACGGCAAGATCGTGAAGAACGGCGCCACCGTGGCCGAGTTCAAGCTCAAGAGCGATGTGTTGTTTGACGAAGTGCGTGCGGGCGGCCGTATCAACCTCATCATCGGCCGTTCGCTGACGGCCAAGGCGCGCGAGTTCCTGGGCCTGTCAGCCTCCACGCTGTTCCGCCTACCCCAGGCACCTGCCGCTTCGAAGGCTGGCTTCACCCTCGCTCAGAAGATGGTTGGCCGCGCCGTGGGTCTGCCAGAAGGCCAGGGCGTGCGCCCCGGTACCTACTGCGAACCCAAGATGACGACCGTGGGCTCGCAAGACACCACCGGTCCGATGACCCGCGACGAGCTGAAAGACCTGGCCTGCCTGGGCTTCTCGGCCGATCTGGTCATGCAGTCGTTCTGCCACACGGCGGCCTACCCCAAGCCCGTGGACGTGAAGACCCACCGCGAACTGCCTGCGTTCATCAGCAACCGTGGTGGCGTGGCTCTGCGTCCTGGCGACGGCGTGATCCACAGCTGGCTCAACCGCCTGCTGCTGCCTGACACCGTGGGTACAGGCGGCGACTCGCACACGCGTTTCCCCATCGGTATTTCTTTCCCCGCAGGCTCTGGCCTGGTGGCTTTCGGCGCTGCTACGGGCGTGATGCCTCTGGACATGCCCGAGTCGGTGCTGGTGCGTTTCAAGGGCGAAATGCAGCCGGGCGTGACGCTGCGCGACCTGGTGCATGCGATTCCGCTGTACGCGATCAAGGCGGGTCTGTTGACGGTGGCCAAGGCGGGCAAGAAGAATATCTTCTCGGGCCGCATTCTGGAAATCGAGGGCCTGCCCAACCTGAAAGTTGAACAAGCGTTTGAATTGTCCGACGCCTCTGCAGAACGCTCTGCCGCTGGTTGCACCATCAAGCTCAACCCCGAGCCGGTCAAGGAATACCTGACCAGCAACGTGGTGCTGATGAAGAACATGATCGCCGATGGCTATGCAGACGCCCGCACGCTGCAGCGCCGCATCGAGAAGGTCGAAGCCTGGCTGGCCAACCCCAACCTGCTCGAAGCCGACAAGGACGCGGAATACGCCGCCGTCATCGAGATCGATCTGGCCGACATCAAGGAACCCATCCTGTGCTGCCCCAACGATCCGGACGACGCCAAGACCCTGTCGGAAGTGGCTGGCACCAAGATCGATGAAGCCTTCATCGGCTCTTGCATGACCAACATCGGCCACTTCCGCGCAGCCGCCAAGCTGCTCGGCGGTAGCCGTGACATTCCCGTCAAGCTGTGGGTGGCACCGCCCACCAAGATGGACGAGAGCGAACTGATCAAGGAAGGCCATTACGCCAACTTTGGTGCCGCCGGTGCTCGCACTGAAATGCCCGGCTGCTCGCTGTGCATGGGCAACCAGGCACAGGTGCGCGAAGGCGCCACGGTGGTGTCCACCTCCACCCGCAACTTCCCCAACCGCCTGGGTAAGAACACCAACGTGTTCCTGGCCTCCGCCGAGCTGGCCGCCATCGCGTCCAAGCTGGGCAAGATCCCCACGGTGGCCGAATACCACGAAGCCATGGGCATCGTGAACAAGGATGGCGCGTCGATCTACAAGTACCTGAACTTCGACCAGATCGAAGAGTACGCAGAAACCGCCAAGGGCGTCACCGCCTGATCCTCGCGTTCTTTGCGCAACAGAAGCGGCCCTCAGGGGCCGCTTTTTTTTGGCCCACCTTGGTTGTCACACAAATGTCATCTATTCGTCACTATGCTGGAGCCCATAACAAGACATCCATAACAACAACAAAAGGAGGGAGCCATGGGCAACACAATGGGACGAGGGGTTTTGCTGGTTTTCTGCGCCATCTTTGCGGTGGTGTTCGGTGCCGGCGGGTATTGGGCAGGTTTGCGCCCCTTGGCTGAAACGGCGCAGGCAGCCTGGACGGTGCGCTCATGGCAGCCTGTACCGGCCCAGGTGCTGGATGTGCAACTGAAGCAGCACGCGGGCAGCGAGGGGGGCACCACCTACCAGGTGCTGGCCCGGTACCGCTACACCGTGGGGGGCCAAACGTACGAAGCGCAGCGCGTGGGGCTGGACCGGAACTCCAGTGCCGACAACGTGGGCGACTGGCAGGCGCAATGGCACCGCACCCTGCGCCAGGCGCAGGAGCGGGGCGAATCCATCACCGCCTGGGTCAACCCCCAGGCCCCAGCCCAGGCCCTGCTGGACCGCAGCATCCGCTGGCGGCTGCAGATTTTCCGACTGCCGTTTGCCCTGGTGTTCACCGGCGTCGGGGTGACTGCTGCATGGATGTTTCTGCGCATCTTGAGGCGCCCCCAGGACGATGTGCCAGACCTGGAGCCAAGGCATTCCCTGGCCAAGGGGCAGGGGGCGCTGTGGTTCTTCGCGGTGTTCTGGTGTGGCATCGCTTTCCCCATGGCCGCCTTGTTCTGGTCGGACGCCAAAGGGCCCTGGTGGGCCAAGGGCTTCATGGGCGTCTTTGTGGTGATCGGCGTGGGCTTGGTAGCTGCCGCCTGGCAGAACAGCCGCAAGGCCTGGCGCTACCAGGGGGTTGGTATGACGGCCCTGCCTTCGCGACCCACGGCGGGGCGATCGGTCGAAATCACGCTGGTGCTGCCTGCGCGGGCTGTGCAGCAAGCTGCGGCTGAAAACCTGCGCCTGCAAGTGGCGCAATACCGTGTGGACGAATCCAGCTCCGGCTCGCCCGAGCGCCAGGTGGAGGTGCTGAAGGCCACGGCGCGGCGCCATCCGACGGGCGAGGGCGGCATGCGACTGGTAGCGCGTTTTGACCTGCCTGATGACGCCTCCACCCACGGTGCGCGGCGCGGTGGCGAGCGGGTGGACTGGCGGCTGGAACTGGTGCGTGCCGATGGTGCGCTGGAGCTGGCGTATGACTTGGCGGTCGAGGCCTCCACCCCGTCCTGGGCGGAGGCTGCTTCGGTGCCAGACCGCTTTGATCGGCGGGCACAGTGGGTGCAGGAAGTCCCCATCGAGCCACCCGGCTTAGGGCGCGATGCCGCCTCCCCGCCGTTGGATTCTCCGGGCATAGGTAAGTCCGCTGAATCCCCAGGCTTTATTCCCCCTGGCGTGCGTTTGACCGAGACACCAGACGCCTGGTCCCTCGCGTTCGAGCAGACCGCTTGGCGCTGGTCCGCGGCGGTGGCCGTGGCTTTGCTGGCGTTGGAGTGGTGGGTGAACGACCGCATCCAGCCCGGCGTCCTGGTACTGCCGAGCGGCTTTTGGGGTTGGTTGGCTTTGTTGGTGCTGCCCGCCTGGGCCTTGCATGCCGCCACCCGGCGGTGGACGCTACGGGTGCAAGACGACGGCCTGGTTGTGCGTCGCGGCTCGTGGGTTTGGTCTCACATGGCAACGTTGCCAGGCGAATCCAGCCAGTCGCTGGTGCACAAGCTGCAGTACACGGCGGGGGGGCAGGCCTACCACGCGGTGCTGGGCAAGGATGTGTCAGGGCATTCGCAAATGCTGACGCCAGGGCTGAGCGGCACGGCTGCCGCGCAGGCCGTGGGCCAGGCGGTGGCACGTGCGTGGCTGGATCGGCGAGGGCGCTTCACGCCAGGGGCGCAGCGGCCCCAGGTGGCGGCCCATTCACGTGCAGCCTGGGGTTGCTGGGCATGGCTTTTGGCTTTTGGCTTGCTCGTTTGGTGGGCACATGGCGGGCGTGCGGTGTGGTGGGCAGGTCGCAGCGCGGTGCTGCAAGCCCCTGCGGCAGTGGCCTCATCGCGCATTTGGGCGCCTGCAGATGCCCGCCTCATGGACGCCCAGAATGCGGGCGATGCCAGCGCATTGGCGCAGGCCCTGCGCGATGGCGCCAACCCCAACCTGCTGGCGGACTCCGGCTCCTCCGTGCTGATGCTGGCCGCCCACCGGGGGCAGCTGGCGCATGTGGAGGCGCTGTTACAGGCTGGGGCCCAGCCCGATTTGCGGCAGACGGCCAAAGACAGTGAGCGTGGTGACACGGCCCTGCTGCGGGCTTTTTATGGCGGCCATCTGGTGGTGGCGCAACGCCTGGTGCAGGCTGGTGCCAGCCTGCAAGCCCGCAACCGCTGGGACTGGGGGCCCGTGCACATGGCCGCGCAAAGCGGCTGTGTGCCGTGCCTGGATTGGCTCAAAGAGCAAGGGCAATCGCTGACCGAACCCGCCCCCGCCAGCCGGGGCGAGACCCCCGCCATGCTGGCTGCGGCCAAAGGGCAGGTGGCCGTGCTGCGTTGGCTGGATGAGCAGGGGGTGGATCTTTCGCAGAAAGACCCGCACGGAAAGAGCGCGTTGGATTGGGCTCGCTGGGGTGGGCAGCAGGCGGCTCAGGAATGGCTGGAGCAAAGGGCCCGGCCGCGCTAGCCAGAGGCTGGCGCCGGGTCTGCGCTCGGTGCGAAGGCTGATTGGCCGGTGTCTGCACTTTAGGCGGATGGCCGGCGGCGTTGTTTGCCGCGGAACGATCATTGCGTGTGGCACTCTGAATTCGCAGAACCATTCCAACACGGCACCACGATGTTCAAGTCCTTCTTTTTCGCCCGCCGCTGGTGGGCCTGGTCACTCCTCGGTTCTGTCGTCATTCTTCTGGCCACCGCTTACCGTGTGCAGCTGGACGTGCAGATCAACGACTGGTTCGGCAGCTTTTATGACCTGATCCAAGAGGCTCTGGGCAAGCCCGGCAGCATTACCGCAGAGCAGTTCTGGGGGCAGCTGTCGACCTTTGCACGCATCGCCATGATCTATGTGACGACGGCAGTGCTGGTGGATTTTTTCAGCAAACACTACATCTTCCGCTGGCGTCAGGCGATGAATGAGCACTACATGGCGGCCTGGCCACGCCTGCGGCACATCGAGGGCGCGGCACAGCGTGTGCAGGAGGACACCATGCGTTTCGCCCGCACCATGGAGGACCTGGGCCTGAGCTTCATGCGCAGCCTCATGACGTTAGGCGCCTTTTTGCCGGTGCTCTGGACGCTGTCCGACAAAGTCACTGCGCTGCCCCTCATCGGTGCCGTTCCGCATTCCCTGGTCTGGGTGGCACTGGCCTGGTCCTTGGGGGGCACGCTGCTGCTCGCCTGCGTGGGCGTGAAGCTGCCAGGGCTGGAGTTTCACAATCAGCGGGTCGAGGCGGCGTACCGCAAGGAGCTGGTACTGGGCGAGGATGACCCGAACCGGGCTTCTCCCCCCACGGCGGCCGAGCTGTTCGCAGGCGTGCGCCGCAACTACTTCCGGCTGTTTTTCCATTACCTGTACTTCGATGTGGTGAAGTGGTCTTACCTGCAGGTGAGTGTGCTCGTGCCCTTGGTGGCCTTGGGCCCCACGCTGATCGCGGGGGTGATCACCCTGGGGGTGATGCAGCAGATTGCCCGGGCCTTTGACAAGGTGCTGGAGTCGTTCCAGTTTCTGGTGCTGAACTGGAGCACGGTGGTGGAGCAGATCTCGATCTACAAGCGCTTGCGCGCTTTCGAGCAGCAGATGCTCAAGGCAGGGCCTGAGGCCGCCTGAGTGCGGTTCAGATGCCTGCGGGGGCGCGTGATGGCCGCACAGACTGTGCCCCCCAGGATGGCTGAGTACCGACGCAGGAGAGGGTAGCCCCAAGGCCCCTGGCGCTAGCGCACCTGTTTCTTTTCGAGCTTGCGCGTGAGGGTGCGGCGGTGCATGCCCAGGCGCCGCGCGGCCTCCGACAGGTTGAAGCCTGTCTCTGCCAGCACCTCGTTGATGCGTTCCCATTCGAGCGTCTTGATGGAACTGGAGCGGTTGGTCAGTTCCACCTCGGCATTGCCTTCCCGGAGGCCAAATGCCGCTTCGATGTCGTCGGTGTTGGAGGGCTTGGCGAGATAGTGGCAGGCGCCCAGCTTCACGGCTTCCACTGCGGTGGCAATGCTCGCAAAACCCGTGAGTACCACGATCAACATCTCTTCGTCCGCAGCGTGCAACGTCTGCACGCAGGCCAGACCGGAGGCCTCTCCCTTGAGCTTCAGGTCCACCACTGCATAGCCGGGCCGGTACTGCTCCAGCAACACCTCCACGTCGGCCAGGCTGGCTGCCTGCAACACGCTGTAGCCGCGCCGTTCAAACGAGCGGGCCAGCGTGCGCGCAAAGGCTTCGTCGTCTTCGACGATCAGCAGCTGTCGTTGCGCTTCTTCAGTGTCCACAGTGGGTTCTTTCGTTCATTCATACCTTCTGGGGCAGCGCAATCGAGGCCAGGGGCAATTCGATGGTCACCTGTGCGCCGCCTTCGGGCCGGTTGCGCGCCTCCACGCTGCCACCCAGGGTGCGGGCGACATTCAGCACCAGATACAGCCCCAACCCTCCGCCAGGGCGGTTCTTGGAGGACTGGTACGGCGTGCCCAGCTTGGACAGCATGTCGGGCGCAAAGCCGGGGCCGGCATCGGTCACGGTCATGCACAAGGCGTCTGCATTGCGCGTAACCGCCAATCTCACCCAGCCTGGCGAGGCGTCACGTGCATTGTCCAGTACATTGAAAACCATTTGCTTGAGGGTGGTGTCCGACACCATGGGCGTGTCGGTGCCGAAGTCGTTGTCGTAGTCAAACTGGGGGATCGTGCGGGTGCTGCGCCATTCCTCGGCCAGCGCATCTACGAACTTGCGCACGGTGGTCTGCACCGATGCCTCGCCGCGCGTCTCACCCGCCGACAGCAGGATCCCACTCACGATGCTCTTGCACCGCTGTACCTGCGTCTGCATCTCGGCAATGTCTTCCTTGAGTGCGGCATTGCTGGTCAGCCGCTTGTCGTGCTGCCAGTCGCCCAGGATCACCGCCAGGGTGGACAGGGGCGTGCCCAGCTCGTGTGCTGCCCCCGACGCCAGCAGGCCCATGCGCACGATGTGCTCTTCTTCCACACGGCGCCGGCGTGCGGCCGCCAGGCGGGCATCGCGCTCGCGCAGGTTGCGGTGGATGCGGGTGATGAACACCATCACCAGCGTGGCGTTGAGCACAAAGCACACCAGCAGCCCGAGCACATACAGGCTCGACAGGCCCTGGTGCAGGTCCTGCGGCAGGGCCAGCGGCAGGTGGTGGTCTGCCAGTGCCGCAAAGCACAGCACGGTGATGATCACGATAGACCAGATGTAGGCTCCCCGCAGCAGCACGGCGCCCAGCGTGATCTGCAGCAGGTACAGAAAAACGAAGGGGTTGCTGGTGCCGCCACTCAGGTACAGCTGCACCGTGAGCACCGCCACATCAATCAGCAGTGCCAGAAACAGCTCCACGTTGCGCACCGCGCGGCCCGTGCGCAGACGCAGCAGGCTCACCACGTTGAAGACTGCCAGGCAGCCGACGACGAGCAGCATCTCCTGCAGCGGCAGCTTCAAGCCCAGGCTGTAGTGCGCCATCTCGATGGTGAACACCTGGCCCACCACCGCAATCCAGCGCAGCTCAATCAGTTGCTGCAGGTTCTTGATACCGGCGGCTGCGTCAGCGGAGCGTGCGTTGCGCGGCGCAGTGGCCAGCGCAGGGTCAGGGCGTGGTGGGTGGGTGTTCATCGTGGGTCGGGAGGCGGCTGGCGGCCCGTGCGCCCATGCGGCGCTCATAGCGTGCCACATACCAGCCGGCAACGACAACCATGAGCGCAAGACCATACCAGGTCAGGGCGTACACCAGGTGGCTGTTGTGAAACCGGATGACGGTCAGGCCAGCGCGGGGCCAGCCAGAGACGGCTGAAGGAGCCGCTGCGGTACCGGGTAGCCCGGCATCCACAAAAAACGGAGCCGCCCGGGGCAGACCCAACGCGCTGCTGATGGCGGCCACATCACGCGAGTACCAGCGCTGCTGTGCCGGATCGTTGGTGCGCAGAAAGCCACCGCCGGGCTCGGTCATCCGCAACAGCCCTTGGACGGTAGCCGGGCCATCGGCGGGGGGCGGGGCCTCCAGCCATTGGGCGCGTTGCTCCTGGGGTACAAAGCCCCGGTTCACCAGCACCTGGGTGCCGTCGTCCTGTTGCAGGGTCGTCATTACCCAGAACCCCGCGCCCAGCTCGGTGACGGCCTGGGTCAGCACCGTCTTGCCGGGCAGCCAGCGGCCCTGAAAGACCACTGGCAGGTACTCGTGCTGTGCGGCACTGATGCCCGGCCATTGGTCTACCGGGGGCAGAGCGACCGGTGCGGCGTGTACCCGTTGGTCCACCCTTTCGATGAGGTCCAGCTTCCAGGTGCGGCGTTGGACCTGCCAGGTGCCCAGCGACACAAAGCCCAGGAACAAAGCCATGCCCAGCACCAGCAGGACTGCGCGGCGCAAGCCCCGGCGCGGCAGTGCCATGGTGATGGGGGCTGCGTCCATCAGGGCGTGGAGTGTCCGGGCGCCTCGTGCGTGGGCGGCGTGGGCGTGGGGTGCTCCGGCATCATGTTGGCATTCATGTGGAACATCACCCACAAGGTGCCCGCAATGGCGATGGCCACGAACACCACCGTGAAGATGGTGGACAGCAACGTCCAGCCGCCTTCGATCTTGCCGTTCATGTGCAGGAAGAACACCATGTGCACCAGGATCTGGATCACGGCAAAGCCGCCCAGCACCAGCACGGCCGTGTTGCGGTCCGCAATCACCTTGGCCATCACCAGCCAGAAGGGAATGGCTGTGAGGATGACGGACAGCACAAACCCCGCCATGTAGCCCGAAAAGGTGCTGTGGGGGCCTGCGTCGTGGTGGTGATCGTCATGCCCATGCGCATCGTGCGCGTGTGTTGCGTGTTGTGCGCTCATTTACAGCACCCCCATCAGGTACACAAAGGTGAAAACGCCGATCCAGACCACGTCCAAGAAGTGCCAGAACATGGACAGACACATCAGGCGGCGGTTGTTTTCGGGGATCAGGCCATGCTTGCCGATCTGGACCATCAGCACCACCAGCCAGATCAGGCCGAAGGTGACGTGCAGGCCGTGGGTGCCCACCAGCGTGAAGAACGCCGACAGGAAGGCACTGCGCTGTGGGCCTGCGCCCTCGTGCAGCAGGTGCGAGAACTCATACAGTTCCAGGCCCAGGAAGCACAGGCCAAACACGCCCGTGACGGCCAGCCACAACAGTGTGCCCTTCACATCGCCCAGCTGCTTGCGCAGCATGGCAAAACCGAAGGTGATGGACGACAGCAGCAGGAACGCGGTGTTGATGGCCACCAGGGTCAGGTCGAACAGCTGCGCGCCGGTGGGGCCTGCGGCATAGCTGCGGCCGAGCACGCCGTAGGTGGCGAACAGCGCTGCAAAGATGAGGCAGTCGCTCATCAGGTACAGCCAGAAACCCAGGGCCGTGCCGTTTTCAGGGTGGGGCTCGTGCGCGAGGTGGTACTCGCGCGGGGCCAGGGCGCCTGCTGCGGCGCCAGCGTGGATGCGGATATCAGACATGGCGGGCCAGTTGGAGTGTGCGGGCTTCTTCGGTGGAGATCACTTCGGATGCCGGGATGTAGAAGTCACGCTTGTAGTTGAACGTGTGGATGATGGCGGCCAGAACGACAGCCGCAAACGAGACGGCCGCCAGCAGCCACATGTGCCAGATCAGCGCAAAGCCGAACACCAGCGACAGCCCCGAGATCACCACGCCAGCGCCGGTGTTGGCCGGCATGTGGATGGGCTGAAAGCCCGCCAGAGGACGCTTGTAGCCGTGCTTCTTCATGTCCCACCAGGCATCGATCTCGTGCACCACAGGGGTGAAGGCGAAGTTGTAGTTGGGCGGGGGCGACGAGGTGGCCCACTCCAGCGTACGGCCGTCCCAGGGGTCGCCCGTCCAGTCGCGCAGCTGTTCGCGCTTGAGGAAGCTGACCACCAGCTGGATCAGGAAGCACCCAATGCCGGCGGCAATCATGGCCGCGCCGATGGCAGCGATCACGAACCAGATCTGCAGCGACTGGTCTTCAAAGTGGTTGGCACGGCGGGTGACACCCATCAGGCCCAGCACATACAGCGGCGTGAACGCCACCCAGAAGCCCACCAGCCACAGCCAGAAGGAGCGCACGCCCCAGGTGCGGTCCAGCTTGTAGCCAAACGCCTTGGGGAACCAGTAGTTGATGCCGGCAAACATGGCAAACACCACGCCGCCGATGATCACGTTGTGGAAGTGGGCGATCAGGAACAGGCTGTTGTGCAGCACGAAGTCGGCCGGGGGCACGGCCAGCAGCACGCCGGTCATGCCGCCGATGGCAAACGTCACCATGAACGCCACAGTCCACATCATGGGCAACTCGAAGCGGATGCGGCCTTTGTACATGGTGAACAGCCAGTTGAAGATCTTCGCGCCCGTGGGGATCGAGATGATCATCGTCGTGATACCGAAGAAGGTGTTCACGCTCGCGCCCGAGCCCATGGTGAAGAAGTGGTGCAGCCACACCAGGTACGACAGGATGGTGATACACACGGTGGCGTACACCATGGAGGTGTAGCCAAACAGGCGCTTCTTGCTGAAGGTGGCGACCACTTCGGAGAACACGCCGAAGGCCGGCAGCACCAGGATGTACACCTCAGGGTGGCCCCAGATCCAGATCAGGTTCACATAGAGCATGGGGTTGCCGCCCAGCTCGTTGGTGAAGAAGTTGGTGCCCACGTAGCGGTCCAGCGACATCAGCACCAGCGCAGCTGTCAGCACGGGGAAGGACGCCACGATCAGTGCGTTGGTGCACAGGGCCGTCCAGGTGAACACGGGCATCTTCATCAGGCTCATGCCCGGCGCGCGCATCTTGATGATGGTCACGATCAGGTTGATACCCGAGAGCGTGGTACCCACCCCGGCAATCTGCAGCGCCCAGATGTAGTAATCCAGGCCGGTGCTCGGGCTCTGTGCCCCCAGGTTGGACAGCGCCAGCCAGCCAGAGGTGGAGAACTCGCCCAGGAACAGCGACACCATCACCAGCACGGCACCGGCCGTGGTCATCCAGAAGCTGAAGTTGTTCAGGAACGGGAAGGACACGTCGCGCGCGCCGATCTGCAGCGGCACCAGGTAGTTCATCAGCCCGGTGACCAGCGGCATCGCCACGAAGAAGATCATGATCACGCCGTGGGCGGTGAAGATCTGGTCGTAGTGGTGCGGCGGCAGGTAGCCCATGTTGTCGCCGAAGGCCATGGCCTGCTGCAGGCGCATCATCACAGCGTCGGCAAAGCCGCGCAGCAGCATCACCAGGCCCAGGATCATGTACATGATGCCGATGCGCTTGTGGTCAATGCTGCAGATCCAGTCGCGCCACAGCGGGCCCCACAGGCGGAACTTGGTGATACCCGCCATGACGACGAGGCCGCCCAGGACCACGGCAATGAAGGTCCACAACACAATGGGCTCGTGCGCCATGGGCACGGCGTCCCAGCTCAGGCGGCCCAGCGCCCAGTGGGATGGAGAAAGGGTTTCGGAGGTCATAGGGAAGCTCATTGACGGATGCTGGCGCCGGAGGTGGAGGCCGGTGCGTTGCGGGATTCGAGTGCGGCCACCACCTGGGCGGCGTTTTGCACGGTGCAGACGTCCTGGGGCAGGTTCAGCCCCATGGCGCGCACATAGGCGTCGCCGCCCTGGGCATCAATCGCCATCATGTGGTGCATGCACATCTTTCCGTCTTCGACGCAGCGGTTGAGCACCTTGTCGTACAGGCCTTCTTCCACCGAGGCGAAGCGCTGCACCGGGTCGCGTTCGCTGGGCTTGACCAGGTTCAGGTAGGTGCCCTTGTCGAGCGGCTTGCCTTCGGTCTTGGCTTTTTGCACCCACTGGGCAAAGTCTTCATTGCTCAGTCCGTGGAACTTGAACGTCATGCCCGAGAAGCCTGCGCCGCTGTAGTGCGACGACATGCCCTTGAACACGCCAGGCTTGTTGATCACCGCGTTCAGCTCGGTCTGCATGCCGGGCATGGCGTAGATCATGCCGGCCAGGTCGGGCACGTAAAACGCGTTCATGGTGGACGTGGCCGTCAGCTTGAACAGGATGGGGCGGTCCACCGGGGCGGCCACTTCATTGACGGTGGCGATGCCTTGCTCGGGGTAGAAGAACAGCCATTTCCAGTCCATGGCCACCACCTGCACTTCGAGCGGCTTCACATCGGCAGGCACGGCGCGCTGCGCGTCGATGCGGTCCAGAGGCCGGTAGGGGTCCAGCTTGTGGGTGCCGATCCAGGTGATAGCGCCCAGCGCGATGATGATCAGCAGCGGCACCGTCCAGATCACCAGCTCCAGCGTGGTGGAGTGGTGCCATTCCGGGTCGTACTCGGCCTCGGTGTTCCCTTGGCGGTATTTCCAGGCAAACAGCAGGGTGAGTGCGATCACGGGCACGATGATGATCAGCATCAGCAGCGTGGCGGTGATGACCATCTGGCCTTGCTGGGCCGCGACGTCACCGGCCGGGTTGAGCACGACAGCCTTGCTGCAGCCTGCCAGGCTGCCCAGCGCTGTCAGGGCGAGCAGCCAGGTGGGCCCACGAAGTTGGGGAAGTTTGAGCATGTGAAGAGCGCGATCAATGCGTTTCAGGGTAAACGCGGATAACGGGATGTGTGCGAATGTACTAGCGCTAGCTTTTTTGTCGATTGGACATTTTGTCCAAGGTCAAACGCGCAGGCTGTTTTTGCACCAATGTGGTGCATTCGAGGGCTTTGAAGGACATTTCCTGCAGCCGGCATAGTGAAACCGCACTTGTGGCTCACAGAAGTTGCGTGTAGAACGGAACGGTCTGAGTTAGCTACACAACGTCAAGGAGCCATGTTCATGAGCAGCCCCGCCACTGCCACTTACCCTGCGGCCGGTTTTCACGAAAGCGCCGCCTCTCTCTCGCGGGCTGATACGCATGAGGACGTCACCCCCAGCGAAATCGCTGTGGGCGTGATCATCGGACGCTCGTCCGAGTATTTCGACTTCTTCGTTTTCGGGATCGCCTGCGTTCTTGTCTTCCCATCCTTCTTGTTTCCCTTTATGTCTCGCCTGGACGGTACGCTGATGGCCTTTGCGCTGCTGGCCGTTGCGTTCGTGGTGCGCCCGGTGGGTACCGCCATCTCCATGGCCATCCAGCGGCGCTGGGGGCGGGGCACCAAGCTGACCATTGCGCTGTTCATGCTGGGCGTCTGCACCGTGGGCATGGCGTTTTTGCCGGGCTACAAGGATGCGGGCACCGCCGCCATCGTGGCCTTGCTGATCCTGCGTGTGGGCCAAGGGCTCGCACTGGGCGGGTCGTGGGACGGCCTGCCGTCGCTGCTGGCCATGTCGGCCCCCAAGGAGCGCCGGGGCTGGTACGCCATGATCGGCCAGTTGGGCGCACCGCTGGGCTTTGTGCTGGCTGCTGGCCTGTTTGCCTACCTGTACAGCAGCCTCACGGTGCAGGAGTTTCTGGCCTGGGGCTGGCGCTATCCGTTTTTTGTGGCCTTTGCGGTGAACGTGGTGGCCCTGTTTGCGCGTCTGCGCCTGGTGGTGGGGCAGTCGTACTCTGAACTGCTCAAGGAGCGTGAGTTGCAGCCGGTGCCGGTGAGCCGCGTCATGCGCGACGAAGGCAGCAACGTGCTGCTGGGGGCTTTTGCTGCACTGGCCAGCTTTGCGCTGTTCCATCTGGTCACTGTGTTCCCGCTGTCGTGGATCACCCTGTACTCCGAGCAGCCCGTGACCCAGATCCTGGGCGTGCAGATCGTCGGCGCGTTCCTCGCGGCGGGCGCCATCATGGTGTCCGGCTGGCTGTCAGACCACCTGGGCCGCCGCAAGCTGCTGGGCGGCATGGCCGTGTTGATCGGGGTATTCAGCTTCATGGCGCCGGTGTTGCTCAACACTGGTGAAGTGGGCAGCACCATGTTCCTGCTGCTGGGCTTTGTGCTGCTGGGCCTGTCGTACGGCCAGGCATCGGGCACCGTCACAGCCAATTTCTCGCCCCAGTACCGCTACACCGGTGCGGCCCTGTCGGCCGACCTTGCGTGGATCATCGGCGCAGCGTTTGCACCGCTGGTGGCTCTGTATCTGTCGTCGCAGTTCGGTTTGCTGGCGGTGACGGTGTACCTGCTGTCGGGCGTGGCCTGCACGCTGGGTGCACTGAACCTGAACCGCCGCATGGAGCGACGCGACCGCTGATGCACAACGGTGGTTTGCTATTGAATGTATAGCGTGCGGAGCATGTTCCACTAGCGCTACAGGCGTAAAAAGCAAAAAAATGCGCCCGGTTCTGCCGGGCGCTTTGCTTTGGGGCCTCACGGGTCACGGCTCAGTCCACAGCGTGCCAGTGCCAACTGCTACGGGGTTTCAGTCGCAGGCGGTGAGCGCGTAGCGCGTGGGCCTGGGCAGCGCATCGGCAGGGCCGGGGATCCGCTACGGAAGGGCAAGCCCGTTCAGGGCTCGGAGCTCCGCTCAGTCCTGGGGCCTGAAGCCAATGGTCAGAGAGGGAGGTACCCGCCCATCCACATCGCGCGGCAATGTTTCGGTCTTGTCCAGGGCCCGCAGCACCGCGTCGTCCCAGGCTTTGTTGCCGCTGGACTGCACCAGGCGCTTGCCCACAATGGTGCCGTCGGGTGACAGCCGCACTTCCACCTCGGCACGCGGGTTGCCCGAGATCGCGTCGGGGTACACGATGTTGGGCTTGACCTTCGCCGCCACCTTGCCGCCGTAGCTGCCCGAGGGGCCCGCGCTGCGCTGGGCCGTGCCGGTGGCGTTTTCGGCCCCTGTGGCACCGGCCAGGCCCTGCATGCGGCGCATGTTGTCTTCGCGCATCTTGGCCAGCTGCTTTTCTTCCGCCTCGGCCTTGCGCTTGGCGGCCTCGTCAGCCTTGCGCTTGTCTTCGGCCAGCTTCTTCTGCTTTTCCTGCTCGGCCTTCTTCTGCTCGGCCAGCTGCTTTTCGCGCTGTTCCTTTTCTTTTTCGCGTTCCTTCTGTTGGCGCTCTTTCTTCTCCTGCTCCAGGCGTTCGCGGCGCTCTTCTTCCTTGCGCTCGCGCTCCCGCTTCTCGCGCAGCTCTTGCTGCTCGCGGGCCTTCTTTTCCTGTTCCAGGCGCTTCTTCTCGCGCTCGATGGCAATGTCTGCCTCGCGCGTGTCCGGCGGCTCTGTGGCCCGTACCGGCGGTGGCGGCGGGGCGGGCGGGGTGGCCGGCTGCACGGGAGGGGGGGGAGGAGGTGGCGGGGGCTCCACGGCGCGTGGAGCTGCTTGCGTGGGCACAGCGGCCCACAACTCAGCCTCTACGGCGGGCTGGTCGGCCGTGTTCTTCCAGTTCACGCCCCAGGTCAGCGCGCCGATCAGCACTGCGTGCACCAGCACCGCCAGCGTGATGGCGCGCAGGCGCGCCGGTGGGCGGGGCGGGGCAAACTGATCGCGGTCGGTGTGGGCGTGCATGGGCGTCTGAGCGGTGCCGGGCTGGTTCGGTTCAACCGCCTTGCTTGACCGACAGGCCGACGCGTTGCACGCCTGCCTTTTGAAGGGCGTCCATCGCCTTCACCACGGTTTCGTACTGCACGCCCTTGTCGGCGCTGATGACCACGGCGCTCTCACCGCTTTGCCCCTTTTGCCAGCGACTTGCAGCATCGCCAATTTCGCGCTGATTCAGGGTGCGGGTCGCTTCGGGCGTCTTGAATTGCATGGCGCCGTCTTTGTTGATGACTACCGTCGCAAAAACCTTGGGTGGCTTGTTGCTCTTGCCCACGCTAGGCACGTCCATCATGCCCGGTGTAAGCATGGGCGCCGTCACCATGAAGATGATGAGCAGCACCAGCATGACGTCAATGAACGGGACCATGTTGATCTCGTTGATGGTGCGGCGGCCTCGGCCGCGGGATGCCATGGCGGGCATGGGGCGCCTCCCGGATCAGTGGCCCGAGGCCGTGTGGCCTGTGGACGCGGGCTGTGCGCCCAGGTTGCGCTGCAGGATGTTGGAGAACTCTTCGATGAAGGTCTCCTGGTGAGTGGCTACGCGGTCGATGTCGCGCGCAAAGCGGTTGTAGGCGATTACGGCCGGGATGGCCGAGAACAGGCCGATGGCGGTAGCGACCAGCGCCTCGGCAATGCCGGGGGCCACGGTGGCAAGCGTCACTTGCTCCATGCCGGCAAAGCCGGTGAAGGCGTGCATGATGCCCCACACGGTGCCGAACAGGCCAACATACGGCGACACGGAGCCGACCGAGGCCAGGAAGGACAGGCTGGACTCGACCACATCCATCTCGCGCTGGAAGCTCGCGCGCATGGCGCGCCGAGCGCCGTCCAGCAAGGTACCGGGGTCGGTGATGCGGCGTTCACGCAGCTTTTGGTATTCGCGCATGCCGCTGGCGAAGATGCGTTCCATGGGGCCGGCCTGCTTGGCGTTTTGGGCGGCCGCGGCGTACAGGTCGTTCAGGCTGGTGCCCGACCAGAACTCGCGCTCGAAGTCCTCGTTCAGTGTCTTCACGCGCTTCAGGGCAAACAGCTTGCGGAAGATGGCGGCCCAGCTGGCCACCGACACGCCCAGCAGCAGCAGCATCACGAGTTGCACCACCCAGCTGGCGTGCAGCACCAGGGAGATGATGGACATGTTTTGGGAATTCATGGTGTGAGTTGTTCCAGGAGGGTGCTGGGAATTCTGGCGGGGCGCATCGTCGCTGCGTCCACCCATCCGATGCGGATGGTGCCTTCGGTCAACAAGGTCGGGGGCTGGTCGGTCATCTGCTCTGGTTTCAGGAGCGCCTGCTGCACTATTGTCAACGATGCGCGGCCACTGCTTTGCAGGGCGGCAGTAACAATCAGTTCATCGTCCAGCCGCGCGGGGCGGTGGTAGCGCAGCTGCGCGTCGGTTACGACAAACATGCCGCCGGTTTGTTCCCGGAGCCGCTGTTGGCCCACGCCCAATGAGCGCAGCCATTCGGTGCGTGCGCGCTCAAAGAACTTGAGGTAGTTGGCGTAGAACACGATGCCACCGGCATCGGTGTCCTCCCAGTAGATCCGGATCGGAAATTCAAACGCCATCGTGGGGTTGCTCGCCTTGGTCATCCGAGCAGCTTGCGCAGCCGCTCCACTGACTCCTGCAATTGCGCCATCGAGTTGGCTGTCGAGAAGCGGATGAACCGCTCGGGCTCGGCCGTGCCAAAGTCGCGCCCTGGCGTGACGGCAATGTGCGCGCGGCGCATCAGCTCAAACGCAAAGTCCCAGCTGCCGGTCACGCCCAGGCGCTGCGCGGCCTGCGTGCAGTCGGCCCACGCGTAGAAGGCGCCATCGGGCATCACCGGCACATTCAGGCCCAGCGACTGCAGCGCGGGGATGAAGAAGTCGCGCCGGGCCTTGAACTCGGCACGGCGGCGTTCGTATTCGGCAATGCTCTCGGCCTCGAAGCAGGCCAGCGCTGCATGCTGCGACACGGTGCTGGCGCAGATGAACAGATTCTGCGCCAGGCGCTCGACCACGGGCACCATCGCGTCGGGCACCACCATCCAGCCCAGGCGCCAGCCGGTCATGTTGAAGTATTTGCTGAAGCTATTGATGCTGATGATGTTGTCGTCGATGGCGAGTGCGGTGTGGCCAAACTCTTCCTCGTACGACAGACCCAGGTAGATCTCATCGATCATCGTGATGCCGTCGTGCGACCGCACCACGTCGTAGATGCGGCGCAGCTCGTCGGGTGCAATCGAGGTGCCGGTGGGGTTGGACGGCGAGGCCAGCAGCACGCCGCGCGTTTTTTCATTCCACGCCGCACGCACCTTGTCGGCACTCAGCTGGTAGCGCTCTTCGGCCGTGGTGGGCAGCAGCACGGCCTTGCCCTCGGCAGCACTCACAAAGTGGCGGTTACAGGGGTAGCTGGGGTCGGGCATCAAAATTTCGTCGCCCGACTCGATGAGCGCCAGGCACGCCAGCTGCAGCGCGGCCGATGCGCCTGCTGTGACCACGATGCGGCGCGCAGGCACGTTGACGCCGAAGCGGCTCTGGTACCAGCCGCTGATGCACTCGCGCAGCGCATCGAGGCCCAGCGCATTGGTGTACTGCGTGGCGCCGTTGTGCACGGCGCGGGCGGCGGCTTCCTGCACCAGGGGCGGTGCGGTGAAGTCAGGCTCGCCGATGTTCAAAAAGATCATCGGTTCGCGCGTGCCAGCCACCTCGCGGGCCAGGGCCTGCGCGGCCTTGGCGACCTCCATCACATAAAACGGTTCAATGCGCTCGGCGCGCGTGGAAAACTTCATGGAATGGCATCCTGCCCCGACCGGGCGCCTTGTGGACGTGGTGGCGTGAGGGCGTAGAAAGAAAAGAAACCAAGCCGCCCCGGTTCAATGGGCAGGGCGGCAGCGGGGCAGGGCAGGTTCAGACAGCGCCCGCGCCTGCGGCCTTGTCGGCGGCCACTTCCACCGCGCGCAGCTTCGGGGCCAGGCCGTTGAGCACGGCGTTCACGTACTTGTGGCCGTCCGTGCCGCCGAACTCCTTGGCCAGTTCGATGCACTCGTTGAGCACCACGCGCCAGGGCACATCCAGGCAGTTCTGGAACTCATAAACACCAATCCACATGGTGGCGTGTTCGATGGGCGAGATCTCGGCCATCTTGCGGTCCAGCAGCGGGGTGATCAGTGCGTCCATGCTGGCTGCGTGCTCGATGCAGCCGTGCAGCAGCGCGTCGTAGTGCGCCGAGTCGGCCTTGTGAAAGCCTGCCAGGTCGCGCGTGAACGCGTCGATGGCCGTGGCGTCGTTGCCGCCCACCAGGTGCTGGTACAGCGCCTGCAACGCAAATTCGCGCGCACGGCTGCGGTTGGATTTGGAGGCAGCCTTGCGTGTGCCGGTGCTCTTGAGGCCTGTGCGGCTCTGCTTGGGCGGGCGTGCCGACGATGGCGTGGGGGTGTTTTCGCTCATGACAGTTCGTCCAGCAGGTTGGCCATTTCCACTGCCACGCGGGCCGCGTCCACACCCTTTTCGGTCTGGCGGGCGATGGCCTGTTCCATGTTTTCGGTGGTGATGATGGCGTTGGCAATCGGGATCTGGTAGTCGAGCGACAGGCGCGTGACGCCCGCGCCGGATTCGTTGGCCACCAGCTCGAAGTGGTAGGTCTCGCCGCGGATGATGCAGCCCAGCGCGATCAGCGCGTCGTACTCGTCGCTCTCGGCCATGGCCTGCAGGGCCACGGGCACTTCGAGTGCGCCGGGCACCAGCACATGCTTGATGTGCTTTTCTTGCACGCCCAGGGCCAGCAGCTCTGCGCGGCAGGCGGCGGCCAGGGTGTTGGTGATGCTCTCGTTGAAACGGGCCTGCACGATGCCGATGTGCAGCTTCTTGCCGTCCAGTTTGTCTGCGGTGCCTTTGTCTGCGCCAAACATAGTGATCCTGTTCCTGTCTTTATTCTTTGGGGATGAAGCCGGTGATTTCGAGGCCGTAGCCCGTCATGCTGGGCATGCGGCGCGGCTGGCCCATCAGCGCCATCTTGTGCACGCCGCATTCACGCAGGATCTGCGCGCCCACGCCGTAGGTGCGCAGGTCCATGCGGCCGCGCTCGGGCGCCTGGGCAGAGCGGGCGGTGCCTTCAAACTGCGCCAGCAGTTGCGCGGCGCTTTCGCCGCAGTTCAGCAGCACGGCCACGCCCTTGCCCTGTTTGGCCAGGTATTGCAGGCTGGTGTCCAGGCCCCAGGAGTGCATGGAGCGGTTGACTTCGAGCGCATCGAACACCGACAGCGGCTCGTGCACCCGCACGGGCACCACGTCGTCGGCGCTCCACTGGCCCTTGACCAGCGCCAGGTGCACGGCCTGGCTGGGTTGGTCGCGGAAGGCGTGGGCAGTGAACTCGCCGTAGGCCGTTTGCAGCGTGCGTGTACCGACCTTTTCGACCAGCGACTCGTTGCGGCTGCGGTATTCGATGAGGTCGGCAATGGTGCCGATCTTGAGGCCGTGTTCGGCCGCAAACAGCTGCAGATCGGGCAGACGGGCCATGGTGCCGTCGTCTTTCATGATCTCGCAGATCACCGAAGCGGGGCTGCAGCCCGCCATGGCGGCCAGGTCGCAACCGGCTTCGGTATGGCCGGCGCGCATCAGCACGCCGCCGTCCACCGCTTGCAGCGGGAAGATGTGGCCGGGCTGCACCAGGTCGCTGGGCTGGCTGTTGCGGTCCACGGCCACCTGCACGGTGCGGGCACGGTCGGCGGCCGAGATGCCGGTGGTCACACCCTCTGCCGCCTCGATGGAGACGGTGAACGCCGTGCTGTACACCGTGCCATTGCGCGCGGCCATGGGCGGCAGCTTGAGGAACTCGCAGCGCTCGCGCGTGAGCGTCAGGCAGATCAGGCCCCGGCCGAAGCGGGCCATGAAGTTGATGGCCTCGGGCGTCACGTGGTCGGCGGCCAGGACGAGGTCGCCTTCGTTTTCGCGATCTTCTTCATCCACCAGGATGACGATGCGCCCGGCGCGCATCTCGGCCACGATGTCCTCGACGGGCGAGATCGGCACGGGGGTGAGGGGGGTGTTCATGGAAGGTTGGGGCTTTCTGTGGGAGCCTCTGGCGGCTTGCCAGCTGGCGGTGTGCTGCAGCACAGGTTCCCGTGGCCGGTGGCAACGGCTGTGCCCCCAAGAAACCGCCCCAAAGAACATGCGATGCGGCGCTGCCGCACGTCAAAGGGGCATCGTGCCCCAAAACCTCGGATTTTAGTGCACTGGGGCTGCTTGCGTGCCTGAAAAGCGCGGCCCCTGACGCAGATCAGATGGCGCTGCCCTGCAGCAACACGTCCGACGTGGGGTAGGCCACGCAGGGCAGCACGCAGCCTTCTTCCTTTTCTTCGGCCGTGAGGCCCGGCCATTCGATGGCGTAGCGCACGGTGCCTTCGACCAGCTGGCCCAGGCAGGTGCGGCAGGTGCCATTGCGGCAGGAGCTGGGCCAGTCGATGCCGCCTTGCTCCATAGACAGCAGCAGCGGCTGCTCGGGCCAGGCGTCGCACTGGGTGCCGTCGGGCTCGACCTTGGCGATGAAGAAGGGGGCGGCGGTGGGTGTCGTCATGGGCGTGTCACTTCAGGGTTGGTGGGCGGCGTGGGTCCACACCAGCAGCAGGTTGTTGGCGGGCATGGCGTGCCGCGCGGCCAGATGCAAGCCGGCGTGGGCGGCCACGGCCATTACGTTTTCGATGCGGCGAATGCCCCAGGCGGCGTCTTGCGCGCGCAGGCTGGCGTCAAAGGCCAGGTTGCCCGGTGCGGTGGGCACGCCGTCTTCGAGGTAGGGGCCATACGTGACCAGGCGACCGCCCTGTGCCAGGTGCCGCGCCGCGCCCTGCATCAGCCCGGTGCAGCAGGCCCAGGGGGCGATGTGCAGCATGTTGGCGCAGTAGACCAGGTCAAACGATGCGGCGCCGAATGCCGGGCCCTCGCTGGGCCAGCGGTCGTGCAGCACGTCCAGCCGCCGTGGCGCCTGCACGTTGCGGGCACCAGACTGCGTGGCCCAGCCGGTGATGGAGCCAAAGTGCGTGTCGTGCAGGTCGGTGGGCTGCCAGGTCCAGTCGGGCAGGGCGGCTGCAAAGTGGGCCGCATGCTGGCCGGTGCCGCTGGCGATCTCCAGCGCAGTGCCGGTGGGGGGCAACAACGCCAGCAACTGGGCCAAGATGGGCCCCTGGTTGCGCTCTGCGGCGGGGCTGTGCTGAAGGGGCGGGGTGGACACGAGGATATGGAGTGTTTTGGGCCGCTAGCGCTAGTGGATCATGCGCGGGAAGCTATGAAATATAGAGCGGTCAACAAAGAACCGCCGTGGACTGTACCTCAGACGCCTTACCCACCGTAGCTGCCTGTTTTTTCAGCGGCACAAGAAGTTTCCTTGTAAATCAATGACTTAAAACTGTCATACAAGGCTTGTTCACAGTTATCCACAAGATTGTCCAGTGCAGACAGGGATAACCAGGGGTTTTGGAGCCTTCTGTGGAGCAGTGGGATAGGCCTGCCCACAGCGGGTTGTGAGTGCCTGTTTTTTGAGCGACACAAGGATATCCTTTGTAAATCAAGCACTTAAACCTGTCATACAAGGCTTATCCAAGGTTATCCACACCATTGTCCAGTGCCTGTTGGGATAACACGCGCCATGATTTTGTGAATTGCCTAAAAATGAGGCAATGCAGTGCATTCCCTTGCAAATCAAGCACTTGGCGTTGTCATACAGGACTTGCCAAAACTTATCCACATGATTGTCCAGCGCGCGCAGGGATAACCTGCTGAGCGTGCTGGCAGGCCATCTCAGGCCGTCACTTTCACGCCCTTCCAGAACGCCACGCGGCCCTTGATCTCGGCGGCCTCGGGCTTGGGGTCGGCATAGAACCAGGCGGCGTCGGTGTTCATCTCGCCGTTGACCAGCAGCGAAAGGTAGCTGGCCTGGCCCTTCCAGGCGCAGGTGGTCTTGTGGTTGCTGAAGGTGAAGTACTCGCGGTGCAGTGCGCTTTCAGGGAAGTAGTGGTTGCCTTCCACCACCACCGTGTCATCGCTTTCGGCAAGCACTACGCCGTTCCAGATGGCTTTCATGGGAGATCCTTGGGTCAAAGTGGCCGGTAGCGCTAGTACTGCATGCGCTAGCAGCTATCAAAAAATGAGTGAGGGAGGGATGCGCAGCCACTCTTGGAAGCCTGCGCAGCTGCCCATTATTCCCAATGTGTCGCGTTACCGCGCGCCATGTTCTGGCTCTGGAATGGGTTGGTGCGGTATCCAGTCGCCTGCGCAACGCGCACGGGCCCCGCAGTGGCTTACAGTGCAGCGCGCGGCATCTACACCTGCGGTGGGGTGCCAGGGGTTTTTGCGTTCCACACATTCATCGACCAAGACAACAGGAGAACCTTCACCATGGGTATTGATTTCCAAGGCCGCGTGGCCATCGTGACGGGCGCAGGCGGCGGCCTGGGCCGCCAGCATGCATTGGCGCTGGCCAAGCGCGGCGCCAAGGTGCTGGTCAATGACCTGGGCGGCGCGGTGGACGGCAGCGGCGGCACGGTGACGGCCGCGCAGGCCGTGGTCGACGAGATCCGCGCTGCAGGCGGCGAGGCGCTGGCCAACGGTGCATCGGTCACCGACTTTGCGGCCGTCGAGGCCATGGTGCAACAGGCTATCGACGCCTGGGGCCGGGTGGACATCTTGGTCAACAACGCAGGCATCCTGCGCGACAAGTCGTTCGCCAAGATGGACATGGCCGACTTCCGCCTGGTGGTGGACGTGCACCTGATGGGCGCCGCCAACTGTTGCAAGGCCGTGTGGCCGCACATGGTGGCCCAGCAGTATGGGCGCATCGTCATGACCACGTCGTCCACGGGCCTGTACGGCAACTTCGGCCAGGCCAACTACGGCGCGGCCAAGCTGGCCCAGGTGGGGCTGATGCAGACGCTGGCCATCGAAGGCGCCAAGTACAACATCCACGTGAACGCCCTGGCCCCCACCGCTGCCACGCGCATGACCGAGGGCCTGATGCCCCAGGAAGTGCTGGATGCCCTGAAGCCCGAGGCCGTGGTGCCCGCCATGCTGGTGCTGGCGCACGAAAGCGCGCCTTCGCGCACCATTTTGTGTGCCGGTGCGGGCACGTTTGAAGCGGCCCATATCACCCTCACACAGGGCATCCACTTGGGTATTGGCGCCGATGTGCCCGAGCAACTGGCGGCCCGCCTGGCCGAGGTGACCGAGCGCGCGGGCGAGCAAGTACCACAAAGTGGCGCAGCGCAAGGAACCAACGAGGTTGGACGCGCTTTGGCCGCAAGGGCTTGACACCCCCGTGGGCGCGCCAGCGCTCAACGTGCTAAGTTCCGGGCCGACAGAAGTTGGATCGGTATAAACATATGAGCAAACTGCACGAGAGACTGGCCGCCTACCCGGCGGACGCCCTGGGGGGGATTCGCCGCGGCATTGAAAAGGAAGGGCTGCGCGTGCTGCCCACCGGCGGCCTGGCCCTCACGCCCCACCCGCTGGCGCTGGGCTCGGCCCTCACACACCCCCTGATCACCACGGACTACAGCGAGTCGCAGCTGGAGCTGATCACCGGCGCCCACAAGGGCGTGCAGCAGTGCCTGGACGAGCTCACCGAGGTGCACCAGTTCGTGCACCACACCCTGAAGGACAGCGGCGGCGAGCTGCTCTGGGCCTCCAGCATGCCCTGCGGCCTGCCCACAGACGAGACGATTCCGATTGGCCGCTACGGCAGCTCCAACGTGGGCCGCGCCAAGAGCGTGTATCGCATGGGCCTGGGCCACCGTTATGGCCGCCGCATGCAGACCATCTCGGGCATTCACTACAACTGGTCACTGCCGGGTGTGGACAGCGAGCAGTATTTCGCGCTCATCCGCAACTTCCGCCGTCACGCGTTTGTGCTGCTGTACCTGTTTGGCGCATCGCCCGCGCTGTGCCCCTGTTTTGTGGAAGGGCGCGAACACCGCCTGCAGCCCATGGAGGGCGGCAGCGCGCTGTACCTGCCCCACGCCACTTCGCTGCGCATGGGCCGCCTGGGCTACCAGAGTGACGCACAGGCCACGCTGGCCGTGAGCTACAACGGCCTGACGGGCTATGCCAACTCGCTGCACGAGGCGCTGACCAAGCCGTACCCGGCCTATGAAGCCGTGGGCATCCGCAACCCGGGCGGCGACTACAACCAGCTGGGCACCAGCCTGCTGCAGATCGAAAACGAGTTCTACGGCACCATTCGCCCCAAGCGCACGGTGCGCACGGGCGAGCGCCCACTGCACGCGCTGCGCGAACGCGGGGTCGAATACGTCGAAGTGCGCCTGATGGACCTGGACCCGTTCGTGCCCGTGGGCATCACCGCACCCACCATGCGCCTGCTGGACGTGTTCTTGCTGCACTGCCTGCTGTCCGACAGCCCGCCCGACACGCCCGCCGAGATTGCCGAACTCAAGCAGAACCAGCACCTCACCGCAGAGCGCGGCCGCGAGCCCGGTCTGCGCCTATCCCGCAACGGCCAGAGCGTGCTGCTCACCGAATGGGGTGCCGAGGTGCTGGCGGCGTGCGAGCCGTTGGCCGCCGCGCTTGATGCCACCCATGGCACAGATGACTACAGCGCCGCGCTGCGCGATGCCCGCACCTTGATGGCGGCGCCTGAGTGCACACCGTCAGCCCGCGTGCTGGACAGCATCGTGCAAAGCCACCAGCACAGCTTTGAAGCCTTTGCGCGCCAGCAGTCCATGGCCGCCCGCGACGCGCTGCTGTCGCTGCCCTGGACGGCCGAGCAGCAGGCGCGCTACGTGGCGATGGCCGATGAGTCGATCGCTGCACAAAAGGCCATCGAGGCTGCCGACACGCTGCCGTTTGAGGAATGGCGCGAGCAGTACATGGCGGTGGAGCAGCTGGGCTGAAGGCGCGATCAGGGGCAGGTCAAATTGATCTGCTATTGAATTAGTAGCTGCTCAGGCATATTGCACTAGCGCTACCAGCCCAAAACCCTTCAAAGTCAGTCCTGCAGCTGCAGCAAGGCCTCTTGCCGCCAGTATTCGGCGGCGCTCAGAAACCCCTCCCACACGCAGCCGTTGCAGCCCCGCCCGCAGCAGGTCGTGGGCTCGGGCGGCGGGTTGCGCAGTGTGATGCCAAGAGCGGCCGCGCGCTGCTGCAGTACCGCGAACATGGCTTGCGCCGTGGCGCCGTCCACCGCCGGGGCCGGGGTTGTCTCCTCAGGCAAGGTCACGGCTGGCGGCGCCCCGCCTTGGCGCGGCGCAGGCCGTACTGCACGCCAAACGCAATGCCCAGCACCAGCGCAAACCAGCCCACCAGCGCCACCTGGCCCATGAGGTCGCGCACGCTGGTGGAGCGGGCCACATAGGGCGCCAGCAAGATGACCAGGCCGATGAGGGCCAAGGTCACGCCCTTGAACAGCAGCTCTTTGTCGGCCTTGGTGGCCTTGGGCTTGCGCGAGGTGTCGAGAGGGGCTGGCATGCAGATAAAAACGCCGTGGCGTGGGCAGAAGGAAGACCGCGATTATCCTTGCCACCCTCGGACACCTCAGAACAACGTAGAAAGTACACCGCATGGCCATCCAGTGGTTCCCCGGTCACATGCACCTGACCCGCAAAGCCATCACCGAACGCATCAAGGACATTGACGTGGTGATCGAGGTGCTGGACGCGCGCCTGCCCGGCTCCAGCGCCAACCCGCTGCTGGCCGAGATCACGGGCCACAAGCCCACGCTCAAGGTGCTCAACAAGCAGGACGTGGCCGACCCCGAGCGCACGGCGCTGTGGGTGGACTGGTACAACGCCCAGAGCGACACGCGTGCGTTGCCGCTGGATGCATCCGACCCCGCCCCGACGCGCAAGCTGATCGACGCCTGCCACCTGCTGGCGCCCAGCCGGGGCGGCATGGCCAAGCCCATGCGCGTGCTGATCTGCGGTGTGCCCAACGTGGGCAAGTCCACGCTGATCAACACGCTGAGCAACAAGCGCCAGGCCAAGACCGGTGACGAGGCGGGCATCACCAAGCTGGAGCAGCGCATCACGCTGGCTGACGACTTCTACCTGTGGGACACGCCGGGCATGCTGTGGCCGCGCATCGTGGTGCCCGAGACCGGCTACAACCTGGCCGCCAGCGGCGCCGTAGGCCGCAATGCGTATGACGAAGAACTGGTCGCGCTGGAGCTGCTGCGCCGCCTGCAGAAGCATTACGCCCCCTTGCTGGAGGCGCGCTACAAGCTGGGCCTGCCTGCGGGTGCGGTGGCCGAGATGCACGACGAAGAACTGCTCGAAGCCATTGGCCGCAAACGCGGGGCCATGCTGGGTGGCGGCAAGGTCAACTTGCAAAAGGCGGCCGAGATCGTGATGACCGATTTCCGCAGCGCCATCCTGGGCCGCATCACGCTGGAGACCCCGGCCGAGTTCGAGGCCTGGCGCGCTGCTGGCCTGGCCGAGGACGCCAAGCGCCAGGCCAAGAAGGCTGCGCGCGCCAAGGCCAAGGGCAAAGGCTCTGGCGTGCGTGAGCCCGCGCCGGACAGCGACGCGGACTGAGTGAGCCGGCCTGCGTCTGTGGGCCAGCAGGCGCTGTAGGCCATCCCGTGCCGACGCTGGCGACGGTACCGGGGGCGCAACGTACAGATGCCGACGGGATGCCGACGGGCGGGCGCTGCAGCCTCGCCAGCGGCATTTTGTTCATAGGCGTTTTCTATGCCTGCGGTTACGATGGTTTCCTCCCCCGCACTTCCCGTCGCCATGGCCGAAGCTCCCGCTGTTCCGCTGCCAGACCACGAAGACGCCACAACGCGCCACCTGGTGCGGGTGGCGGGCTGGTCCGTGATGTTGCTGGGTTTTGTCATCGGCCTGCTGCTGCTCTGGGACCAGCCCGTGCAGCCGATGCGCGTAGCGCTCAACTTTGTCGCGGGCTGCATTGGCGGCACCGCGCTGCTGCTGGCGCGCTGGCGGCGGTGGACGCTGGCGACCCACCTGCTGGTGTGGGGCGTGTGGGTGTCGGTGTCGCTGGTGGCGGCGCGCAATGGCGGCGTCAATGGCCCCAATCTGCTGAACTACCCCGTGATCGTCGTGCTGGCCGGATGGCTGCTGGGCGTGCGTGCCACGCTGACGCTGGTGGTACTCACGGCCCTGCTGTTCCTGGGCTTCATCTGGGCGGACATGCAGGGCCTGCTCAAGCCGGTGCAGGTGGCCAACCGCGTGGCGGGTGCGGTGTACCTTGCGGGCATTCTGGTGCTGACCGCCGCCGCCACGCTGCTGTCGCGCCGCAACTACATGAGCCGGGTGCGCGAGGCCCAACAGACCGCAGCCAATCTGGCAGCCAGCGAGGCGTCGCTGCGCAAGCTGCTGCGGGCCGTGGAGCAAAGCCCCGAGGCCATCGTCATCACCGATCTGCGCGAGGACATCGAGTACGTGAACGAGGCCTTTGTGCGCCGCACCGGCTACGCGCGCGACGAGGTGGTGGGCCAGGCCTCGGCCCACTACTCCAGCAACGGCCTGGCGCCCGCGCAGCGCGAGGGCCTGCGCACCACGCTGGCACGCGGGGACAGCTGGGCAGGGGAGCAGGTCAACTACCGCAAGGACGGGCAACCACTGATCGAGTCCGTGGTGGTGGCACCCATCCGCCAGACCGATGGCCGCGTGAGCCACTTTGTGGAACTCAAGCAGGACATTACCGAGCGCAAGCGCGCCGCCGACGAGATCCACCGCCTGGCCCATTTCGACAGCCTCACCAGCCTGCCCAACCGGTCCACGCTGATGGAGCGCCTGCATGCGCTGCGTGGGCGCCCCGGCCGTGTGTTGTCCACCCAGCACGCCCTGCTGCTGCTGGACCTGGACCGGTTCACCACCTTCAACGATGCGCGTGGCAGCGAAATGGGCGACCGCCTGCTGTGCGCCGTGGCGCTGCGCCTGTCCGAGATCCTGCCCCCGCAGGACCTGTTGGTGCGGGTGGCGGGCGACGAATTTGCCGTGGTGCTGCATGGCCTGGGGGCCGACGCCTCGCTGGCCGGCCGCCACGCGCTGGCCTTTGCCGAAAAGCTGCAGACCGCCTTGTTGCGCCCCCTGCGGCTGGAGGGCGACGCGCAGGACGCCCAACTGGGCGCCAGCATCGGCATCACCCTGTACCCCCAAACCTCGGACGATGGGGCGCACGACGCACTGCGGCGCGCGGGCACCGCCTTGCACCGGGCCAAGCAGGCCGGCGGCGGCCAGGCGGCCTTTTTTGAACAGGGCATGGGCGAGGCGGCCGAGCAGCGCTTTCGGGTGGAGCGCGAGCTGCGCCACGCCATTGGCGCGGGCGAGTTGCGGCTGCACCTGCAGTCGCAGGTCGATGTGTCGGGGCAGGTCACAGGGGCCGAAGTGCTGGTGCGCTGGCAACACCCGCGCGACGGGCTGGTGGCGCCGGGCGTGTTCATCCCGGTGGCCGAAGAGTCTGACCTCATCGTCAGCCTGGGCGAGTGGGTGCTGGCCCATGCTTGCGCGCTGCTGGCGCAGCCGGTGTTTCGCGAGCGGCGTTTGCGGCTGTCGGTCAACCTCAGCGCGCGGCAGTTCCGGCAGGCGGGCTTTGTGGGGCAACTGCGGGCCGTGCTGGCCGCCACGGGGGCCGACCCCCGGCTGCTCACGCTGGAGGTGACCGAAGGCCTAGTGATCGACGACTTTGACGATGCGGTGGCCAAGATGCGCGCCCTGGCGGCACTGGGCGTGGACATGTCGCTGGACGACTTCGGCACCGGCTATTCATCGCTGGCCTACCTCAAGCGCCTGCCGATCCAGGAGATCAAGATCGACCGGTCGTTTGTGCACGAGGCCCCCACCAATGCCGACGACGGCGTGCTGGTCGAGGGCATCCTGTCGGTGGCCCGGCACTTTGGCCTGCGCGTGGTGGCCGAGGGGGTGGAGACCCAGGCCCAGGCCGACTTCCTGCGCCAGCGTGCGCCGGACATCGTGTACCAGGGCTACCTGTTTGGCCGGCCCGAGCCCGATGTGCAGTGGCTGGAGCGGCTGACCCAGCCTGCATGAGCGAGGTGGCGTTGCGCGCCGGGTGCAGCGCTGTTGATACGTGGTTATAAGAAAAAATAGCTGCAGGGGCTTGTTGAATATGCGCCTGCAGCTATTGATTTGGTAGCGCTTCGCCTTTTGGGGCGGCAGCGCACTGTGGTGGATTACCTGTTTTTTTCTTTGCCCTTGGGCATGACAGTGGTCACGGGCGGCATGGGCCGGTCTGATGCGCTGTGTTCCTTGGGTGGCGAGGTGTCCTTTTTGGGTTTCTTCGCCATCTTGTTGCTGCGCTGTTCGCCTTTGGCCATGGGGCCTCCTTGAAAGGTCTCGGGATGGGACCGTACAAGCATGGTACGTCACAACGTGCGTCGTTGGCGGTCGCCACGCGGCTACATCCCCGCGCCTTGGAGCGCCTGCGGCGCCGCCGCGCCGCTGCGCGCCCGCCGGGCCAGCCGCTGGTCATGTGCCAGTGCCAGTGCGTTCAGCACGGCAAGACCCAGCCCCAGCGCGCAGGTGGCGCCCCAGCCGCCCCACAGCCAGGCCACCGACCCCATGGCCGAGCCGGTCGCTGCACCCACAAAGTAGCTGGTCATGTACACCGCGTTCAGCCGCGCGCGGGCCGTGGGGTCCAGGCGGTAGATCACGTTCTGGTTGCTGATGTGCACGCCCTGCAGCGCCAGGTCGGCCACCAGCATGCCCACCACAAACCACGCCAGGCTGCTCGCGCCCAGCCACAACGCCACCCAGCCCAGCAGCAACAAGCCCACCGACAGGGCCGTGGCCACCTGTGCCTGCCCCCGGTCTGCCATGCGCCCGGCCACACTGGCCATCAGCGCACCCGCCACGCCCGCCAGCCCCACCAGCCCGATGCCTGCATCACCCAGGCGGTGCGCAGGTCCCGCCAGCAGCAGCGCCATGGTGGAGAACAACACACTCACCGACGCAAACGACAGCGCACCCAGCAAGGCCCGGCTGCGCAACCTGGGGTGTCGCAGCGCCAGCGTGCCCAGCGACCGCAAGACCTGGCCATAGCTCTGCGTCTGTGCCGATGCTGCATTGCGCGACACCGGCATCACCCACCACAGCGCCAGCGCTACGGCCACCATGGCAACGCCCGCCACGCGGTACACCAGCGTCCAGCCACCCACCTCCGACAGCAGCCCCGCCACGCTGCGCGCCGCCAGAATGCCGGTGAGCAGCCCGCTCATCACCAGCCCCACCGCCCGGCCGCTGCGCCCTGGTGCCGCCAGGGTGGCCGCCAGCGGCACGAGCACCTGCGCCGCCACCGAGAACAGACCGGTGAGCAGCGTGCCCAGCGCCAGCAGGGCATAGCTGTGAGCGAAACCGCTGGTGAACAGCCCGAGTGCCGCCAGCAGCATCAGCGTGACGATGAGCCGCCGCCGCTCCAGCAGGTCGCCCAGCGGCACCAACAGCAGCAGCCCCGCCGCATACGCCACCTGCGCCAGCGTCACTATGAGCGCTGCCGATGCATCGCGCACCTGCAGCTGCGTGGCAATGGAATGCAGCAGCGGCTGGTTGAAGTAGTTGCTGCCCGCACACAGGCCGCAGGCCACGGCCATGAGCAAGAGCACGGAGGTGCTGAGGCCGGGGGCGATGGGGGGCTGCGCGTCTGGGGATGGGGCGGTAGTGGCGGAGGAGGACGAGGTCATGGAGCGTGCGAGTGCGGTTTGCGGGTGCATGCAACGCCCATGCCATGAACCGCAGGGGCCGCTCTGCGATTTTGACTGGCTTGTCGTTCTTCGCACTGCAACAGGCTTTCTCTGCAGGCGGGGTGCTCGCCCAGCAACGGGGCAGAACCCTGATGTACTTCGCACAAGCAGCACTCTGCGTCATGGGTACGCGTACGCCGCGCCGATACCGTGGCTACCGTGCTGGCCCAGGCTAATGCATTGCTGATAACCGCCAGGTAGGCAATGGTGTGGCTTTGGCGTCGCAGCAAGGGTGGTTGAGGGGTGTACCGCTGGGTCGCAGCTGGCTGGGGGCGTTGAAATGGAGATTGGTGCTATCCGCTGGTGGGGCTTGTAGCGGCGGCAGTACTTGGCGACTCAACCTTCATCACGAGATCGTCGCCTCCGTCTTGCGGCGCGGGTCTTCCCGAGGGCTGTTCCCGAGGGGGGCTGGGCGTCATCGGTCGAAGTTCTCCGATACGCATTGCGACAGGCCTTTGTCTCTGACGGCGGGTACGACCAGAAAGTTGACGACCACCCGGTAGCGGTTGCCATTGGCACGAACCTCATAGACGACCTGGTCTTTTCCTTGGTAGCCGAGATCGGGCATTAAGGTGTAGTGGTAGGGCGTGGTTCCGGGTGGAAAGGAGAGTGTCTTTCCCTCCGGGAGGTGGCTGTCATACCGCTGGTCAGGGGGCACCAAGTCCTTCACTTTTCCGTGGCTTGGAGGCTTCAGCACCGATACCGTCAGCGCCATCTTTTCGGCAGTCTCTGGGGTGATCACATTCCCTTTGACTTTGAGCCGCCGCAACAAGGCGTCCGGCAGTGGCGAAAAGCTGTTGCTTGCCGAAATTTCTTGTGGAGCCTGGGGTTGCTTCCATTCCGGCGGGGTGACCAAGTACCCGTCTATGTCACGGCAATAGGCATAGGTCTGATCGAATGCGGGATTCCTGGAGTCGGTGGCGTGGGATGCTCCCGCACCTGAGAGCATGAACAGGAGCAATACCGAGACCCCAGAGCTGATACGCACTCTGTGGATGCCAGATGCCGTGCCGGAGGCCACCACATCCAACGAAGGATCGCGCCTCATTTGCCACCCCAGGTGCATCGGTGAAAGCCGCTGACCTTCGTGATTCGTGCCTGCCGAGCGTACGTACCGGCGGCAGAAGTGTCTCCGATCAGCACGGAGAAATCAGACAGTTCAACGGTCGCATGGGCTTGCCAGCAGTCGGCCTGGGCCAGGCTCTGGGGTGGTGTGACTTTCACCGACGGTTGGGCCTCGTTCAGCTTGATGCGTGCGAAGTTCGTCTTGAAGAAATGCCCACCGGCTTGGAGGCTTGTTTTGTCCGGACGGAAATCCAGGTCACCTCCGTCGTTGGGCTCGAACCGGAGGAGGCCTTGCGCGTGGAGCTTGCCCGCCACACGCACCGCACCGTAGATGCTGGCTTGGTCTGCAGACCACACGGTCCCAAGGCTACTCGCAGGGCGGCATTCCAAGAGCGCCGCCTCGCCTCTGCTGGCAATCTTGGTGTTGCCTCGGATCGACCGGATGTCAAAGCCCGGTGGAAGCTTTGCCGTCAGCCGAGAAGGAGCGACCTCACAATTGTCAGCAGGAGCGCATGCGAGTCTGATGCAGTCTTGGGCCAGCGCTACCTGCACCGACGCGAGAAGAACGGTGGACACAAGAAGGTGCGGAACCATGATGCTTCGCGCACGGTAGCCCGCAGCACCCGCACGACAAGCATGAACGAGGCGAGAAATTCTGGACACGGATGGCTCCTGCAGTGGGGCGGTAGCCTGGGGTTGCAGCCCCAGTGCTGCCCAAACATTCTGGCGTGGAAACTTCATGAAACCTCGCTGTGCTGTATGGAACGGACTATAGCGAGCGAGCCCGCAGGGTGATGGCTTCCGCCGCTCGGCGCGGGGCTACGCGCAGCTCGATGCTTGCTACCACCGCACCGGCCCTGCCTCGTCCGTCCAGAATATCCACCGCCGCGTCTCCACGTACGGTGACGTGCCAATCGAATACGGGTCCATGCCCGTCTCGCGGCGCTCCAGCCGCACCACGTAGCCGCCGTAGCTGGCCGCCCACAGCGTTGCGCCATCGGGCGATACGTCGATGGCGCTGATCGTGCTGCCGATATGGTGGCGCCACAAGGCTTGCCCTTCGTCGCTGTAGGCGTGGAGGTAGCCGTCGGCGTCGCCCAGGATCACCAGGCCGGGCAAGGTGGCGGACGCGTACACGCGGCAATGTTCGTCCAGTGGCGGGGTGTCCTCATCCGCATCTGCCGCCTCTTGCGATGCAGTGCTGATCTGGATCGAGCGCGTGCTGCCCCAGTACAGGTGGCACGAATTGGCAAACAGGCGTGTGCCGTCGTGCGAGAACACGGCGTGGTGGGGGTAGGACGACAGGGGCTCATGTTCAACCACCAAAGCGCCGTGCGTATCCAGCACGACGTGTTGGCTGTCCTGGTCGCCGACTGCGATATGGCGCTCGTCGGGCGACAGGGCTATGTGCAGCATGTCCAGCGCCAGCACCGTGACCGTCTCTCCTTCGACCTCTTCGTCCATCTGGTTCTTGGGCCAGGTGTAGGGGCCGTCTTCGTCAAAAGTCTGTGGGTGCAGGCGTTGAATGGTGCTCTCAGCGCCTGGCGCTGTGCAGGTCAGCAAATAGACCCCCGTGGGGTTGCGCAGTAGCACGCGCAGGCCATCGTTGAACGGGATGATGTCATCGCAGCGCTGACCCAGCGGGCCGGCCGACACCTGCACCTGCGGCGGCAGGCCTTCGTTGCCGCGCGGCAGTGTGAACCGCGCAATCACCGGGCCATTCCAGCCCCGGTGGGTGGTGATGTGCCGGCCGTCGCTTTGGGCAAAACACTGGCGATCGGGCGAGCGGCCCACGCCACGGATGCCGGGCAGCAGTGCGTGCTCGGTGCCTTGCAGTACCGCCCAGTGAGCGCCGTCGTCATGGGCCGCGCCGATGCGCGCGATCACGCGGTCATCCTCCAGCACCCATACGGGGCCGATGAATTGCCCGGCTTTGGCAGCGCGATTCACGTACGCGTCCGGGGCAAAGGCAAAGCGTTGGCGAAAGCGCGTGGCAAGCTCTTCGTCGGCCCAGCGGCTCACCACGCGTGCCAGTTGCAGCACGGTGGGTGCGTTGGCCTTGCGCGGGTCTTCGGGCAGAGCGTCATCGTCCTCTGCTTGTTCTTCGTCTCCACCAAGGGCTGCGGAGGCGTCGGCAGGATCGGCAGGGTCAGCAGTATTGGCATCGCGGGCTAGCTGGCTCGCGCGGATGGCCGCCACGTAGGCTTGCCCATCGGCCTGCCACTGCTCCGACAGGGTCATGAATTCGACGGGAAACACTGCCGCATCGGGCAGGTCGGGCGGCAAGGGTGGGGTGGCCAGCAGTTGCACGGCAGCTTCGATGCGGCGGGCCTCGGCCTGCTGGGCCTGCGCCTCTTCGTGCCGTGCGCGGATACGGGCCTGCACCCGGCCGTGAAAGCGCAGCAGCCGGGCAAGGTGGTCGGCGGCGCAGCGGGGCAGGGGGGCGCGGCTGTCGCTCTGGCGCTGGGTGTAGCTGAACTCGACCGCGGCAGGCCCTCCGCGCGCCTCGTCCACATCGATCTGGTAGGCACTGTGGGCGTTGTCTTCGTCGTCGCCCGGTGCATCGTCTCCATTGCGCCAGCTGTACTTGAGCGCGCGGCCCCAGGGTTCGCCATCGTGCATGCAGGGCTGGCGCGCGCCCACCCAGACCTCGCCCTCCCAGTAGCCGTTGCGGTCGCTGTCCCACCAGTCGTTGTACTGCTCGGTGAACACGGGCAGGCTGGTGAAGGCCTCGATGTGCTCAGCCGTCATCGTGGCTTGCAGGCGCTGGTAGAGGGGGTACCGCGCGCGGTGCTGGCCCACGGCCTTGCACACATAGTCCAGCACCCCGCGCCACGCGTGTTCGCAGGCCTGCCAGGCGTCGGGGGCGTGGCCGGGCTCGGTGGGGGGCGCCAGCACCTGCCAGTCGCCAGGCTCGCCCTGCGTGTAGCGGCGGTACAGCAGCGTGCGCTGGGCGACCGTGGGGGCCGCGTGGCGCCACAGCTTGGTGGCCACGCGCTCCAGCCAGTTGCGGGGCGCGGGCACCTGCTCCACCGACAGGTAGAAGTCCCAGGTCTTCCAGACGGTGATGAACACGTTGTCGTCGCGCGCGTCGCCCTCGTCGTCCACATGCCGCTGGCAGAGCGAAAAATCGGTCTGCTGAAACCAGCCGTAGGCCTTGTGCTCCTTGTGCGCAATCACCGGCGTGCGCACCACGGCCAGGATGTTGTCGATGCTGATGGCATCGCTGGCGCACAGGTCGTGGGCCACGGGCTGGTCGGCGTGGATGTCGGCGCTACTGCGCACCGCGCTGTGGCCTGCCCGCACAGCGGCAAGCACCTGGCGGCGGTTGATCATGGCGGCCAGGCCGTCTTCGCCAGCATCCACGCCCTCGTGGAACTCGGGGGCGAACACGGCGCCCACGATCTCTGCCGAGAACTCTGCACGGTTGGGCACACCGCGCACTTCGTCCAGCAAAAACTCCACCTGTTCGGGGCCTGCGATGTCCACGTGGTACCCGTCGGTGAACAGCGCCACCCGGGCCTGCAGCCCCCCGCGCACACGCAGCTCGCCATGGTTGTAGTGGCCCCACAGCAGCTCGTTCACCTGCAGCGCGCCCTGCACGTACACCAGCTGCCCGCCCACAACGGCGTTGTGCAGATGCGCGTTGCCGGTGACGATGAGGTGGGTGGTGCCGTCGGTGTCCGCGCTGATCAAAGCGCCGTCGATGCGCAGGTCTCCGTCCACCAGGATCAAAAACGGTGCACGGGGCACCGAGGCATCACCAGGGCCGTCTGGAACGTCATGCAGCCACTGGCGCAGCGGGCTACCTGGGGCCAGGGGGGCGTCGAGGTGCAGCGCAGGCCAGTGCACAGCGCCCGTGATCCACAAGGTGGCTTCGTCCGCCAGAGCGTCGGGTTCTTCCGCCAGGCGCTGGGCGATCCAGCAGTCGGCAGGAAGGCGGTGGGCCACGTCGGCCAGCGGGCAAAGTCGGACAGTGGTCATGGGGCGGGGCGCGGAAGGGGCCGGAGAAGGGCACGTGAGGGGCTCAACCGGCGGGCATCGTACACCGCACCCTGCAACGATCCGGCTTTGCGCCGACAATGATGTGTCATCTTATTAATTCACCGCCATGACGCAGAACCCCCCCGTTTTTGAAGTCCTCCCCCGCGACCTCTCGGCCTACCGCCAGGGCAATGTGGGCATTGACTATGTGCACCGCTTCGAGTCGGGCAAGCCTGGCCCGCATGTGCTCATCAACGCCCTCACGCACGGCAACGAAATCTGCGGCATGGTGGCCGCCACGCACCTGCTGGACACGGGCGTGCGTCCCCTCATCGGCACGCTGACCATCAGCTTTGCGAATGTGGCCGCCTATGAGTCGTTTGACGAGAGCCGTCCGTTCGAGAGCCGACAGCTGGTGCACAACCTCAACCGCATCTGGTCGGCGGCCGAGTTGGATGGCACGGCGGACAGCCCCGAGCTGCAGCGCGCCCGCGTCCTGCGCCCGGTGGTGGCTGCGGCTGATCACATCCTCGACATCCACTCCACCAGCCAGGACGTGCAACCTTTCTGGGTGTACCCGGCCTACCCGCGCAACGCGGAGGCGGCGCTGGCCATCGGCCGCCCGCCGGTGCACCTGGTGATGCCCAGCGGCCTGGGCTCGGGCACGCCGCTCATCCAGCACGGCCGTCACGGGCAGGCCGAAGGGGGCGGTGTGGCGGTGGTGGTGGAATGCGGCCAGCACTTCCGCCAGTCGGCGGCTGACTTGGCCACGGCCGTGGCGCTGGACTTCCTGGCGCACTTCGGCCTTATCGCGCCGGTGGCCGACCGGCCCGCACCCGCCGAGCAGCGCCGCTATGAACTGCTGGAGACGTGCATGGTGCGCACTACCGACTTCCGCTTCACGCGGCCGGTGCAAGGGTTCGAAGTGTTTGCCAAAGGGGACCTCATCGCCACCGACGGCCCGCACGAGATCCGCGCGCTGTGCGACGACTGCACCATCCTCATGCCCACCCGCGAACCCATCGTGGGCCGCGAGGCGGTTTACCTCACACGGCCGATCTGACCCGGCTGGTACGGCGCCAGACCTGCGGGCGCGTCGTCCGACGGTCTGGCTGCAACCGCCTGACGTTGTTCAGGGCGGAACCACCGCCTGTGTGCGCTCCTGGCGCACGAGGTACAGGCCGCTGCCGATGATGATGGCGCCGCCCAGCAGCGTGCTGTAGCCAGGCACCGTCTGCCACAGCACCCAGTCCAGCCCCATGCCCCAGGCCAGGGCCGTGTACTCGAAAGGGGCTACCACCGAGGCCTGCCCGTGGCGAAACGCCTCGGTGATCGCCAGCTGGCCCGCAAACCCGGTCACCGCCAGCCCTGCCACCAGCGGCCAGTGGGCCTGCGCCACGCCCACCCACTGGGGCCACGCCAGCGCGCCGGCGCCCAGCGCCAGCAGCGTAGTGGTCCAGAACACCAGGCTGGCGCTGGAATCGGTACGGGTGAGCATGCGCCCCGTGATGGCCGATACCGCATAGCAGGTGGCTGCTGCCAGCACCGCCAGTGCGCCCAGGGTAAAGAACGCCTCCTGGTTGGGCCGCAGCGCCACCAGCACCCCCACCATGCCCAGCACAATGGCCACCCAGTGAGCGGGACGCACCTTTTCGCGCAGCACCACGGTGGACAGCGCGGTGATGAGCAGCGGAGCAATGAAGAACAGCGTATAGGCCTCGGCCAGCGCCAGTTCACGGATGGCAAACGCAAACAGCGCCAGCATGGCCACGTTGAGCCCGCCGCGCAGCAGGTGCAGTGGCCAACGCACCTTCAGCAGCCGGGGCACTTCGCCACGCCACAGCGCGTACAGCGCCACCAGCGGCAGCGCAGCCCAGCCCCGCAGCGCCGCAACCTGCATGGCGGGGTAGTGCGCGGTCAGCGTTTTGAGCAGCGCATCCATCAGCGAGAAGAAGCCCACGGCCGCCACCATGGCGAGGATGCCGCGCAGATTGCCCGCGGGCATCGCCAAGCCTGCAGAAGTGCTCGGCCGCGCCTCAGACATTGTGTGGCCCTGTGGCTGCGTGCGCGCCAGCGAGGCCTCGCTGGCGGTCATGGGGGGCAGGAGCCTGCGCAGAGAAGAAAAGGCGCGGGAAAAAGCGCGGCAATGGCGGGCTGGGCAAAGGCATGAGAAGGTGGGCTCCGCAGGACTGGCGCTTGGAGAGGCCAGACCATGGCGGGGCATGTGCGGCAAGGCCAAAAAGTGTAGCGCAGGCACGCCGCGCCGCTTCGCTGAGTTTTGTCAGCCGCGCTTACCCTAATGATGGGGTGGGCGCGGGCGTGTTGGCCGGGGCGGTATCGCTGCTGCCTCCGCCGTCCGCTGTGGCGAGGATGGCGTCGAGCAGTGCCAGCGCCTGCACAAAGTCGAAACCATCGATGGCCTGGGCCAGCGCCTGGGCGCGGTCCGGGTAATGCTGCAGCATGGCGGGGTGCAGCCCGGCGTAGGCTGCGCTGGCATCGAGGTCGTCGCTGGCCAGCAAGGGCCGCAGTGCCCGCAAGCCTGCTCGCAGATGGTCGGCATCGGCTGCAGGGGCCGCGCTGGTCGTCTCTGCGGCAGCATCCAATACAAAGTGCAGGGACTGCACCAGTTGTTGCAGTCGTGCATCCAGGTCTTGCAGCGCGTGTTGGGTGTCGGCATCCACCCCCCCTTGCGGTGTGGCTTGCACCCTGGCCTCGGCTTGCTGCGCGGCCACCTGCAAGCCGGTAAGGCCGGCAGTGCCCGCCAGGCCCTTGAGCGTGTGCAGGATGCGCTGCGTTTCAGCCAGGTCACCGCTTTGCCAGGCCTGCAACGCCTTTTGCGCGTCGTGGGGGTGTTCCACCACCATGCGTTGCAGCAGACGCACCAGCGCCGCAAAGTTGTTGCCCAGCGACCGCAGTCCCTGCTCCAGCTGAAAGCCTGCCACGCCCTGGAGTTGGGCCCGCATCTGTGCTTCGTTCTGCAGCGTGGGGGTCGATGTTGCAACGCTGGGCGTTGGGGTTGCGCCCGTGGCGTCCACGGCATGGGGCAGCAGGCGCGCCAGCACGCGCGCCAGTTGTGCCGGGTCCACAGGCTTGGGCAGGTGGTCGTTCATGCCAGCGGCCAGCGCGGCGGCGCGGTCTTCGGCGAAGGCGTTGGCCGTCATGGCCACGATAGGCGTCTGCGCATAGCCTGGCAGCGCGCGGATCTGGCGCGTGGCCTGCAGGCCGTCCAGGTGGGGCATCTGGATGTCCATCAGGATCAGGTCGTAGTGACGTTCGCGCGCGCGCTCCACCGCAATCGCCCCGTCGCCCGCCATATCCACGGCAAAGCCCAGTTGGCGCAACAGCTCACCCGCCACCTCCTGGTTCAGCGTGTTGTCTTCGGCCAGCAGCAATTGCAGCCCCGGGGTGAAACGGACGGGCGCATCGGCGGCCAACGCGGGTGCAGCGGCCTCTGGCAGTTGCGCATGGTTCCACACGCGCACCAGCACGTCTTCGAGTGCGGTGGGCAGTACGGGTTTGGGCAGGAAGGCCGCAAACGGACCGACATCCACCTCGTCGGCAGGGCAGCTCAGGCTGCCGCTGACCAGAATGCAGGCGGGGCGGTGTTGGAGCGGCAAGGCGCAGATCTGTTGCCAGGTCTGGGTGCCATTCAGGCCCGGCATCAGCCAGTCGGTGAGCACCAGCTCGTAGGGGTCGCAGAGTTCGTCAGCCTGTGCCACCGCTTGCACGGCCTGCGCGCCGGACGACACCGCGTCGGCCCGCGCTCCCAGGTGGGTGAGCATGTCGGCCAGCAGCTCACGGGCTTCTTCCATGTCGTCCACCACCAGGACGCGGGTGCTGGGGGGCAGGGCCTGCACATGCTGCGGTGCGGCAGCCTGGGAGCTGATGCCAAAGGGCGCCTCAAACCAGAAGGTGCTGCCCTTACCGGGCTCGCTGCGCACACCCACTTGCCCGTCCATCAGGTCGGCCAGGCGGCGCGAGATGGCCAGCCCCAGGCCGGTACCGCCGTGGGTGCGAGTGGTGGAAACATCGGCCTGCTGAAACGCCAGGAACAGCTTGCCCTGTTGCTCGGGGCTCAGCCCGATGCCGGTGTCGCGCACCTCAAAGCGCAGGCGCACCTGGTTGGCTTCGCGGTGGGTGACAAACGCGTGCAAAGACACGCTGCCGCGTTCGGTGAACTTGACTGCGTTACCCATGAAGTTGGTCAGGATCTGACCCAGCCGCATGCCGTCCCCATGCAGGATGGGGGGCACACCTGCAAGTTCGGCCATCACCTCCAGGCCCTTGGCCTCGGCCTTGTCGCCGGTAATGGTGAACACGTTGCTCACCACCTTCTCCAGCTCGAAATCGGTCGGGTCCAGGGCCATCTTGCCCGCCTCGATCTTGGAGAAATCCAGGATGTCGTTGATGACGGCCAGCAGGTGCATGGCAGCGCCCGACACCTTGTCGAGTTGCTGGCGCTGGTGCGGGTTGGTGGTGTCGCGGCGGATCAGGTGGGTCAGCCCGATGATCGCGTTCATGGGCGTGCGGATCTCGTGGCTCATGTTGGCCAGGAAGGCGCTCTTGGCCTGGTTGGCCTCGTCGGCCATGGCCTTGGCGCTGCGCAGCTGGGCATTGGTGTGCTGCAGTTCCAGCGTCTGCTGTGCGAGGGCTTGGCTGGTCTTTTCGAGATCGAGCGTGCGCTCGGCCACCAGTTGTTCCAGCTCGTCGCGGTAGCGGGCCAGTTCCCGCTCGGACTGCTTGCGGCTGGTGATGTCCACCCAGATGCCGGTCATACAGTCGCGGTCATGCAGGTGAAGGGGGCGCATCGAAACCCAGAAGTCGCGGACGCTGCCGGCCTTGTCACGCCGCTGGGTCTCGAAGTCCAGGCCGCCCTGGGCCTGAATGCGCTGGAGCTTTTCATCGACCTTGCTTCTGTCCGGGTCCAGTTGCAGGTCGTAGAGGTTCATCAACGAAAACTCTTCGCGCGTGTAGCCCAGCGATTCGTAGGTGGCATCGTTGAAGCTCACGAACTGCAGGGTCTGCATGTCCAGCACCACGATGCCGATGGGCGCCTGGCTGATGATGTTGGCGTGCAGTTCCTCCCGGTCGTGCAGCTCTGCCAGGGCCAGACGGCGTTCGTCCTGTGTTTTCTGAAAGGCCAGCACCGCATTGGCCATGTCCCCAATGAGCGTGCCTTCGCGTGCGGCCATGGCCTTGATGCGGGAAAAGGTCTTGTAGTCGCTCAAGCCGCTTTCGCCGCGCGACAGCTTTTGCAGGATGGTGTTGAGCCGGTCCAGCTGGCGGGATGTGGACCGCGACAGCACAAACCACAGGGCCAGAAACACCAGCGCGGCCAGCGTGCTGTAGAGGCGCATGCGGCGATCGAAATCCTGCAGCTGGTTGCGCGTGCTGGCAGCGTTCTCTATGGCGTGGTCCATGAAGGTTTTGGCAATGTCGCCCATGCGCAGTGCGAACACACCGTAGTACGCCGTGGCGCTGATCAGGTGCTCGCCTGCCGCTGACTGGTCGATGGCCATCTGGTCCGAACTCATCAGCGCAAACTGGCGAAACTCTTGAAAGGCTCTGAGCGCAGCGGGGTAGTGGGTGCTGACATGCGAGAAGTCGTGGGCTGTGGTCAGCCCCGTCAGGTCCTTTTCGAGCGCGGCCATTTCGTCCACGATGAGCCCGTGGAGCTGGTAGGCCTTGGCTTCGTCCACCTCGCGGTATTTGGAGACAGTCAGGGTCTGTGTCAGTCGCAGCTTGATCTCCAGCAGTTTTCGGCTGATGGCCTCCGCCTTGGCGGCCACCTGGATGTCTTCCTCCTGGCTTTGCAGTGCTTTGCGCTGCACGGTTTGGGTGTGCTGCTGCACTGCGTAGTCAAACCCCATGCCCACCAGAACGGCCAGCACCACTGGCAGAAAGAAACGCAGAAAAAACCGTTGGCGTTTGAGCAGGAGGAGCATGGGCGAGGGGTGGCGCGAGATGGGTCAGCGCTTGGAGGAGGCGGGCAGCAGGGCGGCCCAGTGAGACGGCGGAATGCTGCCCAGGTATTCAAACCGCGACTGCCCCAGCGGACGCAGCACCATCATCGTTCCCTCGGGCTTGACGAAATAACCCATCAGGTCCGCCATGTTGGGCGCGTGGGCCACGATGACGCGGTTGGTGCCGGCAGGAACCGGGGTGGATACCAGGGCCCGCGTGGCGGCGATCACCGGCTTTTTCTGCTCGCTCGTCAGGTTGGCGGTGTAGGCCAGAAGGGGCTCTGCGCGCAGCAACTGGGGCTGCGTGGCAAAGGTGAGCTGTGCGCTTTCGCGCGCCCTGCACAGCGGGCTGTGGATGACCTCGCCCACTGGAATGCGGGCACGCTGCAGCGTCACACCCAGTTCGCGCGCCTGCTGCCGCCCGGCATCACTGAGGACCCGCTGGGTATTGCAGTCGTTCAGGTCCACCTGCGGGGCCTGGTCCACCCGGCTGCTGTCGGTGGCGCCATGGCGCAGGTACAGCACAAAACCGCCCCGGCGCATTTGCGCCAGCAGGGCGGGGCTGACGAGAGTTTCCTGAAAGTCCTGGTCCTGTGCGCTGCATCCCCCAGGCCACCCTGCCGCCGCCGCAACGGCCAGCACACAAGCACCCACCGTGGCCCGGCAGACGGGCGGGCTGCCGCGCAGTGCGATGGCCGGGGACAAGGCAAGCATGCTTCACGGCTCCAGCGCGGGCACCGGGTGGTCTGCAAACTGCTCGGCGATGGCTGCAAACTGCGGCACCAGCTGTACGAACGCATCACAGATGTCGGGGTCGAAATGCTGGCCACGGCCGTTGCGGATGATGTCCACCGCGTCGTCGAGCGTGAACGCGCGTTTGTAGTGGCGGCGCGAGATCAGCGCATCAAACACATCGGCGATGGCCATCAGCCGTGCGGGCAACGGGATGGCGTCGCCCTCTAGTCCGTCGGGGTAGCCCGAGCCATCCCACTTTTCATGGTGGCCTGCCGCGATCTGGCGTGCGGTCTCCAGGAACTCCAGCGCCGAGTTTCTGGGGGCGCTGGCCGGATGGGCCGGCTGCTGGCGCCCCATCTGCAGCACGCTGCGGATGGCCTCGTCGATGGCGTCGGCACCAATGCGGGCATGGGTCTTCATGATCTCGAACTCATCAGGGGTGAGCTTCCCCGGCTTGAGCAGGATCGCGTCGGGGATGCCCACCTTGCCGATGTCGTGCAGGGGCGCGGCCTTGGCGATTTGCTGGCGCTGGTGGGGACTGCCCAGCAGGTGCTGAAAGCGCGGGTGGTCCTGCAGGTGCAGCATCAGTGCCTCGATGTAGGCCTGCGTGCGGTGCAGGTGGTTGCCGGTTTCGTTGTCGCGCTTCTCGGCCAGCGTGGCCATCGCGTGCAGGCTGAAGTCCTTGATGAGCTCGTTTTCGGCCATGCGCCGCTGCACCTCGGCGTCCAGGTAGCTGTTCTGGTCGGCCAGCCAGTCGCGCGCGGCCTTCAGCTCCAGATGGGTGCGCACCCGCGCCAGCAGCACGGCGGGCTTGATGGGCTTGGCCACATAGTCCACCGCGCCCGCTTGCAGGCCGCGTTCTTCGTCCGCGATGGCGTCGAGGGCGGTCACGAAGATCACCGGGATCTCACGGGTCTCCGGCGCGGCACGCAGGGCGGCCAGCACCTCGTAGCCGTCCATCTCCGGCATCATCACGTCGAGCAGGATGATGTCGGGCACCGGCTGGGTGTGGGCGACCTGCAAGGCCCGCTGTCCCGAGTTGGCCACGCGCACGTGGTAGTACGGGCGCAGCAGCTGGCCGATGACGGTCAGGTTTTCGCGGGTGTCGTCGACGACCAGAACCGTTCTGAGCAGGGCTTTGTCATCGGTCGGCAAAAACATGGTCGGGGTGCTTTCGGGCTACCACGCAGAGAATTTGCTCTGGTGTAAGTGCATGTTACTGCCCTTACAGAAGCTGACAAGCTTTCCGTGGTGCGGTGGTCGGGTAGCACATCGCATCCATGCGTTGCCGCCGCAGCACTTGTCGGGCCGGGACGCCCCTTTTAGCCAAACGACCGCGCCGCAGCCAGGGCGCCCATGCGCCGGCTGATGGCAAAAAACTCCGCCACGGTGTCGTCAATGATCTGCTGCGCGGTCTTGACGGAGTCAATCAATCCCACGGTCTGCCCAGCCAATGCAGGGGCCGCCTCCATGTCACCGTCAAAGTACACGCGCTGGATGCCTGCAAAGCTGTCGGCGGGCATCAGGCCCGCCTCGTGGATGGCTTGCGTGCGCTGCGACTTGAGCGCGCGGATGCAGGGGCTGGCCTTGGTGTTGAGCATCCAGGTGCCGGTGACGCCCGCATCGACGATGGCGTTCTTGTAGTTGGCATGCACGGGGCTTTCGGCGCAGCTCACAAAACGCGTGCCCATCTGCACGGCCTCGGCACCCAGCGCAAAGGCTGCGGCCATGCCGCGCCCGTCGCAGATGCCACCGGCTGCGACCAGCGGCACGTCCACCTGCGCGCGAATGGCCTGCAGCAGCACCAGGGTGGAGACCTCTTCGGGGTTCTTGAAGCCGCCGCCTTCACCGCCTTCGACCACCAAGCCGTCAATGCCTGCATCCACACATTTCAGCGCTGCGTCCACCGTGGGTACCGCGTGATACACGGTGATCCCCGCGTCCTTCAGCGGCGCAATGAACTTGGCCGGGCTACCCGCCGAGGTGGTCACAAACCTCACGCCCGACGCGCACACAAAGCGCAGCATGGCGTCGTCCTTCAAAAAGCGGATGGGCAGGTTCACGCCAAACGGCAGGCCCAGCGCGCTCATCTTGGTGATCTCTGCCTGGCAGTTGGCGGTTTCGCCGGACGATGTTTCGATGATGCCCAGCCCACCCGCGCGCGACACCGCCGAGGCCAGCTGCGTGCGCGCAATCCAGCCCATGGGCGCCTGGATGATGGGGTAGCGCGCACCCGTGTGGGCAAGGACGCGGTTGGTGGCGGGTGCGGTCATGGGTGGTGTCTCCTGTTTTTTGGGAGCGCCCATTATTTCGACGGGTGTGCCGTCGCCGTGTCGCCCGCGTTACGGGGGCGGGGCGGGTGTCTCTTGCCAGGGCAGCTGCGCAAACAGCCGCTGCCAGTCAACGCAGGGCGGCACAGCGGAATCGTCGGCGGGGAGGTATCCGCAGCCCCAGCCTGCAGGTCCCGGCCAGCGCAGCCCGCTGTCAAAAGTCATCGCCGCCCCCGTTACGGGGTGGGGCACCCTGAGCTGCCAGGCATGTAGCCACAGCCGCTGCTGGCCCAGTCGCTCGGCCCACCAGCGGTTGAGCGGGCCCTTGCCATGCGTGGCATCGCCAATGATGGGGTGGGCCACGTGCTTGAGGTGGCGGCGGATCTGGTGGCGCCGCCCGGTGGTGGGAAGTGCCTCGACCAGCGACGCGCGCGTGGTGGCAAAACGCGCATCGCTGGCCTCGGGCAGCGTGAGCTGCGCCAGCCGCCGAAAGCGTGTGTGGGCGTCCTGCACGGCGGCATCGGTCGGGGCGTCATCGGGCTTGAGCGCATGGTCCACCTCGATGGCCTCAGGCGCCCAGCCACGCACCATCGCCAGGTAGCGCTTGTGCGTGGCGCCCTGCTCAAACGCTTGCGACAGTGCCCGCGCCGCATCGCTGTGCAGCGCCATCACCAGCACGCCGCAGGTGCCCTTGTCCAGCCGATGCACCGGAAACACATGCTGGCCCAGCTGGTCGCGCAAGGTCTGCATCACAAACCGCGTCTCGCCCGCGTCCAGCCCCGTGCGGTGCACCAGCCAGCCTGCGGGCTTGTACACGGCCACCAGGTGCTCGTCGCGCCAAAGGATGTGCAGGGGAGGGGGCATGGAGGAATGTGTGTGTGCCATCGCGGGCTAGGGATCCTCTGCACGAATCAAGCGGCAAGTGAGCGCAGCGGATCGGGAGGGGTTGCAAGGCGCAAAACGCAGCAATAGCCGTAGCTATTGCGAGTATTTGCAACGCAGCAGACCGCCCGAGGCCGCTGATGCGCACGGCGCGCTGATTCGTGCAGAGGATCCCTAGGGGAAGGCGCGGATTGTGCCGTACGCGCCGCTGCCTACACTGGTCCCGTTCAACGCTTACAAAGGATGCCCGTCTATGTCCGCAGGAGACTGGAAAGACATGTACGCCGCCGCCGTGGCCGGCGACCTGGCGCTGGTGCGCCACCACATCAGCGCGGGCGTGAACCCCAACTACCAGCATCCCGAGATCCTTTGCACACCGCTTGTGGCCAGCCTCATCCACGGCCACGATGCCATTGCGCATTACCTGTTGGCCCATGGGGCGGACCCGATGCTGCGGTCCGACTTTGACGACATGACCCCGCTGGAGGCTGCGCGCCGTTATCGGCGCACCGAGTTCATTGGCATGCTGCAGGCGCAGGGTGCGAAGGAGGAGCGCAAGCCGTTCTGGTGGCGCTGGTTGCCGGTGTGAAGGCGAAGTGTGGGCACATCGGTACAGCCCGCGCAGCCCGGACTAGCGGCCGCCGTGTAAGGCCTCTGCCGCACCAGCGGCGTATCCCTTGGAGGAAAACCGCGAAGCGAATCAATGGGGGCTTGTTTCCTTCGCACGCATCTTGGCGCCGATGTACTCGCCGTGCGTCACATGCAGCAGGCCCGCCACCTTGCTGATGGTGTGCATCTCGTTCTCATCCGGCCGTGCGTCCGCATAGGCCACCTGCCACATGGCTTCGACCAGCCGGATCTTCTCGGCCTGCGTGAAGTGTTCGTTCAACTGGCTGGTGAAGTGCTGGTAGTCGTAGGCCGTTCGGGAGGTGGTGGTGGCCTGGTCCAGCAGTGCCTGCAGTTCCTCGTCCGACAGCGCAAACTGCTGGCGCAGTGCGCTCTCCATCACGCTGCGCTCCGCTTCGCCCAGGGTCGCCTTGGTGCGCACCACCTCCACCAGCAACACGGCGGCTGCCAGTTGCAGTGCCCGTGCACGCTCGGCGGGCGATGGCGTGGGGTGCAGGGGAGCAATGCTTTCCAGAAGGTCTTTGAGGGCTTGGAACATCGTTGGCTTGCGAGGCTGCGTAAATAGGATGGATGCGTCGGGGGCGGCGTTGGTTCCGCTGCGTTAACGGGAGGAGGACTCCCTGGCTGCGCAGATTGCGCTCGGTGCCTTGCCATGCCCCGGCGACAATCGGGGGCCATGACGAAGAAAACCATACTCCCCCTGCAACTGCTGGTTGCCCCCGACAAGAACGACCCCGCGCCGCTGATCCTCTACCACGGGCGCAATTGCCCCGATGGCTTTGGCGCGGCGCTGGCCGCATGGCTGTACTACGGCGACCAGGCTGAATACGTGGGGCTGGACCACGGCGATGTCAAGACCGTGGACGACCTGCCGCCCCTGCAAGGCCGCGCGGTGTACATCCTCGACTTCTCGTTTGCCAACGAGGTGATGGCGGCCATCGACGAGCGCGCCGCCAAGCTGGTCATGCTGGACCACCACAAGAGCGCCGCCGAAAAGCTCACCGGCTTTGCCTGCCGCTGCGGCGTGGTGCACTTTGACATGAACAAGTCGGGCGCGCGGCTGGCGTGGGAGTTCTTTCACCCCCATGCACCCATCCCCGCGCTGCTGCAATACGTGGAAGACCGCGACATCTGGAAGTGGGAGTTTGCCGAGAGCGCGGCCTTCCTGTCGGCCCTGGACATGGAGGAGCAAGGCTTTGCGCGCTGGCGGGAGATTGCAGACTTCACGCCCGAGCAGCTCCAGCAGTTCATGGTGCGCGGCGAGGCCATGGACCAGAAGTACCGCAAGCTCTGCGCCGACATTGCCGAAGGCGCGCAGCCGCTGGTATTCAACGGCATCACGGGCCTGATGGTCAATGCCCCGGGCATGTTCCACAGCCTGGTGGGCGACATCCTCTCGGCCAAGACCGGCACCTTTGCGCTGATGTGGAGCGCGGGCGAAAAGGGCGTGAAGGTGGGGCTGCGCTCGCAGCGCAACTTTGACTGCATCGCGTTGGCCGAAAGCATGGGCGGCGGCGGCCACGCACAGGCCTGTGGCTTCAAGATGAAGGTGGAGCGCCTGCCCGAACTGTTGACAGGCACCTTCAACGCGTAGTGCTGGGGTGATTTGGAGAGAAAGTCGCCTGAAGCGCTACAACTGCATGCCTCAGAAGCTATCAAAATATAGTGAACGGCGTGGAGCGCGAGCGCGGCTAGACCAGTCGCAGGTCCGCGCCTTGGGTTCCTGGAAACACCCGCCCCAGGGCCGCCGCGTTCAGCCCGTACATCCGCGCGAACAACCCGCCCAGCACACTGCGGTAGTCGTTGAGCACGGGGTAGTCGCGGTTCTGGAACAGCGTGGTGGCGGTCAGCGCCTGCTGCTCGCCCACGATGCGGCCGCCATTCACCCCGCCACCCAGCACCCAGAACACCGTGCCGTGGCCGTGGTCTGTGCCCCGGTTGCCGTTCTCGCGGAAGGTGCGGCCAAACTCGCTGATGACCACCACCACGGTGGACTTCCACGCGGGGCCCATCTCGTCGGCAAAGCCTGCGAGGCCCCGGCCCAGTTCCTCCAGGCGGTTGGCCAGCGCGCCGGTGGCGGCACCCTGGCCCACATGCGTGTCCCAGCCGCCCACGTCCACAAAGCCGATCTGGTAGCGCGACTGCATCAGCCGCGCCATGCGCCGGGCCGTGCCCTCAAAGCCCTTGGTGCTCAGCGCATTGCGGCTGGCGGCCTCCATCTCGCCCTGCATGGTGCGGGCCACTTCGTCGCGGGTGGCAAAACCTTCGTTCACCGGCGTGGCCAGCGCTGTGCCCCGGTACATGGAGGCGATGAGTTCGGCCTGCCGCGCATCCACACCGCCCCGCCCGGCGCCTGCGCTCAGCGCGGTGTTAGGTACATCCACCGCCCCGCGCAGCACCAGGGGCAGGGTGCTGGTAAATGCCATGGGTTGCAGCGCCGCTGCAGTGCTATCGCCGCGCGGGTTCAGCTCGGTCACCAGCCGGTTCAGAAAGCCCGATCGGTAGTCACGCCGCCCGCCCAGGGGCTGGCCCAGCTCGATGCTGTCCTGCGTGTCGAAGTGGCTGCGCGAGAGGTCGTCCGTGCCCGCAAACGGCACAAACGCGAGCTGACGCTGCTGGTACAGCGGCAGCATCGATTCCGCCAGTGCCGGGTTCAGGCCCCAGTCGGCTGTGAGCGGCAGGGCGCCGCCCTCCTGCCCCGGCCGGGCGATGGCGATGGTGGGCCGCGTCTCGTAGTAGTAGCTGCTGGCCGTAGGCACGAGCAGGCTGGCGCAGTCGTAGCCACCGCGCAAGAACACGAGCAGAAAGTGCGTGTCCTGCGCGCGGGGTGCGGCGAGCACGCTGGCGCTGTGCACGCCCAGGCCCGCACCGAGTGCGCTGGCGCCCAGGGCCTGGAGAAGATGTCGTCTGTGCAGCATGAAGTTTTCTTTCATCCGTGCATGAACTCGGGGGATGCGAGGAACAGCAGGTTCCATTCGCGCGGTGAGGTGGCCTGCGCCAGTGCGTTGCTTGTGGCAGGGGACCAGGTGGGCTCCATGGCGCGCACGTAAGCCGTCTGCGCCAGGGTGGGCGGCATGCGCGGCGCGGCTCGGGGGGCTGCGTCATCGCTTGCTGGCGGGGTTGCCAGAGCGCCTGCACCCAGGGCCCGCGCCATCTCAAAGCGCGTGCTCATCTGCCCCGAGCCCGACCACGACGCGGAGTCCAGCGGGTAGCCATCGGGCGTGACGCGGCCATACAAAGGCTCGGCCAGCCGTTGCAGCCACGCCAGTGCCGGGTCGGTGCTGGGCAGCACAGCGTCGCCATGGGCCAGGCGCAGGCCCGCCAGCGCATAGTGCACCGGGTCCCGAAACCGCTGGCCGAGAGATGCGCGGAATTCTGGCGTGTTGAACAGCGTTTCCAGCACCGCTGCGATGTCGCCGTCGGTGCGCTCAAAGCTGCGGGCCAGGGTCTGCAGCAGCGCGGGGGGCGGGTTGTCTCCCACCAAAAAAAGCGCGATCTTGCGCGTGATGAAGCGCGCGGTGGCAGGCGCGCGGGCCAGGCGGACCAGCGCTTCGTCCACTTCGGCCAGGCCTTCGGCGCGCAGCGGCTGGCCGAGCAACGTCTTGGGCTCCCAGTCATGCCGCTGGGGGTTGAACTCGAACAGGCCGTCGCGCAGGTAGTGGCGGCGCAGCGCGGGCTTCATGCGCGGTGGCTCGTCGCCCTGCGGCCGCTGCGACACGCCCACGCCGGTCAGCACGCGGGCCAGCTCCTGCACGTCCTGCTGGCTGTAGCCGCCGTCCACGCCCAGCGTGTGCAGCTCCATCAGCTCGCGCGCGTAGTTCTCGTTGATGCGGCCTGCGGCGTTTTGTGCGTTGTCCAGGTAGCGCAGCATGGCCGGGTGGCGCGCGGTGGCGCCCAGCAGGTCGCGAAAGCGGCCCAGTGCATGGGGGCGAATCGCACGTTCCTCGTAGTCACCCACCAAGGCGCGCAGGTTGCCCTTGCCGGCAAACACGTTGAAGTGGTTCATCCAGAACCAAGTCATCTTCTCGCGCAGCTGGGTGGGCGAATACAGCGCGCGCAGCACAAACCGGGCGGCGGCCTCATGTTGCAGGGCGCGCATGTCCTGCTGCCAGGTTTTGAGCGCAGCCTTGCGCTCGTCTTCGGTAGGCAGGGCTTTGGCGGCGCGGTGGCGGGATTCCATGTCGGCCGCCAGCGCCTCGATGGGGGTGCGCGATATGGCCATGGCGTCGATCTGCGCTTGGGCCTCGCGCGGCAACGGTGCGTTGCCACCGGGGCGCAGCTGACTTGCCAGGTAGGCGCTGATGCCCAAGCCACCCAGCGCTTGCGCGCCCTGGCCGGTGCAGCCCCAGGTCACGCGGTCGAGCAGGTGGACCTGCGTGGGTTCGTCGGCGGACGCCCCGCCGCCAGTGCTGACGGCGTTGGGCGATGCAGGGGGCGCAGCCTGGGCCAAGGGCGCGGCGCCAAAGGCTGCAAAAGCCGCCATGCCCAGCAGCAGCGTGCGGCGGTGGAGGGGCGGAGGGGAGTGGGGGGTCATGGTGCCTCGCTGGCTGCCAACCAATGGGGACCCCCATGGTGCCGCTGCGATCCACCGGGTGCAAGGCGGCGCAGCGGGTTTTACCTGCGCGATACAAACGCCAGCGAGGATGTATCGAGGGGTTTCGTGAATCGCCCCGCAGGAGGCGCGTTACGGCGAAGGTGCAGCGCCCGTGGCCTGCGCGGCCTCTTCAAAACGGTCCACCTGGCGCAGGGTCTGGAACGCCAGCATCCAGCCACCCACCACCCCCAGGGTGCACAGTCCGCCCACGATGGCGGCAGGCACCACGCCCAGCCATGCGGCGCTCGTGCCTGCGCGGAATTCGCCCAGTTCGTTGGACGAGCCGATGAACAGCATGTTCACCGCGTTCACCCGGCCACGCATGGAGTCGGGCGTGGAGAACTGCACCAGCGCGCCGCGGATGTACACGCTGACCATGTCGGCGGCGCCAGCCACCAGCAGCGCCGCAAACGACAGCCAGAACAGCGTGGACAGCGCAAACACCAGGTTGGCCACGCCAAATACCGCCACGGCGATGAACATGGTGCGGCCCACATGGCGGTTGAAGGGCCGCATGCTCAGGTACAGCCCGGCGCTGACCTCGCCGACCGCCATGGCACTGCGCAGCGCGCCCAGGCCTGCCGGGCCCACATGCAGCACCTCTTGTGCGTAGATGGGCAGCAGCGCCACCACGCCGCCCAGCAGCACGGCAAACAGGTCCAGCGAGATGGTGCCCAGAATGATGGGCCGTGTGCGGATGAAGGTGATGCCCGCGCCAAAGCGCTCCAGCATCGTGCCCTGTGCAGGGCCGGGCGCCGTGGCATGGGCCACCACCACGCGCAGCAGCAGCGCCACGCCCAGCACAAAGCAGGCGCAGCAGATGGCATAGGTCAGCTCGCCGCCGCCCAGCGCGTACAGCAGCCCGCCCAGCAGCGGCCCGCCAATGCTGGCCACGCGCATCAGCATGCTGTTGGCAGCAATGGCCTGGGCCAGTTGCGCGCGCGGCACGATCTGTGGCAACAGGCTCTGCATGGCCGGGCCCGAGAACGCGCGGGCGCAGCCATACAGCACCAGCACGGCATAAATACCCGCCACGCCGCTGCTGCCATGGCCCGACAGCCACCACAACAAGGCGCTGCACACGCCGCCCACCGACCAGGCCAGCGCCAGGATGCGCTTGCGGTCAAAGCGGTCGATCAGGTCGCCCGCTGGCAGCAGCAGGGCCAGCATGGGCAGAAACTGCGCCAGGCCCACATAGGCCAGCGCCAGCGGCTGCCGGGTCAGGTCGTACACCTGCCAGGCCACCACGACAGCCTGCACCTGGGTGGCGACCACGGCTACCACGCGGGCGATCAGGAAGGAAACAAAACCGGCATGGCGGTAGACGTTGGCAGGTTCGGCGGGCGCGGCAACAGCGGCGCTCGGGGTGATGGGCTCGGGCGTGGGCATGGGGGGGGGCATGGGGGGGGCAGCGGGGGGGCATTCGCCCAGTGCGGCGATGCGCCCAAACGACGGGAGGCCAGATGCTAGCGGTTGTCGCGTCGGGCTGCAGTCAAGCGCTGGTAAAGCCTCGCAGCGGGTGCGCCGATGGTGGGGTATGCGATGGCGTCAACGACGATGCCGGTGCCGGTAGTCCCACGGCGCCAACGGGCGCTTTTGGGACCACAGGCCCGCGTGCTGCGCCTGCGCAGAACGCTGCAGGGGCGCCAGGTGGGGATAGCCGCTGGCGTACGGCGTGTAGACCCAGGCCATGCCCGCGCGCACCTGGGCCGTTGCTACGTCCGTCCCGCCGCAGCGCACCTGCGCCACCATGCGGCCATAGCTGTCTTCGTCCACCGGTTGCAGCGTGGCCCGTTGCCGAAAGCACAGTTGTGCCAGGTGCTGTCGCGACTTCTGCCCAAACGCCTGACGGGATTCGGGCGCGTCGATGGCGGCGATGCGCACCTTGACCTGCTGGTAGGCACCGGGGGCGCCGCAGCGGGCGGTGAGGGTGTCGCCGTCGCTGATGGCGACGACCAGGCAAAGCAGGGAGGCGGCGAGGGGCACTGGGGGCTTGAATGTGGGTGGGTGGGCGCCGGCGGCGGTGTGGGGGCTGCAGCGGGCTGATTGTGGCCGGATGCGCTACGGCAGCGTGCCTTGATAGCTATGAATAGTATAGCGTTTACGGTCGGCCGGAATGTGGTTGCAGGCAGACAGCGGGCGCTGGCGCGACGCGCCTATTCGATGCTCCGAAGTCCTTCCTGGCACTTCGCGCAGCACCGGTTTTTTTTGCTTCAAGGTGTTACCACACCGATGTGTACACAGCACGAAGAATATGGGGAACCGGGAGCAGTTACTGCCGTCAGACACCCCAGGCGCTGTGACAATGGGGTGCATTGCCCAGCGCGTTCGTTTCGCGTTTGGTTTGAGCTTGTTATCGTCGGCACTAGTGTGCTGTCCCGCAAATAGCTGCACGAAATGAAATCGATGGCATCGCGCCCAGGGCGAGGCGCAAACCGCAGTGATAGCCGTAGCTATCGCGAGGATTTGCAACGCAGCCCTGGGGGTGAGGACGCGATTTCATGTGCAGTTATTTGCGGGACAGCACACTAGCCACCCACCACCCAAGGAGTCCCGGTTTTGCGTTTCCCCTGGTCCACAGAATTCCATGCCTCCCCACCCGCGCTTGTGCGCGCCGCCGCCGTGACCCTGGCCTGTGGCGCGACCTTGGTCATGGCAGGCTGCACCAGCACGGGTGTCAAGACGTTTGGCGTGCAGGAGAACTTTGGCTCGGTTGCCACCTATTCGCGCCTGTTTGATGCCACCCCGGCCCAGACCTGCGAGGCCTCGCGCCGCGCGCTGCTCAGCCAGGGCTACGTCATCTCGTCCAGTTCGGCCGATCTGGTCGAGGGCAAGAAGAGCTTCCAGCCCGAGCCCGAGTCGCACCTGCAGATGGTGGTGCGCGTGGTGTGTGTGCCCGAGGCCAACGACGGTAAGGTCAGCCTGGGCTTTGTCACCGCCACGCAGGACACCTACGCATTGCGCAAGACCAACAACTCGGCCAGCGTGGGCGTGGGCGCCATCGGGTCGGTGTCGCTGCCGTTTTCGTCCAGCAGCGAATCGCTGGTCAAGGTGGGCAGCGAGACCATTGCCAAAGACACCTTCTACGACAGCTTTTTTGACCTGGTCAAACGCTACCTGGTCATCGACCAGGCGTTGGCGGACTGAGCAGCCCTGGCGGGACAGTCGCCCGCCTTCAGGCACTCAGCGGTCGGAGCGTGGCGGCACCCGGTAGCGCAGCTCGGCAAACACGCCGCCCAGCGTGGTTACGGATTGCAGCTGCAGCGGCGGCTGCACCACACGGCGCGGAAACAACGGGGTGCCCGCGCCCAGCGTGACCGGCGCCACCTGCACGATCAGCTCGTCCAGCAGGCCTACATCGTGAAACTGCCCCACCAGGTCGCCCCCGCCCACCACCCACACATTGCGGCCTGCTGCGGCCTGCACCATGGCCTGGTGCACGGGGCGCACATCGCCACGCACAAAGCGGACATCGGCACCCGCAATGCTGCAGAGTGTGCGCGTGCTGAACACCCAGGTGGGCTGTGTGTACGGCCAGGGCTGCCCCGCATCGATGGCATGTTTCAGCATCCATTCGTAGGTGTGTGATCCCATGGCCAGCGCGCCCACGCTGCGGATGAAGTCGGGGTAGCTGGAGCCTTCGATCTCGCCAAATTGCAGCAGCCAGCCCAGGTCATGGTCGGGCGTGGCGATGAAGCCGTCGAGGCTGGACGCGCCGTAGAACTGTGTAGTGGTCATGCCCGCGCACTGTAGGGACCGGCTGCTGACAACGTGCTGGCAGCAGGCGCGGGTGGGGTCTGCGCGGTGCATTCATCGGCCAGAGGCCCGAGGTGACTCAAGGCAGCTGCACCGTCTCCGCCAGGTGCCCGTACACCGTTGCAATGCGCCGCAGGTGGCGCGACTCCGGGTGGGTCAGCAGCCACAGCTCGGTTTCGCCATCGGCCAGCGCGCCCGTGAGCGGGCGCAGGTCGCTGCGGCTCTGGGCCAGAAAGAGGGGCAACACCCCCACGCCCATGCCCAGGGCCACCAGTTCCATCACCGTGAGCAGGCTGTTGACGCGGTAGGTGGGCTGCGCCCGGGGGTATTGCTTCTTGCGCCAGCGCACTGAAGGGTGGTCGGGCAGCGCGTCGTCGGGCGCAATCCAGGCGGCGCGGCCGGCCTCCACGTCCGACAGGGCCAGCGGGCTGGCAGCGCCTGCATACAGGGCCGAGCGGATCATGCCCAGCTGGCGCCCCACCAGGTGCTGCGGCGGGCGCTTGGTGGCGCGCACGGCGATGTCGGTGTCACGCCGCGTCAGGCTCACCAGCTCGTTGCCGGCATGCAGCTCGTACACCAAGGCCGGATGCCGGGGCTGCAGCAGCTGCAGGGCGGGGGCGATGAGGCCATGCAGGATGGTGTCGGTGGTGGAGATGCGCACCGTGCCCGACACCTGTTCGGGCTGTGCCTGCGCGGCAGAGCGGGCGGCCTCCAGGGCGGCTTCCACACGCTCGGCCTGCTCGGCCAGGGCCTGGGCCAGTTCCGACGGGCGGTAGCCAGCGCGTGACCGGTCGAACAGCGACTGGCCCAGCCCGCGTTCAATGCGCTGGATGGCGCGGAACACCGTGGACGCGTCCACACCCAGCCGCTCCCCGGCGGCGGCCAGGGTGCCGGTGCGCACCATGGCCAACAGCACTTCCAGCTCGGCGGCGCCCAGCTGGTATTGCACTGATGCAACGGTTGATTTCATGGTCGCTTATTTTGTTTGCGTTGTTGCAAGCGTAGATTCTGCCTGTCGCTGGCCGTTGCTGTGTACCGATGGGTATCCGTGGGTGCCGAGGAGCGACATATTCCAACCCTTTTTACAGAAAGCCCCGTTCCCATGAAGCTCTACTACGCCCCCGGTGCCTGCTCGCTCGCCGTGCACATTGCCCTGCGCGAGGTCGGCGTTCCGTTCGATCTGGTCAAGGTGGATCTGGTGCACCACACCACACAGACCGGTGCCAGCTACCTCGACATTTCCCCGCGCGGCTATGTGCCCCTGCTGGAGCTGGCCGACCAGTCGCGCCACACCGAAGCGGCGGCGCTGCTGCAGTACGTGGCCGACCTGGACCCGTCGCGCGCATTCATCGGACAGCCCGGCTCCAGCGAGCGCCTGGCCGTGCTGGAGTGGCTTACCTTCGTCAGCACCGAGCTGCACAAGGGCTTCAGCCCCTGGCTGTGGCACAAGGAGACGGCCGACTCCACGCGCCAGGCCGTCAAGGCCAAGCTGGCTGTGCGTTTTGCCGAGATGGACGCCGTGCTGTCGCGCAGCGACTTTCTGGCGGGCCGCTACAGCGTGGCCGATGCCTATGGCTTCACCATCGTCAACTGGTCGAACCTGCTGGGCATCCCGCTCACTGCCTACCCGCACCTGCAGGCCTGGATGGCACGCGTGGCGGCCCGCCCGCAGGTGCAGGCTGCGCTGCGGGCTGAGGGGTTGCTGGCATGACTGCCCCGCACACTGGGCATGCAGCGCCCGCAGCGGCACCCGCTGCGCTCACCCTGGTCTCGCACGCGCTGTGCCCCTACGTGCAGCGCGTGGCCATCGTGCTGCACGAAAAGGGCCTGGCGTTTGAGCGCCGCACCATCGACCTGGCCCGCAAGCCCGACTGGTTTCTGGCGATCTCGCCGCTGGGCAAGACTCCGGTCTTGCAGGTGCGCGGCCAGAGCCTGTTCGAATCGGCCGTGATCTGCGAATACCTGGACGAGGTGGCCATGCCCGTGCTGCACCCGCAAGACCCGCTGCAGCGCGCCCGCCACCGGGCGTGGATGGAGTTTGGCTCCGCGGTGCTGAACACGATCGGCGCCTTCTACGCCGCGCAGGACGAGGCCACGCTGCAGGCCCGCGCGCAAGACCTGCGCAGCCGCTTTGTGCAGATCGAAGAGGCGCTGGGCCAGCGCAGCGCACCGGGGCCGTACTTTGCGGGGCCGCACTTTGGCATGGTGGATGTGGTGTTTGGCCCGGTGTTCCGCTACTTCGATGTCATCGACACCTTGCCAGGCATGGATGACTTGGCGCTCTGGCACGGCTTGCCGCTGGTGCAACAGTGGCGCGCAGCGCTGGCGGCGCGCCCTTCGGTGCAGCAGGCCGTGGGTGCGGACTATGCCGAGGGCTTGCGCGCATTTTTACGCGCCCGTGGCTCTGCCCTTTCGCGGCGCATGCAGGCAGTGGCCGCCTAAGCCCTGCACGCCTCACAGCTCAATCCGCCCAGGTGCCCGGTGCCAGCCCGTCCAGCGTATACGGTCCGATGGCAGCGCGGATCAGCCGCAGCGTGGGGTGGCCCACGGCGGCCGTCATGCGGCGCACCTGGCGGTTGCGGCCTTCGCGGATGATGAGTTCAATCCAGGTGGTGGGGATGTGTTTGCGCTCGCGGATGGGTGGGGTGCGGTCCCACACTTGGGGTGCGGTCTCCAGCCGCCGTGCGCGGGCGGGCAGGGTGGGGCCGTCGTTCAGCACCACGCCGCTGCGCAGCGCGGCCAGCGCAGCCTCATCGGGGATGCCCTCCACCTGCACCCAGTAGGTCTTCTCCATCTTGAAGCGCGGGTCGGCAATGCGGGCCTGTTGCTTGCCGTCGTTGGTCAGCAGCAGCAGCCCTTCGCTGTCGGCGTCCAGCCGCCCGGCCACGTACACGCCGGGCAGGTCGATGTAGTCCTTCAGACCCTGCCACTTGCCCTCGGGCGTGAACTGGCTCAGCACGCCGTAGGGTTTGTTGAAACGGATCAGGCGCGAGGTCATGGGGCTGGTTTCAAGCAAAAAGGGCCGGATGCGCTAGTGCAATATGCACTGGATGCTATCAATTGCATAGTAATGAAGCCCTGCACCATCAGGCCGGCACGAACAGCGCTGGGTCCACCATGGTGCGGTTCAGCATCACGCCCCAGTGCAGGTGCGGGCCGGTCACGCGGCCGGTGGCGCCCACTTTGCAGAACGCGTCTCCTGCCTGCAGCACATCACCCACACGCACCTCCATGCTGCTCAGGTGGCAGTACATGGTGAGTAGGCCCTGGCCGTGGTCCAGCCACACCGTGCCACCGTTGAAGAAGTAGTCGCCCACGTCAATCACCCGGCCCGGCAGCGGCGCCACGATGGGCGTGCCGGTGGCAGCGGCAATGTCCATGCCGCTGTGCGGATTGCGCGGCTGGCCGTTGAACACGCGGCGCAGCCCGAACGAGCTGGACCGCCGCCCCGGCACGGGCACACGCATGCGCAGCGATGCCAGCGCCACGCCGGCGGGCTGCTCGGTGAAGGTGGCCATCACCTGGGCCTGGTGGTCGCGCTCGCGCTCGTAGCGGGCCTGGTCCTCGGGCGAGAGGTCCACCGTGCGCGGTGACACCTTCAGGTGCTGCTCCTTGTACTGCTTGGGGGCCACGCTGTAGTGCACCAGGCGCGGGCTGCCGCCGCCCTCGGGCAGCACGCTGATGAAGGCATCGCCCGGCGCTGCCGCCAGCGGGATGCCCACGATGGCCGTCCACTCGATGGCATCGCCCACCACGCGCAGCGGCACATCCACCTCGCCCTGGCGCACCTGCGCCACCGGCCGCGTGGCCGCTGGGCCCAGCGACAGCCGTGCCACGCCCCCGGGCACCTGCAGCGCCTGGGGCCACACCGTGGGTGCGGGGGGCAGAGGCTTGGCGTGCAGGGGCGCCACCAGGGCAGGCTGCGCCAGCAGGCCCGCCGTGCCGATCAAGGCGCTGCGGCGGGTGACGGAGAGGGTGGGGCGGAGGGGAGCAGGGCGGGCAGATTCAGACACGGCAGAGAAGGGCGAGAGCAAAAGACAAAGAGGCAGCACGAGGGGGGGCGATGGACGGAGCGCACCGCTGTCGCGGCCGACAAGGGCCATTGTGCCCCCGGTGTTGGCGGCGTCCGCCTACATCGCGCGTGCATGGTGCCACCTACCATCGCGCCATGCCACCCGCCGCCCCTCGCCGCCGCCGCTCCACCATGCTCACTGTCTTGCTCACGGCCCTGGCCACGGGGGCCCTTGTCCTGTTGGCACTCAACTTCACGGCGGGCGAGAAAAAGGTGCAGCAGCAGCTGCCGCGCCTGTACAGCACCGCCCACCCGCAGTTCGAGCGCGCCCTGGGCAGCCTGCTGGGCCCGGGCATTGTGGGCGGCAATGCGGTGACGGAGCTGATCAACGGCGACCAGATCTTTCCGCCCATGCTGGCCGCGATCAAATCCGCTCAGAAAAGCGTCACCTTCGAAACCTACATCTACTGGTCGGGCGACATCGGCAAGCAGTTTGCCGACGCCCTGAGCGAGCGTGCCCGCGCCGGTGTACCCGTGCATGTGCTGCTGGACTGGGTGGGCAGCGCCAAGATGGAAGAGAGCTACCTGGCCGAGATGAAGGAGGCCGGGGTGCAGATTGAAAAGTTCCACAAACCCCACTGGTACAACCTTGCCCGCCTGAACAACCGCACCCACCGCAAGCTGCTGGTGGTGGACGGGCAGGTGGGCTTTACCGGCGGCGTGGGCATTGCGCCCGCGTGGACGGGCAACGCGCAAGACCCCGAGCATTGGCGCGACTCGCACTACCTGGTGCGCGGCCCCGCCGTGGCGCAGATGCAGGCCACGTTTCTGGACAACTGGCTCAAGGTCACCGGCAAGGTGCTGCATGGCGAGGCGTACTTCCCAGCCATTGCTCCGGCGGGTGGGCAGAAGGCGCAGATGTTCTCCAGCTCGCCATCGAGCGGCAGCGAGAGCATGCAGCTCATGTACCACCTGGCCATCACGGCAGCCGAGCGCAGCATCGACCTGTCGGTGGCCTACTTTGTGCCCGACGACCTGACCCGCAAACTGCTGATGGACGCCCTGGCGCGTGGCGTGCGCGTGCGCCTGGTCACCCCCGGTGAGCACACCGATACCGAAACGGTGAAGGCCGCATCCCGCGCCACCTGGGGCGAGCTGCTGCAGGCCGGGGCCGAGATTTACGAATACGGGCCCACCATGTACCACTGCAAGGTCATGATCGTGGACCAGCTGCTGGTGTCGGTGGGCTCCACCAATTTTGACAACCGCTCGTTCCGCCTGAACGACGAGGCCAACCTGAACGTGTACGACGCCGCGTTTGCGCAGCGCCAGACGCAGGTGTTTGAAGACGACATAAAGCGGTCACGCCGCGTGACCTACGAGGCCTGGCTGGAGCGGCCGTGGAGCGAAAAGCTGCACGAAAAGATGACCGGGCTGCTGCGCTCGCAGTTGTGAGGTGACTGCAGCGCCCGGTGTTTCACGGGTCAGTGCGTCACAAACTCGTACGCCACTTCTTCGCTCTCCACCATCTCCAGCACCTCGTTGAGCTCGTCCTCGTTCTCGCTGCTGCTCCACATGTCTTCGGGGTCGTTGGCAAACAGGGGCTCGATGGCCAGGTCCAGAAACTTGTTGTCGGCCATCTGGATGACGGGCGTGCCTTCTGAGGTTTCGACCAGTTGCCAGTCGTCGGGCACGGTCATTTCGAGCTGGATGGTGACGTTGAGTTTTTTCATGGGGTTCCTTGTTGGGTAAGGGGGGGGCGCCAGCCGTTGGCAGCGCCTTCAGGGCATGCAGGGTAACCCAGCAGGGTGGCAGTGCCTGCGCGGTGCCATCATGGGGCACGCACAGTGACACGCACATGGCACGTTGAATGCTTGGTGCTGGCGTATTCTTTGGTGGTCCCGCCTGGGCTGGTGCGTGCAGCATTGGCCGGGCGGGCCGATTCATCCCTTCTGCACCCCTTTGTCTTCTGGAGCCCTTTCCCATGATCCCCAAGAAAACACTCGCCGTGGCTGCGGCCGCCCTGTTTGCCTCCGTGTCCCTCGTCTCCCAGGCCGCGCATGCCGGCCCCCGGCTGGACAAGATCATGGAGACTAAGGTCATCCGCGTAGGCACGCCTGGCGACTACCGCCCCTTTGCCATCAAGACCGACGCGGGCTACAGCGGCCACGACATCGACGTGATCGAGACCATGGCCAAAGAGCTGGGGGTGAAGATCGAGTACGTGCAGACCTCGTGGCCCAACCTGATGAAGGACCTGCAGGGCGACAAGTTCGACGTGGCCGTGGGCGGCATCACCCGCAACGTCAACCGCATGCGCATTTTTGACATGCTGCCCGGCTACGCACCCTTTGGCAAAGTCGCCCTGGTGCGCGCGGCCGACAAGGCCAAGTACACCAGCGTGGACGCGATGAACCAGCCCACCGTGCGCGTCATCAAGAACCCCGGCGGCACCAACGAGACCTATGTGCTCGCCAACCTCAAGGCCGCCCAGGTCAGCACACACGACAAGAACGCCGAGATCCCCGCACTCATCGCCGAGGGCAAGGGCGACGTGATGATCACCGAGACGTACGAAGCCCTGCACTACGCCAAGGCCGACCCGCGCCTGGCCGCCGCGTTTGTGGACGCACCGCTCACGCCCAAGAACTACCTGGGCTTCATGCTGCCCACCGACGACGCCGACTATGTGCGCGTGATGGGCTTTGTGTGGGGCCTGGTGGACAGCCGGGGCACCATCAAACAAGCGGCAGACAAGTGGCTGAAGTAATTCAGCTGCAGTGACCTGAGCCGGGAGTTCTGCGCGTGTGTGTCACTCGCCCGGAATCTCCGGCTCCACCAGCAGCGCCAGCAGCTGCAGCGACTCCTGCCAGCCCAAGTAGCACATCTCGGTCGGGATCACCGCCGGGATGCCCGCCTGCACGATGGACACCTCGGTGCCCGTCATCACCTTTTTGAGCTGGATGGTGGTGCGCATCTCGCCCGGCAGGTTGGGGTCGTCAAACCGGTCGGTGTGCACGATGCGCTCGCCCGGCACCAGCTCCACATATTCGCCGCCAAACGCGTGCGTGCCGCCACTGCTCAGGTTGGTGAACTGCATGCGGTAGCTGCCGCCCACGCGCGCATCCAGGCTCAGCACCCGGCCCGTGAAGCCATGGGGTGGCAGCCATTTGCACATGGCGTCGGCATCCAGAAACGCGCGGTAGATGCGCTCTGCCGGTGCGCGCAGCACGCGGTGCAGGGTGACGGTGCCGGTAGTGGTGGTCATGCGGGGTCTCCTTGAAGGTGGACATCAGGGTGGATGAAAGCGTGAACCGCCGAACGATATCGCTCATTCAACGTGTTCATACCCCTACGACGAACGGGCCTGCGCGTTTTCGACAACCTGCCGCTGCCATGGCAACTTTTTGTCTCAGGCTGCGACGGTGCGCACTGCAAAGCTCTCGCTGCCCTGCGCCCAGGCCAGCAGCCGATCGATGTTGGGGTGCTTGCCCGGAAAGGCGCGCGCATCTGCCACATGCTCGGCATACCACTCCAGCCCCAGGCTGGCAGCGGCAGGCGAGATCTGCCCGCCATACAGCGCCGCCAGCGCGGCATACACCACCAGCGACCCGGTCTGGCCGGGCTTGTTCTCGATGGTGGCCAGTGTTTGGCCGTCCGCGCCCAGCAGTTGCAGGGCGGCGAGGTGGCTGGCGGAGGGGAGTTGCTTCAGGCGGTCTGCGAAGTTCATGGCAGTCAAATTCAAGTGAAATGGGCCGCAAGCGCTAGAAGATCATGCGCGAGCAGCTATAAAAAAGTGAGTGGCTGATAAAGCGGGGCGGAATCTTAAAGGATGCGGGCCGGGGCCCAGACTTTGAACAGGCGCTACCGTTGACCAGGCGCTCACGCCTGCCACACCCCAAACCCCGCCGAGCGCAGGTCGATGCCGATCTCGATCTCCCTGTCCACCGCCTCCTCGTAGGTCATGGGGTTGAAGCCCTCGTACAAGTCCGGCAGCAGCCGCAGGCCGTACTGCGTCACAAACCGGTTGGCCTGGATGCCCGCCTTGTGTTTGTCAAACCGCACATCCGGGTCCAGCCCCGTCATGCCCACGTACACGCAGGGCTTGCCGTCGATGTAGCCGGGGTTGCACTTGCGAAAGCGCGGCTCCAGCAGCACGTCTTTGGAGAGTTCGACCACATAGACGTTGTGGTGGGGCTTGCGGCGGCGCATGGGAGTTGGCGGGGTGGGGCGGTGTGGGTTTGGGCAGCTTTACGCAGTCCGTCTGGCGGGCTACTCGTCGTCCTCGTCCGCCAGCCCGTCGTCCCGCAGGCGCCGGTCCAGCTTGCCGCGCAGCGCGTCTGCGTCCTGCAGGAACTGGTCCACCGGCACTGCAGGGGCCACGCGCAGGGCGGGCGGGAACAGGCTGCTCATGTAAAGCTCGCTGCCCAGCCGCATGCGGTTGAGCCACTGCGCACCCAGCCACGAGGGCACGCCCAGCAGCACCACGGCCGCCATGGCCCAGGCCAGGCCCACGCGGCGGCGGGGCAACACGGTAGCCAGGTGCGCGTACAGCGCGCCGGCCAGCACCAGCACCATCAGCACCGGGGCAAACCGCGACAGCGACTCTAGCGAGAACGCGAAGGCCGTCAGGTAGCTCAGCAGTTGCACCGCGTCGGCCACCAGCACGGCGGCGCACGCGATGCGCACGTGGCGCCAGAACCGCAGCTGGCTGCCAAACAGCTTGTTGGCCACAGCCCATGCGCCCGACCACAAGGTCACTACTGCCAGCGTGGTCAGCAGCAACAGGGGCAGCGCCTTCAGGTATTGCGCGGCGTCGCGGGCCTCTAGCCACGACTCTCCCAGCCCGGCCAGCAGCACCAGCACCGCCAGCACTGCAGTGGTGCCCACAGTGCGCCACGGAAACTGCGGCAGCGCCTGCTCCTCGGCAATGGGCGCATCGGCCAGGCGCAGGTTGATGTGGGTGTGGCCCAGGTCGATGGGCGTGCCATCGGGCCAGTCAAAGCGCTCGCCTTGGGCATGCTGCTTGCGCTGCAGGCGTGCGCCGTTGCGGGTCTCCAGCACCTCGACCTGCACGGTGCGGGGCTCGTCCACCGCGCGGTCAATGCGGAGGTGCCGGGGCGCCACAAAGGGGTCGTCCAGCACCAGGTCGCAGTCCAGCGCGCGGCCCACGGTCACGGGCCAGCGGGTGATGGGCGCGCGCGCCAGCAGCGCTCCGTGGCGGTCAAAGGCCTCGATCAGCCCCAGGGTGGTGGTGGTCGGCATCGCGCTCATGGTGCGGCCTCCCAGCGAAAGGCCTTGAGGTAGTGACTGGCCAGCTTCATGCCGTTGTCAAACGCAATGCCCTGCACATCCAGGCGGCCCAGCACGCCCTGCGTGGGCTGGTTGACCGAGATGGCCAGCACCGTCATGTTGTACAGGCCGGTCAGCTTGCGGTAGGCCGACAGGCACACCACCGCGCGCAGCGGCACGCTGCCGGGGTCCACAAACCGCTCGGTGCATTCGGCCGCCGTCTGGTGGCGGTTGCCGCGTGTGGGCAAGCGCTCGTTGGCAAAACTTTGCGAGTACATGCGGGCAAACCGGGCGGCGCCCAGCGTGGGCGCGTTGTAGGCCTCGTAAGACAGGCGCACCGCGCCGGTGCTGAAGTCGCCCGCCACCACGTCGCTGTCGGCCTGGCATTGCGTGCGCTCCAGGTTGAGGCCCGGAAAGGCCGGGTCGCGCCCCGATCCCCAGCACCGCGCCAGCGCATCGTCGGGCACGGGCAGGCGGTAGTTGCCGTGGCGCTGCTCGCGAAACGGCGCTTTCAAAAAGCGGTCTGTCAGCAGTTGCTGGTGCTCCATCAGCTGCCGCGTCATCTCGGCATGTGCGGCCTGCGTGATGGGCTGGGCATTGGCTGCGCGCTGCACCAGCGCCTGCGCAAACTCGGCCGGTATCAAGAAGCTCACCTGCTCGCCGTCGAGCCGCTTGGCTACGTTGACGCCCAACACCCGGCCTGCGTCGTCCACGGCGGGGCCGCCGCTCATGCCGGGGTTGAGCGCGCCGCCAAAAAAGATGCGCGGATAAAAGCTGCGCTTGACCAGCCCGTTGTAGGTGCCCTCGGTCACGGCAAAGCCGATGTCCAGCGGGTTGCCCAGCGAGTAAATGCGTTCGCCCTGCGCCAGCGCGTCGGTGGTGGGCCGAAAGCCCAGCACCGGCGCCGCTGCCGTGCGCCCCTTGGCGCGCAGCACGGCCAGGTCGCGCTGCACGTCAAACGCCAGCAGCTCCACCTCGCCTTCCTGCCCCTCCATCGTCACGTACACGCCCCGGTAGCGCTCGGGCTCCAGCGCCAGCTGGCTGGCCACATGGAAGTTGGTCACGATCAGCCCATCGGCCGACACAAAAAAGCCCGAGCCAATCGACGCCTGCGTGTTGGCGTTGCGCAGCAACGTGCGGATCTGCACCAGCTTGTCGCGCGACAGCTCGTAAATGCGCCGCGCATCACGCGACAGCAGGGCCGCATCGGCGGCTGTGGGTGCGGCAGCCGATGCGCCGCTCGGTGTGGGGGCGGGCTGCGTATGCGCCAGCGCACACAGCAGCAAAAGCAGCGACGAGGTCGCCAGCCGCAAGGGCCGAATCGAAGGGAAGGGCATCGCGGTATTCTATGAACGCCCTGCGACAAGCCTTAGAGCGGCTAACAAAACTCTTCTGGCGTCGTTGCTGTGTCTTGTCGTACTGCCTGCGACACAGCGTCTAGCCAGAACCGCTTCGCTGAGCTTTGTTAGCCGCTCTTATTGGCGTTGTCCTTTCCGTCGGCTCCGTTTGCCGCCGGGCCTGCCATTCACCTGCCACTCCATCCCACGCACCCATGCAACCCACCCCCACCTATCCCATCGGCACGCCCGGCCAAGCCTGGGGCGCGGCAGAACGCGAGCAGTGGCGCGCACGCCAGATGCGCCAGCGCAGCTATGCCGACGACGTGCTCACGGCCATCGAGGCACTGCGGGGCCGGTTTGACGTGGAGATGTATGGCGACGTGATTTATGCCGACGCACAGCACCCGGCAGAGCGCTTTCCCTTGCGGGCCCTGCGCAGCCGCGATTGGCAGCCCGGCCTGCCCACCGTGCTGGTGACCGGGGGAGTGCACGGCTACGAGACCAGCGGTGTGCACGGCGCTCTGCGGTTTGTGGACACGCAGGCCGAGCGCTTTGCAGGCCGCGCTAACCTGCTGGTGGTGCCGTGTGTGAGCCCCTGGGCGTACGAGCGGTTTCAGCGCTGGAACTTTGACGCTATCGACCCCAACCGGTCGTTCCGCGAGGGCTCGCCCGCGCAGGAGTCCGCCGCCCTCATGCGTCTGGTGGCGCCGCTGCACGGCCAATTCGCCGCCCACATCGACCTGCACGAAACCACCGACACCGACGAATCCGAATACCGCCCCGCCGTGGCCGCACGCGACGGCAAGGTGTTCGAGCCCGGCAGCATCCCCGACGGCTTTTACCTGGTTGACGACACCGACAACCCGCAGCCCGCCTTCCAGCAAGCCATCATCGAAGCCGTCAGCCGCGTCACGCACATTGCGCCAGCGGACGAGAAGAACGAAATCATCGGCACGCCCGTGGTGGCGCCGGGTGTCATCCACTACCCGATGAAGCAGTGGGGCCTGTGCGCGGGCATCAGCGGCGCGCGCTACACCACCACAACGGAGGTCTACCCCGACAGCCCCCGCGCCACGCCCGAGCAGTGCATTGAGGCGCAGGTGGCGGCGGCCTGTGCGGCGGTGGAGTTTGTGCTGGCCGACGCCCAACACTGAGGGTTATGGCCCCCAGCGGCACGGCTTCGAATTTTTGGTGCTTTCTTAGCGCTCGTTACCCAGCGCTTCCCAACTCGCCTAGCAGCCGGGCACTCACCTCGGCCGCATCGAGCGCCGCGAACGCCATGTTGTGCTGCTCCGTCAGCGGCCCATGGCCCGGCTCCATGCGGCCTGCGGCGTCGTAGCCCATGGCCTTGAACTTCCACACCCCGCCGACCAGCTTGAGCGAGCCCACATGCGCGCCATCGGCCGTGTGGACTGACACCACGCCAGCGTTGACGGGCACCAGCTGCAACGGGCCAGCCACCTGGCCAGGCGGCACATGGGCGAAGGTGGCGTGTTTCAATTCTGCTCATCCAGCAGAGTCTGTACCGCGCGTAGCAAGGCGGGCAGGGCCGTTTGGGTGATGTTCCACACGGTACCCACGTTCACCGTGGCGTAGCCGTGGATGAGCTGGTTGCGAAACGCCACGATCTGCGCCATGTCAGGTATGCGGGCGGCCATGGCCGTATCCAGCTTGGACAGTTGGTTGAGTGCTTCGCCAATGATTTCAAATTTGCGCTCTACCGCCGCCTGGGCCATGGCGTTGGCGCCATAGGCTGCTGCATCCATGCCCTGGGTAAAAGACTCAATGGCGGCAGCCGCCTCGCGCACATCCCACAAAAAGGCGCGCGGGTCACGCTGCATACACAGCCTCGCGGTGGCGGTTGATGTTGGCTAGCACGTACGGGTTGCGCACAGCGCCGGGTTCCACCAGGTCCACGCCCCGGCCCAGCAGGGCTTCCAGATCGGCCTTGGCGCCAAAAATGGAGTGGAGCCCGGGCTCAACGCCTGGAGCAAACTCCACCAGAAAGTCGGCGTCGCTGTGGGCGGGGTCAAAGTCACTGGCCCGTGCCGCCGAGCCAAACACCTCCAGCCGCCGAATGCCGTAGCGCTGGCAGATAGCGGCAATGCCGGTGCGGTATTGGGCGATGGCGGGATGCATGGGCGCAGTTTAATCGAGCGCCTCATTGACCGCCATATTGGCCTGTAGCGCTTGTTCGATAAGCGGGAATTGCTATGAAGAATATAGCGAATTAGTGCGATGCCTAAAACGATGACCCCGGTTCGCTCAAAAACGCCAGCTCTTCGGCCGTGGAGGTACGGCCCAGCACCGCGTTGCGATGCGGGTAGCGCCCAAAGCGGTCGATGATGGCCTTGTGCCGTCGCTCAAAGTCCAGGTTGTTTTCCATGCCCGGCTGCGCAAACAGCGTGAGGGATTGTTCATGAATCACGGCAGATTCGCTGTGCATATACGGCATGTAGGCAAACACGCGCTGCGCCGTGGGCAGGCTGCGGTCTTGCCCGCTGGCCACCAGCTCTTGCGCCAGGGCCAGGGCCAGCGCGTCTTGCGCAAAGGCGCGGGCGGTGTCGCGGTACACATTGCGCGAGAACTGGTCCAGCACCAGGATTTCTGCCAGCCGGCCCTCGGGCGTTGCGCGCCAGCGAAACAGTTCGCAGCGGGCTGCGGCCTCCAGCGAGGGGCCGAAGCGGGTGCGGATGGATTCGTCGAGGGCAGCGTCTTTGACGAAGTGCTGCTGGGGAGTGAGTTCAGTGAACCAGAAGTGGAGGACGTTTTCAGGCTGCATCGCACAAGGATATCCGCCGCCTAATGCTGAGGTTTGCCGGTGGGCTCCAAACGAGCTGCCCGTGTTCGCCGCCTGACGCGTTTGTCCCAAGATGTGACCCCGTGTCGCCGCGGGTCAGTTCAAGGCCAAATCCTGCGGCCACAGAAAGTAAGGGCCAAAGCGGGACTTAGCGACAAACTCCACACCAGCCTGCTCACCCTTGGCAGTGAGCGCGTGTTTGTCCCCTTGCTGCGAGAGATAGCCCAGGTCGGTGGCCCGGTCCAGCAGTTGTGCCGTTTTAAGTCCGAACTTCTGAGCCAACTTGGACGATGGCAGCTTGTCGCCACTGGATGTTTCGCTGTCGGTGCCAGAGGCTTCCGAAGCGGGCGTTGCCGCAGGTTCTGGATCGCTGCTGGCGACGCGCTCCAGAGAAATGCGCACCTCGTCGCTGATACGAATGATGCGCTGCGCCTCTTCATAAGCGTCTTTATAGAGCTGCCCGTCGTCGCTGCGATGAATCAAGATGCCCATCTCGTTGTTGTTCACCTGGCTGAATTCGTACAGATTCAGGCTGGTGATGATGCACATCTCCTCATTCATGTAGCACTTGGCATGCAAGTTCTTGCAGAAGCTGGTGCGAATGTAGGTCAGACCGCGCAGCCATTCGATCTCTTGTGGCTGCAACTCACTTTTCCCGTAGACGATGCGTACATCGATTTTCAGACGGTTTTTATCGGCCAGCAGTTCCTTCATCCGATCGTTCAGCTTGAGGAAGGGGCTGATCAGAATCAGGCGATCTGACGCACTCTTGATGAGTTCCTCAAGGTGGTAGTTGGTGCCGGTTGTCGAAAGAAACTTTGCCATTGATGTTTATCTCCTTTGAAAAAGAGCGCTCATGGTTTGTTGATTGTGGCTAAACCAATAATCAACGAAGGCAAAAGGCAAGACCTGACCCTGCTGTCCTCATGAATGAGCTAGTCAAAAGGCAAGACCTGACCCATCTCGTGTACGGACGGAAGCTGATATTTAGGCTAGACCCCAATGTATTGGACGCCAATAAGCAACAGCTAGCTACTTATCTCTTTCTACTGTTCTTTCGAACTAGCTGTTCATTGGCATATACCCTAATGTATTCATCCAGTAGTTTTGATAGTTGCATGTCGGCAAAATCGTGTTTCTGAGGGCTTCTTAGTTTGCTCAGTGCTGCATTTAACCAATTAGCAGTCAATTTAACGATCATGTGGCCTGATTCGCTTCTATAGAATTCCCTGAATGCCGAACTTTCAGTGTGATCTAGCTCAATATTTTTCGAGCGACATATGATGAATGCAAGTTTTCCGTACTCCCTGCCCAGGTAGCCGTGAACTTGCCGAAATTCATTTATTGACAAAGATTCGTAATTTTTGACTTCGAATATAATTTGCCGAGATTTATAGTCTTCAACAATTCGGCGCCATACTGAACTAGTTCCCAAATTTGTGCCGACGACGTCGCGTCTCTGCGAAGCGTTGCGATTGGGATGTAATTCCACGTTGCTGATTTGCGTGGAGAAGCAGAAATTTATTGCATCTCTACACCATTCTTCAAAACGAGTTGCTCCATCAGTGCCGAGTGGAATTGTGTTCAACGCGGAAATTGTTCGGCCGAGTATTTGTGAGCGCTGATCTGCATCGGCTGAATATATGGTTACTTCATACTCATCGAATATTTCTTCTGCGAAATTTTCGTCATCGCCAATATCATTTTTTCCAAGTGCAGACCAATAGCATGGATGTATGATTAGCTCTGAATCTTGGGTTATTGTTTTTGATGGTTGTCTGCCATCGTGGCAAAAAACAAATGTTCTGCTCAGGTCGTTTCTAACGCCCAAAAAACCGATGCTGTAAAGTGCAAAAACTCCACCAAGATCTTGCGATAGTATTGTGAGGTGCTGTCGCTCTTCATTGCTCAAATCATCGGTTTTTAATGCCGCGTGGAAGTAATTTTGGACCTCTTTTCCTGTAATTCTTAGATTTGATGAATCAAAGCGGCTAATAATTTTTTGAAGTCCTGGGAATACTGAGTTGTATTCCTTTTCAAGATCGTCAAGGCGCGATTTGGAAATGGATTTTGCTGCAATGTCTATGTCTGCTTCGATCAGCGTAGAGCGTTTTTGCCTTTGGGCCTGATAGAAGGCGGAGTTGAGTAGTGCAATAACATCTCTTGGGCGATAAAGGGTGTGCCGAAGGCAGCGCCTAAATCCGCTGATTCCATGTAGTTCATTAGCAGTGCAGCTATTCCATGTTTTTACTTCGCTTTCTTTGTCGACGCTTAACGCAACCCGCAATCGCGCAGTCGCCATGTACATTAATTCCTGTGGATCCCAATGGAGTCTAAGTACTTTGGGTTCGATGTTTCTGGAGAAATCGTTGTCATATGTCTGGATGGATCGAAAAATATTATCCCGTAAAAATACTAGAGAAGTAATATTTTCTGAGAGAGCCTCCCGGAATTCTCCAGTGCCGTACACAAGTCCGTCCACCACGCCGATGCCGACCGTGTCTGGGTGCCATCCTTCATCGAGGCGATCTACCAAAATCACTCCGGATTTGGCATTCTGTCGAAGAATATGTATTAGCTCCTTGAGAATTGAAGATAGCTCAAGTCGGTCTGCAATCTCACCAATACGCGTCTCTGGGGAATCTAGGGACTTGAGCCAATCATAATGCGCTCTCCGTAGCTTTGAGAATGGACCGCCTGGATGGCTTTGCCATTTTTTTAAATGATCGCGCAATAATGCAGATTGTTTTATGCTTTCGGATGTTTTGTAATATCGCGAGAGAGAATCCACGAATTGAAGTGCGAGAGCGTATTTCCAAAGATTCTTGACGCCTGCGCGAATCATTGCAACCGTCTGCCCAAATAATGCGGCTATAGATCGAAATCCGATTAGCTCTTCTTCGTTAGGTGCAATTTCGATGCAGAATTTTCTCTCGTTGCGCCAATGCTGGCCCAAACGATAGACGAGTGCGCTTTTTCCGGTGCCGCGGCGCCCTACAACAACGTATCGGGTCGAATCAGAAAGTAGGGCTTTGTAGTCGCTCCACTCGTAAAATGCATGATCAAGCATGTGCTGATCGTGTTCAGCACGTCCGTCACCGATTGGGTCCACCGCGAACTCTCTCAAAATAGATCTCCCTCTAGTTATTCGTCTTCCCCTGCTGCTCGCACTTTTTTGCTATTTACCCCAACTATCCTTCAACCCCACCGCCAAGTTAAACACCGGCTTCTCCGCTTTGTGATCAATCCGGTCCGCCACAAAATACCCGTGCCGCTCAAACTGAAACTTGTCGTCCGGCTTGGCATTGGCCAATGACGGCTCCACGATGGCCGTCACCACCTTCAGGCTGTTCGGGTTCAGGCTTTCAATGAAGTCCTTGCCGCCCGCGTCGGGCTGCGCGTCCAGGAACAGGCGGTCGTACATGCGCACTTCGGCGTTCACGCCGTCGGCCACACCCACCCAGGTGATGGCGGCTTTGACCTTCACGCTGTCGGCGCCGGGGGTGCCGCTTTTGGTGTCGGGCACCACGGTGGCCAGCACTTCGGTGATGACTCCGTTAGCGTCCTTGGTGCAGCCGGTGCATTCGATGACGTAGCCGCCCTTCAGGCGCACCTTGTTGCCGGGGAAGAGGCGCTTGTAGCCCTTGGGGGGCACTTCTTCAAAGTCTTCGCGTTCGATCCAGACTTCTTTGCCGATGGTGAAGTGGCGCACGGGGCTTTCCACGCCTTCGGGTGGGTGGGGCAGGGCCGGCAGGCTGCAGGGCTCCAAGTGGCCTGCGCCCATCACGTCGTCCCAGTTGGTGAGCACCAGCTTGACGGGGTTGAGCACGGCCATGCCACGGTGGGCCTTCAGCTCCAGGTCTTCGCGCAGGCAGCCTTCCAGGGTGCTGTAGTCGATCCAGCTGTCGGATTTGGTCACGCCAATGCGCTCGGCAAAAGTCTGGATGGCGGCGGGTGTGTAGCCACGGCGGCGCAGGCCTACGATGGTGGGCATGCGGGGGTCGTCCCAGCCGCTGACCTTGTGGTCGTACACCAGCTGGGCGAGCTTGCGTTTGCTGGTGATGACGTAGGTGAGGTTCAGGCGTGCAAATTCGTACTGGCGGGGGGGCGGGCTGGCCAGCAGGCCGCCTTCGGTCAAGCGCTCCAGCAGCCAGTCGTAGAAGGGGCGCTGGTCTTCAAACTCCAGCGTGCACAGGCTGTGGGTGATTTGTTCCAGCGCGTCCTCAATGGGGTGCGCGTAGGTGTACATGGGGTAGATGCACCAGGTGTCGCCCGTGTTGTGGTGCGTGGCGCGGCGGATGCGGTAGATGGCCGGGTCGCGCATGTTGATGTTGGGGCTGGCCATGTCGATCTTGGCGCGCAGCACCATGGAGCCGTCTTCGTGCTGGCCGTCCTTCATCTCGCGGAAGATGCGTAGGTTCTCTGCCGGGGTGCGGCTGCGGAAGGGGCTGTCCACGCCGGGCTTGCTGAAGTCGCCCCGGTTCACGCGCATTTGTTCGGCGGTTTGCTCGTCTACATAGGCGTGGCCGGCTTCGATCAGGTATTCGGCCGCGCGGTACATGAAGTCGAAGTAGTCGCTGGCTTGGTAGGGGGCGGCGCTGCCGGGGGCCTGGCCGATCTGTGTCCAGTCAAAACCGAGCCATTTCACGGCGTCGATGATGCTGTTGACGTATTCGGTGTCTTCTTTTTCGGGGTTGGTGTCGTCAAAGCGCAGGTGGCACACGCCGCCGTAGTCGCGCGCCAGGCCAAAGTTGATGCAGATGCTCTTGGCGTGGCCCACGTGCAGGTAGCCGTTGGGTTCGGGCGGGAAGCGCGTGCGGATCTTGGCGGGATCGGGCTCGCCCTGGGCGTGGTGGGCGGCGTCGCCGGGGGTGCCGGCCCAGCGGCGGGTGGCGTAGGTGCCTTTGTCCAGGTCGTGTTCGATGATCTGGCGCAAAAAGTTGCTGGGCTTGACGGTTTCAGCGGCCGCAGAAGTGGCAGTGGCGGCGGTATTGGCGGGGGAGGGGGTGCTCATCCAGCCATTTTAGGCGGCGGTTTCGTGACGGTTTACGCATTAAAACAAGCGCGTGTACGTTCAGACACAACGTAAAGACGGTTTTGTGCCATCCTTTTAGGCACTTGGTGCGTTGTGTACCGGTGAGGTGTGTCCTTTTGGTGGGCCGCCCTCATTCACTAGGAGATTTCCATGACGAAAACCCGTTCTGTTTCTACTGCGGCCGCTGTGGCGGGTGTGGCACTGGCCCTGTTGGCTGGTGCTGGCTCCGCCCAGGCCCGCGATGTCAATTGGTCCGTGGGCATTGGCGTGCCCGGCGTGGTGGTGGGGGCCAGCAATGGCTACTACGCCCCCGCCCCGGTTTACGTGGCACCGCCCCCACCGGTGTACTACGCACCCCCTCCACGCCCCGTGTACTACAGCGCTCCCCCGGTGTACTACACGCCACCCCCAGCGGTGGTTTACGGCGGTTACGGCTACGGCCATCGCCACCACGGGCACGGCCACGGTCGCCACTGGGACCGTTGACCAGCCCCCAGCGGCTGGTCTGTCACCAACCTCTTGGGCGCGAGTCGCTCACAGGCAGCGTTGCACAGGCTGCCTTTTACAGCGGTCCTTCGGGGCCGCTTTTTTCTTGGCGCTTCATAATCCCGCACTCTGGCCTGCCAGCGTGGCAGGCGCATTGCCCCGGAGACTTGTCTGTGACCGCCAATAAAACCGTTTTTGTCCTCAACGGCCCCAATCTGAACCTGCTGGGCACGCGCGAGCCCGCCGTGTACGGCGCCGCCACCCTGGCTGATGTGGAAAAGCTCTGCACTGATGCCTGCAATCGCCACGGATTTGCGCTGCGTTTTCACCAAAGCAACCACGAAGGCGCCTTGGTGGACTGGATTCATGAGGCGGGTCGCCTGCACGCAGCGGGCGAGCTGGCGGGCGTGGTCATCAACGCCGGGGCCTACACCCACACCAGCATTGCCCTGCACGACGCCATCAAGGGCACAGGCATCACCCTGATCGAGCTGCACATCAGCAATGTGCATGCGCGCGAGGCCTACCGCCACCATTCGTACATGGCGGCCGCCGCCAAGGCGGTGATGTGTGGATTTGGCGTGCTGGGCTATGGCCTGGCGATTGACGGGCTGGCGCAGTTGCTGGCCCAGCAGCCAGCGGCCTGATGGCTGGGCGCGGGGGATTTCACGGCCATGGCCCCGCTGCCCCTGCAGGTCTCTGAGGACGAGGTCGAAATCACCGCCATGCGCGCGCAGGGCGCGGGCGGGCAAAACGTCAACAAGGTGTCCAGTGCCGTCCACCTGCGGTTTGACGTGGCGGCATCGTCGCTGCCCGAGGGCGTGAAGGAGCGCCTGCTGGCACTGCGTGACACCCGCATCACCCAAGATGGTGTGGTGGTCATCAAGGCCCAGCAGTACCGCAGCCAGGAGTTGAACCGCGCCGACGCCCTGGAGCGCCTGAACGCGCTGGTCAACAGCGTGGCCGTGCCGCCCCGCGTGCGCAGGGCCACCAAACCCACCTATGGCTCGCAACAGCGGCGCCTGCAAAGCAAGACGCAGCGGGGCGAGACCAAGGCGCTGCGCGGCCGGGTGCGCGACGGGTCCTGAGGCTTGCGCGTCAGGAGAAGCGTCAGCTGTTGCCCACCGTGCGCCATCAGCCTGTCAATGTTTGATTGGCATCATCTGTAGAACAATCTGTCTGCCCTGCAGGGCTTGGTATCGCAGGCTATCAGTCCTACATTCATGGCATCCCTTGTTGGAGTTGTCATGTCTGCCTCTGTCCAAGCCCCCGTTCCAGTTTCTGCTGCAATTCCCGCCCTGTTTGTGTCGCACGGCGCGCCCTTGTTTGCGCTGGATGCGGGCACCACCGGCCCGGCGCTGACGCAATGGGGCCAGAGCCTGAAGTCGCAGTACCCCGGCCTGCGGGGGGTGGTGGTCATGTCGCCGCACTGGATGGCACGGTCTGCGCAGGTGATGACCGGGCCGCAGCCCGCCACCTGGCACGACTTTGGCGGGTTTCCCCCTGCGCTGTACCAACTGCAATACCCGGCCCCCGGCTCACCCGCGCTGGCGCAGGAGGTGCTGGGCCTGCTGCAAGCCGCTGGCGTTGCGGCCCAGGGCGATGCCGCGCGCCCCTTTGACCATGGCGCCTGGGTGCCGCTGATGCATTTGTTCCCTCAAGCCGACGTACCCGTGGTGCAGGTGGCCCTGCCCGTGGGCGCTGGCCCGGCCGAGGTGTATGCGCTGGGCGCCGCCTTGCGCAGCCTTCGCAGCCAGGGCGTGCTGGTGGTGGGGTCGGGCAGCATGACGCACAACCTGGCCGAGTTTTTTGGCGGTGAACGCGAACCTGCGCCCTATGTGCTGGAGTTCAGCCGCTGGATCGAGGACGCTCTGGCCCGTGGGGATATGGCCGCGCTGCTCAACTACCGCAGCCAGGCCCCCCATGCCCACCGCGCGCACCCCACCGAAGACCACTTCCTGCCCATCTTCTTTGCCCTGGGGGCGGCGGGCGACGACCTGCACGCAAACTACTTGAGCCGCGAGGTGATGTACAGCATGCTGTCGATGGACGCGTTTGCGCTGGAGCCGGTGCATTGACACGGAGCCCTTCGCACTCCACCCGTTTTTGGTCCTAAACCGTTCGAGGCGCACATCTATGCTTACCTTGCCGCTCTCCTTTTTGCAGCGCCCCGCTGCCACCACCACGCCACGGCCCTGGCTGCTGGTGCTGATGCATGGCGTGGGCAGCAATGAGCAGGACCTGTTTAGCCTGGCCCCGCAGATCCCGGACCGGTTCCATGTGCTGAGTCTGCGGGCGCCGTTTCGCATGGGGCCGGGTTCGCATGCGTGGTTTGATTTCTCCATCGAGCCGAGCGGCGAGCGCTCCATCAACGAAGAGCAGGAGGCGCAAAGTCGCGCGCTGATAGCCCAGGCGGTCGAGTCCGCCGCCGAGCAGCTGGGCATTCCGCCCGAGCGGGTGGTGGTGGGCGGCTTCAGCCAGGGCGGCATCATGGCGTTGTCTCTATTGCTGACCCGGCCTGCCCTGATGCAGGCGGGCCTGGTGTGGCACAGCCGCCTGCTGCCCCAGGTGGTGCCGCTCACCGCGCCCGCCGATGCGCTGCGCGGCAAGCAGCTGTGGCTGAGCCACGGCACCCACGACAACGTGATCCCGCTGGCCAACGCCCAGGCCATTGCCCACCACATGGCGCCGCTGCCGGTGACGGTGACGTACCGCGAGTTCCCCAGTGCGCACGAAATTCGCCCGTCCGAGCTGGCAGCCACGGTGGCCTGGCTGGAGTCGCTGTCCACCACACCGACGGCGTTTTAAGCAGGGCATATTCGCGGGCCGGCCCGGGCCGGGCCGGGCTACAACGCGTTACTGGGGCCTGGGTGTGCGGTTGTCCAATCGTGTGCGCCCCACGTGGGATTGAGAGGGAACGCCTGACGCCACGGAGGCTCGGACAAGGGTTGTTCCTGTGTTGAAGGAGAGCCCATGCCCGATCAAGACACCGCAGAATTCCGCCCCGCGCCAGAGCGCACTTCCTCCACCCTCTGGGTCGTGCTAGCCACGCTGGTGTGCGCCGTGGCGGCTGGTGCTGCCTGGTGGTTCTGGCTGCGGCCGGTAGAGCCAGCGGCAGCTCCACCCCCTGTGGTCGCCGCTCCAGCCGCACCGGCGGCGCCCCCGCCCGCCCCCGAGGCGTCGGGGCCGCAGAACCCGGTGGATTCGCTGGCACCGCCCGACGCAGCCTTGCCTGCGCTGGCTGAGTCCGACGCCCGGGTGACAGAGCTGTTGGCCGAGCTGCTGGGCCGCGACAAGCTGCCGACGTTTCTGCAGACCGATGGGTTTGTTCGCCGCGTGGTTGCCACGGTGGACAACCTGGGCCGTGCCCACGCGCCATCGCGCATGTGGCCGGTGCAGCCCACGGCGCAGCGGTTTGTGGTGGATGGCACTGGCGACGCGCCCACCACCATCGCGGCGGCCAATGCCGCACGCTACAGCGCCTTCTTGGCGTTTGCCGAAGCGGTACCGATGGAGCCCGCCGTGGCGCTGTACGCGCGGCTGTACCCGCTGTTTCAGCAAGCGTATGAAGAGCTGGGCTACCCCCGGCGCTACTTCAACGACCGCCTGGTGGCGGTGCTAGACCAACTGCTGCAGGCGCCCGAGCCCGCGGGCCCGCTACAGGTCAAGCTCACGCCCGTGAATACCGACGTGCCCAACCTCCGCCCCTGGGTGCGCTATGAGTTTGTGGACCCCGCGCTGGAGGCGCTGCCCAGCGGCCAGAAGATCCTGCTGCGCATGGGTCCTGCCAACGAGGCACGTGCCAAGGCGCTGATCCGCGAGCTGCGCAAGCGCGTGGCGACGAGCGACGTCGCGCGCAAGTAACGCCCTCTAGCCTTTCATGGGGTGGGAAGTGGCAGGGCGGTCTTATAGCGCACCTGCTTGAGTGCAAAGCTGGACCGGATCTTCTCCACGCCCGGAATGGGCGACAGCTGCTCCAGAATGAACCGCTCCAGCGCCCCGATGTCGGCCAGCGCTACGCGAATCAGGTAGTCGCTGTCGCCGCTCATCAGGTAGCACTCCATCACCTCGTCGTGCTCGGCAATGCGGCGTTCAAAGTCGGCCAGGGCTTCCTTGCTTTGCGTCTTGAGGCTGATGCTGATGAACACATTCAGGCCCAGCCCCAGCGCCGCCGCGTTGGCCAGCGCCACATAGCGGCTGATGACGCCTGCCGCCTCCAGCGCCTTTACCCGCGCCAGGCAGGGCGAGGGCGACAGGTGCACGCGCCGCGCCAGCTCCACGTTGGACAGAGAGCCGTCGGACTGCAGCTCGGCCAGGATGCGCAAATCGAGGGTGTCCAGTTTCATGTGCTGCAGTTTATGGCTTTGGCGGCATAAAGTGCTATGACAGCATGGTGCAAAAGGCAAAACGGCAACTCATTTGGAGCCAGCCTCGCTACAGTGGCTGCCATGAACGCCCTCACACCCCACGCCCTGCTGCAACAAGCCCCCGGCGCCCCGCTGGACGCCGACCCCGAAGAAACCGCCGAGTGGCGCGATGCCTTCCTGGCGCTGGTCGCCACCGAAGGCCCCGAGCGGGCGCGGCACATGCTGCAGGAGCTGGTGCGGGTGGCGCGCGCGCAGCGCATTGGCTGGCAACCCGACCTGAACACGCCCTATGTGAACACCGTGGCGGTGCAGGACCAGCCCGTGTTCCCCGGCGACCTGGCCATAGAGGAGCGCGTGGCCTCCATCGTGCGCTGGAACGCGCTGGCCATGGTGGTGCGGGCCAACCAGGCGTATGGCGAGCTGGGCGGTCACATCGCGAGCTACGCCAGTGCGGCGGATCTTTTCGAAAGCGGGTTCAATCACTTCTTCCGCGCCCGCGAGGGGCTGGGCGATGGACAGCACCGTGGGGACCTGGTGTTCTTCCAGCCACACAGCGCGCCGGGTGTGTATGCGCGGGCTTTTCTGGAAGGGCGCCTGTCCGAACTAGACCTGCAGCACTACCGCCAGGAGCTGACGGCGCCGGGCGCAGGCGCGCAGGGCCTGTCGAGCTACCCACATCCATGGCTCATGCCGGACTTCTGGCAGTTCCCCACCGGCTCCATGGGCATCGGCCCCATCAGCAGCATCTACCACGCGCGCTTCATGCGCTACCTCACGCACCGCAACCTGCTCAACTGCGAGGGCCGCAAGGTGTGGGGCGTGTTTGGTGACGGCGAAATGGACGAGCCCGAGTCGATGAGTGCGCTTACGCTCGCTGCGCGCGAGGGCCTCGATAACCTCGTCTGGGTGGTCAACTGCAACCTGCAGCGCCTGGACGGCCCGGTGCGCGGCAACGGCCGCATCATCGACGAGCTGGAGCGCCTGTTTGCAGGCGCAGGCTGGAACGTGGTCAAGCTGGTCTGGGGCAGCGACTGGGACGGCCTGTTTGCCCGCGACCTGACCGGTGCGCTGGTGCGCACGCTGGAAGGCACGGTCGATGGGCAAATGCAGACCTTTGCCGCCAAGGACGGCCGCTTCAACCGCGACAACTTCTTCGGCCAGAACCCAGAACTCGCGGCGCTGGCCCAGGGTATGACGGACGAACAGATCGACCGCCTGAAGCGCGGCGGGCACGACCTCGTCAAGATCCACGCCGCCTATGCTGCAGCTAGCGCCCACAAGGGCCAGCCCACCGTGATCCTGGCCCACACCAAGAAGGGCTATGGCATGGGCACAGCAGGGCAAGGCAAGATGACCACGCACAGCCAGAAGAAGCTGGACGAGACCGACCTCATCGAATTCCGCAACCGCTTCAACTTGCCTTTGAGTGACGAGCAGGCGACGAGCCTCGCTTTCTACAAGCCCGCCGAAGACAGCGCCGAGATGCGTTACCTGCGCAGCCACCGCCAAGCCCTGGGCGGCTATCTGCCCCGCCGCGACACGACCTGCGAGGCGCTGCCTGTGCCCGCCATCGAAAGCTACGCACAGTTTGCGCTGCAGGCCGATGGCAAGGAGATGAGCACCACCATGGCCTTTGTGCGCATGCTGGGCAGTTTGCTCAAAGACGCCACTTTAGGCCCGCGGATCGTCCCCATCGTGGCCGACGAGGCGCGCACCTTCGGCATGGCCAACCTGTTCAAGCAGGTGGGCATCTACAGCAGCGTGGGCCAGCGCTATGCGCCCGAAGACATCGGCTCCGTGCTGAGTTACCGCGAGGCGCTGGATGGTCAGATTCTGGAAGAGGGCATCAGCGAGGCGGGCGCGATTGCGAGCTGGACGGCCGCCGCCACCAGCTACAGCGTGCATGGGCTGGCGATGCTGCCGTTCTACATCTACTACTCCATGTTCGGCTTCCAGCGCGTTGGCGACGCCATCTGGGCGGCTGCGGACCAGCGTGCGCGTGGCTTTTTGCTGGGCGCCACGTCGGGCCGCACCACGCTGGGCGGTGAGGGCCTGCAGCACCAGGACGGCACCAGCCACCTGGTAGCGGCCACCATCCCCAACTGCAAGGCCTACGACCCGGCCTATGCGGGCGAGATGGCCGTCATCATCGACGCCGGCATGCGCGAAATGGTGACCGAGCAGCGCGACGTTTTCTACTACGTCACGCTGATGAACGAGAACTACGCCCAGCCCGACCTGCCTGCCGATGCGGCAGAGGGTGTGCTGCGTGGTTGCTATGTTTTCAGGAGCTATTCAGGCAATATGCACCAGCGCGATAGCGCGATTTCGTCCCAAAGCGTCACCCTGATGGGCTCTGGCGCCATCCTGACCGAGGTGGTCAAGGCTGCAGAACAACTCGCCAGCGAGGGTGTGGACGTGACCGTGCTGAGCGTCACCAGCTGGAGCGAGTTGGCCCGCGATGGTGTGGCCTGCGAGCAGCGCTGGCTGGCGGGCGATGCCCAGCCTGCTCCCGCATGGCTGACCCAGCAACTGGCCTCAACCCGTGGACCAGTGATTGCCGCCACCGACTACGTGCGCGCAGTGCCCGAGACGGTGCGCGCGTTCATCCCCGAAGGCCGCAAGTACATCACCCTTGGCACCGACGGCTTTGGCCGCAGTGACACGCGGGCGGCGCTGAGGCAGTTTTTTGGGGTGGATGCTGCGAGCGTGGCCCAGGCTGCGCGGCGCGCGCTGGCTGCTGGCTGATGACGGGCCGGGCGCTGCACGAGCGCCTGCCGTCTTTTTGCCTTGCCTCCCGCGCTGTGGCCGGATGGCTGCGTGGGTGGGGTGAACGCCATTGCCCAACCTCGCTCAGGCTTCCTACAATGGTCCAGCAACCGTGAGAGGGCGCCATGGCACATGTCATCTGGGACCATAACCCGCCGACCACCTGGATAGCCAACGTGGACGGGCAAGCACTTTGCTCCATCAAGCGCAAAGACATTGGCGGGTGGACCGCCGCCTGGACAGACGACCGCCTGTGGCCGCCGCCTGCCCATTTGCCCAAGGCCATGCCACAACCCATGCAGTTTTTCAGCAGTCTGGAAGAAGCCAAGCAGGCGGTGGAAAACGCTCTGGGCGCTTGAGGCGGTGCCCTGGAGCTCTGCTGCGGCCTGAGTGACTGCGCTTGCGTGTATCGGCGGTGGCAGGCGCTGGGCCTCCAATCAGCCTACGACGGGCGTGGACCCCTACACATGCGGCCAAGCTCAGAGCGCAGGGCGCTGGAAGAACGCATCCAGCACCGGTATCAACCCCGGAAATTCCAGAGCAAACCGTTCGCGGTTCACAAAGTAGGCCTCGCAGGCCACGGCAAAGAATTCGGACTGCGAGGTGGCGCCGTACGCGTCTAGCCAGGGCCGTTCGGCGCCGAAGCGCTCGGCCATGATCACGCGCTCGCGAAACTGTTCGTAGGCGGGCTCCCAGGCTGCCCACCACGCCTCATACGCCGCACGGCCGGTGCGTGCGCCCATAAAGCCTGCGGGCAAGGGCGGGCAGCCGTTGGGTTGGCCGTTCTTCATGTCGAGCTTGTGCACGAACTCGTGCACCACCACGTTGTGGCCGCGCGCGGTGTTCTCGGTGGCGTTGCTCACATGCTGCCAGCTGAGCATGATGGGGCCGCGCTCCATGGCCTCGCCCAGCAGCACCTGGGTGTGCTCGTGCACCACGCCTGCCTCGTCCATCGTCTGGCGGCGGGCCACGGCTTCGCCAGGGTGCAGCACGATGCCCACAAAATCGTCGTACCAGTCGAGTGCCTTGGCGGGGTCGCCCCAGTGCAGCAGGGGCAGGCAGGCCTGCGCGGCAATGTCGATGGCCATGGCGTCGGTTACCACGAGGCCATGGGCACCGTGGAATTCCTTGTGGTGCAAGAAGAGGGCGCTCAGCACGCGCAGCTTGGCCTGGTCGTGCAGCGACAGCGCGGCCAGAAACGGGTAGCGCTGCACGGTCTGCAGCCACAGCGTGGCCGAGATGTCCGGCACCGGTGCCACGGTGGCGCGCACGCGGCGCCAGAGGCGGTTGAGCAAGGGGGGCATGGCGATCGGGCTGCGGGAGGTGGGCCCGCTCAGTTCATGACCGCTGTTACTTGGGGGCCAGGGACAGCCGTTCCAAGCCCGCGCTGGACAAACGCAGTGTTTCCAGACGGGGGGGCAATGCCGCAGCATCCCAGTCGCTCAGCACCACGCGTTGCAGCCCCGGGGCCAGCACATGCTGGGCAGGCCGGTGGGTGTGGCCGTGGATGAGGGTGTGTGCGCCAGCGGCATGCAGCCAGGCGACGGCGGCGGGGCCATCCACATCGGCATAGCTGGCGCCGGATTGTTTTTTGGCCTCGCTCTCCTGGCGGATGCCGCGCGCCTGTGCGCGGCGCGTGGCCAGGGGCTGGGTCAGAAACTGCTGCTGCCAAGCGGCGCTGCGCGCCTGCAGTCGAAAACGCTGGTAGTCCACATCGTCCAGGCAGAGCAGGTCGCCGTGGCTCAGCACATACCGCTGGCCGCCAAAGGTCAGGACCGTGGGGTCTGCCAGGCCGGTGATGCCGCACGCAGCCAGGAAGTCAGGGCCTGCCAGAAAATCGCGGTTGCCGTGCATGAAATACACGGGCAGGCGCTGTGAGGCAACGCGCAGAAGTGCGCAACCCTGGGCCTCGAAGCTGCCGGGCTCGCGCAGGGCGTCGTCGCCCACCCACACCTCGAACAGATCGCCCAGGATGAAGAGGGCGTCTGCCGGGGTGCTCTCCAGATACTGCTGGAACGCAGCCGCCGTGGCGGGCTCGCTGGCCTGCAGGTGCAGGTCTGAAATGAAATCGACCGTGCGCCAGTGCGGTGGAGCGGCAAGCTCCTCGAACGGGGGCACGGTCGTCAACGGGTCGGCAGTCAAGGCCCGGATCAGGCGGTGGATTTACAGGGCCACGGCCTTGTCGATCACGACGGCGTCAAAAGGCACGTCGTCATGGAAGCCCTTGCGGGTGGTGCGCACGGCCTTGATGGCGTCCACAACGTCCTGGCCCTTCACGACCTTGCCGAACACGGCGTAGCCCCAGCCTTGTGCGGTGGGCGAGCTGTGGTTCAGGAAGGCGTTGTCCACCGTGTTGATGAAGAACTGCGCAGTGGCGCTGTGGGGGTCGCCAGTGCGGGCCATGGCCACGGTGTACTTGTCGTTCTTCAGGCCGTTCTTGGCTTCGTTCTCAATGGGGGCCTGGGTTTCCTTTTGCTTCATGTCGGCCGTCATGCCGCCGCCCTGGATCATGAAGTTCTTGATCACGCGGTGGAACACGGTGCCGTTGTAGAAACCGCTGTTCACATAGCTCAGGAAGTTGGCGGTGGACTTTGGGGCTTTCTCGGCGTCCAGTTCCAGGGTGATCACGCCCTGGGTGGCGGTCTCGGCCACGTTGATGGTCACGTGGAGTTCAACTTGTGGATTGCTCATTGCAAGTGCTTTCTTCAAAAAATTACTTCACCAAGGTGGCGGAGTTGATGGTGATGGGGGTGGTGGGCACGTTCTGGTACGGGCCCTTGTTGCCGGTGGCCACAGCCTTGATCTTGTCCACCACGGCGGTGCCTTCGACCACCTTGCCGAACACGGCGTAACCGTGGCCGTCAGGGTTGGGGGCGTTGAGCATGGCGTTGTCCTTCACGTTGATGAAGAACTGCGAGGTGGCCGAGTTGGGGTTGCCCGTGCGCGCCATGGCGATGGTGTAGGTGTCGTTCTTCAGGCCGTTGTTGGCTTCGAGCGGAATGGGTGCCTTGGTGGGCTTTTGCTGCATGTCGGGGGTGAAGCCGCCGCCCTGGATCATGAAGCCGTCGATCACACGGTGGAAGATCGTGCCGTCGTAGTGCTTGCTGTTCACATAGGCCAGGAAGTTCTCGACCGTCTTGGGAGCCTTGGCCGCATCCAGCTGCACCACGATGTCGCCCATCGACGTGGCCAGCTTGACCTTGGGAGCGTCTTGCGCCTGGGCGGTTGCTACTGTAAACATAGCAGCCAGGGCAATACTTGCTATCGCTACCGTCGAATTTCTTCTGGAAATCATCCAATCACTCCTTCGAAAAAGATCTGCCATTGTTGGCCGCGGCGCGTCCAGTACTGGCGCTTGACCGGCCCCGTGCGTGCGCCTTCAGCGACTTCGCCGAACGTTACCACCATGGTGTCGGCCGAGTCTGTCCACCGCAGGTAAGACTTGTCTTTGAGCTGGAGTTCCCGTCCCTTGAGGGCGCGGGCCTCGGCCTGCAGCACCTGGGTCCATTCTTCCAGCGGCTTCTTGCGGTAGCTCTGGAAGTCGGGCGCATAAAAGCCCAGCAGGCGCTTCATGTCCCCTTCCGTCTTGGCGGTGCGCCAGGCATTGAGCACCGCGTCGAACGATTTGCGGTCGGCGGCCACGCTGTGGGGTTGTACCCATTGCAGCTGCCGCGCAATGACCACGGGGGTGGAGCGGGGCTCCACCGTGCGCAGGATGCGTTCGAGGTCGGGGTTGGCCAGCACCAGGCAGCCGTCGGTGGCCAAGGGCGCGCGCGAGAACTGGTCGGGCGGCGTGCCATGCAGCCAGATGCCGCTGCCGGTCTTGCCCCGGCTCTGGTCCAGGGGGTTGGGGTAGTTGATGGGCAGGGCGCCCGCGCCGTAGAAGTCCTTGAGCTTAGCCGGGTCCAGGCGGCTGGTGATGAAGTAAACCCCCAGCGGCGTGCGCTGGTCACCTTCCACCTCTTTTTCGATACCGAGCTTGCCCACGGAGGCGTAATAGTCGGCCACCAGCCGCAGGCCCTGCGCGGTGTTCTCAAAGAGGTACAGCCGCGAGCGCGAGGTGTCTACCGCAATGGCGTGGCGCGAGCGGGGCGACAGCTCCAGGAACTGCGCGGGGATGGCGTTGGCGGGGGGGCGGCTGCGTTGTGCATCCACGCGCTGGCGCGATTCGGTGCGCAGCTCGGCCAGCGCCGCTGCTGCCTGGATGCTGCGGGCCGAGTCTGGCTCGGGGGCGACATCGCCCAGGTGCCGCAGAGGGCGTGTGCGCGACATGAGCAGGTCGCCGACCGCCAGTTGGGCCAGCTGGAAGTTGGGGTAGTCGCGCGCCAGGCTTTCTGCCTGTGCCAGGGCTTCCCGCCCGCGCCCTTCGGCTACCAGCTTGTAGACCGCCATGAGGCGGGCCTCCGCCTGGCCGTCACGCAACTCTGCCGGCGCGGGGGCGACAGGGGGCGTGGTGGATGCTGCGTGCGCAGCGGCCGCACGCCGTGCCTTGGCGCCCTGCGGCAGGGCGGGCGTGGCCAGCGAGGTGCCCAGCAGCAGTAGCATCGCCGATGCGGCCCGGCGGCCCGGGGAGGTCAAGGGCACGAACATGCGAAACATCAATCAGCTGTGCGCTGGGGCAAAAAAAAAGCCCGCGCGGAAGGCGCAGGCGCCGCCTCGGGGAGCATGGTCAACCGCCCGTGGATTCGCGGACGATGGTCCAGCGACCGTTGTTGTGGACCAGGTCCAGGGTCTTGCGGCTGCTGACGTTGAGCGAATCAGCGCTGTAGGCCTGGCGGAAGACGGCGCTAGCCTTGTCGCCTTGCACCGACACCTTCATGTCTGACAGCTTCACGCTGATCTTGGACTTGCCGACGATGCGCGCTTCACGCTCCTTCTCCCATGCGGCGCGGCCCTGGCGGCCTGGTGGGTCGAACGACTTGTCGTAGGCGCCCAGATAAGCCTTCATGTCCTTGGCGGCCCAGGCTGCAGCCCAAGCCTGAACGGCGGCGGTCACTGCCTGGGTGGACGCGTCAGCCGCCGCTGCTGCGGCAGGTGCCGGCTCGGGTGCCGCAGCAGGGCTGGCCGCTGGTGCGGGGGCGGCCGCAGGCGCTGGAGTCGGGGCAGGTGCAGGAGCCGGGGTGGCCGGCGCTGGTGCAGCCGCTGCAGGGGCTGGCGTGGGCGCAGGAGCGGCTGCGGGACGCTGGGTCACTACCACGGCGGGAGCCGGTGCGGCAGCGGCAGGGCGGCCGGCCTTGCTACCGGGCTCGTTGGAGAACAGCTCGCGGATCAGCGCCAGCTTGGGTTTGACGGAGTTGGCGTTGTTGGCATCCAGCTGCAGCGCCTTGTTGTAGGCCTGGCTGGCGAGCTTGGCGTAGATGTCGCCCAGATTTTCCTGCGCGGTGGCGTAGCTGGGGTTGGTGCGGATCGCCATTTCTAGCGCTGTGCGGGCCTTGTCCAGCTGGTTCTGGTTGGCGTACAGCACGGCCAGGTTGTTGTAGGGCTCGGGCAGCTCTGGGTACTCTTCGGTGAGCTTGGTGAAGGTGGCAATGGCGTCGGCCTGCTTGCCCGAGTCCGTCTGGGCCACGCCGCGCAAGAAGCGCAGTTGGGGGTCACGCGGGTTGGCCGCCAGGCGCTGGTCGGCCTTGGCCAGCGCCTCGGACGCCTTGCCTGCCTTGAGCAGCTGGGTGATGTCGGCATAGTCGTCCGCGTGGACCACGCCCGTGCCCATCAGGGCGGTCAGTGCCAGAAGGCGCAGGAGGCGTGGGAGTGTGCGTCGGACTTGCTTCATGGGGGTACAAAGGAGTTGGGCGGCAGCCAGCCCGGGCGGGGGCTTATACTGCGGCGGATTGTAGCTGAGGGGGTTGTCATGACGGTACGCTGTTGCCGCTGGTGATTTTGCTGGACGCCCCTTGCCGGGCCACCCCCTTCCCAGGGCTGAGTTCCGCTGCTGCCGGGTGAGTCTCAGGCGCTCACCCACCCCCATCAAGTCTCCCGTTACTGAAATCCCATGAGTTTGCGCATCTACAACACGCTGTCGCGTGCATTGGAGGACTTTTCCCCGCTCGAACCTGGCCATGTGCGCATGTATGTGTGCGGCATGACCATCTACGACCTGTGCCACATCGGCCACGCCCGCATGATGATGGCGTTTGACGTGGTGCAGCGCTGGCTCAAGGCCAGCGGCCTGCGCGTGACTTATGTACGCAATATCACCGACATCGACGACAAGATCATCAAGCGCGCGCTGGAGCGGGGCATCACCATCCGCCAGCTCACTGACGAGATGATTGCTGCGATGCACCATGACATCGGCCTGCTGGGCATCGAGCCACCCTCCGTGGAGCCGCGCGCCACCGAATATGTGCCGCAGATGCTCTCGCTGATCGGCCAGCTGGAGAGCAGGGGCCTCGCCTACCGCGCGAGCAACGGTGACGTGAACTACTCGGTGCGCAAGTTCGATGGCTACGGCAAGCTCTCGGGCAAGTCTCTGGACGAACTGCGTGCCGGCGAGCGCGTGGCGGTGCTGGACGGCAAGGAAGACCCGCTCGACTTTGTGCTGTGGAAGTCCGCCAAGCCCGAGGAGCCGCCCGAGGCCAAGTGGGACAGCGCTTTTGGTGCGGGCCGCCCCGGCTGGCACATCGAATGCTCGGCCATGAGCTGCGCCACGCTGGGCGATACCTTCGACATCCACGGCGGCGGCGCAGACCTGCAGTTCCCCCACCACGAGAACGAAATCGCTCAGAGCGAAGGCGCCACGGGCAAGCCGCTGGCCAAATTCTGGGTGCATAACGGCTTCGTGCGCGTGGACAACGAGAAGATGTCCAAGAGCCTGGGCAACTTCTTCACCATCCGCGACGTGCTCAAGACCTATGACGCGGAGACGGTGCGCTTTTTTATCGTGCGGGCCCACTACCGCAGCGCGCTGAACTACAGCGATGCCCACCTCGACGACGCACGCCTGGCGCTCAAGCGCCTGTACACGGCCCTCAGTTTGGTGACCCCGGCGCAGGTGGCGTCCATCGACTGGACCAGCCCCTACGCAGCCCGCTTCAAGGCCGCGATGGACGAGGACTTTGGCACGCCCGAGGCAGTGGCCGTGCTGTTTGACCTGGCGAGCGAGGTCAACAAGACCCGCTCAGCCGAACTGGCCGGGCTGCTGAAGGCGCTGGGTGGTTGCTTGGGCATCTTGCAGGGCGACCCGCAAGCGTTTCTTCAGTCGGGTGCGGCGGGGGTGGATGAGGCCGAGATTCAGGCGCAGATTGCCGCCCGGGCCGCAGCCAAGGCGGCCAAGAACTTTGCCGAGGCCGACCGCATCCGCAACCACTTGCTGGCCCAGGGCATCGTGCTCAAGGACTCTGCCGCCGGTACCACCTGGGAAGCCGCCCAATGAGCATGGTTTTGAAGCCAAATATGCCAGTAGTGCAGGTGGAATAAGCGGTGGCAGCTTCTAAAAATATAGCAAGCGACGCCGCAGCGCCGCCACTGGTGTTGGCCACGCCCGACTACTGGGCCGAGGCCTGTAAGCACCTGGTGAAAAAAGACCGGGTGATGAAGCGCCTGATCCCGCAGTTTGGCGACGCCGCGCTGCAGACCAAGGGCGACCCCTTTATCACCCTGGCGCGTTCTATCGTGGGCCAGCAGGTGTCCGTGGCTTCGGCGCAGGCCGTGTGGGAGCGTTTTGTGGCGCTGCTGCCGCGCGGCATGAAGCCCGCCAGCGTGCTCAAGCTCAAGATCGATGACATGCGGGCCGCAGGCCTGTCGGCCCGCAAGGTGGACTACCTGGTGGACCTGTCCATGCACTTTGAGGGTGGCAAGCTGCACGTCAAGGACTGGGCCGCCATGGACGACGAGGCCATCATTGCCGAGTTGGTGGCCATCCGGGGCATTGGCCGCTGGACGGCCGAGATGTTTTTGATCTTCTATTTGATGCGGCCCAATGTTTTGCCCCTGGACGACCCGGGGTTGATCAGCGGGATCAGCCAGAATTACTTCTCTGGCGACCCGGTGAGCCGCAGCGACGCCCGCGAGGTGGCCGAGGCCTGGAAGCCCTGGTGCAGCGTCGCGACTTGGTATATTTGGCGGTCTCTGGACCCCCTGCCTGTAACCTATTGACACCACTGCAGGCACGCCGGTTACAGGGCGTGCCATTCGTGGCAACCCCGCCGGGTGCGATCCCCAAGGAGAAAAACGTTGGCGAAAAAGACCTTTCTGGATTTCGAGCAGCCCATCGCCGAGCTGGAGTCCAAAATTGAAGAACTGCGCTACGTGCAGACCGAGAGTGCCGTCGATATCTCGGAAGAGATCGACCAGCTGAGCAAGAAGAGCCAGCAGCTCACCAAAGACATCTACAGCGAACTGTCGCCCTGGCAGATCACCAAGATCGCCCGCCACCCCGAGCGCCCCTACACGCTCGACTACGTGCGCGACATCTTCACCGACTTCGTCGAGCTGCACGGCGACCGCCACTATGCGGATGACCTGTCCATCGTGGGTGGCCTGGCCCGCTTCAACGGGCACGCCTGCATGGTCATTGGCCACCAGAAGGGCCGTGACACGAAGGAGCGCGCTATGCGCAACTTCGGCATGAGCAAGCCCGAGGGCTATCGCAAGGCCCTGCGCCTGATGAAGACGGCCGAGAAGTTCAAGCTGCCCGTGTTCACCTTTGTGGACACGCCCGGCGCCTACCCCGGCATCGATGCCGAGGAACGCGGCCAGTCCGAGGCCATCGGCCGCAACATCTTCGAGATGGCGCAGCTCGAAGTGCCCATCATCACCACCATCATTGGCGAAGGTGGCTCCGGCGGCGCCCTGGCCATCAGTGTGGCCGACCAGGTCGTGATGCTGCAGTACGCCATCTACTCAGTCATCAGCCCCGAAGGTTGCGCGTCCATCCTCTGGAAGACCAGTGAGAAGGCGCAAGAGGCGGCCGACGCCCTGGGCATCACCGCCCACCGCCTCAAGGCCCTGGGCCTGGTGGACAAGATCGTGAGCGAGCCCGTGGGCGGCGCCCACCGTGACCACAAGCAGATGGCAGCCTTCCTCAAACGCGCTTTGGGTGATGCCTTCCGCCAGGTGGCAGACCTCAAGACCAAGGACCTGCTGGACCGCCGCTACGAGCGCCTGCAGAGCTACGGCCGCTTCAGCGACACCAAGGCAGACGCTCGCTGAGCAGCCTTGAACCCGGCGCTGGCCGGGGCTTTTGCACTAGTCCGGTGCGCTTTCAACGACCCTTCGGGGTCGTTGTTGTTTTTGGCGCCGAATCGTTCACGCGGCGCCTGTTTTACCTCTGGCGCGCAGACTGCTACCGGATGTAACATCTTCGAACACCGCCTGCGCGGGCGGTTGAAGGGGTGCTCCATGTCGCTTCTGAAGACGCTCAAGGGCCAGATCCTGGTGGTGTCTGCCGCCTGTATGGTGGCAGCCCTGTTGGTGCTTACGCTGGTCAACTATTTCTCCGCCCGCGCACAAGCGCGTGTTGCGTTGGCGGAGGAGGGGCAGGCCACCGCCAAGAGCCATGCGGAGGCCATCGAAGAGTGGACCCGCGCGAAGGCGGGCATCATCGCGGCCTCCATCGTCGCGTTTGAAGAGCCCGAGCCGGCTAAGTCCCTGGCCATGCTGCGTGATGCGGGCAAGTTCAGCACCGCGTACTTTGGCTACGCAGACAAAAAGTACGTTTTCTCCGAAGCCCGCAACCTCCCCGCCGACTACGACCCCACTGCGCGCCCCTGGTACAAGCAGGCTGCCCAGGCTGGCGCGTCCGTGGTCACGCCGCCCTACATCTCGGCCTCCGACCAGAAACTGGTGGTGACCTTTGCGACGCCGGTGGGTGCGGGCTCCGCACTCAAGGGGGTGGCTGCCGGGGACGTGTACATGGAATCGGTCGTGGCCAATGTCGCGTCCATCCAGCCCACGCCGCAAAGCTTTGCCTTTCTGGTGTCCGCGGACGGCAAAATCATCGCCCACAAAGACCAGGGGCTCACGCTCAAGCCCATCACCGAACTCTCCAAAGACCTCGCGATCGAGCCGCTGCTGGCTGCTGCCAAGAACAAAGGACTGCTGCCGACCGACATCGCCGGGCGCAGCCGCCTGCTGAGTGTGGTGCCGATCGCTGGCACGTCCTGGATGCTGGTCGTGGCCCTTGACGAGAGCGAAGCCATGGCGCCGATCCGCGCCATGTTGGCCACATCGCTGATCTCCAGTGTGCTGGTGCTGGTCGTGGCCGTGGCGTTGCTGGGGGTGGTGCTCACCCGGCGCCTGCGCCAGCTCACGCTGGTGCGCGATGCCATGCACGAAATCGGCGCGGGCGACGGCGACCTGTCACGCCGCATTGACGCGCACGGCGAGGATGAACTGGCCCAGATCGCCGGCAGCTTCAACAGTTTTGCCGGCAAGCTCTCGGGGGTGCTGGCTCAGATCCGGGACGCCAGCAGTTCGGTGCGTGTGGCCGCCGAAGAGATCGCCACCGGCAATCACGACCTGAGCGGGCGCACTGAACTCACGGCATCCAGCTTGCAGCAGACCTCGGCCTCCATGCAGCAGCTGACCGAAACGGTGCGGCACAACGCAGACTCTGCGCGGCAGGCCAACCAGCTGGTCGCCCAGGCCTCCAGCGTCGCGCAGCACGGCGGTCAGGTGGTGGGCAATGTAGTGACCACCATGGACCAGATCAATGCGGCCTCGCGCAAGATCAACGACATCATCGGCGTGATCGACGGCATTGCGTTTCAGACCAACATCCTCGCGCTCAACGCAGCGGTGGAGGCCGCGCGCGCAGGCGAGCAGGGCCGGGGCTTTGCGGTGGTGGCGGGTGAGGTGCGCAGTCTGGCCCAGCGCAGTGCCGAAGCGGCCCGCGAGATCAAGACCTTGATCAATACGTCGGTCGAGCAGGTGGAAAACGGCTCGCGGCTGGTGCACGACGCAGGCACCACGATGACCGACATCGTGACCTCGGTGCAGCGCGTGACGGACATCATGGCCGAGATCACCGCGTCCACCAACGAGCAGAGCACCAGCATCAACGAGGTGGGGCAGGCCGTGGCCCAACTCGACCAGATGACCCAGCAGAACGCAGCGCTGGTGGAAGAGAGCGCTGCAGCGGCGCAGAGTCTGAAGGATCAGTCGGTGCGGCTGTCGGAGGTGGTGGGTACCTTCCGCCTGTCCACCGATTCTGCCCACGCTTCGCCACGGCTGTCCCCGCCGGGCGGTTGAGTCGCAAGGGTCGGGGCGTCGCGGCGCCCCTAGTGCACCTTGCTGCCGGAGAGCGGGGCCCCGTGATAATCGGCGCCCATGAACTGTTGCCCCTGTCCAGATGCTTGTAGCCGTGAGTTGACTCCAATGGCTGCTGGTCCGAGCGCTGGGCCTTCAGCGCCTGGGGGCCAGGCGCCATGACCCAATCCATGGACGTCGCCCTGCAAGCTTTCGCGCCCGCCTTACCTCTGGCGGTGGCGTTGAGCGGCGGAGCGGACTCGACCGCGTTGTTGCTGGCCTGTGCGCACCGCTGGCCGGGGCAGGTGTTGGCCATCCACGTACACCATGGGCTGCAGGCGGCTGCCGACGGATTTGAGCAGCATTGCGTGGCATTGTGCGGCCAGCTGGGTGTGCCTTTGCGCGTGCAGCGGCTGGATGCGCGCCCAGCGCCCGGTCAGAGCCCGGAGGATGCTGCCCGGCAAGCCAGATACCAGGCTTTGACGGCTGTAGCGCTAGAAGATCATGTCTTGGGTGCTATTCAATCCATAGCAATCGCACAGCACGCCGATGACCAGGTCGAAACCCTGTTGCTGGCCCTGTCGCGCGGAGCGGGCGTCGCGGGCCTTGCCGCCATGCCGGCCCAGTGGGAGCGGGGAGGGCTGGTCTGGCATCGTCCTTTGCTGCAGGTGGCCGCGTCGGATGTGCGCCAGTGGTTGAAGGCGCAGGGCCAAGCGTGGGTGGAAGACCCCACCAACCGCGACGAGCGCTACACCCGCAATCGCATCAGGGCGCAGCTGCTCCCGATCCTCGAGTCTGCCTTCCCGTCCTTTCGGGAGACCTTTGCGCGGTCAGCGGCCAATGCCGCCCAGGCGGCAGAACTGCTGCAAGAGCTGGCCCAGCAAGACCTGTTGCAGGTGGGACAGCCCCCGAAGATCAAGGCCCTGCAAATGCTCAGTCGCGCCCGCCAGTCCAACGTGCTGCGCCACTGGCTGCGCCACACCCACCTGACAACCCCGACGGCCGCACAGCTGAGCGAGCTGCTGAGTCAAATCAGCGCCTGCTCCACGCGGGGCCACCGGATCCGTATCAAGGTGGGCAGCGGCTTTGTGGTGCGCTCGGGCGCCATGGTCGATTGGCTGAAAGCCTAGGCGACGTCTGAGTTCGCCGGGTGGTCAGCGTGTTACGGGTGTTCGTTCGCTTGAGGGGCGTGTCGCCCTGGGCTTTGGAGGTTGACCGCCTGGTGGTTTGCACGAAGTCCACCTGGAGCCCGCCCATGGTTTTCGGGAGCATGGCATCGTTCGGCGAAGGCAGGCCTCGGCGGGACCCCCTCCAAAATGAGGCATAATAGCGGGATTGGAAACGTGACCGAGTGGCCGAAGGTGCTCCCCTGCTAAGGGAGTATGGGGTGTAGAGCCTCATCGAGGGTTCGAATCCCTCCGTTTCCGCCAAGATAAGCCCCAAGTGCTCAATCGCTTGGGGCTTTTTCTTTGGCGCTTTCTGCCGCCTCGTTCTTTCAGGCATCGCCTGCGAACTGCCGGGCTCCTAGCACGGGTCACTCGTCGATGGATGCGCTCCATCGGCTGCCCCAATCGCTTCCTTTGTGGACCTTGTCGATCTCGCGGCGGTCGCGTTTGGTGGGGCGGCCTTCTTGCAATGTGGCAGCCGGCTCGGGGGCCAAGCGGCGCATTTCCGCTGCTTTTTCGCGGGCAGCGATGCTGTCGGGGGTTTCCTCATACAGCTGCTGGGCCACAGGCGCAGGGCCACGGGCGCCGCTCAGGCCCCGCACGAGCACGGTGCGTGCCACGGGCCCTTGGCGCAGCGCCACGGTGTCGCCGCAGCGCAGGTCGCGGGCAGGTTTGGCCAGTTGGCCATTGACGGTGACCCGGCCTTTGCCGATTTCTTCCGTGGCGAGGCTGCGGGTTTTGTAAAAGCGGGCGCACCAGAGCCATTTGTCCAGCCGCATCGTCTCCATCGTGTTCATGGATGAGATTGTGCCGCCTGCATCGCCGGCGCGCTGTCAGTCAGTGGCGCAGGCAGTGGCAGGCGGACAACCGCGTCCAGCCCGGTCACCTTGTGGCCCTGGACCCGGTTGGTCAGCACGATGCTGCCTTCCAGCGCCTGCACGATCTCATGGCAGATGGCCAGACCCAGGCCGCTGCCGGTGCGCACATCACCCGCCGAGAAGGGCTGGAACAGGCGGGCCGCCAGTTCGTCATCTATGCCCGGACCGTGGTCGCTGATGGTGAGCGCCACATGCCGTCCGTCGCTGCGCAGGTCCACGGTCAGCTCGCTGCCGGGTGGTGCGTGCCGCACGGCGTTGTGCAACAGGTTGCGGCTCAGCTCGCGCAGCATCCATTCGTGCGATTGCACCAGAGCGGGCTCGGTGTGGATGCCGAAGTCGAGGTCGCGCTGGGCGATGAGGGGCGAGATTTCCAGCGCCACTGCGCGCAGGACCTCGTCGAACCGGGTAGCGGGCGGCGCGCTTTGCTGGCGCAGTTGCTCCACCTTGGCCAGGGCCAGCATCTGGTTGGCCAGCAGCGTGGCGCGGTCCACGGTGTCGCTGATTTCGTGCAGGGCTTGCTGTGGCCCCACATCGCCATGCAGGGCGGACTGCACCTGGGTCTTGAGCACGGCCAGCGGCGTGCGCAACTGGTGCGATGCGTCGCGCACAAAGCGTTTCTGGTGCCGCAGCAGGTGGCGCAGGCGCTGCATGACCTCGTTGGTTGCGTCCACCAGCGGTTGCAGCTCACGCGGGGCCAGCGGGGCGGCAATGGGGCTCAGGTCGCCTTCTCGCCGGGCCTGCAGCTGCTGGCTGAGCTGGCGAACGGGCTGGGTGGCGCGCTGCACCACCAGCACCACGGTGAAGGCGATCACCGCGATCAGCAGCGCCTGGCGCAGCAGGGTGTTGCGCAGGATCTGAAGGGCCAGGGTTTCGCGCACTTCCAGCGTCTCGGCCACCTGGATCACCGCCATGGCCCGCCCCTGGGAGCTGGCCACCGGCTGCAGCAGCACGGCGACGCGCACATCGCGGTCACGAAAGCGGTCGTCGTAAAAGTCCACCAAGGCCGCGTAAGGCGGGCGGGCAGGGATGCTGCCATGCCACATCGGCAGGTCTTCAAAGCCCGACACCATCTCGCCCTTCAGGGTCGAGACGCGGTAGAACATCTGGCTCTGGTTGTCGGCTTCAAAGGCCTCCAGCGCGGAATACGGCACGATGGCGCGCAGCTGCGCCTCCTCGTCAAACCCCTTCACATCCAGCTGTTCGCTGATGCTCTTGGCAGATGCCAGCAGGGTGCGGTCGTAGGCCGTGTTGAGGGATGCCAGGGTCTGGTGGTACAGGCTCCAGGTGTTGAAGCCGATGAACAGCACCACCGGCAGCAAGATGCCCAGCAGCAGGCGCCGCCTTAGCGAGTGGTGGCGCACGCCTTTGGGGCTCATGTGTCGGCCCGCAGCAGGTAGCCCAGGCCGCGCAGCGTCATCAACGTCAGGCCCGTGCCTGCCAGCTTTTTGCGCAGCCGGTACACCACGACCTCGATGGCTTCGTATTGCACGTCCAGCTGGCCCGGAAACACCAGCTCATACAGCCTTTCCTTGGTCACCGCATGGCCGGGCTGGGCCAGCAGGGCGTGCATCAAAGCGAGTTCGCGCGGTGTGAGCTCCATCACCTCGCCGTGGAGGTACAGGGCGCCGCTGTCCTTGTCGTAGCGGATGGCGCCGATCTGCACGGTGCTGGGGGAGAGGGGCGCCACTGCGGGGTCCGCACTGCGGCGCACCAGGGCGCGCAGACGGGCCTCCAGTTCGTCCAGGTCAAAAGGTTTGGGCAGGTAGTCGTCGGCTCCGGCGTTCAGGCCCATCACCCGGTCGCCGACGGTGCCGCGCGCTGTCAGGATGAGCACAGGGGTGCGCAGGCCGCGCGACCGGGCCTGCTGCAGCACTTGCAGGCCGTCCAGGCCGGGCAGGGTCAGGTCCAGGATGACGGCATCGGGCTGCAGCGCGATCCACTGGCTGAGCGCCGCGCGCCCGTCGCCCACGGCTGTGACCTCCATGCCGCGCCGGGTCAGCGCGCGGTGCAGCGTGGCCTGCATGGTGGGGTCGTCTTCTACAAGGAGCAATTGCATGCGCGGCACCATAGCACCGTCTCGTCGGGCCCCGCGCATGAGTGTTTTCCCTGAGTCTGAGGACAGCCGTTTGACAGGCAGCGCGCGCATCATCGGGCGGTTCGCAAACCTTATCAGGAGACAGACACTATGCGTCGCGATACCTTTCTGAAATCCCTGGCCGCCCTGGCCGCAGCGGGTGCGCTGCCCGTCTCGGCCCAGACGGCATCTGCCATCAAGATGATGATCCCCGCCAACCCGGGTGGAGGCTGGGACACCACCGGTCGCGCGTTGGGTAAGGCAATGCAGGACGCAGGGGTTGCCAGCTCGGTCACCTATGACAACAAGGGCGGTGCCGCCGGCGCGATCGGTCTGGCGCAGTTCGTCAACGGCAGCAAGGGCGACCCGAATGCCGTGATGGTGATGGGTGCGGTGATGCTGGGCGGCATCATCACAGGCAAGCCCCCGGTGGGCCTGGACAAGGTCACGCCGCTGGCACGCCTGACCAGCGAATACAACGTGTTCGTGCTGCCTTCCAACTCGCCTTTCAAGTCGATGAAGGACGTGGTGGACCAGCTCAAGAAGGACCCTGGCAGCGTGAAATGGGGTGGCGGCTCGCGCGGCTCCACCGAGCACATCGCTGCCGCCATGATTGCCCGTGAAGTGGGCGTGGACCCGGCCAAGATCAACTACGTGGCCTTCCGTGGGGGCGGCGAGGCAACTGCCGCCATCCTGGGCGGCAACGTCACCATCGGCGGCAGCGGCTACAGCGAGTTTGCCGAGTACATCGCTGCGGGCAAGATGCGGGCCATCGGGGTCACGTCCGGCAAGCGCCTCAAGGGCGTCGAGGTGCCCACGCTCAAGGAGCAGGGAATCAACGTCGAGATCGGCAACTGGCGTGGTGTGTACGGCGCTCCCGGTATCGACAAGGCCCAGCGTGACGCGCTGATTGCCTCCATCGAGAAGGCCACGAAGAGCAAGGCCTGGAGCGAGGCGCTGGCCAAGAACGACTGGACCCCCGCGTGGATGGCTGGCGATGCGTTTGCCAGCTTCGTGGACCAGGAATTCGCCAGCCTGCGCGCCACCATGGTCAAGTCCGGGATGGTGTGATGACTGAAGGCAGCACCATTCCATCGCCGCGCGCGCAGACCATCGTCGGCGCCGGTGTGCTGCTGGTGGCCGGAGGCATGGCCTTCGGCGCCTTGCAGATTTCCGGCGAGGCCGGCTACGGCGGCGTCGGCCCCAACTTTCTGCCGTGGCTGTGTACCGTGGTGCTGGCCATCTGCGGCGCGTGGCTGGTGTGGGAGGCACGCACCGGCGGCTACCGCGAGATGGCCGAAGCCAGCGGGCACCCCAAGGCCGACATCGGCTCTTTCGTGTGGGTGTCTGCGGGTCTTCTGGTCAACGCCGCATTGATCGGCACCGTGGGCTTCATCGTGAGCTGCACGATTTGCTACGTGCTGGCTGTGCAAGGCCTCCGCCGCGCAGCACGGCAGCCCCAAGCCGGCTCCGTCGGCACGTGGGTGAAGGATGTGCTGACCGGGCTGGCGATCTCGGCGCCCGTGTTCTGGGCCTTCACGCAGTTTCTCGCCATCAACCTGCCGGGCCTGACGGGAACGGGCTGGCTGTAAGGCCACCCGCATCCTCTGCCGCAGCCCGGCAAGACCCCTGACAACAACATCAAGAAGAGGTTCTGATGGAAATCTTTGATGCGCTTCTGGCGGGCTTTGCCACCGCCATCACGCCAGCCAACCTGCTGTGGGCGCTGGTGGGCTGTGCCCTCGGCACGGCCGTGGGCGTGCTGCCTGGCATCGGGCCTGCCGTGGCTGTGGCCATGTTGCTGCCCATTACCGCCAAGGTCGAGGTCACGGCCTCGATGATCTTTTTTGCCGGTATCTACTACGGCGCCATGTACGGAGGGTCCACCACGTCGATCCTGCTGAACACGCCGGGGGAGACGGCAAGTATGGTGACCGCGATGGAGGGCAACAAGATGGCCAAGAGTGGCCGCGCCGGTGCGGCGCTGGCAACCTCGGCGATTGGCTCCTTCGTGGCGGGCACCATTGCCACGGTGGTCGTGACGCTGTTCGCACCGGGCGTGGCGGAATTTGCCGTCAAGCTCGGGCCGCCGGAGTACTTCATGCTGATGGTGCTGGCCTTCACCACTGTCAGCGCGGTGCTCGGCCAGAGCGCGTTGCGCGGCATGACGGCCCTCTTTGTGGGGCTGGCGCTGGGCTGCGTGGGCATGGACCAGATCTCTGGTGCTGCGCGCTACACCGCAGGCCAGATGGAGTTGCTGGACGGCATCGACATCGTTCTGGTGGCCGTGGGTCTGTTTGCCGTGGCGGAGGTGCTCTACGCTGCCATTTACGAAGGCAGTGTGAACGAGACGCAGAACAAGATGAGCCGTGTGCACATGACCGCACGGGACTGGAAACGGTCCTGGCCCGCGTGGCTGCGCGGTACGCTCATCGGCACACCGTTTGGCTGTATCCCTGCGGGCGGCACCGAGATCCCCACCTTCCTCAGCTACGCCACCGAGAAGAAGCTGGCCAAGGGCGAGGACAAGGCCGAGTTTGGGGGCAAGGGCGCCATTGAAGGCGTGGCCGGTCCTGAGGCGGCGAACAACGCCACCGTGACGGCTGCGCTGATTCCGCTGCTGACGCTGGGCATTCCTACCAGCAACACCACGGCCGTGCTGCTGGGCGCATTCCAGAACTACGGCATCAACCCGGGCCCGCAGCTGTTCACCAGCTCGGCGGCACTGGTGTGGGCGCTGATCGCCTCGCTGTACATCGGCAACATCATGCTGCTGGTGCTGAACCTGCCGATGGTGGGGCTGTGGGTCAAGCTGCTGAAGGTACCGCGCCCGCAGCTGTACGCAGGCATCCTGATCTTCGCCACGGTGGGCGCCTACGGCATGCGCCAGAGCGCGTTCGACCTGTTTCTGCTGTATGCCATCGGCATTCTGGGGGTGGTGATGCGCCGGTTCGACTTTCCGACCGCGCCGGTGGTGGTGGGCATGATCCTGGGCCCCTTGGCCGAGGCACAGATGCGCAACGCCGTGGCGCTGGGAGAGGGTAGCTGGTGGATCTTCCTGCAGCGCCCGATGTCGCTCACGCTGGTGGTGATCGTGGCGCTGGTGTTGATCGTTCCGCGCGTGATGCGCCGTATGGCGGCACGCAAGCTGGCGTCTTCATAGAGGCCCCTGCGTCTGCGCACTCGTGGCGCACGCTGCACGTAAAAAAACCGCGCTCCAGGGCGCGGTTTTTTCGTTTTCAGCTTGGGTTGTTATGGCAAGCCTGGCACCGGGTTGTAGATCCCGAGCCTTCCCACCAGGAGACTTGCTCAACGGGGCTGGATGATAACATAAAATGCGAATAATTCTTATTTGCAAGGTGGTGCATGGATTCACTTCCCCAGGAATTTATGGCGTTGTGCAGGCAGTGGGGTGAGGCGCAGCAACGCTGCTGCAAGCTGGTGGCCGCTCAGGCCGCGCAACTGGAAGCGCTGTCGGCGGAGGTGATGCGCTTGCGTGCTGCAGTGATCATCCGGGACACGCGCCTCGCGTGGGCGCAGGATGCCCTGGCACAGTGGCAGGCGGCTCAGCCGGGCCTGCCGCAGCGACAGTCCATGGCCCGCCATATCGGCGTGCTGGCAGAGCGCATCACCGCCTTGTCGCGCGAGTGCCTGCGATGGAAGCTGGCCGCATCGGCGCCGAGTGCGTCGTCGCAGGCCCCCGCTGATTCCCAGAACGCGTACAGAGGCAAAGAAGTGGCCGTCGAGGAGAGGGCGCCAGCCATCAGCGAAGCAGCACTGCATACCAGCCTGGCGGCCGCAGACTGGGTGATTTGCCAGACCGGCTGCATCAGCCATGACCAGTACTGGCGGGTACAGGACCATTGCCGCCGCACCGGCAAGACCTGCATCCTGATGGACCAGCCTCTGGCTGCGCAGCCGGTGCAGCCGGTGCAGCCGCCGTCCGTCGTGGTGCTGCACTGGGGGCATGCCGAAGAGCGTCAGGCGGCTGACAAGGTGCAGTAAATGCCCGATAGCGCAGACAAATAATGCCTTAATTGCTATAAACAATGTAGCGAATCGCTGAGGGCTACGTGCTGTGCTGCCGGTGACCGTGGCTGGTACACGGATCCGCATGTACCTCCGCGCTACCATCCGCCCATGCCCCTTCTCACCGATGACGCCCCCGCACTGCCGCTGGATGCCCAGGGCATTCTGGAACTGGCGGCACGTTCCATGTTCCAGCTGTTCTCCAGCGTCAGCCAGGGCATGTTCCTGGTGGACCGCAGCGGGCGCATCGTGTGGGTGAACGAGGGCTATCAGCGCTTTCTGCCGGACCTTGGTTTTTCGTCAGTGGACCAGTTCGTCGGCCGCACGGTGGAAGAGGTCATCCCCAACACCCAGATGCGCCGCGTGCTGGAAACCGGCCAGCCCGTGCTGATCGATCTGCTCACCAACAAGGCGGGTACCTTTGTGGTCAGCCGCATCCCGCTGCGCGACGATGCCGACCGCGTGATCGGTGCCATCGGCATCGTGCTGTTCGACCACCCCGAGACCACGCTGCAGCCCCTCATCAGCAAGTTTGCACTGCTGCAGCGGGACCTGGACGACGCTCGGCGCGAGCTGGCCAGCCAGCGCCGCCGCAGCCTTGCCGTGGCGGGCGATGGCGAGCGGCGGTCCAAGTACACCTTTGCCAGTTTCATCGGCTCCAGCCCTGCGGCGGCCGAGGTCAAGCGCCAGGCGCGCCGTGCAGCGCAGTCCACCAGCCCCGTGCTGCTGCTGGGCGAAACCGGCACCGGCAAAGAGCTGCTCGCCCACGCCATCCACGCCGCATCGAGCCGCGCCAGCGGCCCGTTTGTGAGCGTGAACATCGCCGCCGTGCCCGACACGCTGCTCGAAGCGGAGTTCTTTGGCGTGGCGCCGGGCGCCTATACCGGCGCTGACCGCAAAGGCCGCGACGGCAAGTTCAAGCTGGCCGACGGCGGCACGCTGTTCCTCGACGAAATCGGCGACATGCCGCAGAGCCTGCAGGCCAAACTGCTGCGCGCGTTGCAAGAGGGCGAGATCGAGCCGCTGGGCAGCAACAAGCTCGTGCCATTCAACGTGCGCATCCTGGCCGCCACCTCGCGCGACCTGGCCGCGCTGGTGCGCGAGGGCAAGTTCCGCGAGGACTTGTTCTACCGCCTGCATGTGCTGCCTGTGCGCGTGCCGCCGCTGCGGGTGCGGCGCAGCGACATTCCTGCGTTGGTCGAAGCCCTGGGCGAAGACCTGGCCCTGCGCAACGGCACCGCCCCGCCCGAGTTGCTGCCCGACGCCATGGCCCTGCTGGCGGGCCAGCCCTGGCGCGGCAACATCCGCGAGCTGCGCAATGTGCTGGAGCAGGCGGTCATGCGCAGCGACTCGCAGTCCATCGACGCCGCGCAGTTGGAGCGCATCCTGCGCGAGGCCGGCGTGGAGCCCGCCGCCCCCGCCCCGGTGCAAGACCCGGGCCACGCCGCCGACGCCGATGACGAAAGCCGCTACCTGCGCCCGCTGGCCGAACAGGTGGCCGAGCTGGAGCGCAAGGCCATTGCCGCCGCCCTGAAGGCCCATGGCGGCAACAAGCTGGCCACCGCGCGGCAGCTGGGCATCTCGCGCGCCACGCTCTATGGACGTCTGGAAAACCCTGAATAAAAATCAGACAAATGTCTAATTATTGGACATTTAATGTGTATTGAAATCAGTCAGTGTCGCCAGGGTGTCAGTAAAAGTATCTTTGAAATCAAGCACTTGGATGCTGGCACAGACTGTGCAGTAAAGAAGCATCACAACAGGAGACATCGCCATGCAACGTCGCACTCTGGTCGCCCTCGCTTCCGCAGCCGTTACCGCCGCCACACTTTCTGCCCCCGCGTTCGCGCAGACCGGTGAAATCCGCATCGCCCACATCTACAGCAAGACGGGCCCTCTGGAAGCCTATGGCAAGCAGACCCAGACCGGCCTGATGATGGGCCTGAACTACGCCACTGGCGGCAGCATGACCGTCAATGGCAAGAAGCTCGTCGTGATCGAGAAGGACGACCAGGGCAAGCCCGACCTGGGCAAGAGCCTGCTGGCCTCCGCCTACTCGGACGACAAGGCCGACATCGCGGTCGGCCCCACCTCCAGCGGCGTGGCCCTGGCCCTGCTGCCCGTGGCTGAGGAATACAAGAAGATCCTGCTGGTCGAGCCCGCCGTGGCCGACGCCATCACCGGCGACAAGTGGAACAAATACATCTTCCGCACCGGCCGCAACAGCAGCCAGGACGCGATCAGCAATGCCGTGGCCATCGACAAGGCCGGCGTCACGGTAGCCACGCTGGCGCAGGACTACGCTTTTGGCCGCGACGGTGTGAAGGCCTTCAAGGACGCACTGAAGAACGCCAAGCTGGTGCACGAGGAATACCTGCCCACCACCACCACCGACTTCACCGCCGGTGCCCAGCGCCTGATCGACAAGCTCAAGGACGTGCCCGGACGCAAGGTCATCTTCATCATCTGGGCCGGTGCCGGCAACCCGTTCAAGATCGCTGACATGGACTTGAAGCGCTATGGCATCGAGATCGCCACGGGCGGCAACATCCTGCCCGCCATGGCTGCGTACAAGAACTTCCCCGGCATGGAAGGCGCCACGTACTACTACTTCGGCATCCCCAAGAACCCCGTGAACGAAGCCATGGTGGCCGCGCACTACAAGGAGTTCAAGACCCCGCCAGACTTCTTCACGGCCGGTGGCTTCAGCTCTGCCATGGCACTGGTCACGGCCCTCAAGGCCACGAACGGCGACACCAACACCAACAAGCTCATCAAGACCATGGAGGGCATGAGCTTCGAGACCCCCAAGGGCAAGATGACCTTCCGCAAGGAAGACCACCAGGCCATGCAGAGCATGTACCACTTCAAGATCAAGGTGGACCCGGCCTTTGCCTGGGGTGTGCCCGAGCTGGTGCGCGAGATCAAGCCTGAAGAGATGCAAGTTCCGATTCGCAACAAGCGATAAACGGTTTGCGTGGCCCCGCTGGCTGGCGATTGCTCAGCCCAGCGGGGATCCATCCTCGCGGGGGCGGCCGCCCCTTTTTTTCCAGTGAATTGATGCATGAACCCCTGGGTGTGCACGGGGGCTGGGTCGGTTTTTCTCAAAAATTATTTGGAGACAAGACAACATGGCTTTCAATTTCATCCGGGCGGCTGCAGCAGGGGCTGCGCTGGCACTTTGTGGTGTGGGCGGTGTTCACGCTGCCGTCAACCTGCCAGCACTCAAGATCGACAAGACACAGACCACGGTGTCGGGCCTGTCCTCGGGCGGCTTCATGGCGGTGCAACTGCACGTGGCGTACTCGGCCACGTTTGCCAAGGGCGCTGGCGTGGTGGCGGGCGGCCCGTTCTATTGCGCCGAAGGGTCCATCGTCAACGCCACCGAGCGCTGCATGGCCAGCCCGGCGGGCATCCCCACCAGCACGCTGGTCAGCACCACCAACACCTGGGCGAGTCAGGGAGTCATCGACCCCGTGGCCAACCTGCAGAACTCCAAGGTCTACCTGTTCTCGGGCACGCTCGACAGCGTGGTCAAGACCGGGGTGATGGACGCGCTGCGCACCTACTACAACAGCTTTGTGCCCGCCGCCAACGTGGTCTACAAGAAGGACATTGCGGCCGAACACGCCATGGTGACGGACGACTACGGCAACGCCTGCTCCACCAAGGGCGCGCCCTACATCAGCGACTGCAACTTCGACCTGGCCGGCGCCATGCTGCAACACCTGTACGGCACGCTGAACGCCCGCAACAACGCCACCCTGCCCACCGGCAATTACATCGAGTTCAACCAGAGCGAATTCATCACCAACCACGGCATGGCCACCACGGGCTGGGCTTACGTGCCCCAGGCCTGCCAGGCGGGTGGCACGGCCACCTGCAAGCTGCATGTGGTGCTGCATGGCTGCAAGCAGAACATCAGCGATGTGCAGCAGCAGTACGTGCGCAACACCGGCTACAACCGCTGGGCTGACACGAACAATATCGTGATGCTGTACCCGCAGACCAGCACCGCAGCCACTAACAGCTGCTGGGACTGGTGGGGCTATGACAGCGCCAACTACTCCAAGAAGTCCGGCCCGCAAATGGCGGCCATCAAGGCCATGGTGGACCGCGTCTCCAGCGGCACGGGCGGTACCACGCCCCCCGACCCTGTAGCCCTGCCAGCTCCCACGGGCGTGAGCACCTCGGGCGCCACGGCCAGCAGCATGGCCATCGGCTGGGCCGCCGTCACCGGTGCGGCCAGCTACAACGTGTACCGCAACGCCAATAAGGTCAACGCGCTGCCTGTCACCGCCACCAGTTACACCGACACCGGCCTGGCTGCCTCCACCACCTACAGCTGGACAGTGCGCGCTGCCGATGCCAACGGGGCCGAAGGCGCCACATCGGCCGCGGCTCCGGGCACCACGCTGGCCGCATCGGGCGGTGGCACGGCCACCTGCACCACGGCCAGCAACTATGCACACACCCTGGCCGGGCGCGCGTACGCCGCCGGGGGCTACACCTATGCGCTGGGCTCCAACCAAAACATGGGCCTGTGGAACGTGTTTGTGACCAACACCCTGAAGCAGACCAGCATCAACTACTACGTGATCGGCACCTGCTGAAATATGTACAACCCCCTGAGCCGCTTCGCGTCTTCCCCCTTCTCTCGAATGGCTGCGCCATTCGGGAAAGGGGACACCGCCAGCGCGGCGGGGCGGCCCTTGCGCGGCGGTCGCAGGCTGCGACCGCGCCAGTTGCGGAGACTGTTGACGATGGAAACCCAGTGAAGGTCTTGGCACCCCCCCCGCAGGGCAGGGTTGCCGGGCTCTTTGAATGAAATGACTCAGACCGTGAAAGTGAACCCCCACCCATGAGCACCTTGGCCACCAAGGACTTGACCATCCGCTTCGGCGGCCATGTGGCGGTCAACGGCGTGACCTGCTCTTTCGAGCCCGGCACGCTGACCGCCATCGTGGGCCCCAACGGCGCGGGCAAGACCACCTACTTCAACCTGATTTCGGGGCAACTCAAGGCCACCAGCGGCAGCGTGATGCTGGGCGGGCAGGATCTCACGGGCCAGTCCATCTCGGCACGTACGCACGCGGGTCTGGGCCGGGCGTTCCAGCTCACCAACCTGTTCCCCAACCTCAGCGTGCTGGAGAACGTGCGCCTGGCCGTGCAGGCCACACAAGAAGGCAAGCACCGCCGGGGCATGAACCTGTGGAGCATCTGGAGCGACCACAACGCGCTGACCCAGCGCGCCCGCGTGATCCTGCAGGCCGTGGCCATGACGGACCGGGCCGATACGCCCGTGGCCAGCCTGCCGCACGGCGACCAGCGCAAGCTCGAAGTGGCGCTGCTGATGGCGCTGGAGCCGCAGGTCTACATGTTCGACGAACCCACGGCCGGCATGAGCCATGACGAAGCGCCCGTGATCCTGAACCTGATCCGCGAGCTGAAGAAGGACAAGACCAAGATCATCCTGCTGGTGGAGCACAAGATGGACGTGGTGCGCGAGCTGGCCGACCGCATCATCGTGCTGACCAACGGCACGCTGGTGGCCGACGGCCCACCTGCCGAGGTGATCGCATCGCCCGTGGTGCAAGAGGCCTACCTGGGCGTCTCCAAGGACGCAGAGAAGGAGGCCGCATGAGCACCGCGACCGCAACCCCCAACCTGCTCGAACTCAAGGGTGTGCACACGCACATCGGCGCGTACCACATCCTGCACGGCGTTCATCTCGCTGTGCCCAAGGGGCAGCTCACCATGCTGCTGGGCCGCAACGGCGCGGGCAAGACGACCACGCTGCGCACCATCATGGGCCTGTGGCATGCGTCGAAGGGCTCCATCCACTTTGGCGGCAAAGACATCACGGCGATGAACACTCCCGCCATTGCGGGCATGAACATCGCGTATGTGCCCGAGAACATGGGCATCTTTGCCGACCTCACGGTGAAGGAAAACATGCTGCTGGCCGCCCGCAGTGCGCGCAACGCTGCGCAGATGGACGAGGCGCGGCTGCAGTGGATCTTCAAGCTCTTCCCGGCCGTGGAGAAGTTCTGGAACCACCCCGCCGGCAAGCTCAGCGGCGGCCAGAAGCAGATGGTGGCCGTGAGCCGCGCCATCGTCGAGCCGCGCGATCTGCTCATCGTCGATGAACCCAGCAAGGGCCTCGCGCCCGCCATCATCAACAACATGATCGATGCGTTCGACCAGCTCAAGAAGAGCGGCGTGACCATCCTGCTCGTCGAGCAGAACATCAACTTTGCCAAGCGGCTGGGTGACACCGTGGCCGTGATGGACAACGGCCAGGTGGTGCATGCGGGCAGCATGGCCGCGCTGGCGCAAGACGAAGAACTGCAGCGCTCGCTGCTGGGGTTGGCGCTATGAGTCGTATAAGCAGTTTCAGGTGTTTTCGGGCGGTAGCGCAGGTATCTATTGCTGTGGCAGCTATCAAATATGTAGCTGATGTGCGTGGTGCGGCAGTAGCTGCTGGAGGTCGGGCATGAGCATCACCCGCGATTTCGACTGGAAGCCGCTGGCGCTGGTGCCGGCGCTGGCGCTGCTGGTGCTGCCCTTCATCGGCTCGCCCAGCACCTGGCTCACGCTCACGGTGGCGGGGCTGGCCATGGGCATGATCATCTTCATCATCGCCTCGGGCCTCACGCTGGTGTTTGGCCTGATGGACGTGCTGAACTTCGGCCATGGCGTGTTCATAGCGCTTGGCGCCTTTGTGGCCACCAGCGTGCTGGGCGCCATGGGCGACTACACCCAGAGCGCCGAGCTGTGGCGCAACCTGATGGCCGTGTTGCCCGCCATGGTGGTGGCCATGGCCGTAGCAGGCGCCGTGGGCCTGGCGTTCGAGCGTTTCATCGTGCGCCCCGTGTACGGCCAGCACCTGAAGCAGATTCTCATCACCATGGGCGGCATGATCATTGGTGAAGAACTCATCAAGGTCATCTGGGGCCCCGCGCAGATCCCGCTGCCGCTGCCCGAGGGCATGCGTGGCTCGCTGCTGGTGGGCGATGCGGCCATCGAAAAGTACCGCCTGGTGGCGGTGGCCGTGGGCCTGCTGGTGTTTGGTGTGCTGGCCTGGACGCTGTCGCGCACCAAGGTCGGCCTGCTGATCCGCGCGGGTGTGCAGGACCGCGAGATGGTCGAAAGCCTGGGCTACCGCATCCGCCGCCTGTTTGTGGGTGTGTTCGTGGTGGGCTCGGCCCTGGCGGGCCTGGGCGGCGTGATGTGGGGTCTGTACCAGCAGAACGTGGTGCCCCAGATGGGCGCACAGGTCAACGTGCTGATCTTCATCGTGATCATCATCGGCGGCCTGGGCAGCACCGGCGGCGCGCTCATCGGTGCGCTGCTGGTGGGGCTGATGGCCAACTACACCGGCTTCCTGGTGCCCAAGGTGGCGCTGTTCTCCAACATCGCGTTGATGGTGGCCATTCTCTTGTGGCGTCCGCAGGGCGTCTATCCCGTGGCCAACCGCTGATGAGGAGCCGACTGACATGCTGAACCGACTTCTCTCTGGCGACTATCCGCGCAGCAAGGTGCTGGCGGTGATTCTGGTGGCCATCTTTCTGGGCCTGGCGTTCGCGCCGTTCCTCTTCCCGGGTGTCAAGGCGCTGTCCGTGGCAGCCAAGGTGCTGATCTTTGTGGTGCTGGTCGCCAGCTTCGATCTGCTCTTGGGCTACACCGGCATCGTGAGCTTTGCGCACACCATGTTCTTTGGCATCGGGGCCTACGGCATTGCCGTGGCCACCACCCGCATGGGGCCCACGTGGTCGGCGCTGCTGGTGGGGCTGGCAGGCGCGCTGGTGCTCTCGCTGCTGCTGTCGCTGGCGGTGGGGCTGTTCTCGCTGCGCGTGCGGGCCATCTTCTTCGCCATGATCACGCTGGCCGTGGCCGCTGCGTTCCAGACGCTGGCCTCGCAGCTGTCAGACATCACCGGCGGCGAAGACGGCTTGACCTTCAAGGTGCCCGAGTTCCTTTCGCCCAGCTTCGAGCCGTTTGACGACCCCTTCCTGGGCGTGAGCATCGACGGGCGGCTGATCTGCTACTACCTGCTCTTCGTCACGGCCGTGGCGCTGGTGCTGGCGCTGCTGCGCATCGTCAACTCGCCCTTCGGCCGCGTGCTGCAGGCCATCCGCGAGAACGAGTTCCGCGCCGAGGCCATTGGCTACCGCGTGGTGGTGTACCGCACCACGTCCAGCGTGCTGTCGGCACTGTTTGCCACCATGGCGGGTGCCATGCTGGCGCTCTGGCTGCGCTACAACGGGCCGGACACCTCGCTCAGCTTCGAAATCATGATGGACTGCCTGCTCATCGTGGTGATCGGCGGCATGGGCACGATCTACGGTTCGGCCATTGGCGCCGTTCTCTTCCTGGTGGCGCAAAGCTACCTGCAGGATCTGCTGCGCCTGGGCAGCGAGGCCGCCTCAGGCCTGCCCTGGCTGTCTGCGCTGCTGTCGCCCGACCGCTGGCTGCTGTGGCTGGGCGTGCTGTTCGTTCTGTCCGTTTACTACTTCCCCACCGGTGTGGTGGGGCGCCTGCGCGCGGCAGCTGCGCGCAAGGTGGGGTGAGTGGCCCGGCCGCGCCGGGTGACTGGCGTGGCCTGGGTGTGTGGGTGAGCTGTGCAACAAAGACGCAAAGAAAAAACTCCAGGAGACAAGCACATGAAGATGAGCATGAAGAACCCGCGTTTTCGTCCCTTTTCTCGTCCGTTCGTTCCCGCAGTGCTGGCCGCTGCGGTGTTGGCTGCCTGCGGCGGCAGTGATGGCGACAGCGCCGCACTCAACACCAAGCCCACCTACCTGGGCACCATCAGCGAGATCACGTACGACGGCACCAGCAACGACCTGCTGACGGCTGGCCTGGGCGCCACGGGGCTGGCGGCGGCCGTGCCACCGGCCTATGCCGACCCGCTCAAGCCCACTGCGGCCGAGCTGCGCCGCACGGCCATCCACACCAACTACCGCGCCATGCTCGACATGACGGCGGCCGGTGGCTACGGCACGCTCTACGGCCCCAATGTGGATGCACAGGGCAAGGTCACCACCGGTGAAGGCAAGGTGGCAGGCACTGAGTACATCGCGTTTGCCGACGACGGCACAGGCCGCAAGAACGTCACCCTCATGGTGCAGGTGCCTGCCAGCTTCGACCCCAAGAAGCCCTGCATGATCACCGCCACGGCATCGGGCTCGCGCGGTGTGTACGGCGGCATCTCCACCGGCGAGTGGGGCCTGAAGAAGGGCTGCGCCGTGGCGTACTCTGACAAGGGCACGGGCGGTGCTCCGCACGACCTGCAAAACGACACCGTGCCGCTGATGGACGGCACCCGCGCCACGGCCACCGCAGCGGGCAAGAACGCGGCTTTCAACGCAGGGCTCACCGCTACCGAGCTGGCGGCCTTCAACACCGCCACACCCAACCGCTTTGCCTTCAAACACGCGCACTCGGGCCAGAATGCCGAGAAGGACTGGGGCACCACCACCCTGCAGGCCGTGGAGTTTGGCTACTACGTGCTCAACCAACGTTATGGCGCCACCGATGCAGCGGGCCAGCGCCTCAAGACGCTGACCCCGGCCAACACCATCGTGATTGCATCCAGCATCTCCAATGGTGGCGGTTCAGCGATTGCCGCGGCCGAGCTGGACACGCAGGGCCTGATCAGCGGCGTGGCCGTGTCCGAGCCTGCCATCGAGATGCCCTCCAACCCCGGTGTCACCGTGCGCCGTGGCAGTTCTGAAGTGGCCGTCACCGGCAAGACGCTGGTGGACTTCACGACCTACGCCAATCTGTACCAGGCCTGCGCATCGCTGGCGCCATCGGTCAGCACCAGCCCCTACGCTGCCGCTTTTGCCGCCGGCTTTGGCAGTGCGGCCCTGCCGATTGCGCCCAATCGCTGTGCCTCGCTCAAGGCGGCAGGCCTGCTCACGGCCTCCACCACGGCCACGCAGGCCGAAGAGGCTTTGCAAAAGCTGCGCGCCTACGGCTGGGAGCCGGAGTCCAACGACCTGCATGCGTCGCTGGCTGCGTTTGAAGTCGCCCCGGCGGTCGCTGTCACCTTCGCCAACAGCCTGTCGCGCGCCAGTGTCAAGGACCACCTGTGCGGCTTCAGCTACGCTGCCACGGCGGCTACAGGCGCGGTGACAACACTGGCCCCCGCAGCGCTCGCTGGCATGTTTGCCACGGGCAACGGCGTGCCCCCATCGGGCGGTATCAACCTGGTCAACAACCTGGGCAAGCTGGGCCCGGCACGCGACTTCCTGTCGGTGTCGGACGCGGGCGTGGCCGACTGGAACCTGAGCGGTGCGCTGTGCCTGCGCAACCTCGTCACCGGCAACGATGCCGCCGCCAAGAAGCTGCAGGCCGGTGTAGACGAAACCCGCCGCAACGGCAACCTGCGTGGCAAGCCTGCCGTCATCGTGCATGGCCGTGCGGATGCTTTGCTGCCCGTCAGCCACACCTCTCGCCCCTACGCCGCACTGAACAAGAAGGTCGAAGGCGCTGCCAGCAAGCTCAGCTATGTAGAAGTGGCCAACGCCCAGCACTTCGACAGCTTCATCGGCCTGCCCACCGTGCTGCCGGGTTATGACAGCCGCTACGTGCCGCTGCACGTGTACCTGAACCACGCACTCGACGCCGTGTACGACCACCTCGCCCACGGCAAGGCGCTGCCCGCCAGCCAGGTGGTGCGCACGGTGCCACGTGGCGGCACACCGGGCAGCGCCCCGGCCATTACCGCCGCCAACGTGCCGCCGCTGGCCACCACACCCGCTGCCGCCAACGCCATTGCCATCACGGCGGGCGCCATCTCCATCCCTGACTGACCAGGACGCTGAACGACCTCTGTGGAAGCCCGGGACCCGTGCACTGCAGGTGCAAGCCCCGGGCCATTCCAGGCGCAGTCATCACAAGGACGGAAGCAATGAACACTGTGAAGAGTTGGGTAGGCCGCGTGTCGGCCACCCTGCGGTGGGGTGGACCGATGGCGTTGGCACTGGCCGTGGGGGCGTTGGCCCCCGCGCAGGCCGCCGAGGTGGTGGTGGGGCAGGTGGCCCCGCTGTCGGGCGTACTGGCCAGCACCGGCGCGCAGATGGTGCTGGGCGGCAAGATTTACTTTGACTGGGTCAATGCACAAGGCGGTGTGCACGGCGCCAGCATTCGCCAGGCGGTGGCCGACGATGGCTACAAGGTCGCAGACACGGTGACCCGCACCCGCGAACTGCTGGCCAAGCCAGAAGTGGTGGCGCTGTACGGCTTTGCAGGCACGGCCAACATCACCCAACTGCTGGCCGATGGCGTTCTGGAGCAGGGCGGCGCCGCACTGGTGGCGCCGTACACGGGGGGCGAGTCGCTGCGCAGCCCGTTCAACCCGTGGATCTTTCATGTGCGTGCCGGTTATGCCGACGAAACCGAGCACATGGTGCAGCAGCTCACCACGCTGGGCATGAATCGTGTGGCCGTGATGTACCAGGACGACGGCTTTGGCAAGGCAGGCCTCGCGGGGGTGGAGGCTGCGCTGGCCAAGCGTGGTCTCAAGCTCGTGGTGTCTGCGGGCTACGAGCGCAATACCGACAAGGTGGACGACGCCGTCAAGGCCATCAAGGCCGCCGATGTGCACGCGGTCATCATGATTGCGGTGAACAAGCCCGCGGCGGCCTTCATCCAGCGCTACCGCGAGCAGGGCGGCGGCGCGCAGCTGTACAACATCTCGGTGGTGGACCCGACGGAGCTGGTCAAGCTCGCGGGCCTCAAGAACGCGCACGGCCTGGGCATCAGCCAGGTGGTGCCCTACCCCTACCGGCCGCAACTGCCCGTGGTGCGCGAGTACCAGACGCTGCTGAAAAAGTACGCGCCCGACGCCGAGGTCAACTACACCGGCTTTGAGCAGTTTCTGGGGGCCAAGGTGCTGGTCGAGGCCCTGCGCCGCGCCGGGCCGGCGCCCACACGTGCCAAGGTCGTGAAGGCGCTGGAGTCACTGCAAAGCTATGACCTCGGCGGCATCACGCTGGGCTATTCGCCCACCAACCGCATCGGCTCGCGCTATGTCGAGGTCACCGTCATCGGCAGCAACGGCCGCCTCATGAAATGAGCGCGGCTCCAAAAACTCTCCTGGCGTTGTTGTTGCGTCTTGCCGTACTTTCAGTACTGTCTGCAACGCAACGCCTCGCCAGGACCGCCTCGCTGAGTTTTGTGAGCCGCTACCCGTCCACAGGTTGTTTTGTCCGCAGCCTGCATCTATCCACCGACTCACAAGGTTGCCCACCATGACTCCGTTATCGCGCTACACCACCTGCGCTGGCTATGAAATCCATTACATGGAGTGGGGCGCGCCGGATGCCCCGGTGGTGATCGCGTGGCACGGGCTGGCGCGCACCGGCCGCGACATGGACCAGCTGGCCGCCCACCTGGCATCGCGCTACCGCGTGATCTGTCCCGACACATTGGGACGGGGCCTGAGTCAGTGGGCGCGTGCGCCGCAGGACGAGTACCGCCTGTCGTTCTACGCGCGCATCGCGGCCGACCTGTTTGACCAGCTGGGCATCGAGAAAGCGCACTGGGTGGGCACATCGATGGGCGGGGCCATCGGTACGGTGTGCGCATCGGGATTGTTCGAGCCGCAGCTCAAGGGCCGCATCCAGAGCCTGCTGCTCAACGACAACGCCCCGCGCCTGGCCGATGCGGCGCTGGAGCGCATCAAGGCCTATGCCGGCCACCCGCCTGCGTTCGACACGGTGAAGGAGCTGGAGGCGTTCTTTCGGCAGGTATACAAGCCGTACGGCTGGCTCAGCGATGAGCAGTGGCGCCTGCTCACCGAGAGCAGCACCCGCCGCCTGCCAGACGGCCGTGTCACGCCGCATTACGACCCCGCCATGGTGCAGCAGTTCACGCACCACACCAACGACTACCTCATCTGGGATCACTACGACGCGCTCGACATTCCCGTGTTGTGCCTGCGCGGGGCCGAGTCCGACCTAGTGCTGCCAGACGTCACGGCCGAAATGTTGACCCGGGGCCCGGGATCACGCGGCCAGGCGCAGGTGGTGGAGGTGCCCGGCTGCGGCCATGCCCCGGCGCTCAATGTGCCCGAGCACTACGCGCTGGTGGACGGGTTCCTGGCCAGTGCGCAAGGCGGGCAATAGCCCGTTTGCCCGTCCGCAGACCCGCCCGCGCTGAGGCCGTCAGCGTGGCACGCCGGGCCCGCAGCCCAAGGCCTGGCTCAGCTGCTCGGCAGGGATGGCCCAGTCGGCATCCGCCGCAATCGCCTCACGCAAGAATTTGGCCTGGGCGGGCGACCACACCGCCACCTCCGGCAGCGTGAAATTGACAGCCGTCGTGCGGTGCGTTGCGATGAACGTGGTCATCGACGCCTCGTCGGACGGCAGTCCCAGTTGGTCAAACAGGTCGGACATGGTGTGAATACCGGTTTCCATGGGTGCATCCTTGGTGTGTGGGGTGAAGATCGATCACGCGGCGGCTATCGCCCGCCTCCGTGGCCCAAGCGCTATTGCAGCATGGGCCGGCCCGGCGGAATGTAGGACGGTCTCGGAGTTGTTGGGCTGTCTCCATGCCGCTGAAGAACCTGTTCAAAGGCATAGGGCACATGAGGGGAGCTGGCCCACGGCCAGTGCCAGCACCGCAGCCGCCACGCTGCAGGTGCTGCCAGGGGCTTGCCCGGGCCGTCAGAGGCCCAGTTGTGCCAGCGCAGCTTGCAGGCCAGCCAGCCCACCCACACGCTGGTCATTGATGAAAATCTGCGGCATTTGCCGCACCGAGGGGCCGCACTTGGCATAAAACGCCAGGCGCTTGGCCTCGTCATCGATCTTGATTTCTTCGTAGGGCAGCGAACGGGATTTGAGGAGCATCTTGGCCGACTCGCACTGCGGGCAGGCAGACTTGGAATACACGGTGATTTGAAGGGTCATGGTGCGAGTTTACGGGGCGTGGGGCGGGTGCCTCGGCACGGCAACTCACAGGCCCGCACCCTGACGTGGGTGGAGTGGTTTACCATTCGGTTTGTTTTGTGACTGATTGGTAATTTATGTCCTTGCTATTCCCTTGGGTGCGCCGTTCCGTGCTGCTGGTGTCCACAGCTCTGGTGCTCGCGTTGGTCGGTTGCTCCTCCACCACTCCGCCCTCCGGCATCACCCCCGTCACGCCATTTGACCTGGCGCGGTACGAGGGCCGCTGGTACGAGGTGGCCCGGCTTGACCACTCTTTTGAACGTGGCATGACCGATGTGTCTGCCACCTACCAGCGCCAGAGCGACGGCAGCGTGCGTGTGCTCAACCGGGGTTTTGACACCGCTAAAAACGACTGGCGCCAGGCCGAAGGCAAGGCCAAGTTCACCGCCGATACCAACACGGCGTCGCTCAAGGTCTCGTTCTTTGGCCCGTTCTACGGCGGCTACCACGTGGCCGCGCTCGATGCCGACTACCAATGGGCGCTGGTGGTGGGGCCAGACCGCAGTTACTGCTGGATTCTGTCGCGCACCAAGCAGTTGGCCCCTGCCGTTCGCGAGCAGCTCATCGCCCGCGCCCAGGCACTGGGCATTGATACGCAGGCCCTCATCTGGGTGACCCACGACCGCACCGATCCGCAGCCATGAGCGCATCCAACAAAACACTCCCTATCGCTGTCATCGGTGCAGGCCTGGCGGGCCTGTCTTGCGCACAGGCCCTGCTGCAGGCAGGGCACGCCGCGCATGTGTTCGACAAGAGCCGGGGCCCCTCGGGCCGCATGAGCACGCGCCGCGCTGAAGACGAGGCAGGTCCTTGGCAGTGCGACCACGGCGCGCAGTACTTCACCGCGCGCGATCCGCAGTTCCGCGCTGAAGTCGCCCGCTGGCAGCAGGCTGGTGTGGCCGCGCTGTGGGACGCACGCCTTGCCAGCTTTGACGGCGCCGCGTGGACCACGCCCGCCACCCCACTGGATCGCTTTGTGGGCACCCCGCGCATGACATCGCCCGCTGGCTGGCTGGTGCAAAGCCTGCAGCAGGCGGGCGATAGAGCGCTGGCGCAGTGGCAAACCACGGTAAAGAAGCTGGAGCGCCATGCCGATGGCTGGGCCATTACCTCGGCAGAGCATGGCCTGCATGCGCAGCGCTACGGCGCCGTGCTGCTGGCCGTGCCCGCCCCGCAAGCCGTGCCCCTGCTGCACCCCGTAGCCCCCACAGGCGCTGCAGTGGCCGCCAGCGCACGCATGCGCGGCAGCTGGGCGGTGATGGTGCGTTGCCCCGCTCCTGTGGCCTTGGCATGGGACGGTGCCTTCATCAACACCGGCCCACTGCGCTGGGTGGCGCGCGACAGCAGCAAGCCCGGCCGCACAGCCTCCGCAGGTACCGAGACTTGGTTGTTGCACGCCAGCCCCGAGTGGAGCGATGCCCATATTGAAGACACTGCCGACAGCGTGACCGCCACCTTGCTCGCCGCATTCCAGGCACTGGGCGGCCCCGCACCCACGCAGGTGCAAGCCACGGCCCACCGCTGGCGCTATGCCGACACCGAACCCGCCCTCACGCTGGGCTACTGGTGGGATGCCGACGCGCAGCTGGGCATGTGCGGCGACTGGATCAGCGGCGGCAAGGTCGAGGGCGCGTGGCTCAGCGGCCAGTCACTGGCCCGCGCCGTGGCGGGCTGATCGCGGGCTAACGGGGCCAGAGCGGCGCAGGGCAGGGCATGAGCTACACCGTCGTCTGGTTCAAACGCGACTTGCGCGTGCATGACCACGCGCCGCTGCACCATGCCGCCACCCAGGGCCCGGTGCTGTGTCTGTATGTGATTGAGCCCAGCCTGTGGGCGCAGCCCGATGCCGCCCTGCAGCACTACCACTTTGTGCAAGAAAGCCTGCACGACCTGGCCCAGGCCCTGCAGCGGCGCGGTGCCACGCTGCAAGTGGCCGTGGGCGAGGTGGTGGACGTGCTGGCCCGCCTGCACGCGCTGGCCCCCTTCCATACCCTGGTGGCGCACGAAGAAACGGGCAACGCCCACACGTACGTACGAGACGTGGCCGTGGGCCGTTGGTGCCGCGCGCAGGGCGTGGCCTGGCGCGAATGGCCGCAGCACGGCGTGGTGCGCCGCCTGCGATCACGCGCTGACTGGCATGGGCACTGGCAGGCCTTTATGCACGCGCCCGTGGTGCCTGCCCCTGCACCGGAGGCCCTGCACAGCCGCGCGCTGCCGTGGGCCGAACAGCCCTGGCCCAGCGGGGCCGCGCTGGGCTTGGCTGAGCACGACCCACCCCAGCGCCAGCGCGGAGGCCGCCAACAAGGCCTGTGCGTGTTGCAAGAATTTTTGGCAGAGCGCAGCCAGGGCTATCGGGGCGGCATCTCGTCGCCGCTGACTGCGCCCAGCGCCTGTTCGCGCCTCTCGCCCTACCTGGCCCTGGGTTGCCTGGGCATGCGCGAGGTGGTGCAGGCCACCCAGCGCCGCCAGCAGCAGCTCAAACGCAGCACCGAGCCTGGAGCCGCGTGGCAGTGCAAGGGGCTCACGGCTTTTATGAGCCGCCTGCACTGGCATTGCCACTTCATCCAAAAGCTCGAATCCGAGCCCGCGCTGGAGCACCACAACCTGCACCGTGGCTACAACGGCCTGCGCGAAGCGGAATGGAACCCCGCCCACTTCGAGGCCCTGGTCGCAGGGCGCACCGGCTGGCCCATGGTGGATGCCTGCGTGGCCATGCTGCGCGAGACGGGGTGGATCAACTTCCGCATGCGCGCCATGCTGGTGTCGGTGGCCTCATACCCGCTGTGGCTGCACTGGCGGCCTGTGGGCGAATGGTTGGCCCGCCAGTTTCTGGACTACGAGCCGGGCATCCACTGGAGCCAGATGCAAATGCAGGCGGGCACCACGGGCATCAATACCACCCGAGTCTACAACCCCATCAAGCAGGCGCAAGACCACGACGCCCACGGCCACTTTGTGCGCCAGTGGCTGCCCGCCTTGCGCCGCGTGCCCGATGCCTGGCTGCTGGAGCCCTGGCGCATGCCGCCCGATGTGCAGGCCCGCTGCGGCGTGCGCGTGGGCCACGACATTGCCGTGCCGCTGGTAGACCTGGACACCGCCACCCGCACGGCCAAGGCCCGCGTGCACGGCCTGCGCGCCCAGCCCGCCGTGCGCGCCGCCCAGGCTGCGATTGTGGAAAAGCACGGCTCCCGCCAGTTTCGCGATGGCGGAAGCCCGCAGGCCCGCGCCCGGGCTCGCGCACGCAACGCCGCCCAGCACCCCCAGCAGCAAACCCTGGACTTTTGAACCATGCGCATGCGCAAAAAATCAGACCTTCCGCAAAAGACCTGCCAACACTGCGGCTTGCCCTTCACTTGGCGCAAGAAGTGGGAAAAGGTGTGGGACGAGGTGAAGTACTGCTCCGACCGCTGTCGCAGCGAACGCAAGCGCGCCGACAAGTCCGCAGGGGAGGGCACCTCATGAGCACCGTGCTGTTCTGGTTCCGCAACGACCTGCGCCTGCACGACCAACCCGCGCTGCGCGCAGCACTCACCAGCGGTGCCACGCACCTGCTGCCCGTGGTGTGTTTGCCCGCACCGGATGAGTCCACACCCTGGGGATTTGCCCGGGTGTGTGCACACCGCCGGGCCTTTACCGCCGCAGCACTGCGCGGTCTGCATCAGCGGATGCGCGCGCTGGGCAACCCACTGCTCATCTGCCAAGCCCCGCCCGCCACCGCCTTGCTGCAACTGGCAAAGGCCGTGGGTGCCACCACCGTGGTGTGCGAAGACATTGCCGCCCCCTACGAACAGGCCGAGGTGGCTGCACTGCGCGCCGCTGGCCTGCAGGTGCGCACCGTGTGGCAGAGCAGCCTGCTGTCTCCAACGCGCATGCCGTGGCCGGTAGACCAGCTACCCGGCGTGTTCACCAGCTTCCGCCAAAAGGTGGAGCGCGCAGGTATCACCCCCGCTGTGCCACTGCCTGCGCCCCCCCAGCTGCTGCCACCCCCCGACGTGCCCATGTCTGTTTTGCAGGCGGTAGGTGCAAAGCAGGGCGCTGAAGCCATCCAGCAAGACGCACAGCCGCAGGGCAGCGATGCCCGCTCATCCTTCCCATACGGCACGCCTGGCTGCGATGGCAGCGAGGTCGCCGCACTAGGCCACCTGGCCCAGTATCTGGCCCGCAAGCTGCCCCACAGCTACAAGGACACACGCAATGGACTCATGGGGCTGGACTACTCCAGCAAGTTCTCGCCCTGGCTGGCCACGGGTGCGCTATCTCCGCGCCAGATTGATGCCGATCTGAAAGCCTTTGAGCGCGACCACGGTGCCAACAATGGCACCTACTGGCTGTGGTTTGAGTTGCTGTGGCGCGACTACTTTCGGCTGCTGCACCTGCAATACGGCGCGGCGCTGTACCGGGCGCGCGGCTTGTCAGAGCTGCCGCCCGCCCCACACAACCCACGCGGCTTTGATCGCTGGTGCCGGGGCGATACCGGCCAGCCCCTGGTCGATGCCGCCATGCGCGAGCTGGCCGCCACCGGCTACCTCAGCAACCGCCTGCGCCAGGTGGTGGCCAGCTACCTCATCTACGACCTGCGGGGTGACTGGCGCGCGGGCGCCGCGTGGTTTGAATCGCAACTGGTGGACTACGACGTGTACAGCAACCAGGCCAACTGGCTCTACATCGCCGGGCGCGGCACTGACCCGCGCGGAGGTCGCCGCTTCAACCCCATCAAGCAGGCGCAAGACCACGATGCCGACGGCAGCTACCGCCGCCTATGGGGCACGGCATGACCACGCCACCACCGCGCACCCACACGCTGCGCCTGTTGCTGGGCGACCAGCTCAACCCCGAGCATTCATGGTTTGCCACGCAGGACGACGGCGTGGTCTACGTTCTGATGGAAGTGCGGCAAGAGACCGACTACGTGCTGCACCACGCGCAAAAAATCCTCGCCATCTTCGCCGCCATGCGTGACCTGGCACGCCACCTGCGCGAAGCCGGGCACCGCGTGCGCTATGTGGCGATTGACGACCCCAGCAACCGCCAGTCGATGCCCGACAACCTGGCCGCCTTGATGGCCCACTACGGTGCGCAAACGCTGCAATACCAGCACCCTGACGAATGGCGGCTGGACGAGCAACTGCGCACCTGGGGTGAACAGCAAGCCTTTACGGTGCATGCCGTCAGCAGCGAGCACTTCTACACCACCCGCACCGAAATGGCCGAGGTGTTCCAAGGCCGCAAGCAGTGGCTCATGGAGCACTTCTACCGCCGCATGCGTCAGCGCCACAGCGTGCTGATCGATGAAGCCGGAGAGCCCGAAGGCGGCCAATGGAACTACGACCACGACAACCGCAAGCCCTGGCCCGGCACCCCTGCACTGCCGCCCGACGCTCGCCCCACGCACGACCACAGCGCCCTGTGGTCCACCATCCAGGCTGCAGGTGTGCAAAGCTTTGGCAACCCGCAGGCCCACGCGCTGCGCTGGCCGCTGAACCGGGCTGAAGCGCTGGCCTGGCTGGACCACTTCATCGCCACCACGCTGCCGCACTTTGGCGCGTATGAAGACGCCATGAGCACGAAGAGCGCACGGCTGTTCCATTCGCTGCTGTCCTTTGCGCTCAATACCAAAATGCTGCGCCCGCACGAGGTGGTGCAACGCGCCCAAGCCGCTTACCACGCAGGCGCCGCGCCCCTGCCAGCGGTAGAAGGCTTTATCCGCCAGATATTGGGCTGGCGCGAATATGTGCGCGGTATTTACTGGGCCCACATGCCCGGCTACGACGAGCGCAACGCCCTGGGCCACAGCACGCCTCTGCCCGATTGGTTTTGGACGGGCAACACCCGCATGCGCTGCATGCAGCACGCCGTGGGCCAGTCGTTGGAGCATGCGTATGCCCACCACATCCAGCGCCTCATGGTCATCGGCAACTTTGCGTTGCTGGCGGGGCTTGACCCTGCTGCCGTGCACCGCTGGTACCTGGGCGTGTACATCGACGCCTTTGAATGGGTGGAAGTGCCCAACACCGTGGGCATGAGCCAGTTTGCCGACGGCGGCCTGCTGGCTACCAAACCCTATGTGAGCAGCGCCGCCTACATCGACCGCATGAGCGACTACTGCAGCGGCTGCCATTACGACAAAAAGCAAAAAGTGGGTGAGCGCGCCTGCCCGTACAACGCGCTGTACTGGGACTTTTTTGCGCGCAACGAAGGCATGCTGGGCAACAACTTCCGCCTGGGCATGGTGTACCGCCAGTTGCAGAAGATGCAGGGCCCGCAGCTGGATGCGCTGCGCGAGCATGCGGCCAGTCTGCGCAAGCGGCTGGATGAGCTGTAGCCCGCCTGCTGCCCCTTCATCAAACCCTCACCGGACCGCGCCATGTCACAAGCTCAGACCACCGCAACGCCGTTCACCTCTTTGCAGTCATTGCCCGAGGGTTACCGCGCCATCGTCATCGGCGCCACCGGCGCCATCGGCAGCGCCTTTCTCGCCCACCTGCAGGCCGACCCGCGCTGCGCGCTGGCTGTGGGGCTGGGCCGTCATACCAACTCAGCGGTGGACTTGGACGATGAAGCCACCATCGCCGCAGCCGCCCAGCAACTCAAGGCCCAGGGCCCGTGGCACTGCATCATCCACGCTGCAGGCCTGCTGCACGGCCCCCACGGCATGCCCGAAAAGCGCCTGGGCCAGTTGAACTACGCGCAGATGGAAGCCACCTTCCGCACCAACACCTTTGGCCCCGCGCTGGTGCTGGCCTACTTTGCGCCGCTGCTGCCCAAGCAGGGCCGCAGCCTGCTGGCCGTGCTCTCGGCCAAGGTGGGCAGCATTGGCGACAACCGCCTGGGCGGCTGGTACAGCTACCGCGCCAGCAAGGCAGCGCTCAACATGCTGGTCAAAACGGCGTCCATTGAAGTGGCGCGCACCCACCCGCAGGCCGTGCTGGTGGCGCTGCATCCAGGCACTGTCAATTCAGCCTTGTCGGCCCCTTTCAATGGCGCAGAAATAGGCCGCCCGGCGGCGGATGCGGCGGGCGACATGCTGCGGGTGCTGGATGGGCTCGCGCCCGAGGAGACGGGCAGCTTCTACGCCTACAGTGGCGCGCCACTCCCCTGGTAAGCGTGGCGCGCGGTGCTATGGTTTTGATACTGCTGCAGCACCAGCAGTAAGCGCTGGCGGGCCTTGTGCTCAAAGGCATGTCATGTGCCACTGTCCATGCGCGCCCTTCGTATGGCTTGCATGCAGAATGCCGCATGCATCCAACCCTATCGCCTGACACGATCCTGTTTGCCTCCCACACCACGGCCGCAGCCGTGTCTGTGGCGCAGTGGGTAGGGCGTCACTACGGCCTGCCCGTGCAGCAGTGCTACCTGATCCGCCGCAACCTCAATGACAACTATGCGGTGCGAGCCGCGGATGGCAGCCGCTACGTGGCAAGGCTCTGCGCCATCCGACCTCGTGGTCCGTTCAATGTGGATTTTGAGCTGGCGTTGTTGGCCCACTTGGAGTCGCAGGGCGTGGGCGTGGCCTCCCCGGTGTTGGCTGCAAACGGTGCAACCAGCGTGACCCTGCCGTTCCCCGAGGGCCCGCGTGTGCTGGTGCTCTTCCGCCACTGCGAAGGCGCCGTGCCTGACACACCCGAAGACCTGCACCTGACCGGCGCCACGCTGGCGCAAATTCACAGCGCTGCGCAAAGCTACACCGGCCCCGCAAGCCTGTACGTGCTGGACGGCCACCATCTGGCAGGCCGCACGCTGGACTACCTTGCCGCCCATCCCGAGCTGGCCCTATCCGTGCTGGATGCCTACCGTGAACTAATCCACCGCCTTCTGGGCGAGTTGGCGCATGTTGAAGGCACCTTGACCCGCGTGATGTGCCACGGCGACACGCATGGCTTCAACAACCATGTGTACACCGATGCCGAGGGAGTGCGCCGCGCCGCGTTCTTCGACTTTGATGACGCCGGGCCGGGGTTTCTGGCCTATGACCTGTGTGTGTGGCTTTGGTCGAACCTGCCGCGCAAAGCCCCCATAGAGCCTGACGAAGCCTTGCTCCAGCGTTGGCAGCAGTACCTGGCTGGCTACCGCGCAGGCGGCGGCCATGTCACCGATGCCGACCTCGCCGCCTTGCCGCTCTTTGTGCAGTTGCGGCACCTGTGGAACATGGGGGAGGGCGTGGCGCGCATCCACCACTGGGGTGCCAACATGATGTCGGCCGACTGGATCAAGAAGCAGCCGGATGTGATGGCCGCCTGGGCCCGCCTGGATTTGCCCGCTTGATGGGGCTTGCCCGGGCCCCTGCGGGTTGCGCAGGCACCCAGGCTCAGGTCATGTGGCGTGGGGCTGCGGGGTGCGTCAGCTGCTGCGCATCGCTGGGGTCTTGCTCCAGGCTGTACGGCACCGAGACAAAAGCCACGCTCAACACAAAAAACAGCGTGGCGGACACGGCCCGGGCGATGGGGAGCACAAAGTTCTTGAGGTCGGTGTTCATGGTGGTTCCTTCAGCGGCTAAAGGTGGAGAAGGGTCGGGGTCAGATGCCGCCTTGACCCTTGCCGCCATGTTGCCGGTGCAAGGCTGAACGGGTGCTGAACACGTGCTGAAAAGGTGCGGAGCGGCGCTTGCTCATCACCTACTTGTAGTTCTCCCGCCGTTCCCCAAACTTTCTCACCCGCTTGCGCCACGCCCGGTAGCTGCCCGGCGCCAGGTGGGTGCGCATCAGCGCCTTCACTTCATCGTGGTGCAGGCCGTGGGCGGCGCGGATCTGCGCAAAGCTCACGTGATCGCTCAGCGCCATCTGGATGATCTCGCCCACGGTAGATGCGTCAAGTGAGGCGTGTGGCGGTTTCACGGCGTGCGGTGTCGTCATGTTCATCAGGGTGCTGGCGTTGTTGCGAGGGTAGTGCGCCTGCATTCACCTTGCGCGGCGGTGGCCCTTTCTCCGTTGCCATGCTCGCCCTCCACAGGCGTCGGTGCGGGCGTTCAGCGATCCACCGCCAGCCCCTCGGCCAGCGCCTCAAACACCACCCGTATCCGCCGCGATGTGCGCAGCTCGCGGTGCGACACCAGCCAGACGGGAAAACGCACCGGCGCCACATCGTCCAGCACGCGGACGATGCCCGGCGTTTCGCGGGCGATCTCGTCCATCATGGCGCCGATGCCCATGCCCTGGCGCACCAGCGACCAGTGGGTCACGGTGTGGTCTGCGTAGCAGGTGAAGTTGTCTTCGCTCAGGTTCAAGCCGTAATGACGCAGATAGGCAAGGTACCGGCCGGCGCGGTCTGAACCCACAAACTCCGCATTCACCGCGTCCTCCGCGCTGCGCGGGTGTCCGTGGGTCTGCACCCAGCTCTCCGATGCGTAAAAGCACGCCCGGGCCTCGCGCACCAGGCGGGCGATCAGTTCAGGCTGCTCGGGCTGCACGTGGCGGATGGCAATGTCGGCCTCGCGGCGTTGCAGGTCGCTCAGCGCGTTGGACGAGATCACTTCCACGGCAATGCCGGGCGCCTGCGCTCGCAGGCGTTGCAGGATGGGCGGCAGCAAGTGCGTCGCCACTACGTCGGTGGCCGACACCGACACCACGCCCCCTACGGCTTGCGACCGCCCGCTGGCAGCCAGGCCCAGGGCCTCTGCCGCAGCGCCCATGGCGCGGGCATGTTCCAGCAGGTCCAGCCCGGTGGGCGTGAGCACCATGGCCTTGCCCACGCGCTCAAACAGGGTCACGCCCATCTGCTGCTCAATGGCGGCCACCTGCCGGCTCAGGGTGGGCTGGGTCAGGCCCAGCTTGCGTGCGGCGGCCGATAGCGAGCCGGTCTGCGCCGTTTGCAAGAACGCCTTCAGTTGGTTCCAGTCGAGGTTATCCATGCGTAAACGTATATGTTCACTGCAATTTATCGCAGTTTCCTGCGCTTCAATGCATGGATAGCATCTGGGTGTTGCTCATTGCACTTGCCTCAGCAACTTGCCTCTGTACCTCGCTGCTTCAGCACTTCACCCGGTCTGCACACCATGTCGTCTTCTGCCATTGCTCCCGCCTCCCGCGCATTGCCCTCCGCCGCCGACCCGTCGGCTGCGTCCGCCAAAGCGCGCTTCTGGGACCGCATTGCACCCAAGTACGCCACCGACCCCATTGCCGACCTGGCTGGGTACGAGGCCACGCTGCAGCGCGTGCAGGGCCTGCTGTCGCCCCAGCATGACGTGCTGGAGATTGGCTGCGGCACCGGCAGCACCGCGCTGCGCTTGGCGCCGTTCACCCGTAGCCTGCTGGCCACCGATGTGTCGTCGCAGATGATCGACATTGCCCACCAGCGGCTGGCCGCGCAGCCGTCGCCCGCCTTGCGCTTTGCCGTGGCCGACGCCGAGGCCATGGCCCCGGGGCCCGAGGTGTACGACGCCGTGCTGGCCTTCAATGTGCTGCACCTGATGACCGACCTGGACGACGCGCTCAGGCAACTGGCAAAGGTGCTGCGCCCGGGGGGTTTGCTGATCTCCAAGACCGCCTGCGTTGCCGAGATGAACCCGCTGATCCCCTACCTGGCCGTGCCCCTGATGCGCGCCATTGGCAAGGCCCCGCCGGTGCTGTGCTTTGACGAGCAGCGGCTGCGCTCGGCCATGGTGCAGCAGGGCCTGCAAATCGTCTGCACCGAGCGGCACGGCACGCGCGGCAAGGACATTCGCGCCTTCATCGTGGCCCGCAAGCCGGGCTGAGTTTTACCCACCCCCGCACACAGGCTGGCGGCTTTGCAAGGCCGCTGGGCGGAGCTTTGCCCACAGATTTGCTACCGGGCCCCTGCGTTCATCCCATGGACTGCAGAAGGGCACCCTGACATTCGCCCTGCTGCGGCCCTGCCGTCATCACCCCCCTGTTTGCCTACGTGGCCTCGCCCGCTCACCCACCACCTCCCATCTCTGCCACTCACACCATGAACCATCGCAACCACCCCCTGTCTCTCACCTCCGCCGCTGGCCTCGTCGCAGCAGTGGCATTCCTCACCGGCTGCGCGTCCACCCTCGACCAGGTGGGTCTGGAGCAGCGCACGGGGCAAGCCATTGGCCGCACGGCAGGCCAGTTCACCATCACCGACCGGCAGGAGGAAACCGGCGGCCGCATCAACTACACCGTCAACACCCGTGACGGCGCCAGCTACCGGTGCTATCTGTACGGTGCAACGGGCTTTCAGAAAGCCATGAGCTTCGGCCAGACACCCCATTCCGACGCCGTCTGCACCGCCATGGTGGGCGGCGCGGGCAATGGTGGCGCCCAGGCTCCGGCAGCGGCCGCTCAGCCACAGGGCCGCGCTGCGGCCAAGGAATGCAATGCGCTGCTGCGCACGGCGGGCCGCTGCTGAATGGCACCGCGCAGCTTTGGCCTGCGGGCCACACATCTGTATGCAACGGGCATAACACCATGAAGCCATGGCACTGGGCCAGCCTGCTGCTGGCAATCTGCTTGAGCGGTTGCGCCAGTTTGCCCGGCGCCACCACCGACACGGTGGACGGGCGCACGGTGGAATACGTGCAGGCGGGGCAGGGCACCCCCGTGGTGGTGTTTGAGAACGGGCTGGGCGCCCGGCTGGACTGGTGGGCCAAGGTCTGGCCTGACACCGTGGCAGAAACTCGCGCGCTGGCCTACCACCGCGCGGGCTATGGCCGCAGCGACGCGTCCCCCCAGCCGCGCGATGGGGCGCAGGTGGTGCAAGAGCTGCGCGCCTTGCTCCGGGCCCGCCAGCTGCCGCCGCCCTATGTGCTGGTCGGCCACTCGCTGGGCGGCCTGTACATGCAGCTGTATGCGCGCCAATACCCCGCCGAGGTGGCAGCGCTGGTGTTGGTGGACTCCACCCACCCAGAGCAGATGCGAGGCGCTGGCAACCCCGACCTGTGGCCCACCTGGCTGAAAGTGGCCTTCCGCCTGGGCACCTCTGACGTGGTCAAACAAGAGCTGGCAGCGCTGGACGCCACCGGGCAACGCGTTGCCAGCCTGCCGGTGGATCCATCGGTGCCCGTGTTTGTGCTCAGCGCACTGCAAACCCCGGGGGCTTCATCTGCGCTGGCCGAAGACGTGCGCCAAAAGCGCGCCGACTTCGCCCACCTGTACCCCGGGTCCACCCAGGTGTGGGTGGACAGCGGGCACGGCATTCCGCTGGAGAAGCCCGAAGCCGTGGTCAGCGCAATTCGCGCAGCACTGCAGTCGGCCCGCGCGCTTCGCTGAAGGTGGTGGCGGCCACGCCAGTGGCAATTTCATCGTGGCGTGGCGACCAAACTGCGTGCCAGAATGACCCGATGAGCACCACCACTTCCTCCTTCCAGTCCAACGCCGACGGCACCCGGGTCACCACCTACACCTGGGCCGAAACCCCGGGCCAACCTGTGGGCGTCGTGCAAATCTCCCACGGCCTTGCCGAGCATGGCGAGCGCTACGACCGCTTTGCGCGGGCCCTCAACGCCGCAGGCTTCATCGTCCACGCGGTGGACCATCGCGGCCACGGGCGCACGGCAGGTGGCAAGCTGGGTGACTTTGGCAGCGCAGGCTTCAGCGGCCTCATTGCCGACGTGGCCCAGTTCGGCGCGCTGCTGCGTGCGCAGCATGGGCCGCAGCAGCTCCCGCTCTTTTTGTTCGGCCACTCCATGGGCTCGTTCGCTGCGCAGGCGGCCATCCTGGACCATTCATCGACTTGGTCTGGCGTCATCCTGTCAGGCTCCACCGCCCTCGACCTGCTCGCCGCCGCCATGGCCAACGCCCCCGCCGACGCGCCCGCCGGGCTCGCGGCATTCAACGCAGGCTTTGAGCACCGCACCGGCTACGAATGGCTGTCGCGCGACGCTGCGGAGGTCGATGCCTACGTGGCCGACCCGTGGTGCGGCTGGGACGTGCCACCCGACGTGATCCCCTCGCTCTTCGCGCCTGCACCCCGGCTGGCCGACCCCGTACAACTCGCGCGCATTCGCAGCGACCTGCCCATCCTGATCGCGTCAGGCGATGCGGACCCGCTGGCCGCAGGCGGGGTCTTGTTGGAGCAACTGGGGCAGCGGTATCGGGATGCCGGGGTGGCCGATGTGACGGTCAAGCTGTACCCGGCGGCGCGGCATGAAATCTTGAATGAGACGAATCGGGATGAGGTGACGGGGGATGTTGTGGCGTGGTTGCGGGCTTACGGAGCGATGGGGTAGCGAGCGTTCGACTTAGTTGTCGTGCAGCGGAGGGCGCGTTACTCGGCGATTTACGGGATGTTGCATCTGGACTATTTTTTCCATTGAAGGTGCCCGTGCATCTATTACGACTTTATATCTTCAGTTAATTAGCCATTGGAGAGCCTATGTCTTGGCTCCTTAGTTTCTGAACCCTTCGCGACCACGCTGCGCAGGTATAGCATCACCTGAAAGGCAGGCGGCACGCCATTACTTTGAGATGAAAGATCCATCTGCACCAAAGCAAATTTGCGCTATGGCCGGATCGGCGGTCGCGTTGACGTCGCCGTGAAGAAGACAGTATCGGACCGGGATTCCATCACAGGGTGAGCGAAGGTTTCTAGAGACCGCGCTCCTTACAACCGTTTCTCCATCCTCGGAAAGTTGTAATTCAAGGAGCTTCTCCTTGTCTGATTTGGAGAAGCGTGGCTTGATCTCACCAACCCATATAGCGCCTTCAAATATTGCCAATAAATCTGGGTAGATTGTTCGCCGTCTTTTGCTTGTATGGTATGTAAGGCTAATTCGAGCTTGTCCACCTGGTGGTACAAACTGTATAACGGTTGCATGAATTTTTGTGAGATATTGATAGACCGCGTTCGCCACGCGGGTCTCGATACTAAATCTACCCTGCATTAAATAATATTCTGTCCGAAAAGATTACAAGATCTGCTAGTTCTGAATAAATTCGAATTGGCTTTGATTTCGTCTCTCGGCAGCCGTGCTTGAGGTGGTAAGTGTATTGTAATATATTCTCTGGAGATAAACCGAATTGAAATGGGCAGTGCTTTTCATTGAACCCTTTCATTGAGTCTTCGACCTCGGCAAAGTCGATGGTTCTGCAGTCCGCCACCAAATTGTATTGCCGCTCGCGGCTCGAGCGCCCTATGCGACAGAAGGCTATATCATAATAGCCGATCATGCCAACATAGGGGTCGCCTGCATGATTCATAAACCTAGTGGGGTAGAATACGAGGCTTTGTTTTCTTTCGCTTATGAAAGGTGGAAGTTGAGCCAAATAGCGATTCCCCTTCGTCACGATCGTTTTAACATCATTTAGTACGTCTGTTGTGTCGCGCAGACTGAGGTTTGCAGCAGTGGTGCTACCGTCAGCTGTGCCTCCGCCACCAGGTCTGGCAATGGTTGGTGGTCCAGGCGAATAAGCTCTAGTTCGTGCCGCCTCTAAGTGGTTTCTCGCCGAGGGTAAGCGCCACAATGCTTCGACATAGTCTAGACTGCCAAAAGATGTGATTGCGTCAGCGACAAATGCCTTTAGGCTTTGCATAGACGTCGAGGATAATTCAGGGCAGCCGGTAGCACCTTCACAGCGTAATATGCCATCATCCTCGGGCCAATCAAATATAAAGGCAGGAATTCGATAGATGTCCATTAGGCGGACGGCTCCGTAGTCTACGGCCTTGCTGCGATGATATACCCTTACTCCGCCGCTATTTTCTTTTTTCTTTGGCGCCATGACCAATATTGAAGGGCATCCGTTCACCACTGAAGCCATCATTCGTGAAAACCGTTGAAGTGCGTGCTGGTACTGTGGTGTGCACGACGCGAGCTCTATCGAAATAATCGGTTTTTCGTGGAATTCATCCGTTTTTGCGGAAAGAATGACGTCAGGCTTGTCCAAGTAAAGAATGTCGGCGACATAAGCGGGTAGTTTGGAAAAATCGCCGCTGAGATTACTATTGGGAAGTTTTTTAAATAAGATTGAATGACCTGGTCCCAGAAGACTTTGGACCCATTCTTTGGTGGAGTCGGATCCCTCGTAGTAGGCAATAAGATTCATATTTTAGTGGCGCTCTTTATTTCAGTGGCTGCTGATTTTGAGGCATTTGATGTCAAATGCGTTGCTAACCACTTCTGCAAGTACGGAGGAAAACCGAGGGGGCACTGCGTTTCCAATCATGTAATATTGCGAAACCATGCTCCCTTCGAAGCGAAAACCGTCTGGGAATGTCTGAATCCTAGCGCACTCTCTTGGAGTTAGCAGTCGGTCCGCGTCAGGGTGAATGAATCTCCCGCATGTAATTTTGTCTATTCCCGCAACGATTGTGCCGCTGGGCTGATCCCAAAGCATTCGACCATATATGTTCTTCACGTGGCCACCGCTGCCGTAAGCACCGTCGAGCATTTTGCGAAGATGGGGGGTCAGCAACCGCCGTGGTACGTCAGGCAGGCCCCCGCCGGGAGGGACGTGCTTGAGGCGGTCTAGCAGCGGTTTTTTGTGAGCCATTGCCCTGTGGTTGTAGATAGAACTGCCGTTTTGGCCTTCCAGTTCGTCAGCGCCCTCCCCGGCAGCAATGGCCGGAAGGTCTCCTATCGCACTTCGCAATGATGAGTGACCAGTTCGTTCGACCTTCAAGCCATGGGTGATCCGTCGAAGGATATCCTGAGCCCCTTTTACATCCGCTCGCACTGCAACGAATAGATAGCGAGTTCTTGTTTGGGGGATCCCATACTTAAGCATGTCAACGACGATCTCATCGCAATACCATTCAATCTCTGCTGATGGATTTAGGATCGCTCGCATTGCGACCGGATACTGTTGGCCAGAGCTATGCTTCATTGAGAGAATGCCCCTGACGTTCTCCATTAGCAGAACTTTGGGGCGAATTTCTCGGGCTAAATTCAAGTAAACGTCAACCAGTGAGCTCCGTTTGTCTCCAGGTCTACGAACGCCAAGTGTGCTGAAGCCTTGGCAGGGTGGACCGCCCAGTAGGACGTCGATCTTGCCGGAGAGCCTAGAGGCAATAGCCTGTTGGGTTTCCACGGACGAGAGATCCGCTACTGTTGCTTCAATGTGGGGGATGTTTCGAGAGTAAACCTCAACAGCTGCAGCCCATGAGTCAGCAGCAAGTACACCTTGGAAGCGCTCATTAGTAGAGAATCCCTGTGAAAAGCCTCCGCAACCGCAGAAGAGATCAGCGAACTTTAATTTGCGCACGGCGCCGAACCTTAGTGTCAGTCATTTGAGCAAGGAAACTTTCGGCGAGCGTCTGGGCCAAGAGCGGGGGCACAGCATTGCCGACCTGAACGTATTGTTCACGCATGTTTCCAACAAACCGAAATGCATCGGGGAAGCTTTGGATCCGCGCGGCTTCCCGAACGGATAGCGTGCGGTTTTCCCACGGGTGGATGTACATGTAACCATCCATTCCTATATGTGCGAGAATCGTCCAGCTAGGGCGATCAGGGTGCAGGCGTTTCAGCCTGTCGTGGAAGATGTCTTCCCTGAAAGGCAAAATCTGTCGCACTTCTGGAGGAAGATCCATGTACTTCATGCCTGGTGACATGTGAAGGAAAACTTGCTTGGCTCTGTCGTTTGAAACACGGCAAACGTTATTCCCAACACTGGTCGCTTGTCGCCGCATACTGAGCTGAAAAGTAGAAAGTCGATCCGCCCTTGTATACGGCAGTAGATCGAGTCTCGCTCCGTCTTTCACAATGGGGAGATCATCAAGCGCCTCCCGAACTGTAACTGCAGGGAGTCGGCGATCCATAGATAGCGGCAACTGCACGGATTCTTCATTCTCTAAGGTATGTGTGGCCTCGGGGAACTGAAATTTATTTGCTCCTTTCAGACCAGCGATGAAGAGGCGGCGCCGAGTTTGCGGTACCCCAAATTCGACAGCATTAAGTTGCGCCCAGCTAACTTGGTACCCTATCTCTTTCAGTTTTTCGAGTACTCCTTGGAAAAGCTTTCCGCCATCTTTCGTTCGCAGCTGTGGAACGTTTTCAATAAGGACGGAACGGGGTGAAAAATACGCAACATATTCTAGAAATGGCTGTACCAGGTATTTGCGCTCGTCCTTATGACTTCCCCCCTTGCTTAACGAGTTGATTTTGGGAGCGCCGATGTTGGAAAACGGTTGGCACGGCGGGCCTCCAATTATTACGTCGACCTCACCTCGCCTGACGCCAGCGCGCACGGCGAATTCCTTGGGACTCAAGGTTGTGATGTCTTGGGAGATAGTCGTGCAGTCTGGAAAATTGATTTTGTGCGTTGAAGCAAAGACACCTATAGATTCAAGCGCTGCAATGATCTGAAAGCCCGCTGCGGAAAAGCCAGCGCTCATTCCGCCGGCGCCGGCGAATAGGTCTATCACGCGGGGACCGATGTTGTTCATTTCTATTTTATCGTTCAGATTGTGGTTTTTTTTGTGGGAACTCAACAATTACCATATTTTTCGATTGGTCCATCTTTACGATTCGACATTTCCCAATAAATGCCGTTGCCCCGAGCTGTGCGACCTTGTCTCTTGGAATGATCCCCACCTTAGTGATCCCTCTGAAAACGACTAGGGTGTCCTGCACAACCGGAATCTTCTCGCGGTACTCGTTCTTTTTCGCTATTTGTTTTCTAACCTCCGCCACAGCGCCGAGCTTCATCAAAGAATAAACTACAGGTGAAATCGCTTCCAGCTTAACTTCCATATTTTTGCCTTCTGCGGTCATGTGGGGGTTGGGTGAGGGCCTCATTTTAGAGGTGTGCTGACTGCGTAGTGGGGCGGTCCGCTCCTCGGTCAGGCGGGACAGTGCATGGGCGACCAATCGCAGAGATTTTTAGGCGACTGCAACCGATGCGAATCGCCACGGCGTTGCCAGCTTGCTCCCTACTGCCCGTATAAGCGGCGGCTTTTGCGCATGTGCCCGGCGTTCTGACAAGCCCTCCGATACGCCCGCAGCGTCACCTCCGCCCGCTGCATCACCGTGTCCTCCACCGTGGCCGCGCCTCCGGCCAGCTCATCGGCCTGCGCCTGCAGCAGCTCCGCCGGGCTCATGCCCGAGGCCTCGCCCGTCAGCAGTGCAATCCCCTCGCTCACATGCCCCATGGTGTAGACATGGAACAGCCCGCGTTCCACCGCGTCCAGCACGCTGCGGTCCAGCATCAGGTGGCGCTGGTTGCGGGCGGGGATCAGCACGCCGTGGGTGCCGTCCAGCCCAGCCGTTGCGCAGGCGCGGAACCAGCCTTCGATCTTTTCGTTGATGCCGCCCACGGGCAGCACTTCGCCGTGCTGGTTTAGTGCGCCCGTCACGGCAATGCCCTGGCGCAGGGGCAGGCCTGACAGGCTGGACAGCAGCGAGTACAGCTCGGCGCACGAGGCCGAGTCGCCTTCCACGCCGCTGTATTCCTGCTCGAACACGATGGACGCATTGAGCGCCAGCGGTGCCACATGACTAAACAACGCGGTGAGGTAGCTGTGCAGGATGAGCACGCCTTTGTCGTGGATGGGGCCGGACATATCGACCTCGCGCTCGATGTTGAGCAGGCCCTCTTGCCCGGCAAAGGTGCGCGCGGTGATGCGCACCGGAAAGCCGAAGCGGTAGTCGCCCAGGTCGATCTGCGTCATGGCGTTGATCTGGCCGGTGATGGAGCCCTGCAGCGTGATCAGGCGCTCGCCCTCGGTGATGGATTCGTGCAGTTCTTCTTCGGGCTGGTTGTGGCGCAGGGTGCGGGCGGCCAGGGCGGCTTGTACGTCGGCGGCTTGCACCAGGGTGCCTGCGCGGGCCTGGCACAGGGCGGCGCTCTCGATGGCGAGTGCCTCGGTGTGGGCAAAGCGCGCGCTTTGGCGGCCTTGGTCGTCGGCCTCGCGGTGTGATTGCTCCAGCAGCAGGGCCACGGCGCCGGCGGCAAAGTGGGGCAGGCCGCGCTTTTTGCAGACTTGCGCGACCAGAATGGCCGAGGACTGGTGGGTGCCGGGAGTGGCGATGAACCGGTCTGAAAAGTCCACCTTCACTCGAAAGCGGCGGGCGGCGTCGGGGTCGGCCTCTTGCAGGGCGTAGTACTCCTCCACCGATCCGATCAGCACGATCTTCACGTCCACGTCCACCGGCTCGGGCTGCAGTGCACCGGCCCCGCCGGGCGCATGGGCGGGGCCGCCGCCACCGCTGCCGTCTTCGATCTGCAGGCGCCCACAGCGCAGAAAGCGGCGCAGGCGCGGCCACAGGCCTTCTTCGGCGGCCAGGTCGTGCAGGTGCAGCAGGATGAAGCCGCCATGCGCTTTGAGCAGGCTGCCCGCGTGGATGCTGGCGTGGTCGGCCTGCACGGTGTCGGCGTCGGCGCCGTGTTCAATGCTGCCAAAAAGGGTGCGGGCCGTGGGGTTGTCTTCGACCACCACCGGGGCGCTGGTGCGGCCGTGGTTGTCCACCACCACGTTCACCTGGCAGCGGGCCAGCAGGTCGTCCAGCGCGTCCTTGCGGTCGTCCTCGGCGTCCTGGCCTTGGTCGGTGTCGCCGGGCTCAAAGAGGTCGATGTGGTCCAGCACGGCGCGCTCTACCTGGTCTAGCCACTGCGTGAGTTTGACGGCGTCTTTGATCTGCTTGCGCAGGCCTTGGCGGATGCCGTGCAGCGCGTGTTCCACCAGGGGCTTGATGGTCTGGCGGCGCAGGGCGGCCAGAGCGTCGTCGCGCGTGCGTTCCAGCGGGCGGGTGGTTTCGAGAAACTTGGCGATCTCGGCGCGCAGCTCCAGCTCGGCGGCGTCGATCTCGGCGCGGCGCTCGCGGGGCAGGGCGCGCGCTTCGCCTTCGGTCAGCGGCTGGCCCTTGGGGCCGGTGAGGGTGAACACCATGTGCCCGGCCTCGCGGCTCAGGCGGAACTGGCGCGCCTCGGCAAATGCGTCCAGCGCGGCAAAGGCTTCGTTCTCTTGCGCTTGCCAGGTTTTCTCGATGCGCTCGGCCTCGGCCTTGAAGTCGGGGCTGGTCAGGCGCTTGGGGATGTCGGCTTGCAGGCTGCGCGCCATGTCGGCCATGCCCTGGCGCAGCAGGCGGCCCTCGCCTGCGGGCAGGCGCAGCGCGCGGGGGCGGTCGGGCTGGTCAAAGTGGTGCAGGTAGCACAGGTCGGGCGGCACCGCGCGTTTTGCGGCCTCGGCCTGCATGGCCTGGCGCAGCAATGACGCCCGCCCGCTGCCCACTTCGCCCAGCACAAACAGGTGGTAGTCCGGCTGCTGCATCGCCAGACCAAATTGCGCAGCGGCCTGGGCACGCTCCTGCCCGATCCAGGGCAGGGGCAGGTCTTGCAGCTCGGCGGTGCTGGCAAAGCCCAGCGTGGCGGGGTCAATGGTCAGACGCAACTGGTGGGGGGCAAGGGCAAATGCGGGCATTGATGTGGGTGTGGGAGGGCGAAAGGGCGTAAGGGCAGAAGGGCGGTGCGGAGGGCGTGGCAGGCAGCCGTGCAGCACCTGGCGACCAAAATATGAGCCAAAACGGGCAGATGCGCTAGTGCAATATGCCCTGGTTGCTATCAATAATGTAGTGAATGACGCCTGGCGTGCAGGCCGCCCGGAGCCATTCGCTTTCCCATTCGGATGCGCAATGGCATGGGCGTCTGCAGAGGCAACTGCATCAATGCGCAACCGGGCATACCCCGGCGGGCGCACCACCGGCCAGCGCGTGGCTGCGCGCATCGGCCAGTGCGGCGGCGGTGGGGGCTTCGGTGGGCCAGCCCGCCAGATGCTGCTGGGCCACGCGGCTCAGCGCGGTGATCCAGTGGCTGTTGTCATTCAGGCAGGGGATGTAGTGAAACTCTTTTCCGCCTGCGTGCAAAAACGCCTCGCGCACTTCCATGTTGATTTCTTCCAGCGTCTCCAGGCAGTCGCTGGTGAAGCCGGGGCACACCACGTCCACCCGCCGCGTTCCCGCCTTGCCCAGCGCCTCGATGGTGGGCTGGGTGTAGGGCTCCAGCCACTTGGCCTTGCCAAAGCGCGACTGGAAGGTGATGCGGTAGCGCTCCTCGCGCAGACCCAGGCGCTCGGCCAGCAGGCGGCCGGTTTTGCGGGCCTCGCAGTGGTAGGGGTCGCCCAGGTGCAGGGTGCGCTCGGGCACGCCATGAAAGCTCATCACCAGCTGGTCGGGCTGGCCGTGGTGCTTCCAGTGCGTTTCGATGGTGCGGGCCAGGGCATCGATGTAGCCGGGGGCGTCGTGGTAGTGGTTGACGAAGCGCAGCTCAGGCACGTTGCGCGTGGCGGCGGCCCAGGTGTAGACGGCGTCAAACACGCTGGCTGTGGTGGTGGCGGAGTACTGCGGGTACAGCGGCAGGATGAGGATGCGTGTGGCGCCTTCGGCCTTCAGCGCATCGAGCTGGCTGGCGATGGAGGGGTTGCCGTAGCGCATGGCGTGGCGCACCAGCACCGCGTGGCCTGCCTCGCCCAGCCAGCCGCGCAGCAGCGTGGCCTGCTTGGCCGTCCAGTGCGCCAGGGGCGAGCCCTCGGGTGTCCAGATGCTGGCGTATTTGGCGGCCGACTTGGCCGGGCGGGTGCGCAGGATGATGCCGTGCAGGATGGGCATCCACAGCAGTTTGGGAATCTCCACCACGCGGTGGTCACCCAGAAACTGCGCCAGATAGCGGCGCACGGCCGGGGCCGTGGGTTCGTCGGGCGTGCCCAGGTTGCACAGCAGCACGGCGGTGCGGTCGGCTTGGCCGTGGGTAAAAGGGGGTTCGGGGTGGAAGGAAGGCATGTGGCATTTTCACCCACGCGCCGAGCCAATGCGGGCTGGGAGCCTATTTGCCGCCCGGCATACAGCTGCCTGCGAGATCAGCGCCGGGCATGGCGTCTTCAGGTGTTTGCGGCCTTGTTTTTGGGGTGCATCGGGTATTCCCTGATGTGGTTATGAAACCGGTTTCATAAACTGGCGCCACTTTGGAATAACGACTGTCCACCGTGAATTACCAGTTCCAGTTCGATGCCGTGTTTGCCGCGTGGCCCTTGTTGCTCAAGGGCACCTGGATCACCGTGCAGCTGTCGCTCACCGCCACCTTGCTGGGGCTGGTGGTGGCCATCTTTTGCGCCTGGGGCAAGACCGGCGGGCCGGGCTGGCTGCGGTTTTTGATCAATGCGTACATCGAGGTCATCCGCAACACGCCGTTTTTGGTGCAGCTGTTTTTCTTCTTCTTCGCGCTGCCATCCATCGGCCTGCGCTGGTCGCCCTACACCGCAGCGCTGACAGCCATGGTGGTCAACCTGGGGGCCTATGCGGCCGAGATCGTGCGGGCGGGCATCGAGTCCATTCCCAAGGGGCAGATCGAGGCTGGCAAGGCCCTCAACCTCAAGCCGTGGGAGATCTTCCGGTTTGTGATCCTCAAGCCCGCGCTCAAGGCCATCTACCCGGCGCTGACCAGCCAGTTCATCTTGCTGATGCTCAGCTCGGCCGTGGTGTCGGTGATCTCGGCGGACGACCTGACCTCGGTGGCGGCCAACCTGCAGTCGCAGACCTTCCGCAGCTTTGAGATCTATATCGTGGTGACGGCCATCTACCTGGCGCTGGCGCTGTCGTTCTCGGCGCTGTTCAAGCTGATTTATCAGCGCGTCCTTAACTACCCAGACCGCCGATAAGGAGGCCGACCATGCGTACCTTCGGACTCTCCGAGTTTTTATTCATCGTGCAGGCCGCGCAGTGGACGCTGGCGCTGTCGGCCATTGCCTTCGTCGGCGGTGCGCTGCTGGGGCTGGTGGTGGCGCTGTCGCGCACCTCAGAGAACGCTGCGGCACGCAATGCGGCGCGCGTGTTCATCCAGGTGTTCCAGGGCACGCCGCTGTTGCTGCAGCTGTTCCTGATCTTCTTTGGCGCGCCGGTGCTGGGGTTTGACATCAACCCCTGGGTGGCGGCGGGCGTGGCACTGGTGCTGAACAGCGCGGCCTTTCTGGCCGAAATCTGGCGCGGGTGTATCGAGGCCGTGCCACGCGGCCAGTGGGAAGCCGCCCAGGCGCTGAACCTCAAGTACGTGGCCCGCATGCGGTTTGTGGTGCTGCCCCAGGCTTTCAAGATTGCGCTGCCACCCACGGTGGGCTACATGGTGCAGATCATCAAGGGCACATCGCTGGCCGCCATCATCGGCTTTACCGAGATCACGCGGGCGGGGCAGATCATCAACAACGCCACCTTTCAGCCGCTGCATGTGTTCACCACCGTGGCCGCGCTGTACTTCGTGATCTGCTGGCCGCTGTCGCTGCTGGCCGCACGCATGGAGCGCAAGCGCGCCCGTGCTCTGGCGCGCTGAGCCACGCGCCGCAACCTTCTTTTTTTCTTTCTGTTCTCGTTCACACCAACCACCAGGAGACATGCGATGACTTTTTCTTTGCAACGCCGCACCGCTACCGCCGCTTTGGCCGCCTTGGGCCTGGGCGCCGCCCTCACGGCGTTTGCGCCGCTGGCCTCGGCACAGTCCGTGGCGGACATCAAGAAGAAGGGTGAGATCACCATCGGCATGCTGGTGGACTTTCCTCCCTACGGCACCACCAACGCACAAAACCAGCCCGACGGCTACGACGCCGACGTGGCCAAGCTGCTGGCCAAAGACCTGGGCGTGAAGGCCAACATCGTGCCCGTCACCGGCCCCAACCGCATTCCGTTCTTGCTGACCAACAAGGTTGATGTGCTGGTGGCCTCGCTGGCCATCACGCCCGAGCGTGCCAAGCAGGTGCAGTTCTCGCAGCCCTATGCGGCCGCGACTATCGTGCTGTACGGCAAGACCGGCGCCAACATCAAGAGCGCGGCAGACCTCAAGGTCGTGCGCGTGGGCGTAGCCCGTGCCAGCACCCAAGATGTGGCCGTGACCAAGGCCGCGCCTGAGGGCACCGAAATCCGCCGCTTTGACGACGACGCATCGGCCATGCAGGCGCTGATCTCGGGCCAGGTCGATGCGATTGGCTGCTCGGTCACTGTGGCCGCGCAGATCGCCAAGCGCGTGCCTGCAAACACCTTCGAGAACAAGTTCAACCTGCTGCAGCAGGCCATGGGCATTGCCCTGCGCCCCGGCCAGGACGAGCTGACCAAGGCCGTGAATGACTTTGTGGCACGCAATACCGCCAATGGCGAGCTGAACAAGCTGTACCAGAAGTGGCTGGGCGCCGACCTGCCCAAGCTGCAGTAAGAGCGGTTAATAAAACTCTTCTGGCGTCGTTGCAGCGTCTTGTCGTACTACCCGTACTGCCTGCGACGCAGCGCCTAGCCAGAACCGCTTCGCTGAGTTTTCTTATCCGCTCTCAGTCGAACAGAGTGAGACATCCCAGGAGCCTTTGACAATGACGGACGCAGTCACTACGACGATGACCCCCACCGGTGCACCCGCCATCATCACGATGGAGGGAGTCAACAAGTGGTACGACAGCTTCCAGGTGCTCACCGACATCAACCTGTCGGTGCGCCCCGGCGAGCGCATCGTGATCTGCGGGCCATCGGGCTCGGGCAAGTCCACGCTGATTCGCTGCATCAACCGGCTGGAGACGGTGCAAAAGGGCCGCATCGAGGTCGATGGCATTGACCTGACCGCAGGCGGCAAGAACGTGGACGCCGTGCGCGCTGAAGTGGGCATGGTGTTCCAGCAATTCAACCTGTTCCCGCACCTGACCATTCTCGAAAACTGCACGCTGGCCCCCATGCGGTCGCGCGGCATGAGCAAGGCGCAGGCCGAAGAAGTGGCCATGAAGTACCTGACCCGCGTGCGAATCCCCGAGCAGGCGCACAAGCACCCCAGCCAGCTGTCGGGCGGGCAGCAGCAGCGCGTGGCCATTGCGCGGGCGCTGTGCATGGCGCCCAAGGTGATGCTGTTTGACGAGCCCACCTCGGCGCTCGACCCCGAGATGGTCAAGGAAGTGCTGGACACCATGATCAGCCTGGCCGAGGACGGCATGACCATGCTCTGCGTGACGCACGAAATGGGCTTTGCGCGCAGCGTTGCCGACCGCGTGATCTTCATGGCCGACGGCAAGATCCTGGAGCAGGCGCCGCCTCAGCAGTTCTTTGGCCAGCCGCAGCACGACAAGACGCGGCAGTTCCTGGGCCAGATCCTGACTTCCCACCACGCACATTGAGACCCGGCAGGTCGTGCGGTTGATGGCCTTCGCCCCGTGGGGGCGCGGCCTGAAAGAAACACATGATGGTATTGATTTCCCTGTCCTCCTTCGGCGCGGCCGAAACAGGACGCCACGGCCAGCTGTGGTGCACCGACCTGGCCCAGCAAGCGGGCGCGGACGGCGTGGAGGTGCGTGGCGAGTTGCTGCGCGATGCGACCACCGAGCTGCCAGCGCTGGCGGGCAGGGCGGCGGTGTACTCCAGCCCCGAAGGCCTCTGGACCGCGCAGGGCGAGCTGGATGAAGCAGCCCTTGCACGTGGCGTGCAGGCCGCCCAGGTGCTGCGTGCTCCGCGCCTGAAGATGTCGATTGGCGGCTTTGGCGCAACCCTGCCGACATCGCATGCATCGCTGCAACGCCTCCAGGCCCTCCTGCAGGCCGCCCCGCAGGTGGAGCTGGTGATCGAGAACGACCAGACCGCTACCGCCGGCACGCTGGCCGCCATGCAGGCCTTCTTTGCGGCCCAGGCACAGGCGGGGCTCGGCCTGGGCATGACCTTTGACATGGGCAACTGGCACTGGCAGGGCGAATGCCCGCTGCAGGCCGCGCAGGCCCTGGCGCCCTATGTGCGCTATGTGCACTGCAAGGGCGTGCAGCGCCTGCCCGCCAAGTGGGTGGCGGTGCCGCTGGCCGATTCGGTGGCGCCCTGGCGCGCTGTGCTGCGTGCCTTGCCTGCCGATGTGCCGCATGCCATTGAATACCCGCTGGTGGGCGACGACCTGGTGACCGTCACGCGCGAGCAGGTGGCCATCATTCGCGCCGCACGGGAGGCTGCATGACCGCCCCGGCTTTTGACGTTGCACTGTTTGGCGAGGCCATGCTGCTGCTGGTGGCCAACGAGCCCGGCCCGCTGGAGAACGCCACCGGCTTTCACAAGCGTACAGCCGGGGCCGAGACCAATGTGGCCATTGGCCTCGCGCGCCTGGGCCTGAAGGTGGGCTGGGCCAGCCGCCTGGGCACCGATTCGATGGGCCGCGCGCTGCTGGCTGCCATGCAGGGCGAAGGCATTGATTGCTCGCACGTGGTGTGCGATGCCACACAGCGCACAGGCTTCCAGTTCAAAGAGCGCGTGACCGATGGCCGCGACCCGCAGGTGGAATACCACCGCAAGGGCTCCGCCGCCAGCCAGATGGGGCCCGCCGATGTGGACGAGCCCTGGCTGCGTTCTGCGCGCCATCTGCATGCCACGGGCGTGTTTGCCGCCATCTCCGACACCAGCCTGCAGGCGGCCATACGCACGCTGGAGGTGATGCGCGCTGCAGGCCGCACCATCTCGTTCGACCCCAACCTGCGCCCCACGCTGTGGTCGTCGCCCGAGACCATGCGCCACTGGATCAACACCTTGGCGACCTATGCCGACTGGGTGCTGCCGGGCATGGAAGAGGGCGTATTTTTGACCGGTGAGACCACCCCTGAGGGTGTGGCACGCTTTTACCGTGAGCGAGGCGCCAAGCTCGTGGTGGTCAAGCTTGGCCCCGAGGGCGCTTACTACGACAGCGATGTGGCCGGCACCGGCCGCGTGCCCGGCGTGCCCGTGGCCCAGGTGGTAGACACCGTGGGCGCGGGCGACGGCTTTGCGGTGGGCGTGATCAGCGCGCTGCTGGAAGGCCTGCCCGTGCCCGACGCCGTGCGCCGTGGTGCCTGGATTGGTGCGCGTGCCGTGCAAGTGCTGGGCGACACCGAAGGGCTGCCCACCCGCGCACAACTGCAGGAGGCGGGTCTGTGAGCCTGGCGCTACCTTCAGCAGACGGCAGCACAAGCCCAGCGCGCAAGCAGGTGCTGGTGTTTCGCGAGCTGCCGCCCGACCAGCTCGCGCGGTTGACCGCCATGCACGACGTGACCGTGGCCGACCCCCGCAAGCCCGACGAGCGCGCGCGGTTCGATGCCGCGCTGGCACAGGCGCACGGGCTCATCGGCTCCAGCTTTCCCATCGATGCCGCCGTGCTGGCACGTGCGCCCGGGCTGCAGGTGGTGTCCAGCATTTCGGTGGGCGTGGACAACTACGCGCTGGACGTGCTGCAGTCGCGCGGCATCATGCTGTGCCACACCCCCGGAGTGCTTGACGAAACGGTGGCAGACTCAGTGTTTGCCCTCCTCATGGCCACCAGCCGCAGGCTGGTGGAGCTGTCGCAGTTAGTGCGCGAGGGCCGGTGGACGAAGAACATTGGAGAAGACCTGTTTGGCAGCGATGTGCATGGCAAGACGCTGGGACTGCTCGGGTTTGGCCGCATTGGCCAGGCCGTGGCGCGCCGCGCCGCACTGGGGTTTGGCATGCCGGTGATGTACCACGCCCGCCGCCCGGTGGATCTGGCAGCCCAGGCCCCTGAATTGCAGGGCAAGGCCATCCACACGCCGCTGCCCCCGCTGCTGGCGCAATCAGACTTTGTGGTGGCCATGTTGCCCTTGTCCGACAGCACGCGGGGCATGGTCAACGCCGAACTGTTTGCGGCCATGAAGCCCGGCGCCATCTTCATCAACGGCGGCCGGGGCGCCACCGTGGTGGAGCAAGACCTGCTGCACGCGCTGGACCATGGCCCGCTGCGCGCAGCGGGGCTCGATGTATTTGCCACCGAGCCGCTGCCGCTGGCGTCGCCCCTGCGCACCCACCCGCGCGTGACCCCGCTGCCCCACATCGGCTCGGCCACGCACGACACGCGCCATGCCATGGCGGCGCTGGCCACCACCAATCTGCTGCAGGCCCTGGCGGGCGAACGGCCCGCCGCCGTGTACAGCCCCATACCCGCATGAGCCCGCCGACACCCGCACCCTCCGCCACGCCCCGCGCCCGCCCCACCATCGCCGACGTGGCGGCCGAGGCCGGTGTGTCCAAGGCCACGGTGTCGCGCTACTTCAACCACCGTGAACGCCTGCTCAGCCCCGACATTGCGGCGCGGGTTGAGGCCGCCATCGCCAAGCTGGCCTACGTGCCCAGCCCCATGGCCCAGGCGCTGAGCCATGGCCGCTCGCGCCTGATTGGCCTGGTGGTGGCCGACATCACCAACCCCTATTCGGTGGCCGTGTTGCGCGGCGCCGAGAAGGCCTGCCAGGACGCTGGCTACCTGGTCATGCTGTTCAACCTGGGCAACGACCGCGAGCGCGAGCGCGCGGCCATCGACGCGCTAGCCAGCTACCAGGTGGATGGGTTCATCCTCAACACGCTGGGGCAGGGCGAGGGGCAGGCGGATGTGAACACCTTGCACGGCAAACCCGCCGTGCTGGTGGACCGGCGCCACGCCGGGCTGGCGGCAGACTTCGTCTCGCTGGACAACCAGGGAGCCATGCGCGAAGCCTGTGCCCATCTGCAGCAGCAAGGCTGGCAGCGTCTGCTCTACATCACCCAGCCCTTGCTGGGCGTGAGTTCCCGCATCGAGCGCACGGAGGCCTTTCGTGCGCTGGTGTCCTCCAAGCGCTCGGCGGTGCGCGGCACAGTGCTGGAGCTGGCAGCGGAGCAGGGCGATGAGGTGCTGGACCAGGCACTCACCGATCTGCTGCGGCAGGCCCGGCCCGGCGAGCGCTGCGCGGTGGTGGCGGGCAATTCGGTGGTCACGCTGCGGGTGGCTGCAGCCGTCTCGCGCATGGGGTGGACGTTTGGGCAACAGCTGGGCTTTGTGGGCTTTGACGACCCTGAGTGGGCGTCGCTGATCCGGCCCGGCCTGAGCGCCGTGGCACAGCCCACCGATGCCATCGGGCAACGCGCCGCGCAGTGCCTGCTGGAGCGCATCAACGGCCTGGAAGGCCCTGCGCGTGAGAGCCTGCTGCCCGGGCTGCTGGTGGTGCGAGGGTCTTCATTGGGGCCTGCGGGCGCTTCATCCACAGACTGAACGCGCTGCATCCCCGGGGACCCTCTGCACGAATCAAGCGGCAAGTGGGCGCAGCGGATCGGGAGGGGCTGCAAGGCGCAAAACGCAGCAGTAGCCGTAGCTATTGCGAGTATTTGCAACGCGGCAGGCCGCCCGAGCCCGCTGATGCACACGGCGCGCTGATTTGTGCAGAGGGTCCCTAGGGCCTGCGGTATGCTTTGCGGCCCTCGCCCTGGCGCATCGCCGGGGCCTCTTTTTCGCCTTCATCCTTCAGGTGCGCCCTGTGCCAAATCCCTCTCTGGACACCTCCCGCATCCGCGCGATCTCCATCGATCTGGACGACACGCTCTGGCCCATCTGGCCCACCATCACGCGGGCCGAAAGTGTGCTGCTGGACTGGCTGACCCACCACGCGCCCGCCACGGCAGCATTGTTCTCGGACACCGAGGCGCTGCGCGCGATCCGTAACCAGATGGTGACCCTGCGCCCCGACCTGAAGGGCGACCTGAGCGCGCTGCGGCGCGAGTCCATCCGGCTGGCGTTGACGCAGGCCGGTGACGAGCCCGCGCTGGCTGAACCGGCGTTTGATTTGTTCTTTGCCGAGCGCCAGCGGGTGGAGCTGTTTGACGATGCGCACGACACGCTGGCTTTCTTGTCAGCGCGCTACCCGGTGGTGGCGGTGTCCAACGGCAATGCCGATATCCACCGCATTGGCATCGGCCACTACTTTCGCCACAGCATCAGCGCGTCGGACTTTGGCATCGCCAAGCCCGATGTGCGCATCTTCCATGCGGCCGCCACGGCCGTGGATGTGCTGCCCCACGAGGTGCTGCACGTGGGCGACGACGCCACACTGGATGCGCAGGGCGCGCTGAACGCGGGCATGCAGGCGGTGTGGATCAACAGTGCCAACCACCCCTGGCCGCACGACGACACACCGCCCCATGCCACGGTGGACAGCCTTACCGCGCTGTGCCGGCTGTTGGCCTGACGGGTTCTACAGGGTTCGGTTTCTTGCCTCAGGTCAAGGTTTGGGCGCGCGGCGGTTGAAGCTGCGGCCCGATCAGGTCACACTCCATCGTCGCTCAGCGACCCCTCCCACCATGCCCCGTACTTCCCCTCCATTGCCCGCCATCCGCACCATCGGCATGATGCAGCCCATGACCTGGCTGGTACTTGCCTGGCGCGACATGGCGCGGGCGGGCTGGATCAGTTTTGCGCATGGCCTGGCGCTCACCCTGTTTGGCGCCGCCATCTTTGCGGTGGCGCACCACCGCTTCTGGCTGCTGGCGGGTGCACTGTCGGGGTTTCTGGTGGTGGCACCGGTGCTGGCCACCAGCCTGTATGCGCTGAGCCGCGCGCTGGAGCGTGGCGAGGCCGCCGACCTGGGCGTGGTGCTCAAGACCTGGCTCAACTGGCAGAACAGCCATGTGAACAAATGGGGCAGCGACTACTGGTGCATGCTGCAGTTCGGGGCCCTGCTGGCGCTGGCCGCCTCGGGCTGGGTCATGACCTCGGCGGCGCTCATCACGCTGCTGGCGCCCGTGCCCATCGAGACACCGCTCGACTTTTTGCGCCACGTGGTCATGGCGCGTGACGGCTGGTTGTTTGAAATCTGGCTGGCGCTGGGCAGCCTGATGGCCGCGCCCATTTTTGCGTCCAGCGTGGTGGCCATGCCGCTGCTGCTGGACCGCCGCGCCACGCTGCTGCAGGCGGTGCTCACCGGCTGGCAGGCGGTCATCACCAACCCGCTGCCGATGGCATTTTGGGCCGCCATCATCCTGGGATTTACCTTGCTGGGGCTGGGCTCGCTGCTGCTGGGCCTGATTGCCGTAATGCCCATGCTGGGCCACGCCAGCTGGCATGCCTACCGCGACCTGGTAGATGCATCCAGCTTGCCCGAGCGTGACCTGGTGGCCCCCGCTGTACCGAATGCCTCTGTGCGTCGGCCAGGAGGGACATCGTGATTTTCGGATTTACCGAGGCGCAGATCTCGGGCTTCTTCCTCACCTACGGGGTTGGGGCGTTCATTGCCTACATGCTGTTCATCATTGGGCAGCTGGCTTGGGAATCGAAGGCCGGGCGCTTTGGCACGTTCGTGATCTTCCTGGGGTTGGGCGTGGGTTTTCTGGGTTTCCTGGCCAAGGTGGTGATTCAGTGGTGGCTGGAGAAATGACCCTGCATCCGCGTGTTCATGTTGGGCGGCACGTTGGCTCGTCCGCTGTCTTGTTCTGAACCACCGCACCTTCAGTCAGCGCGCGCCTTGTGAATCAGCAAAGTAGCTCCTGGACGGAGCAACACAGCCGCCTGACCGGCCTGGTCGGTGCATCGACTGGGCTGATGGCAGCGCTGCGTGCGGTTCGCTCACTGGGATTGGACTCGTGGTGCATAGGCGCGGGGGCCGTGCGCTCCCTGGTTTGGGATGATTTGCATGGCTTTGCAGAGCCTACGCCCCTGGACGATGTGGACGTGGTGTATTTCGACTCTGCTCTCTTTAGTGCGGCGCAGGACGCAGAGTACGAAAGCCAGCTGCGGAAGGTAATGCCCTCGGTGGCCTGGGAGGTGACGAACCAGGCGACGGTACACCGCTGGTTTGCTGAATATCTTGGGCAGACGGTGGCTCCATTGCTTTCGCTGGATGATGGAGTGGGGAGTTGGCCGGAGGTCGCTACTTGCGTGGGTGTTTTCCTGCGGCCGGATGACTCCATTGGCGTTGTGGCTCCTCATGGGTTGGACGATTTGTTTGGCCTGTTGGTTCGTCACAACCCCGTGCGTGCTGATGCGCAGACCTATCGGGAGCGTGTTGCGTCCAAGCGGTTCGCGGCGCGCTGGCCACTGCTCACTATCCACCCCGCTTGATGCGCATTGGGCGAACCGGCCCGCTGGCTGCTTCAACGCGGCCAGGACCGCAGCCCCAGGTCCTGCGCCAGGCGGCGATAGTCGGCCAGGCTGCGCTGCACATAGTCATCCAGGGCGGCGCCACTGAGCGCAAAGGGGTACAGCCCATGGCGGGCGCACAGGGCGGCATAGCCGGGTGCCGCCTGCGCTTCCTGCAGGGCAGTCGTCCAGGCGTGGGCGACGGCGTCGGGCACGCTGGCGGCCATGTAGAGGCCGCGCACGGTGGTCCATTGCAGGTCAATGCCTTGCTCGCGGGCCGTGGGCAGGGCGGCCAGCGCGCCGGGCAACCGCGCGGGGGCCAGCACCGCCAGGATGCGCACCGGCAGGCCTTCCGCAGCGGCCCGGGTGGCCTCGGCCGCGTCCCCGGTGAAGATGTCGATGTGGCGGCCGCCCAGCGCCTTGAGCGCTTCGCCGCCGCCTTCAAACGACACAAAGCGCATGCGCTTGTGGTCTTGCCCCGCCGCGCGCACCAGCAGCGCGGCCTTCACCCAGTCCTGGCTGCCCAGCGTGCCGCCGGCGCCAAACACCACGCGGCCCGAATCTTTTTGCAACGCGGTGACCACGTCCTGCAAGCGCTGGTAGGGAGCGTCGCGGTGCACGGCCACCACGCCGTAGTCATTGCCCAGCGTCGCGATCCAGCGCACGGCGCTCACCGGGTGCGGGCCGAAGCGGCCCTGCGCCAGGTTGAGCAGCGAGCCGCTGGAGAACGCCACCAGCGTGCCGGACCCTCCCAGGCGGCCCGTGGCCACCTGGTCAAACGCCACCGCACCAATGCCGCCGGGCAGGTAGCGGGTGCGCAGCGGCGTGCGGCCGGGGCGCACGGCCTGCAGCGCCTGGGAGGCCAAGCCACAGGTCAGGTCGAATCCGCCGCCGGGGCGTGATGGTGCAATGCACTCTGCTGGTTCACGGGATGCGTCTGCCGCTGCTGATAAGGGGGCCAAGCCCGCGCCAGCACTGGCGGCGGCCGCGAGCGTCTGCAGCAGCTGGCGGCGGCTGCAAGGCGCGGTCAGCGGACGGTCTGTGGTGGGCAAGGGCTGCGGCATGGGGTGTGGAGCGTTCACTTGTTCAGCAGACTGCGTCAGGCGCGGGGCCACCAGAGTATCGCCAGAAGCCCCGGCCCCTCGGCGCGCGCCTGCAGCCGCAGGCTGCCCCGGTGCCGCTCGGCAATCGACCGCGCAATCGCCAGCCCCAGGCCCGACCCGCCCGCCGTGGCCTGAGAGCCGCGCCGGTAGCGCTGGCCCAGGGCGTCGCGCTCCTCGGCGGGCAGGCCGGGGCCGTTGTCCTCCACGCTGATGCTCCAGCCCAGACTGTCACCCGCAGCCGACACGGTGACAGTGCCCTGCGCAGGGGTGTAGGCGATGGCGTTGGCGGCCAGATTGGTCAGGGCCTCGCGCAGCAGGCCACTGTCGCCCACCGCCTCGATGCCAGCGGCGGGCGTATGGATGCCAAAGTCGATCTGCTTGGCGCGCGCTTGGGGCAGCAGTTCCAGCGCCACTGTGCGCAGCAGCGCGGCCAAGTCGAAAGGCGTCAGCTCCACCGCCGCCGTGTCGCTGCGGCCCAGTGCCAGCAGTTGCTGTGTGCTGCGCGTGGCGCGGGCGATTTCGCCCCCAATGGCGGCCAGCGTGTGCTGCACCTGCGTGCTGTCGCCCTCGCGGCGCGCGTAGTCGATCTGCATCTGCAGCGTGGTGAGGTGGGTGCGCAGCTGGTGCGAGGCATCGTCCAGAAACTGCCGCTGCTGTGCCACCAGGTCTTGCGTGCGCGCCATCTGCTGGTTGACCGCGTCCACCAGCGGGCGGATGTCGGCGGGCAGGTCGTGGGATGCCAGCGGGGTCATGTCGTCGCTGCTGCGGGCCTGCACTTCGCGCGCCAGCCGCGCCAGTGGGCGCAGCGCCACGGCCAGCAATGCCGCAGTGCCCAGCACCATCAGGGCCAGCACCAGCGCATCGCGCTGCACCGCGCGGCGCACAAAGCGGGCAGTGAAGTCCTCGCGCGACCGGGTGCTTTCGGCCACCTGCACCAGCACGGTGGATGCGGGTTCTGCGCGGTCCAACGCGCGGCGGTAGGCGGCCAGCCGCACTGATTCGCCAAAGTAGGTGGCGTCATAAAAACGCGGCACGCCGGGCTCCAGCGCGCCAGCGGGCAGGGGCAGGTCGGCATTGCCCAGCTCCACCAGCCCGTCGGACGACGCCACGCGAAAGTACACGTTGCCGCTGGCCGTGAGTTCAAAGAATTCGAGCATGCTGTACGGCAGCTCGGCCGACAGGCCGCCCGAGGCGGTGGAGATGTTGGCGTCGATGGACTTGAGCGCGCCGAGCAGCGAGCGGTCGTAGGCCGCGTTGGCAGCCTCCAGCGCATCGTGCCGTGTCATCCAAAGCTCTACGCCCGTCACCATGGCCAGCAGTGGCAGCAACAGCATGGCCAGCAGGCGCCACAGGCTGGCGCGGCGCAGGCGTGCGGTCAGGCCCATCGGTCAGTCAGCCTCTAGCGCGTAGCCCAGGCCGCGCAGCGTAGTGATGCGCACACCGCTGCCGTCCAGCCGCTTGCGCAGGCGGTGCACAAATACCTCCACGGCTTCGGGGTGCACATCGTCATCGTCGGTGAACACCCGGTCCAGAATTTGCTGCTTGGAAAACGGCTCGCCGCTGCGCTGCACCAGCACGCGCAGCACGGCGTGTTCGCGCGGGGACAGAGCCAGGGGCTCGCCGCGCAGCGTGAACTGCTTGCGGGCGCTGTCATACACCAGCGCGCCGCAGGCCTGGCGCTGGTGCTCGTTGCCGCGCGCGCGGCGCACCAGGGCGTGCAGGCGTGCCTCAAGCTCGGCCAGCTCGAAGGGCTTGGCCAGAAAGTCGTCGGCCCCCGCGTTGAGCGAGCGCACGCGCTCGTCCAGCGAGTCGCGCGCCGTGAGGATCAGCGCGGGTAGGCGCTGGTCGCGGTCGCGCAGGCGCTGCAGCACGGCCTGGCCGTCCAGCCCGGGCAGGCCCAGGTCCAGCACCAGTGCGTCGTAGTTGTCGTGCTGCTGCAGCGCGCGGTCGGCCAGGCGGCCGTCGTTCACCCATTCGACCTGGATGCCCGCATGCTCCAGCGCACGGCTCAGCCAGGTGCCCAGGTTGTGGTCGTCTTCGGCCAGAAGGATGCGCATGGAGGGATGCTACCGTTTGTGCGGAAGGCGCAGGGCTTGCCTTCAGCATTGAGCCATTCAACGCGGAGCGGTCACGGCGCGCAAGCGCCAGCAGCCACACTGTGCGCACGCGCTGCCCAGGCTAGGCAGCCGTGCAAGGGCCGCCCCGCCGCACTGGCTGCGTCCCCCTTCCCGACCCGCGCAGCGGGGCGAGAGAAAGGGGGAAGACGCGAAGCGGCTCAGGGGGCTTCTTAGTCTGGCTTCACCTTCGCGCGCAGCAGCACCTTCTTCCAGCGCTCTTGTTCGGACGCGATGAACTGCGCAAACTGCGCTGGTGTGCCGCCAATGGCCTCGGCCGCGTCCGCGTTCAGGCGCTCCAGCGAGCCGGGGGCCTTGACGGCCTTGGCGGTCTCGGCTGCCAGCTTGTCGAGGTTGGCCGGTGCCAGGTTGGCGGGGGCCAGCATGCCGTACCACTGCGTCATCTCAAAGCCCGGGAACCCCTGTTCGGCCACCGTGGCCACGTCGGGCAGCTGGGGCAGGCGCTTGGCCGAGCCGGTGGCGATGCAGCGCACCTTGCCGGCCTTGATGAACGGCAGCAGGGCGGCAGCACCCACGGCAGCGGCATCAAGGCGGCCCGAGAGCAGGTCGGTCATCATGGGGCCGGTGCCACGGTAGGGCACGTGCAGCATGAAGATCTCGGCGGTCATCTTGAGGTATTCAAACGCCAGGTGGCCCGCGCTGCCGTTGCCCGCCGAGCCATAGCTGAGCTTGGCCGGGTTCTTCTTGGCGTAGGCGATGAACTCCTTGAGGTTCTTGGCGGGCACGTCGGGGTGCACCACGTACAGGCTGGGCACCTTGGCCAGCAGGCTCACGGGCTTGAAGTCCTTGTTGGCGTCGTAGGGCAGCTTGTCGAAGATGAAGGGGTTGACGGCCAGCGTACCGATGTGGCCCAGGATCAGCGTGTGCTGGTCGTCCGAGCGTGCCACTTCACCCATCGCGATGTTGCCGGCGGCGCCGGGCTTGTTGTCCACATACACGCTCTGGCCCAGCGTCTTGCCCAGCTCCGCAGCGGTGGAGCGGGCCACGATCTCCGAGCTGCCGCCCGGTGCGAACGGCACCACAAACCGCACTGACTTGGAAGGCCAGGCCGCCTGGGCCGATGCACCGGTGGGCAGCAGGCCGCCTAGGGCCAAGGCGCCGCTGGCTCCCAGCAGGTGGCGGCGGGTGGGGGACCAGAGGGCGGGGTGTTCGTGTGAAAGCATGGGGGTGTCTCCGTCAAAACGATAGGCCGAAAGGCCAAAGGGCCCAAAGGCGAACAAGGCGCATGCGGTATGCGTGTGGCGCCATGGTGCCCGGGCCGTGCTTTCGGAATGCTGTCAGCGGGCTTGGTAGTTACCCGGGGGTGGCCCACTGGCCCTGGCGGCGTGGGGTCAGCCGGCTGCAGCGCAGGCCGCCATGGCGGTGCCGCTGAGCACCGCGCCTTCCAGCGTCGCCGGATAGGGCCCGTCCACATAGTCGCCGCAGGCCGTCAGCCCCGGCAGCACCTGCATGGCGGGCCGCTGCAGGCCGGGGGTGCACGCAAACGTGGCGCGCTTTTCAACCACGGTTTGCACAGGGCGCAGGCCGGGCAGACCCAGCTGCGCGGCGGCTTGCTGCAGCACCTGCTGCTCGATGAGTGCCCGGTCGCCATCGCTGGCGCTCACCACAAACGCCAGCAAGCCCTGCTGGCCGTCAAGCTGGCCCCGGTCGAACACGAACTGCGCCGGGTGCTCGGCCGTGTTGCGCAGCGCCAGCATGGGCAGGGGCAAGCGCGCACCACGGGCGTGGGCGTACACGGTGGTGATGGCCTCAAACCGCAGGGCGCCGGCGGTGGCGCTCCAGCGGGCCGCAGCGGTCAGGCCCGCCGTGCTGGCAAGGCCCTCGACCAGCCGCGCGGCCTCCCACGAGGGGCAGGCCAGGGTGATGTGGTCGAAGGCATCGGTTGCTTCTGAGCCTTGCGCCGCACCCCCAGTCCCCGCTAACTGCCAGCGTCCGCTGGGCAGGGGCACCAGCCGCTGGATGCGTTGGCCGATGACCACCTGGCCGCCTTGCTGCACCAGCCAGCGCATCGCGGCCTCGGGGAACAGCGCGCCCAGGTCGGTGCGGGGCAGCAGCAGGTTGGAGCCACCGCGCCCGCTGAACAGGCTGTCTTGCAGCACCCGCAAAAACACCTGGCCGCTGGCCTCGCGTGCGGGGGTGTTGAGTGCCGACACGCACAGCGGCTCGATGAACTCGGCCATCAGCCGGGGCGTGAGCGGGGCGCACAGGTCTGCCACCGAGGTGTGGGGTGCGCAGCGAAAGCCGCGCAGCTGCCAGGCGGTGGCCGTGCGCAGCAGCGCGACCTTGTCTTGCCAGCCCCAACCTTTGGCGCGCACGATGCCCAGCAGCGCATCGAGCGGCGGGGCCAGGTCGGGCAGTTGCAGGCCCTGGCCGTCGGGGAACTGCAGGGTCAGCGGCAGGCGCAGCAGCGCGGTGGTGGGGTCTACGCCCACCAGGCGCATGAGGCGCAGGCTCTCTGTGTAGGCGCCAATCAGGATGTGCTGGCCGTTGTCCAGCGTGGCCGCTGTGCCATCGGGCAGCGCGCCCGGCACCGCGCGGGCGCGGCCGCCTACGGTGCGCGCGGCCTCGAACACGGTGACCTGGCGGCCAGCCTGCCGGTGGGCGATGGCCGCAGCCATGCCAGCCCAGCCAGCCCCGATGACGGCGACTTTCTGCGGTGCCACGCCGGGCTACATCCTGCCCAGGGCTTGCATCTTCCAGGCCAGCCAGAACTTGCGCAGCGGCGTGAGGCGGATGCGCTGGTGTAGCACCTGGAAGTTCTCGTGCTCGATCTCGCGCAGCAGGGTGCGGTAGATGCTGGCCATCATCAGACCGGGCTTTTGGGTGCGGCGGTCTGCGTCGGGCAGCAGGGCAAAGGCCTCGTCGTACAGCCGGTGCGCACGCTCGGCCTGAAAGCGCATGAGGGCGGTGAACCGGTCGGAGTACTGGCGCTTCAAGATCTCGTGCGCTTTCACGTCGAACTGCTGCAGCTCGCTGACGGGCAGGTAGATGCGGCCCAGCATGGCGTCTTCGCCCACGTCGCGGATGATGTTGGTGAGCTGGAACGCCAGGCCCAGCCGATGCGCGTATTCGGTGGTGCGTGGGTCGGTCTGGCCGAAGATGCGCGCGGCCACTTCGCCCACGATGCCCGCCACCAGGTGGCAGTAGCCCTTGAGGCCTGCAAAGTCGAGGTAGCGGGTCTGCTCCAGGTCCATCTGGCAGCCGTCGATCACGGCCTGCAGGTGGCGTTGCTCGATGCCGTAGTCGGCCGCCAGCGGCATCAGCGCCAGCATCACCGGGTGCGTGGGCTGGCCTGCGTAGGCCTTGGTCACTTCGGCCTGCCACCAGGCCAGCTTGGTGCGGGCCACGCCCGGGTCGCTCACCTCATCGACCACATCGTCCACCTCGCGGCAAAACGCATAGAACGCCGTGATGGCCGCGCGGCGGGGCGCGGGCAGAAAGAGAAAGGCGTAATAGAAGCTGCTGCCCGAGGCCACGGCTTTTTGCTGTACGTACTGCTGCGGTGTCATGGGGCGAGATTGTCCCATGGCGCACCGGGGCGGGCCGGTTGTCGGGGTTTGAGGTGTTTTTGGGCGGATGCGCTAGTGCAGCATGCCCTTGGTGCTATTGAAATGATAGCTTTTGAGGAGGCGTCACGGAGCCATTGGTGAGGCGGCGGGTGCAGGGGCAGGCGCCTCGGGTTGCGACATCTCGCGCATCAGCGCGTCCAGGTCGTCGCCCTGGATCGACATCTCGGGCAGCGTGGCGGGCGTGCTGCGCAGCCACTGCGTGGTGGCGGGCACGGCCATCACCAGGACGATCACGCCGGCCAGGCAGAGCAGGTAGGGCGCCAGCGCACGCGCCACCGCGCCCATGGCGGGCCGGGGAGCCACCTGGGCGCGGGACAGCACCAGCGCGTAGCCCAACGGCGGCAGCAGGAACCCCGCCTGCAGCACCAGCAGGGTGAGCGCGGCCACCCAGGCCGCGTCATCCACCAGCGCCAGCAAAGGGGGCATGACGATGGGGATGATCAGGAAGATCAGCTCGAACGCATCGAGCACAAACGCCGAGCCCAGCAGCACGGCCAGTACCACCCCCATGGCCAGCAGGGGCTGGCCCTGCAGGGCACGCATCCATTCGGCCACCAGCACATCGGTGCCGTAGGCGCGCAGCACCAGCGAGAACGTGACGGCCGCCACCAGCAGCGCAAACAGCGCGCCGGTGAGCGCCATGGCGTCGTCCAGCACCTGCGCCAGCCGCCGCAGCGTGAGCTGGCGCGACGCCATGCCCCACACCAGCAGCAGCACCCCGGCGGTGGCGGCGGCCTCTACCGCCCGCACGCGGCCGGTGGTGACCAGTGCCAGCAGGGCCACGATGAGCAGGGGCACCACGCCCAACGTCCAGCGCTCGCTGCGGGTGAGGGGCACGGGTGCTGAAGATGCGGCCCCTTGATCTGCGATGCCGACAGCGCGGCGCTGGGCCAGCCACCAGGTCACGCCCATCCACAGCACCAGCAGCAGCGCACCGGGGGCCAGGGCGGCCTGCAGCACGTCCTGGGTGTTGATGATGCGGGTGCCTGCGTGGGAGCTGGCCAGCCCCAGTTGCGTGGCCAGGGTCAGGCCCTCGGTGTGGGCGCGCAGCATGGCATCGCCCAGCAGCAACAGCACCAGCGACGGCGGCACGATGATGCCCAGCGTGCTGGCCACGGCGACCAGGGCGGTGCGTCGGGCGGGCGGCATGCCTTCGTGGGCCCAGGCCTGCCCGGCGGTGTGCGACAGGGTCACCAGGCTGGCCCCCACCGATCCGTTCATGGGCGCCATGAGCATGCCCACGCCCAGGCCCGCCATGTCGGGCGCGGCCCGCTGCCCCACCACGCGCGCCAACAATTTGCGCAGGCCGCTGTACAGGCCGTTGACCAGTGCCAGGTGGTTGAGCAGCGCACCCACCACCGCGTACAGCACCAGCGCTTGCAGCAGGTCATGTTCGAGCAGGCCCACCACGCGCTCCGGCAGGCTGCGCAGCACGGCGCCATCAAACGCGCCCAGCGCCAGGCCTGCCACCGCGCCCAGGGTGCTGACGCCCAGCAGCACGGCGTAGGTGGCCCAGCCGGTGGTCATCATCAGCACCAGGGCCAGCACCAGCAGCAACAGGCCGATGGCGTTCATGGGATGAGACTCATGCAGGGTCCGCCGGTGCGCCAGTGGGCGCGCGCAGCGTGTGCACGGCCCGCCACAGGTCGGCCAGGGCCTGCAGAGCCAGCAGCACGGCCAGCAGCAGCAAGGCCAGCTTGATGGCGAAGTAGCCGGGGTTGGCGGTTTCAGGAAAACTCTCCAGCCCCCGCACCGACCGCCACACCGTGGGCGCGGCGTTGATGCACACAAACACCGCCCACGGCAACACGGCCAGGGGCGCGCCCAGCAGGCGCATGGCGCGCACCGGGCCCCGGCCCGCATGGGCAAGATCGGGGCGGCTGACCAGGTGGGCGCCGCGCCGGTCTGCATGGCGCAGGGCCACCGCCACATACAGCGCAAACAGCACCTGCGCGAGGTCGTTGGCCTGGCTGGACCCCGCGCCCCACCCGTCGCGCAACGGCCATTGCAAAAACAGCAGCAGCACGACCAGCAGCGCCAGCGGCATCACCAGTGCGCCCAGGCGGTTGAGCCAGCGCTCCAGTGGCAAGGGGGTGGGCAGGTCAGGCGGCAAATGCATGCAGATGAAGGGGCGGCGGAATGAGCCGCGAAACAGGCTGCAAAACGGGCCGCTGGGCGGCTCGGTTCAGCATTCGACCACATTCACCGCCAGCCCGCCGCGCGATGTTTCCTTGTACTTGACCTTCATGTCCGCGCCGGTCTGCATCATGGTCTTGATGACCTTGTCGAGCGAGACCACGTGCTGCCCGTCGCCGCGCAGCGCCATGCGGGCGGCGTTGATGGCCTTGATCGCGCCCATGGCGTTGCGCTCGATGCAGGGGATCTGCACCAGACCGCCCACGGGGTCGCAGGTCATGCCCAGGTTGTGCTCCATGCCGATCTCGGCCGCGTTCTCCACCTGCTCGGGCGTGCCGCCCATCACGGCGGCCAGCGCGCCAGCTGCCATGGAGCAGGCCACGCCCACTTCGCCCTGGCAGCCCACCTCGGCGCCGGAGAGCGATGCGTTTTCCTTGTAGATGATGCCGATGGCACCTGCGGTGAGCAAAAAGGTGGCAATGCCGTCGTCGTTGGCCGGGATGGGGCTCTGCAGAAAGTTGACGTAGTAGTGCAGCACGGCCGGGATCACGCCTGCCGCGCCGTTGGTGGGCGCCGTCACCACGCGGCCTCCAGCGGCGTTTTCTTCGTTCACGGCCATGGCGTACAGGTTCACCCAGTCCAGCATGGAGAGCGGGTCGCGCAGGGCGGCCTCGGGCGAGCGGCTCAGGTTCTTGTGCAGCTCGGCCGCACGCCGGCGCACATGCATGGGGCCGGGCAGGGTGCCGGTGCTGGCGCAGCCGCGCTGCACGGCGCCCGCCATGGTCTGCCAGATGGCCAGCAGCTGGCGCCGCACCTCGGCCGGGCTGCGCCAGTGCTGTTCGTTGGCGGCCATGAGCTGGGCCATGCTCAGGCCCGTAGTGCGGCACTGCGCCAGCAGCTCGGCCCCGGTGCGGAACGGGTGTGGCAGGCCCTGGCCATGGCCTGCGGTATCGGCGCAGGCGCTGGCAGGCGTGTTGAGCACGCGCTGGCCCGCCGCATCGACCACAAAGCCGCCGCCCACCGAGTAGTACTCACGCATGGCGATGTCGTTGCCCTGCGCATCCAGTGCATGGAACGCCATGCCGTTGGGGTGCAGCGGCAGGCTTTTGCGGCGAAACAGCAGGTGGTCCTTTTCGACAAACGGCACGGCATGCTCGCCCAGCAACGCCAGCGTGCCGCTCTGGCGGATCTGTGCGATGGTGGGGGCGATCTGGTCGGGGTCGATGTGGTCTGGCTCGTGCCCGGCCAGACCGAGCAGCACGGCGCGGTCGGTGCCGTGGCCCACGCCGGTGGCGGAGAGGGAGCCGAACAGCTCCACGCTCACCTGGTGCACCGCCGCCAGACCGACGGTGTCGCGCACATGGCAGGCAAACTGCCGGGCGGCAATCATGGGCCCCACGGTGTGGGAGCTGGACGGCCCGATGCCGATCTTGAAGAGGTCGAAAACGCTGACGGACATGGTGGGGGTGACCCTGGGCTCTGAGAACCGGTTTTAAAGGTGCCCCAGCGCTTGTGGCGCGCGGGCACGGGCCGGCAGGGTGGGGTGTTGGCCGCCGCCCTGCCACGGTTGCCGCGAGGCTAACCGGGTGCAGTGGCAGGGGCATGCTCGCTATCCCTGCCCCTGCCGGGTCAAGGGCGAGAGGCATCCCAATAATTTGCTATCAATTAAGTAGCTGTTGGCGTATATGAATCATGCGCTACAGGCCTTTTTGGAACTGGGTGCTGCGTTGGCAGGCCAGTGTGTGAGCCCGCCTTGTGGCCCATGAATCTTTCTTACATCACCAGCGCGCGGCCCAGCATCACGCACCAGTCCCAGCCACGGAGCTTGGGCCGGGTGTGCAGGCTGCCTCCTTTGAGGGCCTCGACCTTGTCGAGGATGCGCAGGCCGCCTTGCACCACCAGCCGTAGCTCCCAGCCGGCGCGGCCCGGCAGGCGGTGCACCAAGGGGGCGCCGCTTTGCATCGTGGTGCGCGCCCAGTGGGCGCAGTCGGCAATCAGGCGGGCGTTCTCGCGGGTGCTTTGCAGCGCCAGCAGCTCGGACTGGCAGGCGCCATACGCCACGCAGTCGGCGCGCGGCAAATAGTGGCGGCCCCGGGGAATGTCCACGGACAGGTCCTGCCAGAAGTTGATGAGCTGCAGCGCGGTGCAGATGGCGTCGCTCTGGCGCAGCGCCTCGGCGTCGTGCACGCCATACAGGTGCAGCAGCAGCCGGCCCACCGGGTTGGCCGAGCGGCGGCAGTAGTCCAGCAGCTCTTCGCGGTCGGCGTAGCCTTCGCCGTCACGGGTTTTTTCCACGTCCTGGGCAAAGGCGCTGAGCAGGTCTTCCAGCAGCGGCACAGGTAACTGGTGGCTGCGCAAAACACTTTGCAGCGGCAAAAACACGCTGGCCCAGCGGGGCGAGGGCGCCTGGCCCTGGGCGATCGCGCGCAGATCGGCCAGGTAAGCGGCCAGGTCTGCCAGCCGGGCGGCGGGCAGGGCATCGCCTTCGTCGGCAATGTCATCCGCCGTGCGCGCAAAGCCGTAGATGGCGGCTATCGGCTGACGCAGGCGGGGCGGGCACAGCAGGGATGCGACCGGGAAGTTTTCGTAATGGGTCACGGGGGGCGCCACCGCATCAGTCGCAGTGGGCTGTGGCGCGGAGGCTGCGCCGGGTTGGGGAGAGGGGCTGGGACGGTCGTTCACACCCCGGATTGTCGCTTGACAAGCTCAAGGGCTTCTCATAGATTACTAACCGGTCAGTCAGTAATCATAAAAACCAATTCAGTGGGGGACAAGGCGGCTGGCCCCTGCACCTGTTCACAAGCGCCCTGCATGGCTGCGGGTCGCCGGTTGGCGGGTGCCTGGTGTACCGTCGCTGCGCGGGCGCTCCGGCCTGCGTTTTGCTTGCTGATCCTTGTGGCCCCTTCTTTTTTCACCGGATTTCCCATGCGCACTTCCTCCGCCCTGCGGCCCTTTTCACGGCATTCCAGGCTTTTGCTGGTGCTGGCCACCGCTACCGTGCTGGCCGCCTGTTCGCGTCCCGCACCGCCCGAGGAGCCCGTGCGCTCCGTCAAGCTGATGACGGTGGGCGTGGGTGCGCTGCAGTCCAGCCTGGAGTATTCGGGCGAGGTGCGCGCGCGGGTGGAGTCGCGCCTGGGCTTTCGGGTGGCGGGCAAGATCGTGCAGCGCCAGGCCGAGCTGGGTCAGCGCGTGAAGGCAGGCCAGGTGCTGGCGCAACTGGACCCCAAGGACTACCAACTCGCGGCTGACGCAGCGCGTGCGCAGGTGGCGTCGGCCACCACGCAGCGCGACCTGGCGGCGGCAGACCTCAAGCGCTACCAGGCGCTGAAAGACCAGAACTTTATCAGCGGTGCCGAGCTGGAACGCCGCGAGGCCACGCTCAAGGCCGCCCAGGCCACCCTCGACCAGGCGCGTGCCCAGCTGTCGTCGCAGGGCAACCAGGCTGCTTACACCACGCTGGTGGCGGATGTGTCGGGCGTGGTGACGGGTATCGATGCCGAGCCGGGCCAGGTGGTGTCGGCCGGCGCCCCGGTGGTGCGCATTGCGCAGGATGGCCCGCGCGACGTGGTGTTTGCCGTGCCGGAAGACAAGGTGGCGCAGATCACGACGGGCTCCGAGGTCGCCGTGCGTGGCTGGTCGGGTGGCAGCACGCTGACAGGCCGTGTGCGCGAGGTGGCTGCGAGCGCCGACGCGGCGACCCGCACATTCCAAGTCAAGGTGGCCATTGACGCGGCCGACGCCCCAGCGCTGGGCGCCACCGTGTACGCCACGCCCAAGGCGCTGAGCCACGCCGGCATTGCCGCCATCAAGCTGCCCACCAGCGCGCTGCGGCAGGAGGGCCAGTCCACCGCCGTTTGGGTATACGACCCTGCAACCAGCACCGTCAAGTCGCAGGTGGTGCAGATCGCCACGGCCGATGGCAACGATGCCGTGGTGGCCGGGGGACTGACCCCCGGCATGCAGGTGGTGGCCACCGGCGTGCATGTGCTGTCTCCCGGTCAAAAAGTGACGGTATACCAGCCAAAAGTGGCCCAGGCGCCGGTGAATAAAGCGCAAACAGCTCCTGAAACTGTAGCAATGCCGGCGGTGCCATCGGCTCCTGCGGCCGCCGCTGCACCCGCCACCGCCACGGCCTCTGCCGCCAACTGAGGCCCGCCATGACGCAAATCCAACCCAAAGAGGGGTTCAACCTCTCCAAATGGGCGCTCGACCATCCCGCGCTCACTCGCTACCTCATGGTGGTGCTGATGCTGCTGGGCTTTGCGGCCTACTTCCAGCTGGGGCAGGACGAAGACCCGCCGTTCACCTTCCGCGCCATGGTGGTACGCACCTACTGGCCCGGCGCCACGGCCCAGCAGGTGGCCGAGCAGGTCACTGACAAGATCGAGCGCACGCTGCAAGAGGTGCCGTATGCGGACAAGATCCGCAGCTACTCCAAGCCCGGCGAGTCGCAGATCATTTTTCAGATCAAGGACTCCTCCAAGCCCGGCGACGTGGCCAATGTCTGGTACAGCGTGCGCAAGAAGGTGGGCGACATGCGCTACACCTTGCCGCAGGGCATCCAGGGCCCGTTCTTCAATGACGACTTCGGGGACGTGTATGGCGTGATCTACGCGCTGGAGTCCGAGGGCTTCAGCTACGCCGAGCTCAAGCAGTTTGCCGATGATGCACGCCAGCAGCTGCTGCGCGTGCCCGATGTGGCCAAGGTCGAGCTGTTTGGCGTGCAGGACGAAAAGCTCTTCATCGAGATCTCGCAAAAGCGCTTGTCGCAACTGGGCCTGGACATGAACCAGGTGCTCGCTCAGCTGGGCCAGCAGAACGCAGTGGAGAGCGCGGGCACCATCCAGACGCCCCAAGACCAGGTGCAGGTGCGCGTGCAGGGCCAGTTCAACGCCATCGAGGACCTGCGCGCGATGCCGATCCGTGGCCCCTCGGGCGCGCAGCTGCGGCTGGGCGATATCGCTGAAGTGCAGCGCGGCTATGTGGACCCACCGGGCGTGAAGGTGCGCCACCAGGGCCGCGAGGTAATCGCGCTGGGCGTCTCCATGGCCAAGGGCGGCGACATCATTGCGCTGGGCAAGGCGCTGCACACGGCCACCGACCGCATCGGCGCCACGCTGCCGGCCGGTGTGAAGCTGGTCAACGTGCAGGACCAGCCCAAGGCGGTGTCCACCTCGGTGAATGAATTCGTCAAGGTGCTGATCGAGGCCGTGGTCATCGTGCTGGCGGTGAGCTTCATCAGCCTGGGATTTCACAAACGCCCTGGCAACAACCCGCTGTGGAAGCGCTGGTACATCGACCCCCGCCCGGGCCTGGTGGTGGGCATCACCATCCCGCTGGTGCTGGCCGTCACGTTCTTGGCCATGTGGTACTGGGGCATCGGGCTGCACAAGATCTCGCTGGGCTCGCTGATCATCGCGCTGGGCCTGCTGGTGGACGACGCCATCATTGCGGTCGAGATGATGGTGCTCAAGCTCGAAGAGGGCTATGACAAGGTGCGCGCCGCCACCTTCGCCTACGAGATCACGGCCATGCCCATGCTCACGGGCACCTTGATCACGGCGGCGGGCTTCTTGCCCATCGGACTGGCCAAGTCCACCACGGGCGAGTACACGTTTGCGATCTTTGCCGTGACGGTGATTGCGCTGGTGCTCAGTTGGTTCGTGTCAGTCTACTTTGTGCCTTACCTGGGCACGCTGCTGCTCAAGGTGCCACCCCATGTGCTGGCCGCCCAGGCCAACAAGGGCATCACGGACGACCCGCACGAGGTTTTTGACAGCCCGTTCTACCGCAGCTTCCGCCGTCTGGTGGACTGGTGCGTGCAGCACCGCTGGATCACCATCGGGGCCACCATCCTCACTTTTGCCCTGGGCATCGTGGGCATGGGCAAGGTGCAGCAGCAGTTCTTTCCGGACTCCAGCCGGCCCGAGATCCTGGTGGACATCTGGTTCCCGGAAGGCACCTCTTTTGCGGGCAACGAGGCCGTCACCAAGCGCGTGGAGCAGCGCCTGCAGTCCGAGCCGGGGGTGAACACGGTGAGCACCTGGGTGGGCTCGGGCGTGCCGCGTTTTTATCTGCCGCTGGACCAGGTGTTCCCGCAGAGCAACGTCTCGCAGTTCATCGTGGTGCCACAGGACCTGAAGGTGCGCGAATCGCTGCGTGTGAAGCTGCCCGCGCTGCTGGCGGAAGAGTTCCCGGAAGTGCGTGGCCGCGTCAAGCTGCTGCCCAACGGGCCACCGGTGCCGTACCCCGTGCAGTTCCGCGTAGTAGGCCCCGACCCACTGGTGCTGCGTGAGCGTGCCGACGAGGTCAAGGCCCAGTTGCGCCAGAACCCTAACATGCGCGGCGTGAACGACAACTGGAACGAGTCTGTGAAGGTGCTGCGCCTCGAAGTGGATCAGGCCAAGGCGCGCGCCCTGGGTGTGACGAGCCAGTCCATCGCCCAGGCGTCCAAGACCATTCTGTCGGGCACCCAGGTGGGGCAGTACCGCGAGGGCGACAAGCTCATCGACATCCTGCTGCGCCAGCCGCTGGATGAGCGCAATGCCATCACCGACATCGCCAACGCTTACCTGCCCACGGCGTCGGGCAAGTCGATCCCGCTCACCCAGATCGCCAAGCCCGTGTTCACCTGGGAGCCCGGCGTGATGTGGCGCGAGAACCGCGATTACGCCATCACCGTGCAGGGCGACGTGACCGAGGGCCTGCAGGGCGCGACGGTGACGGCGGCGCTGCTGCCGTCCCTCAAGGAGATCGAAGCCAAGTGGCGGTCGGCGGGCCAGACGGGTTACCGCATTGAGGTGGCGGGCGCCGTGGAGGAAAGCTCCAAGGGCTCGGCGTCCATCGCGGCGGGGCTTCCCATCATGCTGTTCATCACCTTCACGCTGCTGATGCTGCAACTGCACAGCTTCAGCCGTGCCATGCTGGTGTTCCTCACCGGGCCGCTGGGCATGGCGGGTGTGGCGGCGGCGCTGCTGCTGCTCAATCGGCCGTTTGGCTTTGTGGCGCTGCTGGGCGTGATCGCGCTCATGGGCATGATCCAGCGCAACTCGGTGATCCTGATCGACCAGATTGAGCAGGACCGCGCCCGGGGTGTGCCCGCATGGGATGCGATTGTGGAATCGGCCGTGCGCCGCTTGCGCCCCATCGTGCTCACGGCCGCGGCTGCGGTGCTGGCCATGATTCCGCTGTCGCGCAGCGTGTTCTGGGGCCCGATGGCTGTGGCCATCATGGGCGGGCTGGTGGTTGCCACGGTGCTCACGCTGCTGGCACTGCCTGCGATGTACGCGGCCTGGTTCCGTGTCAAGCGGCCTGCGCCAGAGGTTCCTGGGGCTGCTTGACCGGCAGGGCGTCCGCATCAGGTAAAATAGAAGGTTGACCGATTTCACACAGGCGGCAGCTCAGCTTGCCGCCTGTTTGTTTGTAGAACCGCGCGGGTGGCGAAATTGGTAGACGCACCAGGTTTAGGTCCTGACGCCAGCAATGGTGTGGGGGTTCGAGTCCCCCCCCGCGCACCACCCATGTGAGACTTTGCGGAACACGGCGCTGCTGCGCTGCAGCCAGCACGATCCACATTCATAAGAGGAATAGCCATGGCCGTTACTGTTGAAACCCTTGAGAAGCTCGAGCGCAAGATCACGCTGAGCGTGCCCGTCACCCTGATCCAGTCCGAAGTGGACACGCGCCTCAAGCGCCTGGCCCGTACGGTCAAGATGGACGGCTTCCGTCCCGGCAAGGTGCCCATGAACGTGGTTGCCCAGCGTTATGGCTACTCGGTGCAGTACGAAGTGCTGAACGACAAGGTGGGTGAGGCTTTTGCCGTGGCTGCGAACGAAGCCAACCTGCGCGTGGCCGGTCAGCCCCGCATCACCGAAAAGGAAGGCGCTCCCGAGGGCCAGGTCACGTTTGACGCCGTCTTTGAAGTGTTCCCCGAAGTTAAGATCGCCGACCTATCGGACGCCGAAGTCGAAAAGCTGTCCTCCGAAGTGACCGACAGCGCCATCGACAAGACCCTGGACATCCTGCGCAAGCAGCGCCGCAGCTTCGCCCAGCGCGCCCTGGACGCCGCTGCGCAAGACGGTGACCGCGTGACCGTGGACTTCGAAGGCAAGATCGACGGCGAACCCTTCGATGGCGGCAAGGCCGAAGACTTCCAGTTCCTGGTCGGCGAAGGCCAGATGCTCAAGGAGTTTGAAGACGCCGTGCGCGGCATGAAGTCTGGCGAAAGCAAGACGTTCCCCCTGGCTTTCCCCGCCGAGTACCACGGCAAGGACGTTGCTGGCAAGACCGCCGACTTCCTGGTGACCATTAAGAAGATCGAAGCAGCCCATCTGCCCGAAGTGAACGACGCCCTGGCCAAGTCGCTCGGCATCGCCGACGGTTCCGTGGAAGGCCTGCGCGCTGACATCAAGAAGAACCTGGAGCGCGAAGTCAAGTTCCGCCTGCTGGCCCGCAACAAGGCTGCCGTGATGGACGCCCTGGTGTCCAAGGCCGAGCTGGATCTGCCCAATGCCAGCATCCAGGCCGAAATCGCCCGCCTGATGGAAGGCGCTCGCGCTGAACTCAAGCAACGCGGCGTCAAGGATGCCGACAAGGCCGAGATCCCTGAAGACGTGTTCCGTCCCCAAGCTGAGCGCCGTGTGCGCCTGGGTCTGGTGCTGGCCGAGTTGGTGCGCGCCAACGAACTGCAGGCCAAGCCCGAGCAGCTCAAGGCCCATATCGACGAGCTGGCTGCCAGCTACGAGAAGCCCGAAGACGTGGTGCGCTGGTACTTCGGCGACCGCCAGCGTCTGGCTGAAGTTGAAGCCGTTGTCATCGAAAACAACGTGACCGAGTTCGTGCTGTCCAAGGCCAAGGTGGTCGAGAAGGCCATTTCCTTCGATGACTTGATGGCGCAGCAGGGCTGATAGGCCCTCGGGCCGGGTGGCCTGCGTTGTGCAACTGCCCGGTTCTGGTTGTCAAGACACACCAGGGGCTTGTGCTTTCGTGCACAAGCCCCAATTCATTTCTGGGTACAGTACCTGCTTGACTGGAGAAATACATGAGCGCATTGGAAACACAAGGCCTGGGCATGGTCCCCATGGTCATCGAGCAGTCGGGCCGTGGCGAACGGTCCTATGACATCTACTCGCGCCTGCTCAAGGAGCGCGTGATTTTTCTGGTGGGCCCGGTCAATGACCAGACGGCCAACCTGGTGGTGGCACAGCTGCTGTTCCTGGAGAGCGAAAACCCTGATAAGGACATCTCGTTTTACATCAACTCGCCCGGTGGTTCTGTGAGTGCCGGCATGGCGATCTTTGACACCATGAACTTCATCAAGCCCGATGTCTCGACCCTGTGCACGGGCATGGCGGCCAGCATGGGCGCGTTCCTGCTGGCGGCAGGCGCCAAGGGCAAGCGTTTTGCGCTGCCCAACTCCAAGGTCATGATCCACCAGCCATTGGGCGGCATGCAAGGCCAGGCGACCGAGATCGAGATCCACGCCCGCGAAATCCTCAAGACCCGCGAGCAGCTCAACAAGATCCTCGCCGAGCGCACTGGCCAGCCGTTGGAGAAGATCCAGCGCGACACCGAACGTGACTATTTCCTCTCGGCCGACGAGGCCAAGGACTATGGTCTGGTCGATCAGGTGATCAGCCAGCGCGCCTGATCGCCCGAGGGCGGCGAAGCGGCGTTTTCCCGAGGGGAAGACGCCGTTTTTTATTTGGTTATCATCCCGACAACTTTCCGAAACAAGCAAGGCATTGCCCCCATGGCCGAGAAAAAAGGCTCTTCCAGCGAAAAAACCCTTTACTGCTCTTTTTGCGGCAAAAGCCAGCATGAAGTGAAGAAGCTGATCGCCGGTCCGTCGGTCTTTATCTGCGACGAGTGCATTGACCTGTGCAACGAGATCATCCGCGACGAACTGCCGGCTGGTGATCTGGCCCGCGAAGGCCGCAGCGACCTGCCCACACCGGTCGAGATCAAGGCCAACCTGGACAACTACGTGATTGGCCAGGATGTTGCTAAGCGCACACTGGCCGTGGCGGTGTACAACCACTACAAGCGCCTGCGCCACAAGGACAAGGCCCACAAGGATGATGTGGAGCTCTCCAAGAGCAACATCCTGCTGATCGGCCCCACCGGCTCGGGCAAGACGTTGTTGGCGCAAACCCTGGCGCGCATGCTGGATGTGCCCTTCGTGATGGCGGATGCCACCACACTGACCGAGGCGGGCTACGTGGGCGAGGACGTGGAGAACATCGTCCAGAAGCTGCTGCAGAGCTGCAATTACGAAGTCGAGCGCGCCCAGCGTGGCATCGTCTATATCGACGAAATCGACAAGATCTCGCGCAAGTCCGACAACCCCAGCATCACGCGCGACGTGTCGGGCGAGGGCGTGCAGCAGGCCTTGCTCAAGCTCATTGAAGGCACTATGGCCAGCGTGCCGCCACAAGGGGGGCGCAAGCATCCGAACCAGGACTTCCTGCAGATCGACACGACCAACATCCTGTTCATCTGCGGTGGTGCCTTCGCCGGGCTGGAAAAAGTCATCGAGAACCGCACCGAGGCGTCGGGCATCGGGTTCGGCGCGTCGGTCAAGAGCAAGAAGCAGCGTTCTCTCACCGAGGTGTTCACCGAGATCGAGCCGGAAGACCTGATCAAGTTTGGTCTGATCCCTGAGCTGGTGGGCCGGATGCCTGTGGTGACGGCGCTGGCCGAGCTGAGCGAAGATGCGCTCGTGCAGATCCTGACCGAGCCCAAGAATGCGCTCGTCAAGCAGTACAGCAAGCTTCTGGCGATGGAAGGTGTAGACCTAGAAATTCGCCCTGCCGCCCTGAAAGCCATTGCCCGCAAGGCGTTGGCCCGCAAGACGGGTGCGCGGGGTCTGCGCTCCATCCTGGAGCAAGCGCTGATTGGCACCATGTTCGACCTGCCCAATACCAGCAACGTCGAGAAGGTGGTGGTGGACGAGTCCACCATCGAAGAGAACAAGCCGCCGCTGCTCGTCTACCGCGAAGCAGCCAAGAAGGCCTGAAAAGGCCTGAGAAGAGGCGTGCAGGAGTCCGCTTGTGCCTCCATGGATCAGACGGATTTCTTCACGCGGTCTGAGATGACCGGAGCGGGCGCCCTGTGGCCGCCCTTCGAACCATCAACCCTTGTGCCAGCACGGCTGCGTGCGAGGGTTGAAAATCCCCACATGTGGACCCACTTCCACAGAGCACTTTGAGGATTTCCATGTCCGGACATACCCCCCTGCCAGCTACCCCCCTTGACCTGCCGCTGTTGCCTCTGCGTGACGTGGTGGTGTTCCCCCACATGGTGATCCCGCTTTTCGTGGGCCGCCCCAAGAGCATCAAGGCTCTGGAGATGGCCATGGAGGCTGACCGCCGCATCATGCTGGTGGCCCAAAAGGCCGCAGCCAAGGATGAGCCTTCGGTGGCGGACATGTTCGATGTGGGCTGTGTCTCCACCATCTTGCAGATGCTCAAGCTGCCCGACGGCACCGTGAAGGTGCTGGTGGAAGGCCAGCAGCGTGCGCTGGTGACGTCGATTGAAGATGCGGAGTCGCACTTCATGGCCACCGTGACGCCGGTGGAGGCCACGTCGGACGCCAACAAGCCCAGCGAAATTGAGGCCCTGCGGCGCGCCGTGATGCAGCAGTTTGACCAGTACGTCAAGCTCAACAAGAAGATTCCGCCCGAGATTCTGACTTCCATCTCCAGCATTGACGATCCCGGCCGTCTGGCGGACACCATCGCTGCGCACCTGCCCCTCAAGCTCGAAAACAAGCAGGTGGTGCTGGACCTGTCGGATGTGAAGGCGCGCCTCGAAAACCTGTTCGAACAGCTCGACCGCGAGGTGGACATCCTCAACGTGGACAAGAAGATCCGCGGCCGTGTGAAGCGCCAGATGGAGAAGAACCAGCGCGACTTCTATCTGAACGAACAGGTCAAGGCCATCCAGAAAGAACTGGGCGAAGGCGACGAAGGTGCCGACATCGAGGAGATCGAGAAAAAGATCAAGCTCGCGAAGATGCCCGCCGAGGCGCGCAAGAAGGCCGAAGCCGAGCTCAAAAAACTCAAGCTGATGTCGCCCATGTCGGCCGAAGCGACGGTGGTGCGTAACTACATCGACGTGCTCACTGCGCTGCCGTGGAGCAAGAAGACCAAGATCAAGCACGACCTCGTGAATGCCGAGGGCGTCCTCAACGAAGACCACTACGGTCTCGACAAGGTCAAGGACCGCATCTTGGAATACCTCGCGGTACAGCAGCGCGTGGACAAGGTGAAAGCGCCTATCCTGTGCCTAGTGGGACCTCCTGGCGTGGGCAAGACCTCGCTGGGGCAGTCCATTGCCAAAGCCACCGGACGCAAGTACGTGCGCATGGCCCTGGGCGGCATGCGCGATGAAGCCGAGATTCGCGGGCACCGCCGCACCTACATCGGCGCACTGCCGGGCAAGGTGCTGCAGAGTCTCTCGAAAGTCGGTACGCGCAACCCGCTGTTCCTGCTCGACGAGATCGACAAACTGGGTACGGATTTCCGGGGCGACCCGTCCAGCGCGCTGTTGGAGGTGCTGGACCCCGAGCAGAACCACACGTTCGGCGACCACTATGTCGAGGTGGACTTCGATCTGTCCGACGTGATGTTCGTTGCCACGTCGAACTCGATGAACATTCCGCCAGCGCTGCTGGACCGGATGGAAGTGATTCGCCTGTCGGGCTACACCGAAGACGAGAAGACCAGCATTGCCATGAAGTACCTGCTGCCCAAGCAGCTCAAGAACAATGGCGTGAAGGACGAAGAACTGCTCATCACCGAGCCTGCGGTGCGCGACATGGTGCGTTACTACACCCGTGAGGCGGGCGTGCGCTCGCTGGAGCGCGAGCTGTCCAAAATTTGCCGCAAGGTGGTCAAGGGCTTGCAGCTCAAGAAGCTGGAGCCTCAGGTCGTCGTCACCGCCGACAATCTGCCGGACTTTTTGGGCGTACGCAAGTACACCTACGGCCGTGCCGAACTGCAAAACCAAGTGGGGCAGGTGGTGGGCTTGGCCTGGACGGAGGTGGGGGGCGATCTGCTGACCATCGAGGCGGCCATCATGCCTGGTAAGGGAGTGATCACGCGCACAGGTTCCCTGGGCGACGTGATGAAGGAATCCGTGGAAGCAGCCCGTACGGTGGTGCGCAGCCGCGCACGCATGCTGGGCATCAAGGACGAAACGTTCGAGAAGCGCGACATCCATATCCACGTGCCCGATGGCGCCACACCCAAGGACGGCCCCAGCGCCGGGGCCGCAATGACCACGGCCTTTGTCTCGGCCCTCACCGGCATTCCAGTGCGCGGCGATGTGGCGATGACCGGGGAGATCACGCTGCGTGGCGAGGTGACGGCCATCGGCGGCCTCAAGGAAAAGCTGCTGGCCGCATTGCGCGGCGGCATCAAGACCGTGCTGATCCCTGAAGAGAACGTGAAGGACCTTGCAGAGATTCCAGACAACGTGAAGAGCGGCCTGGAGATCGTGCCTGTGCGCTGGATCGACAAGGTACTGGAGGTGGCGCTGGAGAGCAAGCCTGTGCCGCTGACGGATGAAGAGGTAGCCGTGGCTGCTGCAGCGGTAGCTGTGTCGACGGATAAAGCCGCAGCGTCGTCTGCTGCCGTCGATGGATTGAAACATTGATGCAAATTTTTTTGGGAGCCCCAAAAAATGCGCTATAATTTGTCCCATCGCAGCAAACGTTGTACAATGTAAGGCTTCGATAAATGCGGGAATAGCTCAGTTGGTAGAGCGCAACCTTGCCAAGGTTGAGGTCGAGAGTTCGAGACTCTTTTCCCGCTCCAATTTCCACAAAAAGGGAAGCAATTGCTTCCCTTTTTTGTCAGAGGAGTGAGAGTTCCTGGCGCGGTAGCAAAGCGGTTATGCCCCGGATTGCAAATCCGGTTAGTCCGGTTCGACTCCGGACCGCGCCTCCAGATACGGTCTGCAGCAGGTAAGTGACGAAGCCCTCAGGGCGAAGACGCAAGCAGAGATCGTCTCAAGGGTTGGTAGTTGGATAAAAATTTTTTGGCTTGCAATCGAACACGGTCAAAAAGAGTTATATAATTTGAGGCTTGCTGATAAGCACTAACGGAAACGTTAGAAAAATCAGAAAATGCGGGAATAGCTCAGTTGGTAGAGCGCAACCTTGCCAAGGTTGAGGTCGAGAGTTCGAGACTCTTTTCCCGCTCCATATTTGAAAAGGGAAGCTTAGGCTTCCCTTTTTTCTTGGTGGTACGGGGCGCGCTGTTTTCAAAACAGCGGTCCTGACCAGAGATACGACAGGGCATTGCGCGCATGCGCTGCCCGGGTTACGCTGCAACGCAGGTATGCGCTCAGCAGCCGGCGCCCCGATGGTGAAATTGGTAGACACTGCGGACTTAAAATCCGCCGCTTTCCTGAAAAGGGGCGTGCCGGTTCGACCCCGGCTCGGGGCACCACTACGATTCAATCATGTCAAGTTACAACGCTCCCTTTGAAATCCATGTCCACGGACAGGTCCTCCTGCGGGCTGATGTCGGGTTTGACCAGCTTCAAGAGGCGCTCAAACCGCTGTGGAAGTACGCTGGAGCACGTTCGCTGGCCGACGGTGCCGCCAGTGCCTACGAAGAAGAGCCAGGTATCAAATACGACGCGCAAGAGCATTTGCTGCAGATGTGCTGGACGGTGCGAGGCGATGAGGACTTCCGCCAGTCGCTTGACGAGATGTGCATGAGCCTCAATGAGCTGGCCGAGCAAGGTGCAGCCATTGAGGTCACTTTCTACGACACCGACTTTGATGAAGACGAGGAAGAGCAGGGCGCAGAGTCACGCGACGACTTCGTGATGCTTTTCGTCGGCCCCACGCCCGCTGCCATCATGCAGGTGCAGCGTGACCTGCTGGTGCAAGACGTAGTGAACATGATGGAGCGCCACTTTGACGGCGCCGAACTGGGCGGTGTGGTTGCCGAGATCGACAAGCTGTTCAGCCAGCGCTTCGACGCTCTGGTGAACTCGCTGGAGATTGGCAAGCCGCCGCGTGGCCCTGGCGGCCCCAGCGGTGGTCACGGCGGTGGTGGTGGCCGTCGCCCGCGCCACCTGCACTGATCTGCGCCGCCGGCTTGCGGCGCATGCGCTGCTTGTGGGGGCAAGCCCTGCGGCACACCTTACTCATACTTCCCAGGCAGTGGGTGATTTCTCCCGTCGCTTCAATGCGCATGTGCGTTCGCGCCACCCCATGTCCTGGCCATCGCCGCCTTGTTGCCCATGAGCACTGATCTTCCCTATCTGCGTTCCTACCCCGCTTCGTTGCAGGACCAGGCGCGTGATCTGTTGCAGCAAGGCAAGCTTGGCGCGGTGCTGCTGCGCAAGTACCCGCAGGCGCATGCCGTGCGCAGCGACAAGGCGCTGTATGACTATGCGCAGGAGCTCAAGGCACGCTACCTGCGCAACGCAGGCACGGTCAACAAGGTGCTGTTCGACAACAAGATCCACGTAGTGCGCCATGCACTGGGTTTGCACACCGCCGTGTCACGCGTGCAGGGCAACCGGTTGGCCGCCAAACATGAGATTCGCATTGCCGCGATGTTCAAGCAGGCACCCGAAGAGTTCTTGCGCATGATCGTCGTCCACGAACTGGCCCACCTGCGCGAGAAGGACCACGACAAAGCCTTCTACCAGCTCTGCACCCACATGGAGCCTCAGTACCACCAGTACGAATTCGACCTGCGCCTGTACCTTACCCATGTGGAGCAGGCGGGTACGCGGCTGTGGGGCTCTGACGCTTCCTGAGGATTCAGGACTGTCAGCGCATCAGGTGCACCAGCTGATGGTGCTCCAAAAAAGATAGCTATCAGCGCATATAAAACCTGCGCTAGCGGTCTTTTTTCCCATCAAGGCACTGACACGCTCTGGCAGAGTCTGGCAGGCAGGTTCAGCCAGCGCTGGGCTGCTGCCTGCATCATGGCGACAGGGCCGGTGGTGAGCAGTTGTACGGGCTCCGAGCCCATAGGGGATGTGGGCTGGCCGGACGGTGGCAACGCGAGGAGACCGGCCGCCTCCAAGAGGCGCCGCGTCTGGCGTGCCACAGGTTCACCCGTTTCGATGAACTGAACGTCCGGCCCCACCAGTGCGCGCAACTCATGGGCCACAAAAATGTAGTGCGTGCAGCCGAGAACCAGGGTGTCCATCTGCCCGGGTCCGGTGCCAAAGCTGCCCATGGCCTGCACATAGCGTTCGCACAGCGCACCGGTCTCTGTGGCATGGACAGGGCTGCCAGGGGCAGCGGCGGGCAGGGCGACGCTGCGCTCAATGGCGTGTGCCAGACCATCGCAGGGCTGCACCACAAAATGGGCCTGGTCGGCCAGCGAGGTCATGAGCTTGCTGAACTTGGCACTGGTCAGCGTGCCCCGGGTGCCGATGACACCCACATGCCCTGTTTTGGTCACCGCCAAAGCAGGCTTCACGGCGGGCTCCAGGCCCACCAGGGGCAATTCTGGGTGGCTGCTTCGCACCTCATGGATGGCGGCTGCCGTGGCGGTATTGCATGCCACCACCAGGGCCTTGATGTGGTGCTGCTGGCACAGATACTCGGTGATGGCGTGTGTGCGGGCCGCCACAAAGGCGTCGCCGCGCTCGCCGTAGGGGGCATTGGCACTGTCGGCCAGGTACACGAAGCGCTCGTGGGGCATGGCGGCCAGCAGGGCGCGGAGCACGCTCAGCCCGCCGACGCCGCTGTCAAACACACCGATAGGAGAAGAGGCCTGCGGCATCAGGAAGCCCGTGGTTGGACAAAAGGCTGGATTGTAGGAAAACAGGAAATGCCTGCAGCGTTGGCTTTGGAGCTACGCCTCGGGCTGCGTCGCCGACCGCGCAGCTGCAGAGCACTGGGGGAAAGCAAAAGGCTCAGCGTGCGGGCGACTGGGTCTTGCTGGTGACACCGGTGGGGGCGTCCGTGACTTTCGGGTGCGACAGCAGGTAGTAGCGTTTGACCACGGTCTTTTGCCCTTCTGAGCCCCCTGCGACCAGCTCGCTGCTGATGCTCACCAGCACGCCACTGGCCTGGTTGAGCTGCGCGGTGAGTGCGCACAGATACCAGGCGGCCTCTTCGCTCGCCAATTGCGTGGTATCGGTCTGCAGGATGTCGATGCCGTGCTCACGACCATACAGGCGCGTGAGTGCGCTGCCCGTGGCAAACGATTTGCGCTTCGGGTCTTTCAGGTCGGGCACCCGTTCTACGGCTTCCCATGCCCAGCGCTTGCTTTCGGGCCACCACGTGCCCAGCAGCTCTGCATCAAACACCGTGCGCTTGCCGCCACGGAGCACGGTGAAGGTCTTGTTGAAAAAGTCCAGGGTGCGCAGTTGGCTGCCCGCCAGGTGCTGGCTGTTCAGCAGCTGTTGGCGTTCGATGTGGAATGCGATGCTGGCGTCCAGCAGCGCGGCGTCGCGGGCCGGCAGCGCGCCGCCAAAGGCGGTTTGCGCGTCATGCTGTGGAACCATGGGCGGGTTGGCGCTGGCCGCCAGGGGCAGGGCGCTGATCAGTGTGGCCAGCAGCAAGGTGCGCAGAGGCTGCTGAAGGGGCTGTGCAAACCCGTGGTTCAAAAGCATGGTGGGGGCGGCCAAGGCCGAGAAAGAGGAGTCGGATCGAACCAGCATTTTTGCCGAAGCGGGTGTAGGGATGTGTGTCGGGGCGGCCACAAAAAAACCGCCCGAAGGCGGTTCTTTGTCATTGCACCTTGTGTTGCAGCGGGCACCGTGCGGGCCCTGCCACACCAACGCGCATCAGGCCGCAGCGACGCCGATGCCCTTGAACTCGCCCGAGGCGATGCGCTTTTGCCACTCGGCCGGGCCGGTGATGTGGGCGCTGGTACCACCGGCATCCACGGCCACGGTCACGGGCATGTCCACCACGTCGAATTCGTAGATGGCTTCCATGCCCAGGTCTTCAAAGCCCACGACCTTGGCGGTCTTGATGGCCTTGGAGACCAGGTAGGCGGCGCCGCCCACGGCCATCAGGTAGGCGCTCTGGTGCTTCTTGATGGCCTCGATGGCGACCGGGCCGCGCTCGGCCTTGCCCACCATGGCGATCAGCCCAGTCTGGGCCAGCATCATTTCGGTGAAACCGTCCATGCGCGTGGCGGTGGTCGGGCCTGCGGGGCCCACGGCTTCGCCCTTCACCGGGTCCACAGGGCCCACGTAGTAGATGACGCGGTTGGTGAAGTCCACAGGCAGCTTTTCGCCCTTGGCCAGCATGTCCTGGATGCGCTTGTGCGCGGCATCGCGGCCAGTCAGCATCTTGCCGTTGAGCAGCAACGTGTCGCCGGGCTTCCAGCTGGCGACTTCTTCCTTGGTCAGCGTGTCGAGGTTGACCTTCTTGCTCTTGTTGTAGTCGGGCGCCCAGTCCACGTTAGGCCACAGGTCCAGACTGGGGGGCGTGAGGTACACGGGGCCCGAGCCGTCCATCACAAAGTGCGCATGGCGCGTTGCGGCGCAGTTGGGAATCATCGCAATCGGCTTGCTGGCCGCGTGCGTGGGGTACATCTTGATCTTGACGTCCAGCACCGTGGTCAGGCCGCCCAGGCCTTGTGCGCCAATGCCCAGGGCGTTGACCTTTTCAAACAACTCCAGGCGCAGCTTTTCGACATTGTCGAGTTCGGCCCCGCTGGCTTGCTTGGCCTGCAGCTCGTACATGTCCAGGTCGTCCATCAGGCTTTCCTTGGCCATGAGCACCGCCTTCTCGGCCGTGCCGCCAATGCCGATGCCCAGCATGCCGGGCGGGCACCAGCCAGCGCCCATGGTGGGCACGGTCTTGAGCACCCAGTCCACCACGTTGTCGCCGGGGTTGAGCATGTACATCTTGGACTTGTTCTCCGAGCCGCCGCCCTTGGCTGCCACGGTGATGTCCACGGTGTTGCCGGGCACGATCTCGGTGAAGATCACGGCGGGGGTGTTGTCCTTGGTGTTCTTGCGGGCGAACTGGGGGTCGGCCACGACCGACGCGCGCAGCGTGTTGTCGGGGTGGTTGTAGCCACGGCGCACGCCTTCGTTGATGGCGTCGTCCAGGCTGCCGGTGAAGCCTTCCCAGCGCACGTCCATGCCCACCTTCAGGAACACGTTGACGATGCCGGTGTCCTGGCAGATGGGACGCTGGCCGGTGGCGCTCATCTTGCTGTTGGTCAGGATCTGGGCGATCGCATCCTTGGCCGCAGGGCTCTTTTCGCGCTCGTAGGCGCGTGCCAGGTGGGCGATGTAGTCGGTGGGGTGGTAGTAGCTGATGTACTGCAGCGCGCCGGCAATGGATTCGATCAGGTCTTCTTGGCGAATGGTCGTCGTGGTCATGGCGGTGGGGGTTTTAGGGAAAACGCGAACCTCGAATTATCCCCCGCCGGGCTTGCGTGGTCCTGTCAGGGGCCATGGTGGGGAGCCGTCGGGTGCTGGCGCGCCATGGCCTGGCGTGGGTATGCTGCGGTCTGGTGTTTCGTTCCACTCCCATTCGCTCGCAGAGCGGCAAGGTCCACCCGTGAAAACCTCCACCCCCGCCCCGACCGCAGTCCGCACCGAAAAAGACACCTTCGGCCCCATCGATGTCCCGGCCGACCGGCTGTGGGGGGCGCAGACGCAGCGCTCGCTGCACCACTTTGCGATCTCGGGCGAGCGCATGGCGCCCGAGCTGATCCGCGCGCTGGCCCAGGTCAAGCGGGCCAGTGCCTATGTGAACCACGCGCTGGGTTTGCTCGACGCGGCCAAGACCACCGCCATCGTGGCGGCGGCGGACGAAGTGATTGGCGGCGGCCACCTGCAGGAGTTTCCGCTCGTGGTGTGGCAGACCGGCTCGGGCACCCAGACCAACATGAACATGAACGAGGTGCTGGCCAACCGCGCCAGCGAGTTGCTGGGCGGCCCGCGTGGCGAGGCGCGGCTGGTGCACCCCAACGACGAGGTGAACAAGAGCCAGTCGAGCAACGACGTGTTCCCCACCGCCATGCACCTGGCGGCGGTGGACGCGCTGATGCACCGCCTGCTGCCCGCGCTGCACGGCCTGCGCACCACGCTGGCGGCGAAGGCGAAGGCGGTTGATGGCATCGTGAAGATTGGCCGCACCCACCTTCAGGACGCCACGCCCCTCACACTGGGCCAGGAGATCTCGGGCTGGGTGGCGCAGCTGCAGCACGGTGAGCAGCATGTGCGCGCCGCGCTGCCCCACCTGGGGGAGCTGGCTCTGGGCGGCACCGCTGTGGGCACAGGGCTCAATGCGCCTGCCGGTTATGCGCAGGCCGTGGCAAAGGAGCTGGCCGACCTGACCGGCCTGCCGCTGGTCACCGCCCCCAACAAGTTCGAGGCCCTGGCCAGCTGTGATGCGCTGGTGCATGCCCACGGCGCGCTCAAGACCCTGGCGGCCAGCCTGATGAAGATTGCCAACGACGTGCGCTGGCTGGCCAGCGGCCCGCGCAGCGGGCTGGGCGAGATCACCATCCCCGAGAACGAGCCGGGCTCGTCCATCATGCCGGGCAAGGTCAACCCCACGCAGTGCGAGGCGCTGACCATGCTGTGCGCGCAGGTGCTGGGCAACGACGTGGCCATCAACATCGGCGGGGCCTCGGGCAACTTCGAGCTGAATGTGTTCCGCCCGATGGTGATCCACAACTTTTTGCAAAGCGTGCGCCTGCTGGCCGACGGCATGGCCAGCTTCAACGAGCACTGCGCCGCGGGCATCGAGCCCAACCAGGCACGTATCAACGACCTGGTGGAGCAGTCGCTGATGCTGGTGACGGCGCTGAACCCGCACATCGGCTACGACAAGGCGGCCTTCATTGCCAAGAAGGCGCACAAGGAGGGCTCCAGCCTGCGTGCCGCCGCCGTGGCCTCGGGCCATGTGACGGGCGAGCAGTTTGACCAGTGGGTAGTGCCGGGGGATATGGTGGGGCGCTGATCTCCTTGATGCAGGCCCTATGCCCGAGGCTTGCTCAGAAACGTCAGCAGCCGGCGCTCGGCAGCGCTGAGGCCGCGGGGTGATGTGGCGCCGCCAAGGCGGGCCCACACCTGCTGGCTGCGTGGGCTAGGGTCGGACGCGATCTGTGCGCCCAGCGCAAGGACGGCGGGGTGCACGTACGACTTTTTGCACACGGCGGGCGTGTTGCCCAATTGGTAGGCCACCTCGGCCAGGATGGCTTGGGCGCTGTAGCGCAGACCCTTCTCCGTGGGGTTGGCGGCATCCGCACCAGTGCAGGCTAGCCGGGTCAGCTCCAGCGCCTGCGTGGTCCCGTGCCAGGTCCGAAAGTCCTTGGCGGTAAAGCGTTCGCCGTCGGCCTTGCCAGCAGTGCGGGTGATCTCGTTCAGGTAGTCATTCACGTCGCCAGAACCCAGGGTGCGCAGGTTGCCGTCTTCATCCGCATACTGAAAAAGCTCTTGCCCCGGCAACTGCTGGCAGCGGCGCACCACGCGGGCCACCTGCGGGTCGTTCAGGGTGGTCTCTTGCTGCACCCCGCTCTTGCCGCGAAAGCGCAGCCGCAGCTCGTTGCCCTGCAGCCGCGCATGCCGCGTGCGCAGCGTTGTCAGGCCATACGAGCGGTTGGTGCTGGCGTATTCCTCATTGCCGACGCGCAGAAAAGTGGTGTCCAGCAGGCGCACCAGCGTGGCCAGCAGCCGCTCGCGCGTGAGCACCGGGCCTCGGCGGGGTGTGGCCAGGTCGCGCGCCACGCGGGCCCGGATGCGCGGCAGCGCCCTGCCAAAGGCCTGCATGTGCTCGAACTTGCCTTCGTCCCGCTGCTGGCGCCACATGGCGTGGTAGCGGTACTGGCGCCGCCCGCGTGCATCGAGCCCGGTGGCCTGCAGGTGTCCGTTGGGCAGGGGGCAGATCCACACCTGGGTGTAGGCCGGCGGGATGGCCAGGCGCCGGATGCGATCGATCTCTGCCGGGTCTTGCAGCCATTGGCCATCAGGCAGGCGGTAGCGAAACGCCTTGGCGCCGCAGCGTACCCGGGTAATGCCCGGCAGTGTGGGGCTGACGTACACCAAGCCACCTTGCAGTCCGGGTGATGGGGAGGGCGCGGGTGCGGATGAGCGGGCCGAGGATGGGGGGCCGGGCTTGGGGGATGCGGGCATGAGGGGCAGTGGAAAAAGCCGGTGAGTGGGCTTTGATCACACCCGCTGGTGCCCGCGAGCGGTGTAGGCCTGTGGCGTGCGCTGCGGTGAGCGACCCGCGCAACCGTGCTGTGGAATCCGTGCCGCGATGTGGTGCGAAAAGAGGCTGTGGCGCATATCGAATATGCGCTTGTTGCTATCAAAAGCGTATCAATCTGGCGCCGTCGGATCCAGCGCAAAGCCCACGCCATACACCGACCGGATCCAGTCGCTGCCGTCTGTGCTGGCGGCCTTGAGCTTCTTGCGCAGGTTCTTGATGTGGCTGTCGATGGCGCGCTCGTTCACGTCCAGCGTGTCGTCATAGGCCTGGTCCAGCAACTGGGCCCGGGAGAAGATGCGCCCGGTCTGCCGCGCCAGCACCTGCAGCAGCTTGAACTCGCGGCGGGTCAGTCCCAGCGGCCTGCCGTGCAATGTGGCTTGCCAGTGCGATTCGTCCAGCATCAAGGCGGCGGTGGTTGTCTGGTGGGCTGGCGGCTCTTGTGCGGCAGCGGTGCGGCGCAGCACGGCCTTGACGCGGGCCACCACCTCGCGCGGTGAAAACGGTTTGCAGATGTAGTCGTCCGCTCCCAGCTCCAGACCGATGAGGCGGTCCACTTCTTCCACACGGGCCGTGAGCATGATGATGGGGTGCTGCGTGTGGCGCCGCGCCTGGCGCAACATCTCCAGGCCGTCCATGCCGGGCAGCATGATGTCCAGCAGCGTGAGGTCGGGCGGTGTGGTGATGAGGCTGGCGAGGGCTGCGCGGCCTTCGGCCTGGTGCTCCACCGTGTAGCCCGCGTGGCGCAGGTAGTCCACCACGATGGCGGCGATGTCGGGTTCGTCTTCGACGACAAGAATGCGGGGGCTCATGAAGGGTTGTCCAGCAAGGGCAGTTGCAGCGTGATGCGCAGTCCGCCGAGGGGGGAGGGTTCGGCCGTCAGTGTGCCGCCGTGCGCGAGCACGATGGCGCGGCAGATCGCCAGGCCCAGGCCTGATCCGCCGTGGTCGCGGTTGCGCGAGGTTTCGGCGCGGTACAGGCGGTCAAAGATGCGGGGCAGCTCGTGTGCGGGCACGCCGGGCGCGCTGTCGTCCAGCTGCACCTGCAGCTGTGGAACTCCATCAGCCGGTGGCAGCAGGCGCGCCGCAATGCGCAGCAGGCCGCCCGCGTCGGTGTAGCGCAGGCTGTTTTCCAGCAGGTTCAAAAACACCTGGTGCAGCTGCTGTGCGTCGCCGCGCACCAGGGGTGCGGGCTGAGCAGTGCCCTGTGCGGTCAGGGCGTCCAGACCGGTGGTGTCCACATCAATGCCAGCCTGCGCCAGACGGGGGCGCATGGAGGCCAGCGCCTCGCCCAGGAGCGACAGCGGGTGCACGGGCACCTGGGCCGAGGGCGCGCTGGTGCCCGCCGCATCCAGGCTGGCGCGCAGGTCGCCCACCAGCTGGATCAGGCGCATCACCTGCCGGTGCAGGCGCAGCGCGGTCTTGTCGTCAAAGGGGCGGATGCCGTCCTGCACAGCCTCGATCTCGGCGCGCATGGCGGCCAGGGGTGTGCGCAGCTCGTGGGCCACGTCGCCCAGCCACTGGCGGCGGCTGGCCTCGATGCTGCCCAGTTGTTCGGCCATGGTGTTGAAGGTGCGGGCGAGTTGGGCCAGTTCGTCGTTGCCATGCACGGGCACGCGGGTGTGCAGGTGGCCCTGCGCAATGCCGCGCGCCCCGGTGGCCAGGGCCTCGACCGGGGCCAGCCAGCGCCGCGCGAGCCAGCCCGACAGCAGCAGCGCCAGGGCCAGACCGGCGAGGCCCGTCCACGCCACAAAGCCCAGGTGCTGCGCCAGAAAGGCCTGGTCGGCCTCGCTGCGCACGCCCTGGGGCGGTGCGAGCACGAGGTGCCCAATGACCTGGCCGCTGGCGCCGCGCAATGCCAGGCGGGCGCCCCCGGGCTGGGGCGCGGTGCCTGCGACTAACTGGTCTTGCGCGTCCAGCAGGCCCAGGCGGGGGTAGATGTCATCGGGGTGGCGCTGGGGCGGCGCAGCGCCACGGTCCATGGGGCGCAGGTCGTCGTTGGGCGGGCGCGGGGGCGGGCCATTGCCCGGGTCGGTGCCGCGGGCACCTTGGCTGTCGTTGGCCGCAGGGGCACTGGCCGGGCTGGCAGGCTGCATCAAGAGGCCAGATTGCGCGGAGGGGGGCGGGGACGCAGACGGCGCGGCAAAGGGATTGCTGTGGTCCGGTGGCGGGCCACTGGGCGGGCGGGAACCGCCGGGCCCGCGCGGGCCGCCGCTCGGGTGGGTGTGCCGTCCCCACAGGGAGGGCTGCCCGCGCAGGCTGTCCCAGCCGCCCGTCTGGGTGTGGTGGGCTTGCAGGCGCTCGGCCAGCCAGTCCATGCGGGCCAGCTCGATCTCGGCGACATACGGCCCCAGGCCCCGCTGCAGCCCCAGGCGTGAGAACCCCACAAAGATCAGCAGCAGCGCCAGCAGCAGCGCGGCCAGGGCGATGAAGGCTTTGCGGTGCAGCGTCAGGTGGGGCACGGGGACGAGGGAGCGCAGGGGCGGCATGGTGGGTCAGCGGGCGGGGGGCGGGCCACCCGCGCCGGGGCCACCGGGCCCGCCAGCGGGCATGGCCACCAGGGTGCCGTCCATTGTGCGGCAAGTGCCGGCCAGGGTTTTGCCGTCGGGCATGGTGAGCGTGACGGAGGCGCCTTCGGTCTTGCCCTTGCAGGCGGCGTAGGCATCTGGAGGCGGCGCGGGCGGTGTGCCGCGGGCGGGCTGGGCGTGGCTGGGGGTTGCAGCGGCCAGGGAGATCAGAGCCAGGCTGGCGAGAAGGGTGTGCATCTGTTGCATGGTGTGCCTTAGAAATGAGCGGAAGAAGCGATGGGGAGGGGCTCAGACCGCGATGGAGATCGTGATGCTGGCGGAGTAGCCACCGCCGGAGTTGGCCTGCATGGTGGTCATCTCCAGATCGGTGCCGTCGCTGAACACGTTGTCAGTGGCGAAGGTGATGGAGGCCAGGTTGCGCACGCTGGCGCTGTAGCCGGAATTGGCGCTGTATATGCTGCTGAGCAGCGCGGTGGGAAAGGCTAGCTGCGTGGTCTTGATCTTGTTGGCGGCCTTCGTCGCCGATGCCAGCGTGGGGTAGATCTCCAGGTGCATGTGGGGCATGCGGCCTGCATAGCAGCCCGGCACGATGGTGGTGAAGGTGACGGTGCCGTTGGCATCCGTGGCCTGCACGCCGCGCAGGTAGTTGTCGGCGATGTTGTTGGAGGAATAGACGGAGTAGTTGCCGTCCTGCGTGCAGTGCCACAGGTAGATGGCGTACCCCGACAGCGGTGCACAACTGGCCTTGGTGTTGGTGAGCGTGATGGTGATGGACAGCGGCACGCCACTGACTTGGCTGGACGAACCCACCGAGCTGCGGATGTCCGAACGCACGATGCCGCTGAGTGCGAGCACGTTGTAAGTGTTGTTGCTGGCCGTGGAACCGTCGGCAGGGTAGGGGCCGGCGGTTTCCTCGGGTACGACGGAGCAGGTGGTGGTTGTGCCGGTGCCCGTTCCCGTGCCGGTCCCTGATCCGGTGCCGGTGCCGCTGCCCGTGCCCGAACCGGAGTCTGTACCAGTGCCTGCGTCGGTGCTGGTGCTGTCGCCACCTCCGCCGCAGCCCCACAGGCTGGCAGCGCCCAGGGAGCCCAGCACGCTCAATGCCAGGCGGCGGCTGGTGGCGGCGGGTGGTGTGAGGGAGGCCGCTGCGGCAGGTGCAGGTGCCGTGGCGGCTGTAGGGACAAGAGCGTGCAGAGGGGGCATGGATTTCTCCTTCAGGTGGGTCTGCACCGCAATGTGCCTACCGATTGAGGAGAAATCTGGGAGCGCTGCCGGGCGCTGCCTGCTGAAGTGTGATCACTTCAAATTTGATAGCTGCCAGCGTATATTCCACTAGCGCTATGGGCAATTTTGACTGATATTTTGCCCTGGGCGGGCGCAGCGGCGCCGGGCCGCCCAGGGGCTCCCGCTGTGCTCAGTGGCTGTCGGACGAGTGCGACATCAGACGGTCGGTCAGCGCAATCGCCAGGGCGCTGAGCAGGAACACCACATGGATGATGGTCTGCCACATCAGCACCTTGAGGTCGTAGTTGGCGGCGTTGATGAAGGTCTTGAGCAGGTGGATGGAGCTGATGCCGATGATGGCGGTGGCCAGCTTGACCTTGAGCACCGAGGCGTTCACGTGGCTCAGCCACTCGGGCTGGTCGGGGTGGTCTTCGAGGTGCAGGCGTGAGACAAAGGTCTCGTAGCCGCCCACGATCACCATGATCAGCAGGTTGGAGATCATCACCACGTCGATCAGCGCCAGCACCACCAGCATGATGATGGTCTCGTTGAGCGCGGTGACCTGGAAATCACTCTTGTAACCAATGCTGGACACCAGGCTTTGCAGGGCCGTCGTATTGCCAAAGGCGGCTTCGATGAGGTGCACCAGCTCCACCCAGAAATGGAAGACGTACACCGCCTGCGCCAGGATCAGGCCCAGATACAGCGGCAATTGCAGCCACCGGCTGGCGAAGATCATGGAAGGCAGGGGGCGCAGTGGCGCGGGGGGCTTGTGTTGGGGAGAGGACATGGCACTCGCAAAGGGTTGCAGGAGGCGCGATTTTAGGGGGCGCGAATGTCTTCGCGATGGCATGCTGGGCGGAGCCTGTCGTGCCCGGGCCCGTCGCCGGGAACGACCTCACCGCTGGCGTGGGGGAGGCCGCGCAGCCTGCGCCCGGCGGGCCGCGATGGCGTACTCTGTAAGCTTCGCGCCAGTCAGTGGCCTGTAAGTGCCGCGCCCGACAGTACCGCCCAATTCCAATTCCCATTAGATCCAGGAGACAACACCATGAGTGCGCCCACATCCGCCATCGAGTCCGTGCTGGTTGAGAACCGCGTGTTCCCGCCCTCGGACGCCATTGTCAAAGCCGCGCGCGTGTCCGGCATGGCGGGCTATGAGGCGCTGTGTGCCGAAGCCGAGAAGGACTTCGAGGGCTTCTGGGCGCGCCAGGCACAGGCCAACCTGCAGTGGACCAAGCCTTTCACGCGCACCCTGGACGGGTCCAACGCGCCGTTCTTCCAGTGGTTTGCAGATGGTGAACTCAACGCATCGGCCAACTGCCTCGACCGCCACATCGGCACAGCCACCGAAAACAAGACCGCCGTCATCTTCGAAGCCGACGATGGCACCGTCACCAAGATCACCTACAAAGAGCTGCTCGCCCGCGTGAGCCAGTTTGCCAACGCGCTCAAGGCCCACGGTGTGGCCAAGGGCGACCGCGTGCTGATCTACATGCCCATGACCATCGAAGGCGTGGTGGCGATGCAGGCCTGCGCGCGCATTGGCGCCACGCACAGCGTGGTGTTTGGCGGCTTCAGCGCCAAGGCCGTGCACGAGCGCATCATCGACGCCGGTGCCGTGGCCGTGATCACCGCCAACTACCAGATGCGCGGCGGCAAGGAGCTGCCGCTCAAGGCCATCATCGATGAAGCCCTGGCCATGGGTGGTTGCGACACCATCCGCAACGTGTTCGTCTACCAGCGTACGGCCACGGCCTGCAACATGGTGGCCGGGCGCGACAAGACCTTTGCCGAAGCCTTGGCTGGCCAAAGCACCGAATGCGCCCCGGTGGCCGTGGGTGCCGAGCACCCGCTGTTCATCCTGTACACCAGCGGCTCCACCGGCAAGCCCAAGGGCGTGCAGCACAGCACCGGCGGCTATCTGCTGTGGGCCAAGATGACCATGGACTGGACGTTCGACCTGCGCGCCGACGACGTATTCTGGTGCACGGCCGACATCGGCTGGATCACGGGCCACACCTACGTGGCCTACGGCCCGCTGGCGGCAGGCGCCACACAGATCATCTTTGAAGGCATCCCCACCTTCCCGAACGCAGGCCGCTTCTGGCAGATGATCGAGCGTCACAAGTGCACCATCTTCTACACCGCTCCCACGGCCATCCGCTCGCTCATCAAGGCCGCCGAGTCCGACGAGGCGGTGCACCCCGCGCGCTCCAACCTGTCGAGCCTGCGCATCCTGGGCAGCGTGGGTGAGCCTATCAACCCCGAAGCCTGGATGTGGTACCACAAGAACGTGGGTGGCGAGCGTTGCCCTATCGTGGACACCTTCTGGCAGACTGAAACCGGCGGCCACGTCATCACCCCGCTGCCGGGTGCCACGCCGCTGGTGCCCGGCAGCTGCACGCTGCCGCTGCCCGGTATCACGGCCGCCATCGTGGACGAAATGGGCAACGACGTGCCCAATGGCTCGGGCGGCATCCTGGTCATCAAGAAGCCCTGGCCCAGCATGATCCGCACCATCTGGAACGACCCTGAACGCTTCAAGAAGAGCTACTTCCCTGAAGAACTCAAGGGCTACTACCTGGCGGGTGACGGCGCCGTGCGCAGCGCCGACCGGGGCTACTTCCGCATCACGGGCCGCATCGACGACGTGCTGAACGTGTCGGGCCACCGCATGGGCACGATGGAGATCGAATCGGCCCTGGTCGCCAAGACCGACCTCGTGGCCGAAGCCGCCGTGGTGGGCCGCCCGGATGACGTGACCGGCGAGGCCATCTGCGCATTTGTGGTGCTCAAGCGCTCGCGCCCAACGGGCGAAGAAGCCAAGCAGATCGCCAACGAGCTGCGCAACTGGGTGGCCAAGGAAATCGGCCCCATTGCCAAGCCGAAGGACATCCGCTTTGGCGACAACCTGCCCAAGACCCGCAGCGGCAAAATCATGCGCCGCCTGCTGCGCAGCATCGCCAAGGGCGAGGCCATCACCCAAGACACCAGCACGCTGGAGAATCCGGCAATTCTGGATCAGTTGGCTCAGACCAACTGATCCAGAAGGCGCCGTGCAACGGCGCCAGCGCGCAGCGCTTGCCGGATTCGGGGACATTCATATCTCGCAGCGATGTGATGTGGCCCCAAAACCCGTTGATCATCACCCCGGCACGTGATCGAAACAGCGGGCCCGCTCACCCGGCAGGCTCGCAGCGCGCTTTGTAGGACGCAATCTCCAATTACTCCTCTGGAGCGTGTGAATCCCTGTGCATGCGTTACAACGGCAGCATGGCGTGACCGGTCATCGTGGCCGGGCGCCGCTGACCGGAGATTTCACATGCAACTGCGTTCCTTCGTTTTGCTGCTGACCGTGCTGGCCATCGCCGCACTGGCTGCCCTGAACTGGCCCACGCTGGCGGCTCCCTCCCTCGTATCGTTGGGAGTTGTGTCGTTTGAGGCTCCCCTCGGCCTGCTGATGCTGGCCCTCACCACGTTGTTGGGCATCTTCTTTTTGGCGTATGTGTTGTCGCTGCAGGGCTCGGTGCTGCTCGAAACCCGCCGCCACACCAAAGAGCTGCAGGCGCAGCGCGAACTGGCCGACAAGGCCGAGGCGTCCCGCTTCACGGAGCTGCGTGCCTTTCTGGAGGCCCAGCACAGCCAAGCCCATGCAGCCGTGCTGGCGCGTCTGGACCACCTGGAAGCCCGTCTCGCGGCGCGCGCCGAGGAGTCTGACAACACCACGGCGGCCTATGTGGGGCAGCTGGAGCAGCAGCTGCGCTCCCGCCATGCGCTGGGGACGCCTGTCGTTTAGTCCCGCGCTACTGCAGGAACCGGAGCAGGTTCCTGCGCTCTTGGTTCCATCGCTGCAAAGCGTCTGAGCACCAAAGCGTCCGGGCACAAAAAAGCCGCGTCACATGGTGCACGGCTTTTTTCATGGGTTCTATCGGGCGTCAAACCCGGAACCCTTGGGCTTCAGCCAATTACTTCTGCGTCAGCACCCAGGCGGCCAGCTTCTTGGCTTCGGCGTCATTCACTTGGGCGTTGGCGGGCATGGGCACCGGGCCCCACACGCCAGAGCCACCCTTGATGATCTTGGCTGCCAGCTTGTCCACAGCGTCCTTCTGACCCGCGTATTTGGCTGCCACGTCCTTGTAGGCAGGGCCCACCAGTTTCTTGTCCACTGCGTGGCAAGCCATGCAGTTCTTGGAGGTGGCCAAGGCCAGGTCGGCCATCGCGGGTGCCGCAACCGACAGCGTCAAGGCGAGGGTGATCAGGGAACGCTTCATGGTGGGAATTCCTGTGGTTGAGTTACAGTGCTTTTAATGCGATTGTAGTGACTTGGGTTGACACGCAGTTGTCCTTGGTCAATCCCGCTTTTCGCGGCATTTTTTGGAGAGAGCGATGTATCTGCTGGGTCTGTCCCTTCTCATTCTGGCACTCAAGTATTTCGAGATCGGCCCTGTGGCCACATGGTCGTGGTGGTGGGTGCTGGCCCCCTTTGCCGCCACGGCGCTGTGGTGGGCCTGGGCTGATTCCACCGGCTACACCAAGCGCAAGGCCATGGAAAAGATGGATCAGCGCAAAAAGGACCGCATCAACAAGCATAAGGAAGCCTTGGGCATTCGCCCACGCAAGCCGCGCTGACACTGGCGCTGGTCCCGCCTCAAGGGGCTCATGGTGGTCTGCGCGATGAGTTTTTTCTGGCCGTCTATTCAACAAAAAGCCCGCAGTACATCGCGTACTGCGGGCTTTTTGTTGTGAGCCGACCACCTGGAGAAAGACGTCCGCCGGAGCCTCAACCGTCTTCTCGCCGCCGGCCGGTGCGCAGCCGCAGCGCCATCAATAGGCGTCCAGCACCGCCCCCTTGCTCGCGCTGGATGCGTTGAACGCAAACTTGGCTTGCACACCCCGGGTGTAACGCGGGGCAGGTGCCGTCCAGGCGGCGCGGCGCTTGGCGATTTCTTCGTCCGGCACATTCAGTTGCAGCAGCAGCTGGCGTGCATCGATGGTGATGCTGTCGCCCTCGTTGACGAAGGCAATGGTGCCGCCCGCGGCGGCTTCGGGCGCCACGTGGCCCACCACCATGCCCCAGGTGCCGCCGGAGAAGCGGCCGTCGGTGATCAGGCCCACGCTCTCGCCCAGGCCCGCGCCGATCAGTGCGCCTGTGGGCGCCAGCATCTCGGGCATGCCGGGCCCTCCCTTGGGGCCCAGGTAGCGCAGCACCATCACGTCGCCGGCCTTGATCTTGCCCGCCAGGATGGCTTCCAGTGCTGATTGTTCGTCGTCAAACACGCGGGCCGGGCCAGTGATGACGGGGTTCTTCAAGCCCGTGATCTTCGCCACCGCGCCCTCAGGGCTCAGGTTGCCCTTCAGGATCGCCAGGTGACCCTGCGCGTACATGGGGTTGCTGATGGGGCGGATCACGTCCTGGTCGGCGCGCGGCTCGTTCGGCACGTCCTTCAGCACCTCGGCAATCGTCTTGCCCTCGATGGTGAGGCAGTCTCCATGCAGCAGGCCTGCATTCAGCAAAATCTTCATGACCTGCGGGATGCCGCCTGCGCGGTGCAGGTCCACAGCCAAGTACTTGCCGCTGGGCTTCAAGTCGCACAGCACGGGGGTCTTCACGCGCACGCGCTCGAAGTCGTCAATGCTCCACTCCACACCCGCTGCATGGGCAATCGCCAGAAAGTGCAGCACGGCATTGGTCGAGCCGCCGGTGGCCATGATGACCGCGACGGCGTTCTCGATGGCCTTCTTGGTCACGATGTCGCGGGGTTTGAGGTCCATCTTGATGGCCTCGATGAGCACCTTGGCCGATTCCTTGGCCGAGTTCATCTTCTCGTCGTGCGGGTTGGCCATGGTGGAGGAGTAGGGCAGGCTGATGCCCAGCGCCTCGAACGCGCTGCTCATCGTGTTGGCGGTGTACATGCCACCGCACGAGCCCGTGCCGGGGATGGCGCGCTTTTCGATTTCCTTGAGGTCGAAGTCGCTGAGCTTGCCCGCCGCGTTCTCGCCCACCGCCTCGAACACGCTCACGATGTTCAGGTCCTTGCCCTGGTAATGGCCGGGCAGGATGGTGCCGCCGTACACATAGATGGCTGGCACATTGGCGCGCAGCATGCCCATCAGGCCGCCGGGCATGTTCTTGTCGCAGCCGCCGACCACCAGCACGCCGTCCATCCACTGGCCGCCCACGCAGGTTTCGATGCAGTCGCTGATGACTTCACGGCTCACCAGGCTGTACTTCATGCCTTCGGTGCCCATGGCCATGCCGTCGCTGATGGTGGGTGTGCCGAAGACCTGGGCGTTGCCGCCGGCTTCTTCGATGCCCTCGATCGCCGCGTCGGCCAGCTTTTGCAGGCCGCTGTTGCAGGGGGTGATGGTGCTGTGGCCGTTGGCGACGCCCACCATGGGTTTCACGAAGTCGCCTTCCTCGTAGCCCATGGCGTAGTACATGGAGCGGTTGGGTGCGCGCGACTTGCCCTGGGTGATGTTGGCGCTGCGGCGGTTGATGGGCGCGGTGGGCTTGCTGGAGTCGGTCATCGTGGGGCGTCCTGGTGTCGGGTTGGTGGTGCTGGAGCGGAATTAACCATTCTGCCAGCGCTGTCGCACTGCGTGGGGGCTGCCCCCGCAATCCCCAAAGCCGCCGCCCCGTGGGGGCCCAAAGGGCTGGGCGATAATTGACAGGTTTGCCCCCGGCACTGCTCAAGAGGTTGGTTGCACGGGAGCGAGGGGTGCTCTTCACGAATCGAGCGGAAAGTGAGCACTGCGGATCGGGATGGGCTGCAAGGCGCAAAGCGCAGCAATAGCCGGTGCTATTGCGAGCATTTGCAACGCTGCAGACCGTCCGAGGCCGCAGATGCACACGGCGCGATGATGCGTGAAGAGCATCCCAAGGGGCCTTTATTCCTGCGGCCCGCTTCCTTTTCAGCGATTTTCCAGAAGCCAGCACGATGCCCATCTACCGTTCCAAAACCTCCACCGCCGGTCGCAACATGGCAGGCGCGCGTTCCCTGTGGCGCGCCACCGGCATGAAAGACGATGACTTCAGCAAGCCGATCATCGCGGTGGTCAATTCGTTCACCCAGTTCGTGCCCGGCCACGTGCACCTGAAGGATCTGGGCCAGCTGGTGGCCCGCGAGATTGAAGCCGCTGGCGGCGTGGCCAAGGAGTTCAACACCATTGCTGTTGATGACGGCATCGCCATGGGCCACGACGGCATGCTGTATTCGCTGCCCAGCCGCGACATCATTGCCGACTCGGTCGAATACATGGTCAACGCGCACTGCGCCGATGCCATGGTGTGCATCTCCAACTGCGACAAGATCACCCCCGGCATGCTGATGGCCGCCATGCGCCTGAACATCCCGGTGATCTTCGTCTCGGGCGGCCCGATGGAAGCGGGCAAGACCCGCCTGGCCAACCCGGTCACCAAGGTCATGGAGTTCAAGAAGCTCGACCTGGTGGATGCGATGGTGATTGCCGCCGACACCAACTACTCCGACGCAGACGTGGCTGAGGTCGAGCGCTCGGCCTGCCCCACTTGCGGTTCGTGCTCGGGCATGTTCACCGCCAACTCCATGAACTGCCTGACCGAGGCGCTGGGCCTGTCGCTGCCCGGCAACGGCACGGTGGTGGCCACCCATGCTGACCGAGAACAGCTTTTCAAGCGCGCAGGCCGCCGCATCGTGGACCTGGCCAAGCAGTACTACGAGCAGGACGACGAACGCGTGCTGCCCCGCTCGGTGGGCTTCAAGGCGTTTGAAAACGCCATGACGCTGGACATCGCCATGGGCGGCTCCACCAACACCATCCTGCACCTGCTGGCGATTGCCAAAGAGGCCGAGATCCCCTTCACCATGGCCGACATCGACCGCCTCTCGCGCGTCGTGCCGCAGCTGTGCAAGGTGGCGCCCAATACCAACAAGTACCACATTGAAGACGTGCACCGCGCGGGCGGCATCATGGCCATCCTGGGCGAGCTGGACCGCGCGGGCAAGTTGCACACCGACGTGCCCACGGTGCACGCTCCCACGCTCAAAGACGCGCTGGACCAGTGGGACATCGTGCGTACGCAGGATGACGCCGTGCGCACCTTCTACATGGCCGGCCCCGCAGGCATCCCCACGCAGGTGGCATTCAGCCAGAACACCCGTTGGCCCAGCCTGGACCTGGACCGCGCCGAGGGTTGCATCCGCTCGTACGACCACGCCTTCAGCAAGGAAGGCGGCCTGGCCGTGCTGACCGGCAACATCGCAGTGGACGGCTGCGTGGTCAAGTCGGCCGGTGTGGACGAAAGCATCTTGGTGTTTGAAGGCACGGCCCACGTGACCGAGTCGCAGGACGAGGCCGTGGCCAATATCCTGGCCGACAAGGTCAAGGCCGGTGACGTGGTCATCGTGCGTTACGAAGGCCCCAAGGGCGGCCCCGGCATGCAGGAGATGCTGTACCCCACCAGCTACATCAAGTCCAAGGGCCTGGGCAAGGCCTGCGCGCTGCTGACGGACGGGCGCTTCTCGGGCGGCACCTCGGGCCTCTCGATCGGTCACTGCTCGCCCGAAGCGGCCGCCGGCGGCGCGATCGGCCTGGTGCAGAACGGCGACCGCATCCGCATCGACATCCCCAACCGCACGATCAATGTGCTGGTGAGCGATGAAGAACTGGCCAAGCGCCGCGAAGCGCAAAACGCCAAGGGCTGGAAGCCTGCCCAGCCACGGCCCCGCAAGGTGTCGGCTGCGCTCAAGGCCTATGCCAAGCTGGTGATGTCTGCCGACAAGGGCGCCGTGCGCGACTTGTCGCTGCTGGACGACTGAGGTGGTTTTGCGGGGCCGGGTGCCCTGCTGCCGCTAGAAGCCGCGCCCTGAGGGCGCGGCTTTTTTATGGGCGCTCTACTTTTGATAGCTGTCAGCGCATGATGGACTAGCGCTTCCTCGGCTTTTTATTCAAAAAAGGGTTCTGTGGGTCCTGCGGATTGTTCTGGCGCGGCAGCGGCCACCCTGTGGTCTTGCCCGGGGCAAGCGACCCTGGGTGCGGGGGCATACCCAGCGCGGGCACAATACCCGCCACCATGTTGACCTATCCCCACATCGACCCCGTCGCCTTGCAGATCGGCCCGCTGGCTGTGCACTGGTATGGCCTGACCTATCTTGCGGCCTTTGGCCTGTTCATGTTGCTGGGCATCCGGCGCCTGCAGCACCCGCCCTTTGCCTCCATCACGGGGCCCGGCGCCTGGACGCGCAAGGATGTCGAAGACATCCTCTTTCTGGGAGTGGCGGGTGTGGTCATTGGCGGGCGGCTGGGCTACTGCCTGTTCTACAAGCCGGGCTACTACCTGAGCCACCCGCTGGAGATTTTTGCCGTGTGGCAGGGCGGTATGGCCTTCCATGGCGGGCTGCTGGGTGTGGTGGTCTCCATGCTGTGGTTTGCCCATTCGCGCCAGCGCCCGTGGCTGCAGGTGGCCGACTTTGTGGCGCCCTGCGTGCCTACGGGGTTGGCGGCCGGGCGTGTGGGCAACTTCATCAACGGCGAGCTGTGGGGCCGCTTTGCCAGCCCCGACCTGCCCTGGGGCATGGTGTTTGCGCACAGCGGTTCCATGCAGCCGCGCCACCCGTCACAGGTCTACCAGTTCCTGATGGAAGGATTGCTGCTGTTCATCCTGCTGTGGCTGTATGCGCGCAAGGAGCGCCGCCCCGGCCAGGTGGCGGCCGCCTTCCTGTTTGGCTACGGCGTGTTCCGCTTCATTGCCGAATACTTCCGCGAGCCCGATGCCTTCCTGGGCATCCTGTCGCTGGGCATGAGCATGGGGCAATGGCTGTGTGTGCCCATGATCGTGGGGGGCGCAGTGATGTGGCTGTGGGCACAGCAGCGGCCGGTGGGGGCGCTGGTTTCGAGATAAAAGGGCGATAGCGCCAGTACCATATGCCCAAGCAGCTATCAAAATGGTAGTGCCTGGGGTGAGTGGCGGGTGGGCAGTCGGTCAGTGCTGCGCATCCCCCCGCCGCGCCATCGTCCACAGGGCGGCGCCCACGATGAGCGCACCGCCCACCCAGCCCGTAACGCTGAGCTGCTCTCCCAGCCAGAACACCGCAAACAGCGCGCCAAAGGCGGGCTCGCTGCTGGTCAGCAAGCCCACCCGCGTGGGCGAGCTGTGGCGCAGTGCCCAGTTCTGGGCCACAAAGGCAAACACCGTGCAGCCCGCCACCAGGTAGACGCAGGCCCACCAGAAAGCGCTGGCTTGGGTGAGCGACGGCAGCGGGGGCAGCTTGCCCGGCAAAGCCAGCGCCAGCAGCAGGCAGCCCACCCCGATCACGCCCGACTGCACCGCTGTGAGGGCCAGCACGGGCGCGTTGCGGCGACGGGTGAGCCGTGTGGTCTGGCACACGGTGATGGCGCGCAGCACGGCGGCCGCCAGCATCAGCGCGTCGCCCCAACCCCACCGGCCTGTGTAGCCCCCGCTGAGCAGGGCCGCGCCAAACAGTGACACGGCGGCAAAACCAAACATCGCGCGCTCGGGCCGCTGGCGCAGCAGCCACCACTCGGCAAACGGTGTGAACACCACACACAGGCTGATCAAAAACGCGGCGTTGCTGGCCTGCGTGAGCGCAAGGCCAAAGGTCTCGCACAGAAAGATGCCCAGCATCAACACGCCCAGTGGCAGCCCGGCCACCAGCGCATCGCGCCGCTCGGGCGCACTGGCGCGCAGCAGGGCAGGGAGCAGCACCGCAAAGGTCAGGAGGAAGCGCACGGCCAAAAAGCCCAGCACCGGGTAGAACACCAGGGCCCCCTTGGCCACGCCGTAGCTCGTGCCCCACACCACGGCCACCAGTAGCAAGGCCAGGTCAGACAGGCGCGGGGCCAGCGGGGAAGAGGTGGACAGGGGCAGGGTGTGTGACATGGGATGCAGACTGGGGTGGAAGCAGTGGGGCGCCGCTCTGGGCATCGATGGCTGGGGAAATTATCAATTTGCGTCGCTGGATTGATAATCGCTGTCAAAGCACTGCACTTGTTCCCCATGCGCATCAATCAACCCATGGACAGCCTCCCCGACATGGCGGTGTTTGCCCGCGTGGTGGACGCAGGCAGTTTCTCGGCCGCCGCCCGGCAGCTGGGTATCACCCCGTCGGCGGTCAGCCGCCAGGTGGCCCGGCTGGAGGGGGCGCTGCGTGTGCGCCTGCTGGAGCGCACCACCCGCAAGCTGCGGCTGACCGATGCGGGCAAGGCGGTCTACAGCCGCTGCCAGGACATGGTGTCTGCCGCTCGCGAGGTGTGGGCGCTGAGTGACACGCACTCTGCCGCGCCCTCGGGCATGGTGCGCATGAGCATGGCCAAGGCGGTGGGGCGCCAGCTGGTGCACCCGCTGGTGCTGCCGTTTTTGCAGAAATACCCCCACGTCGATGTGCAGCTGCTGATCACCGACCGCACGGTGGACCTGTTTGAGGAGCCCATCGACTTGGCCCTGCGCGTGACCGACACCCCGCCCCCGGGCCTGGCCGGGCGCCCGCTGGCCACGTTGCGCCATTTGGTCTGCGCCAGCCCGCGCTACCTGGCCGAACGGGGCCACCCCCAGCACCCGCGCGACCTGGAGCACCACGCCTGCATCACCCTGGGCGAGGACGAGCGCGACCGGCACTGGCGCTTTGAGCGAGCGGGCGAAGCTGCCACGGTGGCCGTGCGCGGCCGCTATGTGGCCAACCACAGCGAGGTCCGGCTGGAGGCCGCGCTGAGCCATCTGGGCATCGCCAGCCTGCCGGGCTTTACCGCGCGCGCTGCGTTGGCGCGGGGTGACCTGGTGACCGTGTTGCCCGACTGGGAGCACAAGACCTCGTATGCGGGCACGGCGTGGGTGCTGTACCCGTCCCACCGCTTTCTGCCCGCCAAGCTGCGGGTGTGGATCGACCACCTGGTGGAAGGTTTTGCGGGCGTGGAGTGAAGCGGGAGAGGGGGGCGTAGGGCGAGCCCGCGGTGGGCTCTGCGGGTGCTGCACGCTCGACAGCTCGTCTGGCCCGGGGCGGATCAACAAATGACCGCGCCTTCGGGCCAACAGCGGGTTCGCCACCCTGGCCGTTCTCTGGCACGTGGCGTTGCGCAAGCACCGCAGTTGCCATCTTTTGTGTAACCAAAGCCTGCAAATCAGGGTTTTCGTCTTGTCATTTTGTGTAATTATGAGAAATTACGCACGTGGCGAGGCAATCGCTACTGTTGTCAGCTGATAGCGGGGTGTTGCAGGCATTCGGCCTGCGCAATCCACTAGGAGTTGGCTGCTGATGCCTCGCGGGTTGGAGCCTTGGAGCCTTGTTTCACATGCGTCCTGTCCCGAATTCACTGCACGACGAAGTCGCCTCCCGGCTGCGGGAGCAGATTTTTGCGGGCACCTTGCCGCCCGGCAGCTTTCTGGACGAAGCCGCCCTGTGCGAGCGGCTGGAAATCTCGCGCACCCCGCTGCGCGAGGCGCTCAAGGTGCTGGTAGCCGAGGGGCTGCTGCGCCACGAGCCGCGCCGGGGTTGTTTTGTGGCCGAGGTCACCGAGAGCGACCTGGACGAAATCTTCCCGGTCATTGCGCTGCTGGAAGGCCGTGCCGCGCACGAGGCCACGCGCAAAGCCGTGGCGGCCGACATTGCCGCACTGGAGCTGCTGCACGAACGCCTGCAGCAATGCGCGGCCGACGGGCTGGTCACCGACTACTACGAAGCCAACTACGCCATCCACGAGGCCTTCATCACGCTGGCCGACAACCGCTGGCTGGCCCAGGTGATTGGCGACCTGCGCAAGATCCTGCGGCTGGCTCGCCACAAGTCTTTGCATGCCCCCGGGCGCATGCAGCAAAGCCTGGCGGAGCACCTGGCCGTGTTTGCTGCCCTCAAGGCCCGCGACTGCGATGCCGCCGAAGAAGCCATGCGCACCCATTTGTTGCGCCAGCGCGATGCGCTGCGCGACGTAGCCCGCAACCAGCAATCGAGGTTGACCCCATGATCAGCAGCACCCCCGAATGGATCGCCCGCAGCGTGTCACGCCTGCGCACTGCCGCACCCGCCGCCGACAAGGCGGGTGACAAGCTCGCTAAGGCCGCACTCGACAAAACCGTGACCGACGTGGTCGCCAAGGTGGCGGTACAGCGCTCCACCCACGAGCGCCTGCAGGCCACCCTGCGCCGCGGCCAGGAGGCCCTGTCGCCCCGCGCGCTGCGGCGTCTGCTGGCGGACCTGCAGGAGGTAGTGGCCCCGCAGGTGAGCGAGATCGAAGGAGGCCGCCGCGCCCAGGTGGTGGCCGAGTGGTATGCCAAGGCCGAGCCCGAGGAGCGGCGCGACATGTGGCTGCTGATGTGCGAGCAGTTTGCGCCCGACGCCACGCGCTTCAAGTCCGCCCGCCAGCGCTACGAGGCCGCAGCGGGCACGGCCGAAGAAGGGCAGGCCGAGATCAGCCTGCGCCGCGCTTTGGTGTCGCCACGCACGCGGCTGCTGCAGCGGTTTTCGGCGTTCCCTGAAGGCATGCGCTTTTTGGTGGACATGCGCGCAGAGATCCTGCCGCTGCTCAAGGCCGACAAGCGCCTGCTGCCGCTCGATGCCGAGCTGGAGCACTTGTTCTCGACCTGGTTCGATGTGGCGTTTCTGGAGCTGCGCCGCCTGTCGTGGGACTCGCCCGCCTCGCTGCTCGAAAAGCTCATCAAGTACGAGGCCGTGCACGACATCCGCAGCTGGGCCGACCTGAAGAACCGGCTGGACAGCGACCGCCGCTGCTACGGCTTCTTCCACCCGCGCCTGCCCAACGAGCCGTTGATCTTTGTGGAGGTGGCGTTGCTCGACAAAATCTCGTCCAGCATCACGCCGCTCCTGGACGAGGCCGCTGCGCCCGTGGACATCACGCGAGCCACCACGGCCATCTTCTACTCCATCAGCAACACACAAACCGGCCTGCGCGGCGTGAGCTTTGGCGACTCGCTGATCAAGCATGTAGTGGAGACGCTCACGGCCGAGTTTCCGCGCCTGCGCACCTTTGCCACGCTGTCGCCCATCCCGGGTTTCCGTGCTTGGCTGGGCAAACACGCGGGTGCGATGCTGGACCGCCTGGACGATAAGCGCCGCAGCGAACTGGGCCGTGCAGTGGGCTTCGAGCCGCCGCAGGCAACGCATTTCCTCGGCGCGTTGGACAAGGCGCTGGAGCTGGACGCTAAATCCCCCGTGCGCCAGATGCTGCTGGAATGCGCCGCGTACTATCTGGGCCGCGAGCTGCAAGAAGGCAAGCCGGCAGACCCAGTGGCCCGCTTCCACCTGGGCAACGGCGCGCGGGTAGAGCGCCTGAACTGGGCGGGCGACCCGTCCAGCAAGGGGCAGAAACAATCGTACGGGCTCATGGTGAACTACCTGTACGACTTGAAGCGCATCGACAAGCACCGCAGCTTGCTTGCGCAGGGCAAAGTGCCAGTGTCGGGGGACATCGACAGCCTTTGCCGCGACTGACGGGGCGCCCGGCATGATGCCGGGTGAACCAGTGACAGCGTATTTTTACAACGACAGGAGACAAGGAATGACTGATTCGCGAATCCAACGCCGGGATGTCTTGCTCGGCGCAGCGGCGGCAGGTTTGGGCCTGGCCAGCGGCAGCAGCTGGGCCGACAGCAACTGGCCGACCAAGCCGGTGACGGTGGTGGTACCTTTCCCCGCCGGGGGTGGCACCGATGCGTTTGCCCGGCCGCTCGCCGCGCAGTTTTCCAAAAGCACGGGCAAGACGCTGGTGATCGACAACCGGGGGGGCGCCGGTGGCACGCTGGGCGCCAGCATTGCCTCCAAGGCTGCGCCGGACGGCTACACCCTGTTCATGGGGGCGGTGCACCACGCCATTGCACCGTCGATGTACCCCAAGCTCGACTACGACATCGAAAAAGACTTCATTCCGCTGGCGCTGCTGGCCAATGTGCCGCAGGTGGTGGTGGTCAACCCCAAGACGCCATCGGCCAACTTCAAGCAGTTTCTGGACTACGTCAAGCGCAACCCCGCCAAGCTCAATTACGGCTCGGCCGGGGCCGGCACATCGCACCACCTGGCGGGCGAGCTGTTCAAGCAGCAGACGGGCACCTTCATCACCCACATTCCGTACCGGGGCGCAGGCCCGGCGCTGCAGGACCTGATCGGCGGCAATGTGGACATGATGTTCGACGGCCTGGGGTCCTCCGCCAACCACATCAAGAGCGGCCGCATCAAGGCGCTGATGGTGTCCGGCCCCAAGCGCAACCCCGCGTTCCCGGACGTGCCCTGCGCCTCCGAAGTGGGCCTGCCCGACTACACCGTGACCACCTGGTACGGCCTGTGGGCGCCCAAAGGCACGCCGGCTGATGTGCAGGCCCGCATCGTGGACGAAATCAAGCGCCTGGGCACGGCCGAAGAGCTCAAGGCCGTGTGGGCCAGCAACGGCGCGGACTACGGCGGCATGACGCAGCAGCAGTTTGGCGCGTTTGTGAGCAGCGAGGTCAAGCGCTGGGCGGCCGTGGTGAAGGCGTCTGGCGCCAAATTGGACTAACCCCAAGACGGTGCAAACAAACCCGCCATGCCCGCTCGCTCCGCAAAAGCGCACACCGTCGTTGTTGCAAATGCTCGCCATAGCCGGTGCTATGGCTGCGCTTTGCGCCTAGACGGAGCGCGCTTGTGCGGCGCGCTCGGGCATGCCGGGCTTATTCGCACCGTCTGCGCTTTGCGCCATCGCCCGAGGGGGACGCCACCCGTGGACTGGCAAAGCCCGTTCCACGGTGGCGCGGCCAGTGGTGCATCGCGGGTGCGAAGGTCGTAGGCGGTATGTGAAGGAAATGGATACCAGGATGTCGGGTGAAGTGTTGATGAATGCTGTTGAGGGCGGAGTGGTGCATGTCACCCTGCGCCACACCGGGCGGCTGAACGCCATGTCGCGGCCCATGTGGCGGCAGTTGCGTGCGGTGTTTGAAGACCTGCAGCGCCGTGCCGATGCGCGCTGCGTGCTCATCGCGGGCGAGGGTGGGGCGTTTTGTGCGGGCGGAGACATTTCAGAGTACCCCGGCTTCCGTTTTGACGCGGCAGCGCTGCGCGACTTTCATGAGAACGACGTGTGGGGCGGGCTCAACGCCATGCTCCAGTGCGACGTACCCATCGTGGCCCAGATCAGCGGTGCCTGCATGGGCGCTGGCGTGGAGATTGCCAGCTGCTGCGACATCCGCGTGGCGGGCAGTGGCGCGCGCTTTGGCGCGCCGATTGCCAAGCTGGGTTTTCCGATGGCCCCGCGCGAGGCGCAACTGGTGGCCGGTGCGGTGGGTGACGTGACTGCACGCCAGATGCTGCTGGAGGCCGCCACCTTCAGCGCCCCCGACATGCTGGCCCGTGGCTTTCTGAGTCGCGTGGTGGCTGACGACATGGTGGCCACCGAAGCCCTGGGCAGTGCCCAGCGCATTGCCGCACTGGCACCCCAGGCCGCCCGCATGAACAAGCAGACGTTTCGGGCACTGAAAGCGCCTGTAGCGCTAGAAAATCATGCCCAGTCTGCTATCGAAAACATAGTTAATGGACCTGCCGACCCCTATGCCTACGCCGCCAGTGCCGAGCACCGCGAAGGGATCTCTGCCTTTCTGGACAAGCGCGCGCCGGTGTTCTGACCGACGCCGTCGTCCCCGGCTTCTCCCATTCAGTCCGTCCCAAACTCTCAACCCAGCTACCCAGCCCATCGAAGTCTGAGCCATGAGCCAACACAACCTCTTCAGCGCCCTGCGCGCCGCGTTCCCGTCTGACCTGGACAGCACCGCCGTCGAGACCTCGGCGGCCGACGGCACCCCGCTGTACTACACCTGGCGCGACCTGGACCGCGCCAGCGCCCGCATCGCCAACCTGCTCGCATCGCTCAAGCTGCCCGAAGGCAGCCGCGTGGCCGTGCAGGTCGAAAAATCCGTCGAGGCCATGGCCCTGTACCTGGCCACGCTGCGTGCGGGCTACGTCTTTTTGCCACTCAACACCGCCTACCAAAGCGCCGAGATCGAATACTTCATAGGCAATGCCGAGCCCGCCGTGGTGGTGTGCAGCCCCGGCAACTTCGGCTGGGTCAGCAAAATCGCCTTCACCCTGGGCACGCAGCATGTGTTCACCCTGGGCGACGACCGCACCGGCAGCCTGCTGGAGCGCGCCACCCACCACGGCGACGAGCACCAGGCCGTGCCCCGCAGCGCCGACGATCTCGCTGCCATCCTCTACACCAGCGGCACCACCGGCCGCAGCAAGGGCGCCATGCTCACGCACGGCAACATGCTCAGCAACGCGGTCATGCTCAAGGACTACTGGGGCTGGATGGCTACCGGAGGGCCTGATGGCCGGGGCGATGTGCTCATCCACGCGCTGCCCATCTTCCACGTCCACGGCCTGTTCGTCGCCATCCACGGCGCGCTCATCAACGGCAGCAAGATGATCTGGATGGCCAAGTTCGACCCCAAGGCCGTCATCGCCGCCATGCCCCGCGCAACAGTGTTCATGGGCGTGCCCACGCTGTACGTCCGCATGCTGGCCGAGCCGGGCTTGAATAAGGATGCCGTGAAGAACATGCGCCTGTTCATTGCAGGCTCTGCACCGCTGCTGATCGAAACCTTCAAGGAATGGCAGCAACGCACCGGCCACACCATTCTGGAACGCTACGGCATGAGCGAAACCATCATGCTCACCAGCAACCCCTATGCCGCCGACAAGCGCTACAAGGGCCAGGATGAACGCCGTGGCGGCACCGTAGGCTTCCCCCTGCCGGGCGTGAGCCTGCGCGTGCAGGGCGATGATGGCAAAGACCTGCCCGTGGGCGAGATCGGCGGCATCCAGGTCAAGGGCCCCAACGTGTTCAAGGGCTACTGGCGCATGCCTGAAAAGACGGCCGAAGAGTTCACCAAAGACGGCTACTTCAAGACCGGCGACGTGGGCAAGGTCGATGAACGCGGCTACGTCCACATCGTGGGCCGCAGCAAAGACCTGATCATCAGCGGCGGCTACAACGTCTACCCCGCAGAGATCGAGGGCTACATCAACGACATGCCCGGCGTGGCCGAAAGCGCGCTGGTGGGCGTGCCGCACCCCGATTTCGGCGAAGTGGGCGTGGCCGTGGTGATTGCCAAGCCAGGCGCCCAACTGGATGCCGATGCCATCTTGGCCCAGCTCAAGTCACAGCTGGCCAACTTCAAGATTCCGAAGAAGTGTTTTGTGGTGGCGGAGCTGCCGCGCAACACCATGGGCAAGGTGCAGAAGAATCTGCTGCGGGATCAGTACAAGGGGTTGTTTGCCTGAGCAATAGCTCAGCGCGATGCGCACAAAGACAAAAAGGGGCAAGTTGCCCCTTTTTTGTTAGCCGATGCAGACGCAAACTCAGGCGCTGCGTTTGCTCTGATTTTGATAGCTGAAGGCGCTTTCAATCAGGCGTCATCAGCATATTTCGGGCTGCTTTAGCAGGTGGTCTCTTCAGCGCAGCACCAGCACCGGAATGTGCGAGTGCGTCAGCACATGCTGCGTTTCGCTGCCCAGCAGCAGGCGCTTGAGGCCCTTGCGGCCGTGCGAGGCCATCACGATCAGGTCGCACTTGTGCTTCTTGGCGGCCGCAATCACGGCTTCGGCCACCAGGTCGGACTTGGCGACGACGGCCTTCACGGTCACGCCTTGCGCGCCGCCTTGGGCTTTCACGCCGTCGACCATGGCCTGTGCGGCGTCGCCCCACTGGGCTTCGATGCGTTTGACGTCGTTCATGTCCACCGGCATGCCGCCTTCAAAGTAGCTGCGGGGGTAGCGGGGCACCACCTTGAGGGCGACCACGGTGGCGCCTGACAGGGCGGCCAGGGACAGGCCATGTTCCACCGCTTTGTCCGACAGAGGGGATCCGTCTGTAGCGATCAGGATGCGTTTGTACATAAAAGGGCTCCTCAAAGTGATGGAACAAGCTTAGGATGAATCATGTTCCGGGGCTTGATCCAGGTCAATGTAGTTGTCATGCCCCACAGATAGGCTTGAACCATGTCCATGTTTCAACCCGGTGCGCCGGCTTCCTCTGCGGTGCATCCTTCTGACAGCGTGGCAGATCCGTTGCCGCCGCAGCGGGTAGAGCTGCTGGATGACCCCCAGGAATGGCTGGCGTTTGGCCGACCCTGCACCCCTGCAGGCAGCCCCTTGCCAGGTGGCGCCACCGACCCTGCAGTGGCCGACGCCGCCGCCACCGCGTGGGACTCCCATGTGGTGCTGGAGGGCATGCACTGCGCGGCCTGTGCCCTCACGATCGAAGACGCCCTGCGGGCCGTGCCGGGCGTGTTGCAGGCCGATGTGAGCGCCGCCACCCGCCGGGCCCGCGTGGTGTGGCAGCCTGGCCAAGTGAAGCCGTCGCAGTGGATGGAAGCCGTGCGCCACGCGGGTTACCGCGCCATGCCCGCCATGGATGCGTTTGCGCGCGACCAGCGCCTGCGCGAGAGCCGCCGCGCGCTGTGGCGCTGGCTGGTGGCGGGCTTTTGCATGATGCAGGTGATGATGTACGCGTGGCCCGCCTACGTGGCGCAGCCGGGCGACCTGTCAGGCGAGATGGAGCAGCTGTTGCGCTGGGCCTCCTGGGTCATCACGCTGCCCATGGTGGTGTTTTCTTGTGGCCCCTTTTTTACCAGCGCGCTGCGTGACATTCGCCTGCGCCGCGTCAGCATGGACCTGCCTGTGGCGTTGGGCATGGCCATCACGTTCGTGGTCAGCACGGCCGGCACTTTTGACCCTGCAGGCATCTTTGGCAAGGAGGTGTACTACGACTCCTTGACCATGTTTGTTTTCTTTCTGCTCACCGGCCGCTGGCTGGAGCTGCGCCTGCGCGACCGCACGGCGGGCGCCCTGGAGGCCGTGATGAACCGCCTGCCCGACAGCGTGGAGCGGCGCGCGGCGGATGGCAGCTTCGCCCGCGTAGCCACGCGGCGCATTGGGGTGGGGGACACCATCCGTGTGCTGCCAGGGGAGGCGTTTCCGGCCGACGGACGCATCACGGCAGGCAACACCCATGCTGACGAGGCTTTGCTGACGGGCGAATCCACGCCCGTGGCGCGCCCCGTGGGCAGCAGCGTGACGGCGGGCAGCTACAACCTGCAGGCGCCGGTCGAGGTGCTGGTGGAAGGCACGGGTGGGCAGACCCGCTTTGCGCAAATCGTGGCGCTGATGGAAAGCGCGTCGCTGCAAAAGCCCCGGCTGGCGCAGCTGGCAGACCGCATTGCGCGGCCTTTCCTGGTCGCCGTGTTGCTGGCGGCGGCGCTGGCGGCTGCCTACTGGTGGCCGTCGGACCCCGGGCATGCGTTGATGGTGGCGGTGGCGGTGCTCATCGTCACCTGCCCGTGCGCGTTGTCACTGGCCACCCCGGTGGCCATGCTCACGGCGGCGGGTACGCTGGCGCGCCACGGCGTGCTGGTGCGCAATCTACAGGGGCTGGAGGCGCTGGCCCAGGTGGACACCATGGTGTTTGACAAGACCGGTACGCTGACCCGCGACGGCATGGCGCTGCAGGCGGTACACCCTGCGGCCGGTTGCAGTGCACAAGAGGCGCTGGATCTGGCGGCAGCGCTCGCGCGCCAGTCCATGCACCCGGCTTCGCGGGCCTTGGCTGCGGCGGCTTCTGCACAGCAGCTGCCGTTGGGGCGTTGGCAGGTGATGGGCCTGCAGGAGGATGCAGGACAGGGGCTGACCGCCACCGTGGAAGACGCTACAGGGGGCGCCGCGGCTTGGACGATCCGCCTGGGCTCTGCCCGCCATGCGGGCGTTGCCAACGATGCCAACGGTGCTGCGCTGCAGGTCGTGCTCTCTGAGCAATCGGCAGATGGAGCCTTGCGCGAACTGGCCCGCTTTGATCTGGTGGAAGACCTGCGGGCTGAGGCCTCCGCCGTGGTGCACGCCTTGCAGCAGGACGGTGTGGCTGTGCAATTGCTGTCGGGTGACCGCCGGGGTGCAGTGCAGCGGGTGGCCACGCAAGCGGGCATTGCCCATGCCCAGGGCGAGTGCACTCCGCAGGGCAAGCTGGCAGCGCTACGGGCACTGCAGTCGGAAGGACACCACGTGGCCATGGTGGGTGATGGCCTCAATGATGGCCCGGTGCTTGCGGGGGCCCATGTCTCTTTTGCCTTTGGCCGTGCCGTGCCACTGGCGCAGTCTCGGGCGGACTTTGTAGTGCTGGGCGACAGCCTGGCGCTGGTGCCGCAAACGGTGCTGCTGGCGCGCCGCACCCTGCGCGTGGTGCGGCAGAACCTGTGGTGGGCCGCTGCCTACAACGCGCTGTGTGTGCCGCTGGCAGTACTGGGCTGGATGCCGGCCTGGCTGGCCGGGCTGGGCATGGCGCTGAGTTCGCTGCTGGTGGTGCTCAATGCAGCACGCCTGGCGCGCGACCTGCCTTCCTTGCCAGGCTCGCACAGCGCGCCGTTGCCAACAGCTGCTTTGCCTGCGCGCCCCGACATCACGGCCGGCGGCACGTCGCAGCCGCCCCTTGATCTTTCGAAGACCCCACTGGAGCCCGTCTGATGGACATCCTTTATTTGCTGATTCCTTTGTCCGTAATGCTGGTGCTCCTGATTCTGGGAGGCCTGTGGTGGGCGGTGTACCACGGGCAGTTCGAGAGCGTCGAACAAGAGGGGGAGCGCATTCTCCGAGACGGTTGACTTGTGTCAATGCCCGATAGCCGCGACTGCAACAAACTCTTACTGCAATACAAAGAGGTGCCCGATGGATTTTCCAAAAACAAATGCTGCGCACTACAACGATACGGTAGTGCGGCAGTTCTCTATCCTGGCCGTGGTGGTGGGGGTGGTCGGCATGCTGGTGGGCGTCATCATCGCTGCCCAGTTGGCTTGGCCAGAACTCAACTTTGGCATTCCGTGGCTGAGTTATGGCCGCTTGCGACCTTTGCACACCAATGCGGTGATCTTTGGTTTTGGCGGTAGCGCGCTGTTTGCTACCAGCTACTACGTGGTGCAGCGCACCTGCCAGGTCCGGCTTTTTGCGGGTCCTCTGGCCGCATTCACCTTCTGGGGCTGGGTGCTGGTCATTGCGGCTGCGGTGGTCAGCCTGCCCATGGGCTACACCCAGGGCAAGGAATACGCTGAACTCGAATGGCCCATCGACATCCTGATCACGCTGGTGTGGGTGTCCTATGCCATCGTGTTCTTCGGCACCATTGGAACCCGCAAGGTCAAGCACATCTATGTGGCCAACTGGTTCTTTGGTGCGTTCATCCTGGCCGTGGCGCTGCTGCACCTGGTCAACAGCGCAGCCATCCCTGCGGGCATGATGAAGAGCTACTCGGCCTATGCCGGTGTGCAGGACGCCATGGTGCAATGGTGGTACGGCCACAATGCCGTGGGCTTCTTCCTGACCGCTGGCTTCCTGGGCATGATGTACTACTTCATCCCCAAGCAGGCGGGCCGTCCGGTGTACTCGTATCGCCTGTCGATCGTGCACTTCTGGGCGCTGATCTTCACCTACATGTGGGCCGGCCCACACCACCTGCACTACACCGCGCTGCCTGACTGGACGCAATCGGTGGGCATGGTGTTTTCGCTCATCCTGCTGGCTCCCAGCTGGGGCGGCATGATCAACGGCATCATGACCCTGTCGGGTGCATGGCACAAGCTGCGTGACGACCCTATCCTGCGCTTCCTGATCGTGTCGCTGTCGTTCTACGGCATGTCCACGTTCGAGGGCCCGATGATGTCCATCAAGACCGTCAATGCCCTGAGCCACTACACCGACTGGACCATCGGCCACGTGCACTCCGGCGCCCTGGGCTGGGTGGGCCTGATTTCGATGGGTTCGCTGTACTACCTGGTGCCCCGTCTGTTCGGCAAGGACAAGATGCACTCCGTCAAGGCGATCGAGTTGCACTTCTGGATGGCCACCATCGGCATCGTGCTGTACATCGCCGCCATGTGGATTGCCGGCGTGATGCAAGGCCTGATGTGGCGCGCGGTCAACCCCGACGGCACGCTCACCTACACCTTCGTGGAAAGCGTGAAGGCGACCTATCCCTTCTATGTGATCCGTGTGGCCGGTGGCCTGCTGTACCTGGGCGGCATGCTGGTCATGGCCTGGAACGTGTGGCTGACTGCCATCTCGGGCCGTTCGGTCAAGGTGGCCATTCCTGCAGTGAACACGGCCCACGCCTGAGTCCGAAGGAGATCATTCATGTCCAATAACAACACATCTGCTTCGACCGGTTTCACCCATGAAAAGGTGGAGACCAATAACTTTCTGATGATCGTGCTGATCCTGATCGTGATCGCCATTGGCGGCCTGGTCGAGATCGTGCCCCTGTTTTTCCAGAAGTCCACGACCGAGGCGGTCAAGGGTGTCGAGCCTTACAACGCCCTGCAGCTGGCGGGCCGCGACATCTATATCCGCGAGGGTTGCTACAACTGCCACTCGCAGATGATCCGCCCCTTCCGCGCCGAGACGCTGCGGTATGGCCACTACTCGGTGGCGGGCGAGTTTGTGTATGACCACCCCTTCCAGTGGGGTAGCAAGCGCACGGGTCCCGACCTGCACCGCGTGGGCGGCAAGTACAGCGACGAATGGCATCGCATCCACCTGAACAACCCCCGCGATGTGGTGCCCGAGTCCAACATGCCCGCATACCCCTGGCTTGAGAAGAACCAGGTGGACCCCGCAGTGATGGCGCCCCGCATGAAGGCCCTGCGCACCGTGGGCGTGCCTTACACCGACGAGCAGATCACGGCTGCTGCGGGCGAGGTCAAGGGCAAGACGGAGCAGGATGCGCTCATCGCCTACCTGCAAGTCATGGGCCGTGCGCTCAAGTAAGCAAAGGAGATATCCCATGGACATCACCACCATGCGCATCGTCGCCACCCTGGCATCGATGGCCTGCTTCATTGGCATCTGGGTCTGGGCCTACCGAGGCCGCAACAAGGCCCGGTTTGACGAGGCAGCCCAGCTGCCTTTCGAGACAGATTGACCTTCACCAGAACGAGAACACCCCATGAGTGACTTCACCAGCAATTTCTGGTCGGTCTTTGTGACCACGCTGACCCTGGTCGGCATCATCGCCTGCGGCATCCTGCTTTGGATGGCGGGCCGCAAGAAGGTGGTGGCCACCTCCGACAACACCACCGGCCATGTCTGGGATGAGGACCTGGTCGAGATGAACAATCCCCTGCCGCGCTGGTGGGTGTGGCTGTTCGTCATCACCATCGTCTTTGGCCTGGGCTACCTGGCCGCCTATCCAGGTCTGGGCAGCTTCACCGGCAAGCTCAACTGGACGCAGAAGGGCGAGTACGAAGCCGAAATGGCCAAGGCCAAGACGGAGCTGGAGCCGCTGTACGCACGCTTTGCCTCCATGAAGCCTGAAGACGTTGCCGCCGACCCCCAGGCCCATGCCATTGGCGAGCGCTTGTTCATGAACAACTGCGCACAGTGCCACGGCTCCGATGCGCGCGGCAGCAAGGGCTTTCCGAACCTGACGGACAACGACTGGCTGCACGGCGGCACACCCGAGAAGATCCGCGAGACGCTGGAGAAGGGCCGCATCGGCAACATGCCTCCCATGGCGGCCGCCGTGGGCTCCCCGGAAGACGTGCGTAACCTGTCGCACTACGTGCTGAGCCTGTCGGGCAGCCCCCATGACTCGCTGCGCGCATCGCTGGGCAAGGCCAAGTTTGCGGCCTGCGCAGCCTGCCACGGCATGGACGGCAAGGGCAACCAGGCACTGGGCGCGCCCAACCTGACCGATGACATCTGGCTGCATGGCTGGGGCGAGGCCGCCATCACCGCCATGATCAACAACGGCAAGGTCAACCAGATGCCTGCACAGGCCGAAAAGTTGACCGAGGCGCAGATCGGCGTACTCTCTGCCTATGTGTGGGGCCTGTCGAACAAGCAGGTGGCTGCACGCTGACCTGGCTGCCGGGCGGTGCGTGAGACGCACCGCCCGGGTTTCCGTTTGAAGGCACCCCTTTTGCGCCTTAATTCCGTTCACAAAGCGACACCATGAGCACACCCAGCGAGCCGGCTCGCAAGGTCATCCCGATTACGCCAGTCGCGGCAGATGCGTCTTCTGCGGGCGAGATCATCTCGCTGTACGAAGCGCAAAAGAAGATCTACCCGCGTTCCATCAGCGGCCTGTTTGCGCGCTGGCGCTGGGGCATGGTGTTTCTCACGCAGCTGGTGTTTTACGGGTTGCCGTGGTTTGAGTGGGGCCAGCGCCAGATGGTGCTGTTTGACCTGGGGGCTCGCAGGTTCTACATCTTTGGCTTGGTGCTGTATCCGCAGGATTTCATCTACCTCACCGGCCTTCTGATCATTTCGGCGTTGTCGCTGTTCCTGTTCACCGCGGTGGCCGGGCGTCTGTGGTGTGGCTTTGCGTGCCCGCAGACGGTGTACACCGAAATGTTCATGTGGATCGAGCACAAGATCGAAGGCGATCGCAGTGCCCGGCTCCGCCTGGACAACGGCCCTTGGACGTTCGAGAAGATCCGCAAGAAGTTTTTCAAGCAGGTGGTGTGGATTACGGTGGCCCTGTGGACGGGGTTCACCTTTGTGGGGTACTTCGTTCCCATTCGCGAGCTGGGCAGCGAGCTGCTGGCGTTCCAGGGCAGCTGGCAGATTTTCTGGGTCCTGTTCTACGGTTTTGCTACCTACGGTAATGCGGGCTTCATGCGCGAGCAGGTCTGCAAGTACATGTGCCCTTACGCGCGCTTTCAGAGCGCTATGTTTGACAAGGACACGCTGATCGTTACCTACGACCCTGAACGTGGCGAGCAGCGTGGTCCGCGCAAGAAGAACATCGACTACAAAGCCCAGGGCTTAGGTGACTGCATCGATTGCTCGTTGTGTGTGCAGGTCTGTCCCGTGGGCATCGACATCCGCAAGGGTTTGCAGTACGAATGCATTGGCTGTGGCCTGTGTGTGGACGCCTGCAATACCGTGATGGACAAGATGCAGTACCCGCGTGGGCTCATCCGCTATTCGACCCAGAACGGCGTGGCCAAGCACTGGACGCAGTCGCAGATGTTGCGCCGCGTGCTGCGCCCCCGCGTGCTGATCTACAGCGCCGTGCTGGTCACACTGTGCGTGGCCATGTTGGCCAGCCTGGTGGCGCGCACGCCGCTGAAGGTGGATGTGGTGCGGGACCGCGCCGCGCTCTCGCGCATCGTGGCGGGAGGCAAGCTGGAGAACATTTACCGGCTGCAGATCATGAATGCCACCGAAGGCGAGCAGCGTTATCGCATCAGTGCGCGAGGCCTGGAGGGGCTGGAAGTGGCTTCTGAGGCTGAAGTGGACATTGGCGCGGCGGAGTCTCGCTGGGTGGCCGTGCGTTTGCAGATTCCTTATGGTTCCGCTACGCCCGGATCACACGCCGTTCAGTTTGATGTGCAGGCCGTAGGAGCAGCGGCCCATGTCACGGAGAAATCCGTGTTCCTTGTACCGCGCTGAGCGGTATTCCGGTGGGGCCCTTCAGGGCCGCACTTTGACCGATATTGTTGAGGAGTAAAGCACCATGTCTTCAAACCCTGCCATTGCAACCCCGGCGGCAACCGTACCCTGGTGGAAGTTTGGCCATGTGTGGCTGGTGATTGCCGGTCCACTGATCGTGATCGTGGCGGGCTTTGTGACGCTGTGGCTGGCGATTTCGCGGCCCGACCCTGTGGTGGCGGAGGACTACTACCGCCAGGGCATTGAAATCAACAAGACACTGGCGGCGCCGGAGAAGAGTCTGGCGCCGGCCCTCAAGGCCCGCAACCATGCGGCCACCCCTGTGCAAGACCAACCACGCTGAAACCTCTAGGGTCGCACACCCTGGCGACCCCGGCAGCACCAGGAGACAGAACCTATATGTGGACGCAACGCCTGATGTGGATTGCATGGCCCGCCTTTTTGATGGCGGGTGTGCTGGAGATGCTGGTTTTTGCCATGGTGGACCCCCAGGACCTGCATTGGTTCGGGCAGCCTCTGGCGCTGTCGAGGCAGGGGGTGTACACCCTCGCATTTTTTGTGTTCTGGGCCATCACCATGGCCACCAGCGCGTTGACCACGCTGCTGTCCATGTCACCGTTTGAGGTCAACCGCTGTCCCGTGCCCGACGGGGAGCGCCCTGACGATTGCCGAAAGACATCGTCGTCTTGCTCCTGAGCCTTTTTCGCCGGTTCATGCGGGCATGCGCTGCATGCCGTTTTAGAAGGGACCGTAGGGCTTTTGTACCGCCCCGACCCTCAGCCGACGAGGGGCCGTACTCAGTGGCAGGTCTGCTGGCTGTTCACAATGCGTCGCAGGGCATCGGTGTCGAGGATGCGCACATGGCGCTGTTTGACTTCCACGATGCCTTCTTCCACAAACTTGGAGAAGGTGCGGCTCACTGTTTCAAGTTTGAGGCCCAGGTAGCTGCCGATCTCTTCGCGCGTCATGCGCAGCACCAGTTCCGATTGCGAGAAGCCCCGTGCATGCAGGCGCTGCACCAGGTTGAGCAAGAAGGCCGCCAGGCGCTCCTCGGCACGCATGCTGCCCAGCAGCAGCATCACACCATGTTCGCGCACGATCTCGCGGCTCATGATCTTGTGCACGTGGTGCTGCAGGGCCGTGACTTCGCGGGACAGTTCTTCGATGCGGTCGAAAGGCATGACGCAGACCTCGGCATCTTCCAGGGCCACCGCGTCACAGGTGTGGTGGTCATTCACGATGCCGTCCAGCCCGATGATCTCCCCCGCCATCTGAAAGCCTGTGACCTGGTCGCGACCGTCTTCGGTGGCCACACAGGTCTTGAAAAAACCGGTGCGGATGGCGTACAGGGACGTGAAGGACTCGCCATTGCGAAACAGCGTGCCGCCGCGCTTGACCTTGCGGCGGACAGCAACGACCTCGTCAATGCGCTGCAGTTGCTCTTCGTTCAAGCCCACGGGCATGCACAGCTCGCGGAGGTTGCAGTTGGAGCAGGCGACTTTGATGGTGAGCGGGTTCATAAACACATGGGCTTGGGTTAGCGGTCAAGCATATCGCGCTTGCCGTACACGAACCTGAATACAGAGCGCGGGCAAGCGGCTGACCTTCATCAAATTGTCGCCGTATCGCTTGCGGGTTCACTTGATGCAGGTCAAGGACATGTCCCAGAGCCTACGGCACAGTCAAGGTGTACGCAAGGAAATTTCCCCATGACTGCTGTTTCGCCAGACCTTCTGCGCCGCTTTGACGTGCCAGGGCCCCGCTATACATCCTATCCAACGGCCGACCGTTTCGTGGAGGCGTTTGGTCAGGAAGACTATGTGCTGGCGCTGCAACAGCGCCGCTCGGGCACGCTGGCCAAGGCCATGCCGCTGTCCCTGTACGTGCACATCCCGTTTTGCGAATCCTTGTGCTACTACTGTGCCTGCAACAAGATCATCACCAAGCACCATGACCGCGCCGAGGTCTACTTGCGCTACCTGAGCCGCGAGATCGACCTGCACACCGCGCACTGTGGCGTAGGACAGGTGGTGAGTCAACTGCACCTGGGCGGTGGCACGCCCACCTTCCTATCCGATGATGGATTGCGGGAGCTGATGGCCATGCTCAAGCGCAGCTTCACGCTGGCGCCTGGGGGGGAATACTCGATCGAGGTGGACCCTCGCACCGTCAATGCCGAGCGTCTTGCACTGCTGGCTGAGCTGGGGTTTAACCGGCTGAGTTTTGGCGTGCAGGACTTTGATGCCGAAGTGCAGAAGGCTGTGCACCGCATCCAGCCTGCCGAACAGGTGTTTGCGCTGGTTGAGTCTGCGCGTTCGTTGGGCTTTGACTCAGTGAATGTGGATTTGATCTACGGCCTGCCGCGCCAGACGCCCGAGTCTTTTGACCGCACGCTGGCTCAGGTGGCGCAACTGCGGCCTGACCGCATCGCGCTGTATGCCTATGCGCACTTGCCAGAGCGTTTCAAGCCACAGCGTCGCATCATCTCTGCGGAGTTGCCCACGGGCGCGAGCAAGCTCTCCATGTTGTCGCGCTCGCTCGATGCCTTCATGGATGCTGGATACGTGTACGTGGGCATGGACCACTTTGCGCTGCCCACCGATGCCCTGGCCGTGGCCAAGCGTCAGGGGCGCCTGCACCGCAACTTTCAGGGCTACAGCACGCAGCCGGACTGCGACCTGATCGGCCTGGGCGTATCGGCCATAGGCCGTGTGGGGGCAACCTACAGCCAGAACTCCAAGACGCTGGATGAGTACTACGACTTCCTGGACCAAGGGCGGTTGCCCGTAGTGCGCGGGTTGGCGCTCACGCGCGACGACCTGGTGCGCCGTGCGGCCATCATGGCCCTGATGTGCCAGGGGGAACTGCTGTTCGAGCCGATGGAGCAGGCATGGCTGATCGACTTCCGCCAGTATTTCGCTGCGGAGTTGGCTCAATTGGAGGGCATGCAGGAGCAAGGGCTGGTGCGCGTTGGGCCTGAGGGCATTGAAGTGACCGCGACCGGTTGGTTCTTCGTGCGGGGCATCGCCATGGTTTTTGACCGCTATCTGCAGGCAGACCGCAACCGCGCCCGGTTTTCGCGCATCATCTGATACCTATGCTTACCACGGTTGGCTGGACTGCTTTGCTCATGGGACTCGCCGGCGGGTCCCACTGCTTGGCCATGTGCTCCGCGCCCTGTGGAGCGCTCGTGGGTCAGGGCGGCGCTCCACAGGCGGATGGGAGTGCCGAGCAGGTGGTGCGCTGGGCGCCGCGTGGCGGTGCGCTGCAGCGCACCGTGGCCTTTCATTTGGGGCGCTTGGTGGGATATGCCAGTGCCGGTGCATTGGCGGCCTTGGCCATGGACAGTTTGGCATGGCTGACCCAGCAGACCACCGCGCTGCGTCCCGCCTGGACGCTGATGCACGTGGCGGTGATGGCTTGGGGGCTCATGATGATGGTGCAGTCGCGCCAGCCTGCTTGGGTGGAGCAGGCTGGCCGCTCCGTGTGGGCGCGTGTTCGACCGCTGGTCGGGGCGCCAGGCGGCGTGATGGCGGCCGGGGTCCTGTGGGCCCTGATGCCGTGCGGGCTGCTTTATTCGGCCCTGTTGGTCGCCGCGCTCAGTGGAGGGCCGCTGGAGGGTGCCCTGACCATGGCCCTGTTTGCCGTGGGAAGCGGGGTCTGGCTGGTGGGTGGCCCCTGGGCTTGGAGCAGCCTTCGCAACCGCCTGAATCTTGCTCGGGCTCAGTGGGGCACGAGGGCCGCAGGCGCCATGCTGTGCGCGGTCGCTGCCTGGGCGTTGTGGATGGATCTCATTTACAAGCCGTCGCTCTGGTGCCGCTGAGCGGGCGGCGCTGATTTGTCCTGTCACCCCCAATCGCCCGGTAGTTCCAAGCGGGGCGATGTCCCAGCCCAGGGGGGCTGCTGTGCTCCCGTCAGGCCCGATTTCTGCCAAGTGTTGCCGGATCGCTGCGCGGTCTGCCGGTTCTTCGCCACGTCACTGGAACTGGTGATAATCTGCGTAACTATTGGTGGCATTGATGTCGCCATGTATCGTGCGCCTGACGTGAACTCATCCATCCTCATCGACATCAGCCAACTGCGTGTCGGCATGTACATCCAGCTCGACGTGGGCTGGATGCACCATCCGTTCCCGACCAGTAGTTTCCGGGTGGCGTCGTTGGAGCAGATTGCCACCTTGCGCGAGCTGGGGTTGACCGAGGTTCGCTACGTCCCCAAAAAGAGCGATCCAGAACTGCAGGAGCTGGTGCCTGCCGCCTGGAGCGTGCCCGAGATGACAGCCCCACCGCCCAACGGCCTGGATGCGCCCGGGCCTGGTACGGCCACTGTCGTAGACCCCGAGGCGCAGCGTCGCCGCGAACTGCTGGAAGCACAAAACCGGGCCTTGGCCGCCTGCAATCAGCGTTTCTCAGAAGCCACGCGGCAATACCAGTCCATGGAGCGCACGGTTTCCGAGTATCCAGACCAGGCCAGGGCCAAGGGCGAGGCGCTGGTTTCTGGATGCGTGACTGAACTGCTGGAAAACGGCGACTCCGTCATCCGGCTGCTGTCCGAGGGCGTGGGCGAGCGCAACGGATTGCATCCGATCAATGTGATGGTGATTTCGCTGCTGCTGGGGCGATCCCTGGGCATGAAGAGCGAGGAGCTGCACGATCTGGGTGTGGCCGCATTGATCCACGACATTGGCAAGCTCAAGCTGCCGCCCAATCTGCGCCAGCCGACCCCTTCCATGATCCCGATGGAGCGCACACGCTACGAAACCCACGTGGCGGAATCCGTTGCCCTGGCCAAACGCATGGGGTTTGCCGATGCCGTGCTGACGGCCGTGGCGCGGCACCACGAAATGTGTGACGGCAGTGGTTTTCCCCAGCGCCTGAAGGGGCCCGATCTGGGGCGCATGAGCCAGGTCCTGGCACTGGTCAACCAGTACGATCGCATGTGCAACCCGGCGATGGGGGTGACGGCGCTGACGCCCCATGAGGCGCTTTCCGTCATCTTCGCCCAGCTTAAGGCCCGGTTTGATTCGGTGGTCCTGGGGGCTTTCATTCGCATGATGGGTGTCTACCCGCCCGGCTCCATCGTGCAGTTAGTCAATGACCGGTATGCCATCGTGGCCTCGGTCAATTCGTCGCGGCCCCTGCGGCCCAAGGTCATCGTGCACGACCCACGGGTGCCCAAGGAAGAGGCTCCGATCCTGGATCTGGAAACTGTCCCTGAGCTGGGCATACGGCGCAGTCTCAAGCCCGCGCAGCTGCCGCGTGACGCGCTGGACTACCTGTCGCCGCGACAGCGTATCTGTTACTTTTTTGAGCGAGCGGTGAGTCCCGGCCCTGACGAGGCTGCGGCGTGAACGATCTCCCATCGCTCGGGTGGCTGGACGGCCTGCAGGAGGCCGTGTGGCTCCTGGATGAGGCCAGCCAACACATCCTGCAAGCCAACGCAGGCGCCGAGCGCCTCACTGGGTTATCTGCCGCCGCCATGAGAGGGCGGTCTGTGCTGGACTTGGCTAGCACGCCCCAGGAGCTGGCGTTCTGGTCTGAGCCGGTCGATGTGATTGCGCAGGGCGTGACTGCCCACACCAGTTTGCTGCGTGCTGATGGCAGCTTGGTGCCGGTGCAGCGTTGTGTCCGGCGTGTGCCATGGGGGGAGGGTGGTAGCACGGTGCTGCTGCTGACCATGCTGGACCGCAGCCTCCAAGAAACTACTGAACGCGAGCTGGAGACACTGTTGTCCGAGCTGCGTGCCACGCTGGACTCTGCCGCCGATGGCATGCTGGTGTGTGGGCTGGATCGCCGTGTGCGAGCATTCAACCAGCGCCTGGCCCAGCTGTGGAACCTGCCGCGCCAGTTGCTGGTGGAGCGGGACGATGCGGCGGTGTACGCCTTCATGGTGGACCAGGTGTCGGACCCTCGTTTCTATGCCGAGCGCCTGGCAGCCATTGACCGCGAGCCCATGCAGGAGAGCACCGACATTGTCGAGCTGCGTAACGGCGTGGTGCTGGAGATGCGCACGGTGCCGCAGTTCAGCCAGGGCCGTGCGGTGGGCCGTGTGTATTCGTTCCGGGACATCACCCGCCAGACGGAGACTCAGGCCAGCCTGCGCTTGGCCGCGCGCGTGTTTGAGTCCAGCCTGGATGCGATCTTCATCGCCGACAGCCAGCACCGCATCATGCGGATGAACCCCGGATGTGAGCGGCTGGTCGGCCCTACGGCCAAGGGTTTTGAAGGCTGTGTAGCGGCCTCGCTTTTTGGAGGAGGCTCGGATGCCTCCTTCATGGAGCAGGTGCTACAGGGCTGGGCCAAGGATGGCTTCTGGGAGGGCGAGTTGTGGCTGCCCCGTGACAACGGCGCTTATTGTGCGGTGCAGCTGTCCTGGGTGGCCCTGCGTGATGATGAAGGGCGGCTGGTGCAGAGCATCGGTTTCATGCGCGACCTGACACTGCAGCACGCCGCGCAAAAGCGCATTGAAGAGCTGGCCTACAGCGACGCACTGACAGGTCTTCCCAACCGCCTGCTGCTCTCGCAGCGCGTGGATACCGCCATCCAGGGGGCGCGCCAGAGCGACACCGGCTTCGCGATCCTGTTCCTGGACATGGACCGCTTCAAGATCATCAATGACTCCCTGGGGCACCCTTTTGGAGATCGGGTGCTGCAGCTGGTGGCTGAACGCCTGCAGACCTGCTTGCGGCAAACCGACATGCTGTGCCGTCTCGGCGGGGATGAATTTGTCATCTACCTGCATGGGGGTGATGCATCGGTGGCCGAAAGTGTGGCGCGCCGGATTCTGGACGACATGCTCAAGCCCTTCATGCTCGACAGCATGGGCTTCTCGATCCAGTGCAGTATCGGCATTGCGCTGTACCCGCAGGATGGCGCTACGTTGGACGACCTGATCAAGCAGTCCGACACCGCGATGTACCGGGTCAAGGAGCGTGGGCGCGGCAGCTACGGCTTTTACCAGCCGCAGATGAACGCCAACCTGCTCGCGCGCATGCAGATGGAGCACGCCATGCGCCAGGCGCTGGGTTTGCAGCGCATGGCCGTGCACTACCAGCCCCAGGTCAATATGGCGACCGGGCGCATCACCGGGGCCGAGGCGCTGCTGCGCTGGACGGACCCCGAGTTTGGCGCGGTATCCCCTGCAGTGTTCATTCCGCTGGCGGAAGAATCGGGCTACATCGTGACACTGGGCGCCTGGGTGATGGAGCAGGCGGTGCGCGAGGCCGCACTCTGGATGCACAGCGGCTCGCCCATCATGATTTCCGTGAACGTGTCAGCGCTGGAGTTTCGCCAGCCCGACTTTGTGGACCGCATCACGCGCCTGCTGGCGGTGCACCAGCTGCCCCCCACCTTGCTGGAACTGGAGCTGACAGAAACCATCCTGCTGCAGGACGCACAGGAGATGGAGCAGCGTCTGCGCGTGTTGGCGGACCTGGGCATCGGCCTGGCGATCGACGATTTCGGCACGGGCTACTCGAGCCTAGCCTATTTGAAAAAACTCCCCATCCACAAGCTCAAGATCGACCAGTCTTTTGTGCGTGGCCTGCCCGACGACGATGGCGACCGGGCCATTGTCAGCGCCATCATCAGCATGGGCCGTGCCATGCACATCGAAGTGGTGGCTGAAGGGGTGGAGACTGAAACCCAGCAGGCGGTGCTGCAGCAAATGCAGTGCGAGCACTACCAGGGCTTTTTGTGCGCGCCCGGGCTGCCGGCCGACCAGTTCCGCGCCCTGCTGAGCAAGCCCCTGCCGCTCAAGGCCCAGGGGCGCCACCGGCCTTTGAACACCTGACACCGAGCTCTCTGATGTTGCAACGCGGCGGACTGCGGAGAGTCCGCCTCTGTGTCGCCCTCAGGCGGCCGAAACGCCTTTCCACAGCATGTAAGCCGCCAGGCCAAACAGCAGCGACGCAAACACGCGCTTGAGTTGCTTGACGGGCAGGTTGTGGGCTGCTTTGGCGCCTAGCGGGGCCGTCAGCACGCTGCAACTCGCAATCACGCCCAGTGCTGGCAGCCAGATGTAGCCCAGGGAGGCTGGAGGCAGGCCGCTCACGTTCTGTCCGCCAATGGCGTAGCCGATCACGTTGGCCAGCGCGATGGGGAACCCCAGCGCAGCGCTGGTGGCCACCGCGTTGTGGATGGGCACATTGCACCAGGTCATGAAGGGCACGCTGACAAAGCCGCCGCCCGCGCCGACCAGGCCCGACAGAAATCCGATCACGCCGCCCGCCGCCACTTGGCCTGCGCCCCCCGGCATCTGGCGCGTGGGCGCAGGCTTCTTGTCCAGAAACATCTGCGTGGCCGAGAAGCTCACAAACAGTGCGAAGAAGATTGCCAGAAACGAGCCCTTGAGCAGCGCAAACACCCCCAGGCTCGCGATGAACCCGCCCAGCACGATGCCAGGTGCCAGGCGCGTGACGATGTCCCACCGCACTGCGCCGCGCCGGTGGTGGGCGCGCACGCTGGAGATGGAGGTGAACATGATGGTGGCCATGGAGGTGGCAATTGCCATCTTCACCGCCAAGTCGGGCGACACCTGACGCGCGCCCAGGATGTAGGTCAGGAATGGCACCAGCAGCATGCCCCCGCCGATGCCCAGGAGTCCCGCCAGGAAGCCTGTGGCCAGGCCGAGCACACCGAGTTCAACAATCAGCAGGGGATCGAGCATGGCGGGATGTCAGTCAAGAAAGAACAACGGAGCACGCGGGGAGCCGCGAGAAAATGCCCTGTCACGGACGCAGCAGCTTGTGCTTGCAATGACAGGGCATAGGGAAGAGGGTGTCTGCGAATGCCGCCGAACTCTCATCCTGAACCGGGGGTTCAGGTGGGCGAGGGCAGCCTGGCGTTGGGTTCATCTGACGCGAGATGATCACGCTCACCGGACGATGTACCAAGCCCGAGCTCAATGAGCATTGGTTCAAGGAAATATAAAGCCCGACAGCTTCGCAGACCCGACCATTGTAGGTGCTGCCAGTGGGCACTGTGCGCTCGGGGGCATGTAAAGCCCGCAAGCGGCTGTGACGAGCGGGTAAGAGGCGCAGCGTGCCTCAGCACACCCACAGCACGCAGGGGCTAGATCAAGCGCCCGTCATCGCCCAAAGCGTCGTCCAGGCGCTGGACCAGGCTTTGCAGGCGCTGCTGGTCGGTATCTGGCAACAGGCTTTCCTGGTGTCCCGCCATGGGGGCGCCGGGGCTGGGGCTTGCGGGCGGGGTGGCCACCGGCTGGTTTGCGGCCGCAAGGTCTTCCGCTTCGCGGTCGGCGATCTCGAAAGCCAGGTTCAAGGCCGCCAACACGGCGATGCGTTCGCGTGCCCGGACCTTGCCTGCATCGCGGATGCGCGTCATGGCAGTGTCCACGCGTTCCACGGCGTCGAGCAGGCGGCTTTCGTGGCCCTCGGGGCAGGACAGCAGATAGCTTTGCTGCAGGATCTGCACCTCGATTTGCTTCATTCGGCTTCTTTCGTGAGCGGCGCGGCAGCGGGCAGGCGTTCGAGCAGGGCATCCACCCGGGCGCGTGCGGCGCTCAAACGGGATTTGAGCGAATCGCGCTCCTGCGTCAGTGCCGCAACTTGATCAGCCAACAGGGCGTTGGTGCGCTGCAACTCTGCATGTCGCAGCAGCAGGCGTTCCACGCGCTCGGCGATCTGGTCGGTGGGGGACGGTATTGCCATACAGCCCCGGATTGTAGGCGGTGTGGCACCGAGCGGACCCTGGCCCCGGTCGGCGGTGGTGTGCCACACGCAACAAAGAACAGCTCACCGTGCATCACTGGCCGCGCGGGTGCCCTGATGGGTTGTTTGCCTGTTCTGCCGCAAAAAGGACGCTTGTAAACGGTCGTAAAATCCCGTTGTTGGTGCTCGCGGCGTGGTTCACATGCCGCAGTTCAACGGGAAGCAGGGAGGCGCCGTACCACCGGTACCCGCCCAGCCTGCGCTGCCCCCGCAACGGTCAGCGGACGAATCGCCCGATTCTCTCTCCATCCACAAGCCACTGGGCGCCTTGAACAAGCGCCTGGGAAGGCGTTGGGGGGGTGTTCCGCCAGCCCGGATACCGGCCAACACGGTGGCTGCGCGCGTCCTTTTTTTGGCGCTGCGCGGCTGTATCACCCACACGCTGGCGGGAGGCCGGCCCGGGTTGTTTGTTGACCTTGATCCCCATGAAAATCCGTACCCTTCGTGCGCGCCCTGTGGCGTCGTTGTGCCTGCCCGCCCCACGCCTGGCACTGCTGTCACTGTTGGCTGGCAGTGCCTGCGGCGCGTTCGCACAGACTGCTTCAGCCTCTGGCGAGTTGCTGGCGCAAAACCTGCGCGCACCGTCGTTGTCTGAAACCGTGGTGGCCGCCACGCGCACGCCGCAGCCGCTGGCCGACCTGGTGGCCGACATCTCCATCGTGGACCGCGAAACCATCGAAACCAGTGGCGCTACCGGCTTGGCGGACCTGCTGGCCCGCCTGCCTGGTGTGGAGTTCTCGCGCAATGGCGGCCCCGGGACCACGACCGGTGTGTTCCTGCGTGGCGCGGAGTCGCGCTTCACTGCGGTGTACATCGACGGGGTGCGCATCGACTCGCAGTCCACCGGCGGCGCACCCTGGGAGAGCATTCCGCTGGGCCTCATAGACCGCATCGAAGTGCTGCGTGGCCCGGCGGGCGCCGTGTATGGCTCGGACGCCTTGGGTGGCGTGGTGCAGATCTTCACCAAGCGCGGTGAGAACGGTACGGCGCCTTACGTGGGCATCGGCGTGGGCAGCCACAACACCACCAAGCTGGAAGCCGGGATGAGCGGTGCCAGTGGCACGCTGGACTATGCCCTGGGGCTGGCGCGAGACGACAGCAAGGGCTTCAACGCGCGCCCTGTCGCCGGGCAGAACCCGGACCGCGACGGCTACCGCTCCACGGCGGGCCATGCGCGGGTCGGCTTACAGGTGAACGCCGTGCACCGCCTCGAAGGCACGCTGATGGTCAACGACACCAACAGCGGCTACGACAGCGGCCTGGGCAAGGACGACCGCAACCTGCACACCCTGCACGCGCTGGGCCTCAACTGGACGGCCCAGTGGAACAGTGCCTACAAAACGCGCTTTTCCATTACCGACTCGCGCGACGAATACGAAACACGCCCCTCGCCCTACCTGAGCGAAACACGCCTGCGAGGCTACTTGTTCCAGAACGAATGGCGCCAGGGCGCGCATCTGGTGACGGCCGCGCTGGAGCGCCGCGAGGACCGCCTGGAGAACCAGCCCATCGACGCCAAGCGATCGCAAGACGCGCTGGCGCTGGGCTACGGTTACAACGCCGCCGGCCACACGGTGCAACTCAACCTGCGCCACGACTCCGACAGCGAGTTCGGCGGCAAGGGTACCGGCAGCGTGGCCTATGGCTATGCGATCACCCCGCAGTGGCGTGCCACGGCGTCGGTGGGAACGGCCTTCCGTGCACCCACGCTGTACCACCGGTTCAGCGAATACGGCGTGGCCACGCTGCGTCCTGAAAGCAGCCGCAATGCCGAGGTGGCGCTGCGCTACGCACAAGGCAATAGCACCTTCTCGGCCACGCTGTTTCGCAACCGCGTGAGCAACCTGATCTCCTTTGGCGGCGCGGGCACTTGTGCCTCCAGCTTTGGTTGCTATGCCAACACCGCCCGGGCCGAATACAAGGGCGTGACGTTTACTGGTTCGCACCGCCTGGGCGACGTGCAGTTGCACGGCTCCATCGACCTGCAGCGCCCGCGCGACCTGGACACCGGCAAGCAACTGGCACGCCGCGCCAAGCAGCACGCCACCTTCGGCGCCGACACGCGCCTGGCGGGCTGGACCGTGGGTGCCGAGGTGCAGGCTTCGGGCCGCCGCTTCGACACTGTGGCCAACACCAACGTGCTGGGCGGCTACACCCTGGTCAACCTGTACGCCAGCACCCGCATTGCGCGCGACTACACGCTGCTGGCCCGCATCGACAACCTGGCCGACAAGGACTACCAGCTGGCCCGCACCTATGCCACCGCAGGCCGTACGGTCTACGTGGGTGTGAAGTGGGCACCGCAGTGAACCTTGCCACGGCCACTGCTGCCCGCTGCCCGGCGCTGCTGATCGCGGCCCCGGCCTCCGGGCAGGGCAAGACCACCGTCACTGCCGCCCTGGCACGCCTGCATGCGCGCCAGGGGCGGCGTGTGCGGGTGTTCAAGTGCGGGCCGGACTTTCTGGACCCGCACTGGCACCAGCTGGCCAGCGGTGCACCCGTGCACCAGCTCGACCTGTGGATGAACGGCGAGGCCGACTGCGCGCAGCGCCTGCATGATGCGGCGTGCGAGTCGGACCTGATCCTCATCGAAGGCGTGATGGGCCTGTTTGATGGTGACCCCAGCGCGGCCGACTTGGCACGGCACTTTGGCGTGCCGGTGCTGGCGGTGGTCGATGCCTCGGCGATGGCGGGCACCTTTGGCGCGCTGGCCTACGGCCTGCGCCACTACCGGCCGGGCCTGCCCTGGGCCGGTGTGCTGGCCAACCGTGTGGGCAGCGCGCGCCATGCCGACATGCTGCGGGACGGTCTGCACGATGCCGATGACTGGATGGGCGCGCTGATGCGGGTGCAGCCCGGCAACGCTCCGACAACCGGCAAGGCCGGTGCCGCACTGCTGCCCGAACGCCACCTGGGTCTGGTGGCCGCACACGAGCTGGACGACAGCCTCCAGCGGCTGGATGCTGCGGCCGACGCGCTCGCCGCCACGCCGCTGGGCCAGATGACGCTGGATGACCTGCAGGGCTGGGCCGTGGACTTCCCTGCGCCCTTGTCGAAGATTGCCGTGCCTGCGCTGCTCGCAGGCCGCACAGTGGCCGTGGGGCGCGATGCGGCGTTCTGCTTCATTTATGCCGCCAACGTGCAGTGCCTGGAACAGATGGGCGCGCGCGTGGTGTTCTTCTCGCCGCTGCACGATGCCGCATTGCCTGATTGCGACGCGGTGTGGCTGCCTGGCGGTTACCCCGAGTTGCACACCGCGCAGATCGCTGCCAACACCAGCATGTTGGCCAGCCTGCGCGCCCATGTGGCCGCGGGCAAGCCCCTGTGGGCCGAGTGCGGCGGCATGATGGCACTGTTTGAATCCATCACCCTCGCGGACGGCAGCGTTGCCCCGCTGTGGAGCCTGCTGCCTGGCCGCGTGACCATGCAAAAGCGCCTGGCAGCGCTGGGCCCGCAGCACCTGACGGTGGCCGGGCACACGCTGCGCGGCCACACCTTCCACTATTCGACCAGCGACAGCAGCGCACCCGTGGTGGCCCGCACGGTGCGCCCCCACGAGGCCGTGGCGCCCGATGTGGGCGAAGCGCTGTACCAGCAAGGCAGCATCCACGCCAGCTACTTCCACGCCTGGTTCTCGTCCAGCCCCGAGGCGGTAGCACACCTGCTGGGCAGTGGGGGCAACGCATGACTTCGGCCCTGCATCCGATCACCACCGAACTGATCCTGGGCGGCCAGAAGAGCGGTAAATCCCGCCGCGCCGAACTGCTGGCGCGCGATTGGCTGGCGCAGTCTGCCGACCACCGCGCCGTGCTGATCGCCACCGGCCAGGCCTGGGACGACGAGATGCGCGAGCGCATCGCCCGCCACCAGCGCGATCGCGCCGAGCGCGTGCCCGGCCTGCGAACGGTGGAAGAGCCGCGCGACGTGGCGGCAGCCCTCACGCGGCTCAGCACGCCGCAGACCCTGGTGGTGGTGGACTGCCTCACGCTGTGGCTGACCCAGTGGACCATGCCGCTGGGGTTCGAAACCATGAATTCAGAGAAAAAACAGGCGCAAGCGCTAGAGTGGCATGCCCAAGCTGCTATGTTTTTAGAAGCGATTCGGCAATCCCCCGGGCCCGTTGTTCTGGTGGGCAACGAAATAGGCCTGGGGGTCATCCCGATGGGGCGCGAGGTGCGCGCCTTTGTGGATGCGCTGGGCACCCTCAACCAGCAGGTGGCGCAGGTCTGCCCCCGCGTTACGCTCATGGCCGCAGGCCTGCCGCTTACCTTGAAAGAACCCCGTTGATGAAACCCACCCCCGTGCGCCGCATCCTCTGGGTGATCGCCATCCTCATCGTGCTGGGCCTGCTCATGGCCGGGCTGGCGCGGGCGCAGCCGGTGCAGGTCACCGACGACCGGGGCCGCTCTGTGACGCTGCCGCGCCCGCCCCAGCGCATCGTGAGCCTGCTGCCTTCGCTCACCGAAACGATCTGCGCGCTGGACCAATGCCACCGCCTGGTGGGCGTGGACCGCTATTCCAACTGGCCCGAGTCCGTCACCCGCCTGCCGCAGGTGGGCGGCGGGCTGGACCCCAACATCGAGGCCATCGTGGCCCTGCGGCCCGACGTGGTGCTGATGGCCACATCGTCCCGCGCATCGGCCCGGCTGGAGCAGCTGGGCCTGGCTGTGGTGGCGCTGGAGCCCAAGACCCACGCCGACGTGCAGCGCGTGATGGGCAAGCTGGGCCAGGTGCTTGCCGTGCCTGACGCCCAGCGCGTGTGGCGCCATATCGACGCGGCGGTCGAGGCCGCCGCGCAGTCCGTGCCGCCGGCGGCACGGGGCGTGCGCGTGTACTTCGAGGTGAACCGGGGGCCGTACGGGGCAGGGGCCTCGTCGTTCATTGGCGAGACGCTGACCCGGCTGGGCGCGCGCAACATCCTGCCCGCGTCGCTCGGGCCGTTTCCCAAGCTCAACCCCGAGTTTGTGGTGCGGGCCGACCCTGACCTGATCATGGTGGGCGCGCGCAGCGTGGAGGGCCTGACCGAGCGGCCGGGCTGGAGCAGCCTGCGCGCCCTGCGCGAGCAGCGGCTGTGCGTGTTTCCGCCCGAAGACGCCGATGTGCTGGTGCGGCCCGGCCCGCGCATGGCTGAAGGCGCGCGCATCATGGCCCGCTGCCTGGCCAGCAAGGCCGCGCCCGGTGCCAAGGCGCCTGCGGCGGTGCGCCCATGATGGGATCGGTGGTGCTGCGCGGTCGCTGGCTGGCGGGCCTGCTGCTGCTGGTCAGCGCGCTGCTGGTGCCGCTGGGCACCGGCGTGGGCAGCGTGGGGCTGGAGAATCTGTGGCCCGCGCTGTGGGATCACAGCACCGACCCCGCCGGCCACGCCGCACGGGACATGGCCTGGCAGATCGTGTGGGAGATCCGGCTGCCACGCACGCTGGGCGCGTGGTGCGCCGGTGCGCTGCTGGGGTTGGCCGGTGCCGTGGCGCAGGGCCTGTTCCGCAACCCGCTGGCCGACCCGTACCTGCTGGGCAGCGCCTCGGGCGCCTCTCTGGGCGTGGCCACGGCGCTGGCGATGATGGGCGGCGCTGCGGGCATGGTGGGCAGCGCCAAGGGCGCGGCGGTGGCCATGGTGTTCTCGGGCCACTGGCTGGTGCGCCTGGGCCTGACCGGCGCGGCGTTTGCCGGGGCCGTGCTGGCGGTGCTGCTCACGCTCGCGCTGGCGCGCGGCGTGCAGCACACATTGCGCCTGCTGCTGGCCGGGGTCATCGTGGGCGTGGTGCTGGGCGCGTTCACCTCGCTCATCCTGCTGCTGTCGCCCGATTCCCTGCAGGCCATGCAGGCGTTTCTGCTGGGCTCCACCGGCTTTGTGGGCTGGACCTCTTGCCTGTTGATGGCAGGGGTGTGGCTGCTGTGCGTGGTGGCCGCCTGGGCGCTGTCGCGCGTGCTGGATGGCCTGGCGCTGGGCGAGGCCACGGCCCACAGCCTGGGCTTGCCGCTGGCACCGCTGCGCGCCGCGTTGGTGGCGGTGCTGGCCCTGGCCACCGGCACGGCCGTGGCGCAGACGGGGCTGATTGCTTTTGTGGGCCTGGCCGCGCCCCACCTGGTGCGGGCCGTGGTCAAGGTGCCGCACGGCCGCCTGATGGGGCTGGCCAGCCTGATGGGTGGTGTGCTGCTGGCCGGCGCAGACCTGCTGGCGCGGGGGCTCATCGCGCCGCAAGAGCTGCCCGTGGGCGTGCTCACCGCCGTGCTGGGTGGCGGCTACCTGCTGTGGCTGATGCACCGGCGCACCGGACCAGGAGGCGTGCTGTAAATGCGCAATGCTCCTGAAAACATAGCTGTCAGCGCAGAGGGAATCAGCGCCAGCATCGGAAAACACCCCATATTGCACGGCATCACGCTGCACCTGGCGGCGGGCCGCTGGACGAGCATCGTCGGCCCCAACGGCGCCGGCAAGTCCACGCTGCTGCGGGCGCTGGCGGGCCTGCTGCCTTGCACGGGCAGCGTGCAGTTGCTGGGCCGCCCGCTGGCCGCCTGGCACCGCAGCGACCGGGCGCGGGCGCTGTCGTGGCTGGGGCAGAACGAGGTGGCCGCTGATGACCTGCTGGTGTACGACGTGGCCATGCTGGGCCGCCTGCCGCACCAGCCCTGGCTGTCGCCCCCCAGCGAGGCCGACCACGCCGCCGTGGAGCAAGCCCTGCGCGCTACGCAGGCCTGGGACTGGCGCCACCGCGCGCTCTCGCAACTCTCCGGCGGCGAGCGCCAGCGCGTGTTGCTGGCCCGCGCGCTGGCCGTGCAGGCCCAGGTGCTGTTGATGGACGAGCCGCTGGCCAACCTGGACCCGCCCCACCAGTCCGACTGGCTGCTGCTGGTGCGCGAGCTGGTGGCCCAAGGCAAGACGGTGGTCAGCGTGCTGCACGAAGTCTCGTTTGCGCTGCAGGCGGACGATGTGGCTATCGTTGCAGCCGGCCGCCTGTGCCACCATGGCTCCACCCAGGACACGCACACCCACCGCGCACTGGAGCAGGTGTTTGACGACCGCATTGCCATCCACCCGGTGGAGGGCCAGTGGCTGGCCTTGCCCCGTTTGCTGCCTCGCCGCACCCCGGCGGAGCAATGACCTCTGATTGAAAGACACGCTATGCAGATCGAAGCCGCCCCCACCGAAAAACGCTACGAAAAGGCCGAAGGCGAACGCCGGGGCCTCATCATCGTCAACACCGGCGACGGCAAGGGCAAAAGCACGGCTGCCTTTGGCCTGGCGCTGCGTGCCCATGGCCGGGGTAAGGCTGTGAAGATTTTCCAGTTCATGAAGGTGCCCACCGCGCGCTTTGGCGAGCACCGCATGTTCGAGCAGATCGGCCTGCCCATCGAGGGCCTGGGTGATGGCTTCAGCTGGAAGAGCAAGGACCTGGAGCACTCGGCCCAGCTCGCGCGCGACGGCTGGGAAAAGGCGCGCGCCGCCATCCTGTCGGGCGAGCATTTTCTGGTGGTGCTGGACGAGATCACCTATCCGCTGATCTACGGCTGGCTGCCGCTCGACGGCGTGCTGCAGACGCTGCGCGAGCGGCCCCGAGACGTGCACGTGTGCCTCACCGGCCGCCGCTGCCCGCCCGAGATCATCGAGCTGGCCGATACCGTGACCGAGATGCAGATGGTCAAGCACGCGTTCAAGGCAGGCATTCCTGCGCAGCGCGGCATTGAAGACTAGGGCCCGGCCCTCGTGTCCACCCCCTGGCTTTTCCTGCTGATGCCCACCTGGGCCTGGCCCGCTGCGGCCGTGGGCCTGGGCGTGCCGTTGCTGGCGCTGGCCATCGACTGGTGGCTGGGTGAGCCGCCAGCGCGCTGGCATCCGGTGGTGTGGATGGGCTCGGCCTTGCACCGGGGGGGCGAGTGGGTGGCCCCGCTACAGCCTGTGGCACGGGACTTTCGGCGTTTTTGGCTGGGGGCGCTAGTGTGGATTGCCCTGGCTGCTATTGTTTTGATAGTTTCCTGGTGGCTGCAGCATGCGGCCTTGATGCTGCTGGCCTGGCTGGCTGTGGTGATACTGGCGTTTTTGCTCAAGCCCCTGCTGGCCTGGCGCATGCTGCACGACGAGGTGCTGGCGGTGGAGGTAGCGCTGGGCCAGTCACTGCCCGCCGGGCGCGCGCAACTGGCGCGCTTGGTGAGCCGGGACGTGAGCGCACTCACCGCCGTGCAGGTGCGCGAGTCGGCCATCGAGTCGCTGGCCGAGAACCTCAACGACTCGGTGGTGGCGCCGCTGTTCTGGTTTGCGCTGCTGGGCCTGCCCGGCGCTGCGCTGTACCGCTTTGCAAATACGGCCGATGCCATGTGGGGCTACCCCGGCATGCGCGGCGGGCGCTACTGGCAATGGGCGGGCAAGTGGGCGGCGCGGGCGGACGATGTGCTGTCGTGGGTGCCTGCGCGCATCACCGCCTTGTTGCTGGCCGTGGTGGCCAAGGGCCTGCCGTTTTCTGCCCTGGCCCGCCAGGCGCGCAAGACGCCATCCCCCAACAGCGGCTGGCCCATGGCGGCCATGGCGCTGGCGTTGAATGTGCGCCTGGCCAAGCCCGGTGTGTACACGCTGCACAGCAAGGGCCGCAGGGCGGGGCCGCTGGATACGCGGCGCGCTGCGCGTCTGGGCACGCAGGTGGTGCTGGCCATGCTGCCGGTGGTGGCGGCCTTGCAGCTTTTGGTGTTGGTGGTGGTTGCCTGGGCGCACACATGACGTCTCCCCGTTGTTCCTCCGCACCTGTGCATGGCGGCCCCGACGCTGCGGGCGTCCCTCTGTTTGATTTCTCGACCAACAGCAATGCCTGCGGGCCATGTCCCGAGGCGCTGCACGCCGTGCAGGCGGCCGACGCGACGCGTTACCCCGACCCGGCCTACACGGCGCTGCGCGAGGCCCTGGGCGCCTTCCACGGCGTAGACCCCGGCCGCATCGTGCTGGCGGCCAGTGCCAGCGAGTTCATCCACCGCATCACCGCGCTGGCCGCGCAGCAGGGCTCCGTGAAGGTGGTCGTGCCACCTCACAGCTATGGCGACTACGCCCAGGCCGCGCAGGTGCGTGGGCTGGAGGTGCTGAGGGGCGATCGGTCGGCTGCAGGTTTGCAGTGGGCTTGCGAGCCCTCTAGTCCTTTGGGCCTGACAGATCCAGCTTTGCACGCCTGGCGGCAGGGGGACGCGGACGCTGCCTGGCGTGTGCTCGACTGCGCGTATGTCCCCCTTCGGCTGGACCCTGAGGGCACATGGACGGGCGCGCCGTCGCGGCGCACGCCCTCGGCCTGCTGGCAGCTCTGGACCCCTAACAAGGCCCTGGGGCTCACCGGCGTGCGCGCCGCCTATGCGATTGCTCCATCGGACTGCGAGGAGCAGGCGCGTGCGCTCGCAGCCCTGGCGCCATCCTGGCCCGTGGGTGCCCATGGCGTGGCCCTGCTGCAGGCGTGGATGCAAGCCAGCGTGCAGCAATGGCTGGTGCACAGCCTGCGCACGCTGAGCGGCTGGAAGGCACGCCAGCTGGCCTTGTGCACCGACCTGGGCTGGGCCATGCACGCGGGCAGCCTCGCCAACTACTTCTGCGCGCAGCCCGCCACCACGACGTTGCAGAGCGACCTGGTGGCGCTCCGCGCCAGTGGCATCAAGCTGCGCGACGCCACATCGTTCGGCCTGCCTGGCACCGTGCGCCTGGGGGTGCTTGCGCCCGCCGCACAAGACGCGCTGCGGGCTGCATGGCAGGCACTGCCGGGCCGTACCATCCCGCATTCCATCGGATCGAGGGAGACCTTGTGAGAACCATCACCGTCAATCGCTACGTCACGCCGCTGCGTGAAGGTGGCTCCATGCCTGCCATCGTCGAAGGCGACGACCTGGGTACCTACGTGCTCAAGTTCCGCGGCGCAGGGCAGGGCGTGCGCGCACTGCTGGCCGAGATGATCGCCGGCGGCATCGCCCGTGCGCTGGGCCTGCCCGTGCCCGAGATCGTGCTGGCCCAGCTCGACCCTGCCTTGGCGCAGACCGAGCCCGACCCCGAGATCCAGGACCTGGTGCGCGCTAGCGGTGGCCTGAACGTGGGGCTGGATTACCTGTCGGGTGCGCTCAACTTCGACCCGGCGGTGGATGTGGTGTCCGATGACTTCGCCTCCCGCCTCGTGTGGTTCGACGCGCTGGTGGGCAATGTGGACCGCACTGCGCGCAACACCAATCTGCTGATGTGGCACCGCCAGCCCTGGCTAATCGACCATGGCGCCGCGCTGACCTTTCACCACGCGTGGAACGGCACGGTGGTGCAGCCCGCGAAACCCTTTGCACCGATTGCCGACCATGTGCTGCTGGCCCGTGCCACGCTGCTCGCGCAGGTGGATGAGGAGCTGGCCGCACGCCTCACGCCCGAGGTAGTGGCCGGCATCCTGGCCGAGGTGCCCGACGAGTTCTTGTTGCTGGCTGGTGCCGACCACGAAGAAGGTCTGCTGACCGCCGCCGCCACCCACCGCCAGGCCTATGTGGACTACTTTTGCGCCCGCCTGGCCGGGCGTGCCATCTGGGTGAATGCGTTGAAGGAGGCCGTCGATGCACACGCCTGAGGTGTACGACTACGCCATCGTGCGCGTGGTGCCGCGCGTGGAGCGCGAGGAATTCATCAACGCGGGCGTGATCCTGTCTTGTCAGCGCACCGGCTTTTTGCAGGCGGCCATTGCCCTCGATGAGGCTCGCCTGCTGGCCATGGACCCGCGGGCCGACATCGACACCGTGCGCCGCCATCTGGCCGCCATCGTGGCCATCTGTGCGGGCGACGAAGCCTGTGGCCCCATTGCCCGCCTGCCGTACCGCCAGCGCTTTCACTGGCTCACCGCCAAACGCAGCGCCATCATCCAGACCTCGCCCGTGCACACCGGCCGCTGCACCGATGCGGCCGCCGCACTTGAACACATCATGGACCGCATGGTCCGCCCATTGCCGTGACTTCCACCACCTCTTCCCCACTGGCCCGCTGCGTGATGGTGCTGGGCACCACCAGCGGTGCCGGTAAAAGCTGGCTCACCACCGCACTGTGCCGCCACTACAGCAACCTGGGCCTCAAGGTCGCGCCCTTCAAGGCGCAGAACATGAGCAACAACGCGCGTGCGGTGCCGGGCCCTGCGGGCGTGATGGGCGAGATCGGCAGCGCACAGTATTTCCAGGCCCTGGCTGCGCGTGCCGAGCCCGAGGTGCGCATGAACCCGCTGCTGCTCAAGCCCGAGGCCGACACGCACAGCCAGGTCGTGCTGATGGGGCAGGTGAGCGCAGAACTCACTGCCATGCCCTGGCGCGGCCGCAGCGAAAAGGTGTGGCCGCAGATCGCCGCAGCCCTCGATGCACTGCGCGCCGAAAACGATGTGGTCGTGATCGAGGGCGCAGGCTCGCCCGCCGAAATCAACCTGCACGCCAGCGACATCGTCAACATGCGCGTGGCCCGCCATGCCGATGCACGCTGCCTGCTGGTGACCGACATCGATAGGGGCGGCGCGTTTGCCCACCTGTACGGCACCTGGGCACTGCTGCCCGAGGACGAGCGCGCGCTGATCCACGGCTTTGTGCTCAACAAGTTTCGTGGCGATGCCAGCCTGCTGGCCCCGGCCCCGCAAATGCTGCAAGAGCTGACCGGCGTGCCCACGGTGGCCACCATCCCCATGCAGTGGCGCCACGGTCTGCCGGAGGAAGACGGCGTGTTTGACGACCGCACCTTGTCTGCAGGCGCCGTGCACACCACCGTTGCTGTGGTGGCCTACCCGCGCATCAGCAACCTGGACGAGTTCCAGCCGCTCAAGAACGTGCCCGGCGTGCGCCTGCTATGGGCCCGCAGCCCGGCCGATCTGGCGGGGCTCAAGCCCACCGACTGGGTGGTGCTGCCCGGCTCCAAGTCCACCGCTGCTGACCTGGCCTGGCTGCGCGCGCAAGGGCTGGACCAGGCCATTGCCCAGCACGCGGGGCAGGGCGGCACGGTGCTGGGCGTGTGTGGCGGCTTGCAGATGCTGGGCGAGGCGCTGATCGACACCGCAGGTATCGATGGCAATGCCCCGGGCCTGGGCCTGCTACCGCTGGTCACCACCTTTGAGGTTGCCAAGACCGTGCAATGCACGCAGGCACAGTTTGGCGCCATGCAGGGCGCCTGGGCCGCGTTGGCCGGTGTGGCCGCCACCGGCTACGAAATCCACCACGGCCAGACGGCCCAGCACCCGGCCATGGCTGCCAAGGGCGATGTGGCGCGCGAGGTCATCCCCGGCATCGCATGGCAGAACCCGGCGGGCAATGTGCTGGGCGTGTACCTGCACGGCCTGTTCGAGGACGCTGCGGTGCTGCACGCGCTGTTTGGCGCGCAGGTGCCCACGCTGGACAGCGTGTTTGACGGCCTTGCAGGCTTCCTGGGCAGCAGCTTCACACCGGGCGTGCTGGATGCGCTGGTGGCGCGGTAGGGACCCGGCCACCGTGCGTCTCAACGCCTCACAGTCGTTCGCAATGGCAGGCGAGGGTGGTGTACGGAAAGCGCACGGTGTCTTGCCCGCGCAGTGCGGGGTGCCGCTCTATCAAGGCCTCGATCTGCGCGCGCACTGCGGCGCGCTCGGCGTCGGGCAGGGCTGCAATGAAGCTGATCGACATGAAGCGGTCCACGATGACCTGCTGGGGTGGCCCCACATGCTCGTGGGTCAGCCGGGTCTCGACCAATGGGCTGAAGCCGGGATGCGGAAAGGGCTTGCGCTAGTCGCCCTTGTAGAAGCGCGGGGCATCGCCCTCGTAGGGCGTGATGATGGAGGTGAGCTCGGCCACCCAGTCCACCGACTCATCGCGAACGTTCCATACCAGGCCGAGCTTGCCGCCCGGGCGCAGCACGCGGTGGAATTCGTCCAGGGCGTCGCGGGTGGCAAACCAGTGGAAGGCCTGCGCACAGACCACGGCATCCAGCGTGGCTGCCGACAGCGGAATGGCCTGAGCCGTGCCCGCCATGGCGCGCACCGTGGGCAGTTGCAGTGCATCGATCTTGGCGCGCATGGCGTCCACGGGCTCCACCCCCACCACCGTGGCCCCGGTGGTCGCAAGCAGTGCGGTGAACTTGCCAGTACCCGCACCCACATCGGCCACCTCGCGGCCGGGGCCCAAGCCCAAGGCCTGTGCCAGCCAGGCCGACAGCGCCGCCGTGTAGTCCGGCCTGCCGCGCGCATAGGCCTGCGCCTCTTTTTCAAAACCCTGCTGTGCCGCTTTGTGCACGGCGTTCTTTGTGTTCTCCATCACCATGACCTCACCTTTCGTACTTCCATCCGTTGCTGACTTGCATGATGCCGCGTTGGCCAGCCGCCTGCAGCACGTCATTGACCACAAGACCAAGCCCCTGGGCTCGCTGGGCCTGCTGGAGCGCCTGGCGTTGCGCCTGGGCGTGATTCTGGGCACCGAATCCCCCGTGCTGCATGCCCCCCAGATGCTGGTGTGCGCGGGCGACCACGGCTTGGCCGCGCGGGGTGTCTCGGCGTTCCCGAGCGATGTGACCTGGCAGATGGTGGAGAACTTTTTGGCGGGTGGCGCGGCCGTGAGCGTGCTGGCCCGCCAGCATGGCCTGGGCCTCACGGTGGTGGACTGTGGCGTGGCCAAGCCCATTGCTGCGCGCGATGCAGCACCTGGCCAGCCGCGCCTGTTGCTGCGCAAGGTGGCACCGGGTACGCAAGACGCCTCCGTCGGCCCGGCCATGAGCGCCGAGCAATGTGCACAGGCGCTGGCCAACGGGGTGGAGGTGGTGCGTGGGCTGCCGGGTAACGCCTTGCTGCTGGGCGAGATGGGCATTGCCAACACCTCGGTGGCATCGCTGCTGCTGGCGCGCCTGGCAGGGCTGCCGCTGGCCGAGGTGACGGGCGCGGGAACCGGGCTGGATGCCGCAGGCATCGAACGCAAGCGCGCGGTGTTGCAGCAGGCGCTGGACGCCAATGCCGGCGCCACCAGCCCGCTGGATGCCCTGGCCGCGCTGGGCGGCTATGAAGTGGCCACGCTGGTGGGCGCGGTGCTGCAGGCAGCGGCCGAGCGGCGCGTGATTGTGGTGGACGGTTTTATCACCAGCGCGGCCGTGCTGGTGGCCAGCCGCATCGCGCCGCAGGTGCTGCAGCGCTGTGTGTTCGCCCACCGCTCGGGCGAGCGGGGCCACAGCCTGATGCTGGAACAGATGCAGGCCGAGCCTCTGCTGGACCTGGGCTTGCGCTTGGGCGAGGGCTCGGGCGCGGCGCTGGCCTGGCCGTTGCTGCAATCGGCCTGTGCCGTGCTGCGCGAGATGGCGAGTTTTGAATCGGCCGGTGTGGCCACGCAGACGGCCTGAGTCGCCTTACTGGAAGAGATTTCAGCCCACCACAGTGCGGTTGCGGCCTTCTTCCTTGGCGCGGTAGAGGGCGGCATCGGCGCGGGAGAGCATGGCGTCCAGGGTTTCTTGTGGCCCGGTCCAGCTGGTCAGCCCGATGCTCACCTCGCAGTCCAGCGGGTGGCCCGTGGCCAGCGTGGCGTGGATGCGCTGGGCCACACCCAGGGCTGCCTCGGCGTCGGCTCCCGGCAGCAGCACCAGGAATTCCTCACCCCCATAGCGGCCCAGGCGGTCGGCGCGGCGCAGCACCTGGCGGGTGCGCTCGGCAAAGTGCACCAGCACCGCATCGCCATGCTGGTGGCCGCGTGTGTCGTTGACTGCTTTGAAGTTGTCCAGGTCCACCATCATGATGGACGGCCCGTTGCCGTAGCGCTGCGCGCGCTCCAGCTCGTCCGCGCAGCGTTGCAGCAAGGCTCGGCGGTTGAGGGCCTGGGTCAGCGAATCGTAGGTGGCCAGGTGTTCCAGCTCGGTGCGCAGGCGGTCCGTGGCCATCAGCACCGCGCCGATGGACAGCATCAGGACGGTGAGCGCATAGGCCCCGATGTACAGGGTCTGGAACAGCGATGGCTCCATCAGGTCATTGCCTGCATGCCCAGCCAGAATAGATCCCAGCCGCATCCCCAGCACCAGCATGTGCAGGCCCAGCATCACCTCCACCAGCCGTACTGGGAAGTTGCGCCCGCCGTGGCGCAGCATGAAGCGCAGTTGCGCGGCATACAACGCCCCCATCACCACGGTGAAAAACCCCACCCGCACCGCATAGTTGGGCCACCCGTAGGTCAGCCAGGCAAACACGACCGTGGTGCCCGCCATCACCCAGTTCCAGGTGCGCCAGGTGGCGGGCTGGCCCATGAACTGTCGCGTGCCCATGTAGTAGATGACCGAGCCCAGCACCAGCAGCTGGTTGGCCAGCACCAGGCCCAGCCAGTCAGGGATGGCGCCGCGCGCGCCAAACAGCACGGTGGACAGCAGCCATAGCAGCGGCGCCGCTGCCCAGCCCCCCACACCGCGAATGCTGGGCGGGTAGTGCCGCCGCATGAACAGCAGCACCATGGCCATGACGGCAGACATGAAGCCCGCCAGGGCGATCATGGAGCGCGGGTCGAGGTTCGTCATGCGGCAGGCAGGAGAAGGGGGAGGAACGCGCTGACGTAATAAATTGTTTCAGATGCGAAGCCAGTATAGCCACGCACCTGAAAGGCAAAGCGCTGTTTCGGTGCATGGTTTGCCCGGGGTGGAGGCGGAGGCAGGACGGGTGTGGGCCGGTATGGGGCGGCAATCTGCGCCGTGTTGGTGCATTTTGTATGCAATGTGACTAAAACATTGTGTACAAAGTTGGCATGGGCTTTGCGTAGGGCATACCCCATGCAAAGCACCCACCCTGCGCCTACCCCCGCCGCCATCGAAATCATCGCGCTCACCAAGCGCTATGCCAGCGGCAAGCCTGCCGTGGATGCCATCAACCTGCGCATCGCCAATGGCAGCTACTGCTGCCTGCTGGGGCCCTCGGGCTGCGGCAAGAGCACCACCTTGCGCATGATTGCGGGGCACGAGTCGGTGACCAGCGGCGACATCCTGCTGGAGAACCGCAACATCACCGACCTGCCCGCCGCTGCGCGCGGCACGGCCATGATGTTCCAGAGCTTTGCGCTGTTCCCGCACCTCTCGGCGCTCGATAACGTGGCCTTCAGCCTGAAGATGAAAGGCGTGGCCAAGGCCGAACGCCAGGCCAAGGCGCGCGACCTGCTGGAGCGCGTGGCCCTGGGGCACCTGGCCGAGCGCAAGCCCGCAGAACTCTCCGGTGGGCAGCAGCAGCGCGTGGCGCTGGCACGGGCTCTCATCACGCAGCCGCGCGTGCTGCTGCTGGATGAGCCACTGTCCGCCCTCGACCCCTTCCTGCGCATCCAGATGCGTGCCGAACTGCGCCGCTGGCAAAAGGAGCTGGGCCTGACCTTTATCCATGTGACCCACAGCCAGGAAGAGGCCATGGCCCTGGCCGACACCATGGTGGTGATGAACCACGGCGTGATCGAGCAGGTGGGCAGCCCGCACGAGGTCTACAACCGGCCCGCCAGCGAATTCGTGGCGCGCTTCATGGGCGGGCACAACGTGATCGACACGCCCGAAGGCAAGGTCGGCGTGCGCACCGACCATCTGCAGATCGCCCCCGCCAGTGCCGAATTGCCCTGGGGCGCCCAGCGCATGCAGGCCGTGGTGACCGACGTGGAGTACCAGGGCACCTACGTGCTGCTGGGCCTGCAAAAGCAGGGCGTGGCCTTGTCGGCCAACGCCACGGCGGCGTATTCGGTGATGGTGTCCGAGGCCGCCTTTGCTGCGCAGCCCTACCAGGTGGGGCAGGGCGTGCAACTGCACTGGACGCCCGACCAGGCGCACCCGCTGTCTGTGCCCGCTCCCGCCATGGCCGTCGCCGCCTGACCGCGCCGCCACGTCCCCTCTTTTCCACCCGTCCCCTTCCGCAACCCAAGGAGTTTTCCCATGTCCGATGCTTCCCGTGCTGATTCCCCTGTTGTTGTCTCCGATGCCACTGGAGTGGCGCGCCGTTCGTTGCTCAAGGGCACGGCGGGCATCCTGGCCGCTGGCATGTTCCCGGCCGTGCATTCGCAGGAAAAGATCGTGCTGCGCTACCTGGGCACGGCGGTGAACCAGGACAAAGCGATTGCCGAGAAGTTCAAGGCCGACACCGGCATCGAGATCCAGTACGTGGCCGTGACCACCGACGACGTGACCAAGCGCGCCGTCACCGCGCCCAACAGCTTTGACCTGATCGACACCGAGTACTTCTCGCTGAAAAAGATCGTACCCACGGGCAACCTGAAGGGCATCGATACCAAGCGCATCAAGAACGCCGAAAAGATCACCACGCTGTTCACTACCGGCCAGGTGGCCGGCAAAGCCGTGGGTGACCAGGGCACCGCACCCAAGAAGGTGATCTACCTGGAAGGTGAAAAGTCCAAGAAGTTCGCGACCGCGCCCACGCAGTTCATGAGCCTGATCCCCACCGTGTACAACGCCGACACGCTGGGCATCCGCCCCGACCTGATCAAGCGCCCGATCAACTCGTGGGCCGAGCTGCTCAACCCCGAGTTCAAGGGCAAGACCGCGATTTTGAACATCCCCTCCATCGGCATCATGGACGCCGCCATGGTGGTCGAGGCCATGGGCCTCTACAAGTACCCCGACAAGGGAAACATGACCAAGAAGGAGATCGATCTCACGATCAAGACCCTGATCGAGGCCAAGAAGCAGGGCCAGTTCCGCGCGCTGTGGAAGGACTTCAACGAGTCGGTGAACCTGATGGCATCGGGCGAGGTGGTGATCCAGTCGATGTGGAGCCCGGCTGTGACGGCCGTGCGCACCAAGGGCATTGCCTGCAACTTCCAGCCGCTCAAGGAAGGCTATCGCGCCTGGGCCGCCGGCTTTGGCCTGCCCGCCACGCTGAGCGGCCGCAAGCTCGATGGCGCCTACGAGTTCATCAACTGGTTCCTCGACGGCTGGGCTGGTGCTTACCTGAACCGCCAGGGCTACTACAGCGCCGTGCTGGAGACCGCCAAGTCCAAGATGGAAGCCTACGAGTGGGCCTACTGGATGGAAGGCAAGCCCGCCACGCAGGACATCAAGAGCCCCAATGGCGACGTGCTGGCCAAGGCCGGTGCAGTGCGCGACGGCGGCAGCTACGAGTCGCGCATGGGTGGCATTGCCTGCTGGAACGCGCTGATGGACGAGAACAACTACATGGTGCAGAAGTGGAATGAGTTCGTCGCGGCGTAAGGAGTGCACCCCCTGAGGCGCTGCGCGCCTTCACCCCTCTCTCGACCCGCTGCGCGGGTCGGGAGGGGGACGCCCCCGGTGCGGCGGGGCGGCCCTTGCACGGGGGCACTGGCCTTGGGCAGCGCCAGTCTCAAGAGCAAGCGCCGAACGGTAGACCTTTGGATTCATTGATTGCAAACACCATGAGCACGACCACACAGTCCTTACCTGCTGCAGCTGTCCCCGGCCGCAGCATTGCCGCCTGGTGGCAGGCTGCGCCGTTCACGCTGGTGTTCGCGCTGTTTTTTCTGATTCCGCTGGCGCTGATCGTGATGGTCAGCTTCTGGGACTTCAATGAGTACGAGCTGTTGCCCGGCTTCACGTTCAAGAACTACGTGTCGATCTTCGCGGGCTGTGGCGATGCGTCAGACGGCCTGTGCGTCACGCTCAAGACGTATTACTCCACGCTCAAGTTCAGTTTTCTGGTGTGGCTGATCACGCTGGTGATCGGCTTCACCGTGGCCTATTTTTTGGCCTTCCATGTGCGCTCTTCGGGCATGCAGACCCTGCTGTTCGTGCTGTGCACCATCCCGTTCTGGACATCGAACGTGATCCGCATGATCTCGTGGGTGCCGCTGCTGGGGCGCAATGGGCTGGTCAACCAGACGCTGATGGGCATGAACCTGATCGAGACGCCTATTGAGTGGCTGCTGTTCTCTGACTTCTCGGTGGTGCTGGCCTTCGTGCACCTGTACACCATGTTCATGATCGTGCCCATCTTCAACAGCATGATGCGCATCGACCGCAGCCTGATCGAGGCTGCCAGCGACAGTGGCGCCAGTGGCTGGCAGACGCTGTGGAACGTGATCGTGCCGCTCTCGCGCACCGGCATCATCATCGGCTCGATCTTTGTGATCACCATCGTCATGGGCGATTTCGTGACCATCGGCGTGATGGGCGGGCAGCAGATCGCATCGATTGGCAAGATCATCCAGGTGCAGACGTCCTACCTGCAGTTCCCGCTGGCGGCGGCCAATGCCGTGATCCTGCTGGCCGTGGTGCTGATGATCATCTGGGGCCTCACGCGCCTCGTCGACATTCGCAAGGAGCTGTGAGATGAAAGTCCGAGAATCTCGTCCCGCCAGCTTCTGGCCCCTGGCCATCTTTTTTGCGCTGTTCGTGCTGTTCATGTACGGGCCCATGTTCGTCATCTTCATCCTGAGCTTCCAGGGCCCCGAGGGTGGACTGACCTTCCCCATGCGCGGCGTGTCGCTGCACTGGTTCGCCAAGCTGGCCGAAGGGCTGGGCGTGGTGGACATTGGCGCGGCGCTGTGGCGCTCGCTGGGCCTGGGCGTGGCGGTGATGCTGTGCACGGTGGTGCTGTCGGTGCTGGCGGGCCTGGCCTTTCGCAAGCGGCTGGCGGGCGGCAACACGCTGTTCTTCATCGTCGTGGCCAGCCTCATCATGCCGTCCATCATCGTCTCGCTGGGCATCGGGCTGGAGTTCCGGCTCATCGACAACGGCATCAAGGCGGCGCTGGAATGGCTGGGCATGGAGAGTGCGCTGGAGGGCTATGGCACGTCGCTCGGCCTTTTCACCTCGGCCCTGGGCGCGCACCTGACGTGGACGCTGCCGTTTGGCCTGCTCATCATGTTTGCGGTGTTCAACCGCTTCAACCCTGCGTACGAAGAAGCCGCACGCGACCTGGGGGCCACGCCCTGGCAGGGCTTTGCGCATGTGGTGCTGCCGCTCATTGCGCCCTCGGTCGTGGGCATTGGCATGTTCGGTTTCACGCTCAGCTGGGACGAGATCGCCCGCACCTCGCAGGCCATTGGCGACGTGAACACGCTGCCGCTGGAGCTGCAGGGCCTGACCAGCACGGTGACCACGCCGTCCATCTACGCGCTGGGCACGCTGACCACCGTGGTGTCGTTCGTCGTCATGGGCATCACGCTGGCCCTGGTGTGGGCATTGGGCCGCAGGCGCAAGGGCCGTTCGGGGTAAAAACGGCACCCTTATGACGACCACCCTCCCCAAGCCCCGGCGCGCGCGCGCTGCGGTCACCGAACCGCCCGTGCAGCCCGACACGACCGGCCAGCTCAGTGACAACGACATGTACGACCGCATGGTGTCGGCCATCCTCGACCACCGTCTGCCGCCCGGCACCAAGCTGGTGGAGGACAAGCTGGCGGCGGCCTTTGGCGTGTCGCGCACACGCGTGCGGCCCGTGCTGGTGCGGCTGGCCAACGAACAGGTCGTCACGCTCACACCCAACCGGGGCGCATCGATAGCGCAGCCCACGCCGCAAGAGGCGCTGGAAGTGTTCGAAGCCCGCCGCCTGCTCGAGCCGCGTCTGGTGGAGCTGTTCATCGCCAACGCCACCGATGCCGACATCGCCGCACTGCGCACCTGCATCGACGACGAAGAGGCCGCGCGCGCCAGCGGTGACATGCGTCGTGCGATCCGCCTGTCGGGTGATTTCCACCTGCACATCGCGCAGGCCGCAGGGCACCAAACGCTGGGCCGCATCCTGCGAGAGCTGGTCTCGCGCACCTCGCTCATCCTGATGACCTACAGCCCCAGCCACGCGCAGACCCGCGAAGAGGCCACGGCCTGCGGCTGCCGCGAGCACCGTGCGCTGATCGACGCCATCCGCCTGCGCGACGCGCGCGAGGCGCCCCGGCTGATGCTGGCCCACCTGGCGCGGATCGAGTCGCAGCTGGAGTTCACGCCGCCTGCGGCAGAGGCGCCCGATCTGGCGCGGTTGCTGGGCGGGGTCTGACGGTTTTTTCACACGCTTGCCCATGCGCCAACTGCTCGTCATCAACCCCAACATGTCGGCCCATGTCAGTGCCTTGCTGCAGCGGCATGTGCAGGGGGCTGCGGGCTCGCATGTGGCGGTGCGCACGGCCACGGCCCGCTTTGGCGCACCGTACATCGCGTGCGAGGCGAGCTACGCCGTGGCGGCCCACGCCGCGCTCGATGTGTGGGCGCATGAGATCGCACAGCCGCAGACCGCGCCCGACGCGGTGCTGATCGGCTGCTTTGGCGACCCTGGCCTGATGGCGCTGCGCGAGAGCAGTCCGGTGCCCGTCACTGGCCTGGCCGAAGCGTCATTCATCGAGGCTGCGCGCCACGGCCGCTTTGCCATCGTCACCGGCGGCGAGCGCTGGGGCCCCATGCTGCAGCGGCTGGCCCAGGCGCTGGGCCACGCCCACGCACTGGCAGGCATTCACACCGTCGCCCCCACCGGGGCGCAACTGGCGGCTGACCCCGAAGCAGCCCGTGCCTTGCTGGCCCAGGCCTGCCGGGATGTGGTGCGGCAGATGGGGGTGCAGGCCGTCATTTTGGGTGGGGCGGGGCTGGCAGGCATGGCTGCCGCCGTGCAGCCGCAGGTGTCGGTGCCCGTGATCGACAGCGTGTTGGCCGGTGCCACCTGGGCGCTGCGCGCGCATCCCGTGCCGCCGGAGCGCAAGGTGGCTGGGTTTGATGTGGCCTGGGTGGGGGTGTCGCAAGAGATGGCGGCGCTGGGCACCCGCTGCGTTGTCTGACCCGGCCTTGCAGGCTGGCGGTTGCGCAAGGGCTCGAAATCTCTGCCAGAGAGCAGGTTTCGAGTGTTTTTGGCTGGATGCGCTAGAAGAATATGCGCTGGTTGCTATGAAATTTGAAACGCTGTGCGTTCTGCGCGTTAGGGCGCCAGCGTCTTCGGCCGGTAGTCGCAATACTCGCTCACCACACATTCCCAGCAGCGCGGCTTGCGCGCCTGGCACACATAGCGGCCCAGCAGGATGAGCCAGTGGTGCGAATCCACCGCATAGGCCGCAGGCACGCGCTTCATCAGCTGCAGCTCCACCGCCAGCGGGTTCTTGCCCGGTGCCAGGCCGGTGCGGTTGCTCACGCGAAAGATGTGCGTGTCCACCGCCATGGTGGGCTGGCCAAAGGCCACGTTCAGCACCACGTTGGCCGTCTTGCGGCCCACGCCGGGCAGGGCCTCCAGCGCCTCGCGCGTGCGGGGCACCACACTGCCGTGTTGCTCCACCAGGATGCGGCAGGTTTCCATCAGGTTCTTGGCCTTGGTGCGGTACAGGCCGATGGTCTTGATGTAGCCCTCCAGCCCCTCCAGTCCCAAATCCAGGATGGCCTGGGGCGTGCCTGCCACGGGGAACAGCTTGCGCGTGGCCTTGTTCACCCCCACGTCAGTGGCCTGGGCCGACAGCAGCACGGCGGCCAGCAGCTCGAACGGGGTGGTGTATTCCAGCTCCGTGTTGGGCATAGGGTTGGCCGCCTTCAGGGTGGCGAAGAAGGGCTCGATCTGGGCGGTTTTCATCATCATCGTTGGCGGGGTGGGGCAGGTGGCTGGCTTCTTTTGGCGGGCGTGGCCGGTGGCGCATTGTCCCGCAGCTGCGCCTGCAGAAACTCCAGGAACATGCGCACGGCAGCGGGCAGGGTGCGGCCGCTCAGGGTTTGCAGCTCGGCGGCGCGGGCGCTCATGCCGGGCTCGCGGATCTGGGCGGCATGCATTTCGCCGCGCTGCACCCGATCGCGCACCGTCACCTCGCCCGAGATGGACAGGCCGCCGCCATGCAGCACAAAGTGCATCAGCGTCTCGAAGTGGTTGCACACCAGCGCGGGCTCAAAGACGAGGCCACGCTGGCTGCAGCCAATGTCGAACAGCTGGCGCACAGTGTTGTCGCGCTCGGGCAGGGCGATGGGGTAGGCGTGCATCTGCGCCAGCGTGACGGAGTGGGCGCGTGCGAGCGCGTGGTCAGGCCGCATGATGGCGATGACGGGTGCGGCCTGGCGGTGCTGCACGGTGATGTCCCGCTCGGCCGAGCGGCTGTAGGTCAGCCCAATGTCCGCATCGCCGTTGAGCACCGCCACCGTCACAGCTGCGGGGCTGGCCACGCGCAGGTGGAACTGGATGCCGGGGTACTGCAGGCGGAACTGCGCCATCACGCGGGGCAGGAACTCGATGGCAAAACCCGCAGAGCTGCAGATGCGCACCAGCCCCGTGCGCAGGCCCTGCAGTGCCTGGATGTCGGAGACCACGCGGTCGGCCTCCAGCGCGCCGCGCCGGGCATGGGCGGCCAGTAGCTCGCCCGCCGCGCTGGGCGCCATGCCGCGTGGGCGCCGGTCAAACAGCGGCACGCCCAGCAGGTCTTCGAGGGCAGCCACCTGGCGGCTCACGGCCGAGGGCGACACATTGAGGCGCGCGGCGGCCTCGCTGACCGAGCCGCTGCGCACCACCTCCAGAAAGTAGCGCAGCGCCGTGTCCTGCAAGCGGCTGGAAAGCATGGAGGGCCTTTCGGGGTGTGGATTGCGTAAAACGCAAAGATAACCCCAGAAATCGTTGATTGTCGAAACGCAGCAGGCTGCTTATGCTGACTTACCAATGACACATTCACCGGCCCCAGCCCCCATGCCTTCTGCAAACAGCGTCACCCCGGGTGGCACCCCCAGACACATCGTGGACTACACGGCTACCGAACTGTCGCGCGCCATCCATGCGCTGGAGGTCTCCTGCACCGAGGTGCTGGACGCCTACCTGGCCCAGGTAGACCGGCTGAACCCCGTGGTGAATGCATTGGTGGCGATGGTGGACCGCAACGCCCTGCGCACGCAGGCGTCAGAGCGCGATGCGCAACTGGCGCGCGGCGAGAGCCTGGGCCCGCTGCATGGGTTTCCGCAGGCGCCCAAGGACATCATGCCCGCCGCAGGCATGGTCACCACGCGGGGCTCGCCCATCTTTGCCGGGCAGGTGTCTGCCACCGACGCCGTGGTGTTCGAGCGCATGCGCGCAGGCGGCGCACTGTTCATCGGCCGCAGCAACTCGCCCGAGTTTGGCCTGGGCGGGCACACCTACAACCCGGTGTATGGCACCACGCGCAACGCCCACAACCCGGCTGTGTCGGCGGGGGGCAGCAGTGGCGGCGCAGCCGTGGCAGTGGCCCTGCACATGCTGCCTGTGGCCGATGGCTCGGACATGATGGGCTCGCTGCGCACGCCAGCGGCGTTCAACAACGTATACGGCCTGCGCACCTCGTTCGGCCTGGTGCCGCACGGGCCGACGGAAGAGGTGTTTTTTCAGCAGTTCAGCGTGGCCGGGCCCATGGCGCGCAACATCCCGGACCTGGCGCTGCTGCTGTCGGTGCAGGCAGGTTTTGATGCGCGCCTGCCGCTCACGCGGCGCCATGAGGACGTGGCCCTGTTGGGCCAGCCGCTGGAGCGCGACTGGCGCGGTGCCCGCATCGGCTGGCTGGGTGACCTGGGTGGCCACTTGCCCACCGAGCCGGGCGTGCTGGCCACCTGCGAGCAGGCGCTGGAGCACTTTCGCACCGTGGGCTGCACAGTGGAGTCCGTGGTGCCCGCGTTCGACCTGACGCAGCTGTGGAGCGCCTGGATCGACCTGCGCAGCTTCAGCGTGGCAGGGGCCAATGCAGCCCTGTATCGCAACCCGGCCACGCGTGCACTGCTGAAGTCCGAGGCGGTGTGGGAGATCGAGCGTGGCATGCGCCTGACGGCCCTGCAGGTGTACGACGCAGCCCGCGTGCGCAGCGCGTGGTATCAGGTGCTGCGCGGCCTGTTCGAGCAATTCGATTTTCTGGTGTTGCCCGCTGCGCAGGTCTTCCCGTTCGATGCCGGGCTGGACTGGCCCCACGAGGTCGGCGGCCGCACCATGGACACCTACCACCGCTGGATGGAGACCGTGGTGCCCGCCACCATGGCCGGCCTGCCCGCGCTGGCAGCCCCCGCAGGTTTTGGCCCCGGCGGCCTGCCTGCGGGGCTGCAGATCATCGGCCCGGCACAGTCTGACGCCGCCGTGCTGCAGATCGGCCATGCCTACGACCAGGCCAGTGGGTACGCGCGCCAGCGCAGCCCCTTGCTGGGGTGACCTGGGCCTCGCTGCTCGCCATTCCGTCTCCCACCGTGAACCCCCGCTACCCCTCGCTTTTGTCAACGTGCTTTCTGGAGAGCTTCACCATGCTGCGTTCCCGCTTCGTATCGAGTCTTCTGCTCAGCGCCTTGGTACTGGGCGCGCCCGGCCTGGCGCAGGCACAGAGTTACCCTGACCGGCCCATCAAGCTGGTCGTGCCTTTTGCAGCGGGTGGCGCGACCGACATCCTGGGGCGGCTGCTGGCCACCGCGCTGGGGGAGCGTCTGGGGCAGCCCATGGTGGTCGAAAACCGGCCCGGTGCGGGCACGGTGGTGGCGGCGTCCATGGTGGCCAAAGCGCCTGCTGACGGGTACACGCTGCTGCTCGGGTCCAACACCACGCTCACCATGAACCCGGCCATCCGCACCAACCTGCCGTACGACCCCCTCAAGAGCTTCACGCCCCTGGCCCTGGTGGCCGACATGGGGTTGCTGCTGGTGGCCCACAACGACACCCCGGGCCAGTCGCTCAAGGACATCGTGGCCCAGGCCAAGGCCGCGCCGGACAAGTTTTCGTATGGCTCCTACGGCACGGGCTCGTCGGTGCACTTTGGCGCCGAGATGCTCAAGACCACCGCAGGCTTTCCGATGATGCACGTGCCTTTCAACGGCAGCTCACCCAGCCTCACGGCGCTGATGGGCGGGCAGGTGCAACTGGCAGTGGACACCGTGGTGGCATCCACCCCGCTCATCAAGTCCGGCAAGATCAAGGCGATTGCCGCACTCAGCCCGCAGCGCCTAGCCCTGCTGCCCAATGTGCCCACGGTGGCCGAGAGCGGCTACCCCGGCTTTGACATGGGATCGTGGTTTGCCTTCGTAGGCCCGGCGGGCCTGCCCGCAACCGTGCAGAAGAAGCTGGAAAAGGCCCTGGCGGAGACCCTGGCCTCGGCGGAGTTCAAGAAGAAGATGGTGGACATCGGCCTGACGCCGCTGGGGGGCAATGGCGAAGCGCTGCGCGCACGCATTGAGCGCGAGCTGCCGCTGATGCGCGCCGTGGCGGCGCGGGCGGATATCCGGGTGGATTGACGGTGGGCGCCGGAACCTGGCTGACCAGCCTGTCAGCGCCTCCCGACAGGTTTCAGCGAGCCCGCTGGACCGGAATACACAGCCAGCACGGAAAGCGCCCCGTGGCAGGGTCCACCGCAAAGTCTTCGTCGTAGATCTCCAGCGCAGCACGCGGCTCCCATTCCCAACCCTCGGGAATCTGGCCCTGCGCGCCCATCTGCGCCCAGGCGGCGGCGATCTCGGGCCCTGTGCCCACAAAGTGCATGCAGGCGTAGTCGCCGCCGGCGTAGTCCATCACCTGCACATCGGGCCCGGTGCGCAGGCCCACACCAATCTGCACCGCTGCGTCGTAGCGGCACTGCTCGGGCGGCGTGCAGGCGGGGTCGTCATGGCTGAAACCGTAGAACTTGGGGCGCGGATGATCCAGGCGGTTGGCGGCACACCAGCTGCCAAAACGCTCCCACAACTCGGTCAGGCCCGGGTGGCCGTAAGCGCCGGTGTGGCGCATGGTGGCAAGGCGCATGCGGGGCAGGGTGTGGAGGGTCAGGGTCATGGCGGGCGGGGCTATGGCGGTGGAGGGAAAACCCAGTTTAGGGCCTCTCGGGCGGACACCGCATGAATCCAGCGTCGCAATTGGCGACAATGCACAGTTTGTTGCCAACCACTTCTGTCCACGCCATGCAATTTGCCGACCGCCTGAACAACGTAGAAACCTCCGCCATCCGCGAGCTTTTCAAGCTGCTGGGCAAGCCCGGCATCATCAGCTTTGCGGGTGGCTTTCCGGACAGCGCGATGTTTGACGTGGAAGGCATCCGCGCAGCCAGCAACGCCGCCCTGGCCGAAGAGCCTGGCGCAGCATTGCAATATGGCGCCACCGAGGGCTACAACCCGCTGCGCGAGCAACTGGCCGCCTTCATGACCAGCAAGGGCGCCAAGGATGTCGCGGCCGACAACCTCATCGTCACCACCGGCAGCCAGCAGGCGCTGGATCTGCTGGGCAAGACCCTCATCAGCCCCGGCGACAAGGTGATTGTGGAAGGCCCGACCTTCCTCGCCACCATCCAGTGCTTTCGCCTGTACGGCGCCGAACTCATCAGCGCGCCCATCGATGGCAACGGCGTGAAGACCGACGAGCTGGAAAAGCTCATTGCCGAGCACAAGCCGAAATTCGTTTACCTGATCCCCACCTTCGGCAACCCCAGCGGCGCCATGCTGAGCCTGGAGCGCCGCAAGGCCGTGCTGGAGATGGCGGTGAAGCACAACACGCTGATCGTCGAGGACGACCCCTACGGCGACCTGTACTTTGGCGATGCGCCTCCACCCAGCCTGCTCAACCTGTCGGCCACCGTGCCCGGCAGCCGCGATCTGCTGGTGCACTGCGGCAGCTTGAGCAAAGTGCTGTCGCCCGGCCTGCGCGTGGGCTGGATGATTGCCCCGGCCGAGCTGCTGGGCAAGGCCACCATGTGCAAGCAGTTCAGCGATGCACACACCAGCACCTTTGCGCAGGCCACGGCCGCGCAGTACCTCAAGGCCGGCCGCATGCCTGGCACCCTGGCCCATGTGCGCAAGGTGTACGCCGAGCGCGCCCAGGCCATGGGCGATGCGCTGCGCAAGGAGCTGGGCGACGCCATCGAATTTGTGCAGCCCCAGGGCGGCCTGTTTGTGTGGGCGCGCCTCACGGGGGCAGGCGGCAAGGTGGCCGATGGCAACGTGCTGGCCAAGCGCGCGATTGATAAGGGCGTGGCCTTTGTGCCCGGCACGCCGTTCTTCTGCGCTAACCCCGACCACGCCACCTTCCGCCTGTCGTTTGCGACGGCCGATGTGGACAAGATCCGCGAAGGCGTAGCGCGCCTGGGCCAGGCGATCTGACGCCTCCATGTCCGACACCAACGATCTCGCCAACGTTCTCCAGCGTCTCGAAAGCCTGGAGATCAAGGCCAGCTTTACCGAAGACCTGCTGGACCAGCTGAACATGACCATCTACCAGCAGCAGCAACTGATCGACCGGTTGACGCACGAGGTCATCCAGCTGCGCCAGCAGGCGCCCGAAGGCGGCTCGAACGGCCCGCGCAACCTGCGCGACGAGCTGCCGCCGCATTACTGATCGGAGCTGATCCGATCGCTCGGTCTACGCCCTCACCGACCGCCAGGCAGCCTCGGCCAGCTCGGTGCGGTAGGTGGTGGGCGAGGGCAAACCCCCTTGGGCCGCGTTGCCCGACAGCCAGGCCCTGCAATAGCTCTGCACCGGCCCCATCACCAGTGATGGCATCAGCTCACATGGCAGGTCGCGCAGCGCGCCGGCCCTGCGGTGGGGTTCAAACCAGGCCACCAGCGCCTGGTTGCGGCGCCGCGCGGCCTCGGCCAGGTCTGGCGTGCGCGGGCCGGCGGCCACGGCGCCACGCGCCTGGAACAGAAAACGCGCCCGCTCGGGCTGCGCCACCACCCAGTCCAGATAGCCCGTGACCAGGGCCTGCACGCCCGCCTCCACGCCCTGGGCGGCATCCAGCTGCGCCTGCACGCTGCGCGACTGGTCGTGATAGATCTCGAAGAACAGCGCCGCCACGATGCCGTCGCGGTTGCCAAAGTGGTGATAGATGCTGCCCACGCTGGCCCCGCAGCGCGCGCGTACGCCGTCGATGGTGACCGCGTCCACGCCGCCGTCGGCCGCGCAAGCCAGGGCGGCGTTTAGGATGTCCTGGCGGCGGTCGGTGGTTGCCTCGGCAGGGGATGCGGTGGGGGGCGGGGAATTGCGGCTTGCCATGGAACGGGATTCTAGAATAAAGTTCTAGAAAATATTTCTAGTCCACGATCCTTCCATGCATTCCTCTCCCATTGCCACCTCTGCAGGCGCTGCCTCCATGTCCGGTGCCGCCTTGTACCCCCACCTGCTCGCCCCCCTCGACCTGGGGTTCACCACCCTCAAAAACCGCGTGATCATGGGCTCCATGCACACGGGGCTGGAGGACGGGCGTGACCTCTCGCGCATGGCGGCGTACTTTCGCGAGCGGGCTGAGGGTGACGTGGGCTTGATCGTGACGGGTGGCTTCGCACCGAATATCGCGGGCTGGGCCAAGCCGTTTGCGGGCACGCTGGCAACGTCCGGCGCGGCCAAGCGCCACCGTGTGGTGACCGAGGCTGTGCACGCAGCGGGCGGCAAGATTGCCTTGCAGATTCTGCACACGGGCCGCTATGCCTACCACCCGCTGGCCGTGGCGCCCTCGCGGCTGCAGTCGCCCATCTCGCCGTTCACGCCGTTTGCGCTGTCGGCACGCGGGGTGGAGCGCCAGATACGCGCGTTCGTCAATTGCGCAATCAAGGCGCGCGAGGCTGGCTACGACGGTGTGGAGGTGATGGGCTCCGAGGGTTACTTCATCAACCAGTTCCTGTCGCAGGCCACCAACCTGCGGCGCGATGAATGGGGCGGCGACTACAGCCACCGCATGCGCCTGCCGGTGGAGATCATCGGCCGCATGCGCGAGGCCGTTGGCAAGGACTTCATCATCATCTACCGCCTGTCGATGATCGACCTGGTGCCTGGCGGCAGCGCGTGGGACGAGATCGTCACCCTGGGCAAGGCCGTGGCCACGGGCGGCGCCAACATCGTCAACACCGGCATCGGCTGGCACGAGGCGCGGGTGCCTACCATTGCCACCAGCGTGCCGCGCGCAGCGTTTGCGTGGGTCACGCAGAAGATGAAGGCCGAGTTCGCGGCGGCGGGCATCACCACGCCGCTGGTCACGTCCAACCGCATCAACACGCCCGAGGTGGCCGAGCAGGTGCTGGCCGATGGCTGCGCCGACATGGTGTCCATGGCGCGGCCCCTGCTGGCCGATGCGGCCTTTGTGAAGAAGGCTGCGCAAGGCCGGGCCGACCGCATCAACACCTGCATTGCCTGCAACCAGGCCTGCCTGGACCATGTGTTCCAGAACAAGACCAGCAGCTGCCTCGTCAACCCGCGTGCTTGCCATGAGACGGAGCTCGTGTACCGCCCCGTGTCGTCGCGCAAACGCATCGCGGTGGTGGGCGCGGGGCCTGCAGGCCTCACCGCTGCCACGGTGGCTGCCGAGCGTGGCCACGAGGTCCACCTGTTCGACGCGGCGCCCGCCATCGGCGGCCAGCTCAACATGGCCAAGGTGATTCCGGGCAAGGAAGAGTTCCACGAAATGCTGCGTTACCTGGCCACGCGGGTGGAAGACACTGGCGTGTTGCTGCATCTGAACCGCAAGGTCGCAGCCGCCGACCTGGCGGGCTTTGACCAGGTCATCGTGGCTACGGGCGTGGAGCCGCGCGACCCGAAGATCCCTGGCCAGGACCACCCCAAGGTGCTGAGCTACATCGATGTGTTGCGTCACGGCAAGCCGGTCGGCGAGCGCGTGGTCATCATCGGCGCGGGCGGCATTGGCTTTGACGTGGCCGAATTCCTCACGCATGGCGACCACCCTTCCACCACGCTCGATTTGCCCGCCTGGAAGGCGGAGTGGGGCATCACCGACCCGGCCGAAGCGCGCGGTGGTCTGGCCGCCAGCGGCCCGCGTGTGACGCCCCCTGCACGGCAGGTGACGCTGCTGCAGCGCAAGAAGGGCAAGCTCGGCGGCGGCCTCGGCAAGACCACAGGCTGGATCCACCGCACCGTGCTGAAGATGAAAGCGGTGGAGATGGTGGGCGGCGTGAACTACGAGCGCATTGCCGACGAAGGGCTGCTGGTGTCGTACGGCGAGAAGCGCGAAGACCCGACCTGGATTCCGTGCGACACCGTGGTGCTGTGCGCGGGCCAGGTGCCGTTGCGCAGCCTGGCGCAGGACCTGGAGGCCCAGGGCCGCAAGCCCCACCTGATCGGGGGGGCGCTGGAGGCGGGTGAGCTGGACGCCAAACGCGCTATCGACCAGGCGGCGCGGCTCGCGGCCCGGCTGTAGGTCGGTGCATGGATCGCCTGCGGGGACTCACAGGGCCTCGCAGGGCCTGTCAGGCGCGTTGTTGAGGCCGTTTTGGCCGGTAGCGCTAGTGAATCATGCCTGAGAAGCTATTGTTTTGATAGTGAACGCAATGCACAGACTGCCGTGCCGTGCCGTGCCGTGCCGTGCCGTGCCGTGCCGTGCCGTGCCGGGCCGCCGCCGCTGTGCGCGCGCAGCCCCTCAGGCGGTCGGATGCAAGGCGTTGAACACCCGCAGCGCCGCCCAGGCGTCGTTGGCGGCGTAGACCAGCTGGGCATCGCTCAGCCGGGCGTTGGCCCAGTTGGAGGTGGCGGCCTTTTTAGACTTGATGAAACGCCGGTTGAACAGCACGGCCACGGCCCCTTTCACGCCCATGTCCTTGCGGTAGCCGCGTTGGCGGAACACGGTGTTCAGCTCCAGCACATCGGCCGGTTGCACGCCCAGCTTGTGCTGGATGCGCTTCGTGTCGTCGCCCAGCCCAAAGCCTGCCTTGGTCACACCGCGCAAGGCCAGCAGCTCGGCCACACGCGCGCGGCAGCCGGGGTCGTGCAGCTGGAACACCCAGGCCCGCTCCAGTGTGGCCAGTTGCACGATGTGCGGGCCGTCCGACGCCTCGCCCTGCACAAAGGTGGGTTTGGATTCGGTGTCAAAACCCCAGGCGCTCGCACCGGCCAGCGCATCGCAAGCCTGGTCGGCCTGGGCAGGTGTGGAGACGAGGGCGATGCGGTCCAGGCCCAGGCGTTCAAAGGGCTCCAGCAGCGCGATCTGGTCTTTGTCGGGTGTGGGGCGCGGGGCGGTGTGCGCAGTGGGTTGGCGGGGCGTGGAGGGCGGCTGGCGCCGCGAAGGAGGAGAGTCCGTCATGCGGGCCATTGTGCCGTGCAGGTGGCCCTTCAGCGTTTGCCGGTTTTGCGCAGGCGGGGCGCCTCTGCGATCTGCGCCAGGGCCTGCTCGCAGGCGGCCACCGACTGGGCTTGCCGCCCTGCCAGCCAGCCCGCGCCAAACCAGGCGTTCGGCTCGCCCGACTCTGCCAGTTCGCGGTACAGCACCGCCGCCACACGCTCGTCGTTCAGGCGGCCCAGGGCCGACAGCGCAGGCTGCAGGCTGTCGAGAAACCGGGTGCTGTGCGCATCCAGTGCGGGCGCCACAAACTCGGTGAGGTAACGCAGGCGCTTGAGTCGTTTGCGCAGCCGGTGCTGTGCCTGGGGCGTGCGCGTGGCAAAACCCCGTGCGCCTTTTTGCACCTGGGCATGCAGTGCGCGCAGGCGCTGCTGCAGCAGGCGGCGCGTGGCACGGGCGTCCAGACCTTCTGGGGCACTGCCCGTGGCATCCAGCCCTGGGGTGGTAAAGGCCATCAGATGCACCAGCGCTTCCTGAAAGGCCGCATCGCGCACGATGTGTTGTGCCACCTGGGCCTCCAGCCCGGTAGCGCCGTTCGGGTGGGTGGACAGGGGCGGCGCTCCGGCATCGCGCAGTTCGGCACCGATGCGTTGCATCACGTGGCTGCGGTCCCGCAGGTGGCCGAGCTGCTGGAACACATGGACCAGGGGCGGCTCCCAGGCGGGGTCCAGGTGGCCCGGGGCCAGGGGCGCCAGCTCGCGCAGGGCGGTGCGAAGGCGGCGGATGCCGATGCGCAATTGGTGCAGTTGCTCTTCATCGTTGGACCCTTCTGCCAGGTCGCTGGCAGGGCCCAGGATCTGCTGCAGGCACTGCGCCACCACGGCGCGCTGCAGGGCCAGCCCGGCGGGCAGTTGCTGGTACAGGGGGGAAGGGGACCGGGCCTTGCGGGGCGAACTGCGATCGGGTGCGGCCAGCAGGCGCTCGCCCCGTTCGGCCTTGGACACGGTGCTCAGATACAGTCCATGCCGTGTGGCCCACTGCGCGGCGAGCGCTGCCAGGCCCGTCACGGGCCCGGCCTTGAGTTCCAGCTCCAGCTCGCAAATGGGGGCTTCGGCCTGCCGCGCTGTGCCCCGGTGGGCCACCACCCGGCCGGTGTCCAGCGCCAGCTCGACCACGGTTCCCTGGCGGGTGATGTCGCGGGTCAGCCGGTCCATCTCGGTGCCATAGGTCTCGACGAGGGGGCTGCCTGCGGCTTGCAACGCCTGCTGCAGCCGCGCGCCCGCCACGGTGCCACTGTGCAATTGAGGTTGGGGCTCGGGCGCGGTGCCTTCGGTGGCGGGGCCGCGTGCGACGTTGTGCTCCTGCCGGTCCAGCGGGCCATCGCCCAGCGCCTTGACGGTTTGCACCCACTGGTCGCCCTCACGCCGCAGGCGAAACGCAATGCCGCGTGACCCCAGTGCGCCGTCGGGCGTGTCGAAGTAGCGGGCCTCCATGCGGATAGCGGTACACCGGCCCCGGCGCAATGCCGCTTGCACAGCGGCCAGGCGCTCGGGCGGGATGCAGAATTTGAATTCGATTTCCATGATGGCGGCATTATCCTGTGGTATTCCCTTCACAGGGTGATGCCGGATCAAGATAGTGCGCTGGTTATCTGTGAATAATCAATGTTTTACGCGAAACCGGATTTATTGCGAAGAGCGATTGAAAGACGATATCAAGTTCATGCCCAACGGTTTTCCTTGATTATCTCGGATGGAGGTAATGATTTTGAATGCCGAAGCCTGAACCCGGTCTGGCAGGCGCACAAAGTTATTTTCTTGCACCAAGGTGTCTCCATTGAGGAACGACCACAGAATGAACCGCAGGGCCTGGGCCGTCTGGTCGGGGTTCTGCGTGACCTTTGGGAACACCACAAATGTGCCCATGGTGATGGGCCACACCGATTTGCCGGGCCGCTGCGTCAAGGTGCTGTTGAAAACCCCGGTGGCCGACCAATCGCTGTTGGCCAGTGCTGCCTTGAAAGCGTCGATGGAGGGTTTGACGTATATGCCGTCGGCATTTTTCATCTGCACGGTGGTCAGGCCGTATTCGGCCACGTAGCCGTGGTCCACATACCCGATGGCGCCCACCGTGTCGCGCACGCCCTTGGCCACTCCGTCGCTGCCTTTGAAGGCCAGCACCCCTGCAGGCCAGGCAATGCTGGTTTTGGCGCCGTAGGTTTTTTTCCATTGCGGGCTCACCTTGCCCAGGTAGTCCGCAAAGTTGTAGGTGGTGCCTGAGCCATCGGCGCGCACCACCACCTTGATCGGCATGTCGGGCAGGGGCAGATCGGGGTTCAGCGCGGCGATGTCGGCCGCATTCCAGCGGGAGATTTCGCCCATGAAGATGCGGCTGAGCACCTCGCCCGTCAGGCGCAGCTGGGCGTTGGGCACCTTGGGCAGGTTGACGATGGGGCTGATGCCGGTGATGGCCACGGGCAGCGCGAGCAGTCCGTGCTCCAGCAGGTCCTTCTCGGCGGGGTACACGTCGGTCGCACCAAAGCCGACGGCTTGTTGCTGGATCTTTTTCATGCCCGCGCTGGACCCTACCGGGTCGTAGTCCACTGCACTGCCGGTGGCCTTGGCATAGGCCTTGGCCCAGCTGCGGTAGATGGGGGCCGCCGCCGACGAGCCCGCGCCCGTCACGGTCTGCGCGCTGGTCAGCCCCGCCTGCACAAGGGCCATGGTTGCCAGCAAAAGAAAGTAAATATATTTCATGTGTTTTATGTAATGGTTTTTATGAATAACGATATGCCGCGCACTATTTCCGGTGCAATGAAAGTCGGCGCACTCTCATTGAGCTGGTAAGCCGCTTGCGGTGCCGATCCTAGCAAAATGACAGCGATTTGAAGCATTGGCCTGAACGGTCAAGGTTTCTCTCTCCGTCATTAATCTGTCATTTGAAACAATTAGTATCTTTCGCATTCCGCCGGGAAGTCGCTGTGCGCAAAGGGTGGGCATTCTCCAGCGGGCCACACGCGTTCGTTCCCACAAGGCGGCGACGCCTCGGCGGACCTTCACGAAAGATTTAGATGCTTCAAAAAATGAAAATTGGTACCCGGCTGGCGCTGGCGTTTGCGGTGCTGTTATTGCTGATCTCGGCCCTGGCGGCGGGGGGCATCAGCGGGGCCAAGCGGTTGACCGAGCGCAGCGCAGCCCTGTACGGCGACCGCACCGTGCCGATGGGCGTGCTGGCCGAGATCAGCCACCTGACGCAGCGCAACCGCGTGCTGGTGATGGACATGCTGATGGACCCCGGCACCAGCAACCTGGAGGCCAGCCACGCGGCCCTGACCGCCAATGTCGAGCGCATCCAGGCCCTGTGGAAGGAGTACGCCGCCAAGCCCCTGGGGGCCGAGGAGCAGGCCCTGGCGCAGGCCTTTGCCGATGCCAACGCCACCTATCTGGACAAGGGCCTGATCCCGGCGTCGGCCGCGCTGGTGGCCGGCAAGTACGACGACGGCTCGGAGCTGTACATCACCCAGATCCGGCCCAACGCGCTCAAGGTGCAGGACGCCATCGAGCGCCTGGTGGCGCTGCAGATCAACGTGGCCGCGGCAGAGTTTGACGGGGCCCGCGCCATGAGCGACACCATCCACTGGTGGATGCTGGCCGCCACGGCCTTGGCACTACTGGCGGGCGCGGCGATGGCCTGGGTCATCACCCGCTCCATCTCGCGCCCGCTGCGCCAGGCCGTGGTGCTGGCACGCACCGTGGCGGGGGGCGACCTGACGGCGCAGATTGAGGTGCGCGGCAATGACGAGACCGCCGAGCTGCTAGGTGCCCTGCGCGAGATGAACCACCAGCTGGTGCGCGTGATCACCGAGGTGCGCGCCAGCACCGAGACGGTCGCCCACGAGGCCGTGGTGATGGCGGGCGGCACCGAAGACCTGGCACGCCGCACCGAGGTGCAGGCATCCAATCTGCAGGAGACGGCCGCGTCGATGGAGCAGCTGACCATCACGGTGCAGCACAACACCGACAACGCCCAGCGTGCCACCGCCCTGGCGCAGGAGGCCAGCAGTGTGGCCAACGAATGCGGCAGCGTGATGCGCGATGTGATCGCCACCATGCAGGAGATCAAGACCCAGTCGCAGAAGATCACGGACATCATCAAGGTGATCGACGACATCGCCTTCCAGACCAATCTGCTGGCGCTGAATGCGGCGGTGGAGGCCGCGCGTGCGGGTGAGCAGGGCCGGGGCTTTGCGGTGGTGGCTGGCGAGGTGCGGGGCCTGTCGCAGCGCAGCAGCATGGCGGCCCGGGAGATTCGCGGCCTGATCTCGGCCAGCGTGCAGGGTGTGGAGCGCGGGTCCACCCTGGTGGGGCAGGCGGGCGAGCGTGTGGCCAACACCGTGCACCATGTGAACCAGGTGGTGTCGCTCATCACCGCCATCAAGGATGCCGGGCAGGAGCAGGCCCGGGGCATTGCCCAGATCGGAGAGGCCGTGCGCCAGCTGGACGCGGCCACACAGCAGAACGCTGCGCTGGTGGATGACAGTTCGTCCGCCTCGACCGGCATGAAGAATCAGGTAAGGCGCCTGCTGGAGGTGATTCACCAGTTCCGCCTGACGCCGGATATGCCCCTGCCTGCTGCAGGCGCGCCCTTGCTGGAAACGGCAGGGTTGCCCCCTGCTGTGGCTCTGGAGGGCGGGGCCGGCAGTCGCGCGCAACTGGCCATCTCGGCCCGCTAGCCCGGCGGCGGCGTGGTCTCTGCGTCGCGTGGCCTATGCAGCCAATGACAGAGACATTGCCACCCACCACGCCAAGTCCTGCGCCATGAACCGCACCGACGTATTGATCGCGATTGCCGAAGTGGCGCGCAGTGGTGGCGCTGCCGCCCCCGAAGACGCCATCTCCCAGCTGGCGATGCTCATTGATGATCTGGAGCTGTCCTGCAGCGGCTCGGAGCAGGTGATGGAGATGCTGCTGCGCATCGCAGCCTGCCTGTGGAACCTGCAGCAGGAACGCATGCGCCTTTGAACAGGTGCCTTGGCATGCTGCATGGCCCTGATCTCTCACCGATCAGGGCGACTGAAATGATCACTCGTCCAGTGTCTCGAGCGAAGCCACCTGGTTGCGCCCCCGGTGCTTGGCCAGGTACAGCGCCTGGTCGGCACGGTCGAGCATGTCGCGCAGGCTGCGATCGCTCTGGCGGAAGGTTCCCACACCCAGGCTGGTGGTGACGCGGTAGCTGTGGCCTGCATCGTCCGTCAGCTCCAAGGCGCGGATGCTGTGCAGCATGCGCGTGGCCACCTCCAGGCCCTCGGCCAGTGTGGTCAGGGGCAACAGCACGCCAAACTCTTCGCCGCCCAGCCTGCCTACGGCATCGCTGGCGCGCAACTGGCCCTTGATGGCCTGCGCAAACGCCATCAGCGCACGGTCGCCCTCCAGGTGACCAAAACGGTCGTTGATGGTCTTGAAGTGGTCCAGGTCCAGCATCAGCAAGGTCAGGGGCTCGCCGTTGCTCCGTGAATGGGCATAGGCCGACTCGGCACATTCCAGAAACGCGCGGCGGTTGGCAATGCCCGTCAGCATGTCGGTGGTGGCCAGGCGCTGCAGTTCGCGCTCCAGGTTCTTGCGCTGCGTCACGTCGCGGTAAATGCCCTCGACCCCCGCAAAATTGCCGGCATGGTCGTATAGCGCGTGGCTGCTGATGGAGATGTCGATCACCGTGCCATCGCGCCGCACCATCTGGCCCGGAAAGTCCGACACCTCGCCGTGCTCCATGATTGCGGCCTTGAACGCGTCGCGGTCCTTGCTCTGGGGGTAGTACGACTCGGCGGTGCGGCCTTCGATTTCATGCGGTTCGTAGCCGAGCACGCGGCGCACGCCAGGGCCTACATGCTGCACGATGCCCTGTGCGTCGGTGCGGTAGTACACGTCCTGCATGTTGTCGAACAGGCGCCGGAAGTTCTGCTCACTCTCGCGCAGCTGGGCCTCAATCTCGCTCTGGTGCGTCATGTCCATGCCGCACATGAGCACGGCGGGCGCACCGTCCCATTCAATAGCCACGCTGCTGATCAGCACCATGCGCAGGTTGCCCCGCTCGGTGCGAATGCGGAACTCGGACGACTTGTTGGGCCGCCCGGCCTGCTCGGGCACGGCCACCTGCTGGATGCGGTTGGTGGAGCGCACCTGGTCGAGGGGGTGCACAAAATCGCCGGACAGCCGCCCGATCAGGCTGTCGATGCTGGGCGCCTCCAGCAGCTCCATGCTGGCGGCGTTGGCAAAGCGGATGGCACCCTCTTGTGTGACAAGCACAGCCGCTGGCAACAGGTGCAGCAGGCGCAGGTCGTGGTTCATGGGCTGGTGGGTAACCAAAAGTAATGCACCATTGTGGCACCGGGAAGAGGCGCCATCAAAGATCATCTGTCGCAGGCGGTACTATCGCCCATGAGAAAAACTTTCCAACTCCACGTTGAAGGCAAGAACCGCGACCGCGTTCTGGATGCCGTCAAGCACGAAATCCGCAAATACATCAAGCGCGAACGGCGCCGCGACCTGCCCGAAGGCGCCGATTTCTGGGACTTTGACTGCCGGTTTGGTCGCACCAAGGAAGACGCCGCTGTGGCGCATCTGTCGGCCTTGACCGGCTTGATCAACGACGTGGCGGCCGAGGGGGGCGCCCAGTTCTATGTGGAAATTCTGGCCAAACCCGGCAAACGCACGCCACGTCCCGCAGGGCAGGCGCCGCAGGGCGGGGACGAAGAAGACGTCGTGTGAGCCCGGGTCCTGGGTGTGTACCACCCCAGCCCACTCTGTATCCCGACACTGCAGGCCCCTTCAGGGGCCTTTTTTCTGGCCAGCAGGGGTTTGAGCGGTTTGCGCTGCGGCGGCTGCGCGCAGCTTGTCCTTTTTGCTGGGGCGTTTGCCCTTGATGCCACCGGTGCCTTGAGGATCTGCAGGGGATGGGGGCTGGGACGTTTCGGTCGGCTCAAAGCCTGCGATCTGCTCACGCGGAATGGTGAGGTGCTGGCGCTTTTCGATCAGCCGGAAATGCGCCTCGGCATCGGCCGTCACAAAGCTCACGGCCATGCCGCTTTCGCCCGCGCGACCGGTGCGACCGATGCGGTGCACATAGTCCACGGCAGAGCGGGGCAGGTCGTAGTTCACCACGGCGGGCAGCTGTGCAATGTCGATGCCGCGCGCAGCCAGGTCGGTGGTGACCACCACCTGCCAGCGCTCGTCCTTGAACTCCTGCAGCACCTGGTTGCGCGCGCCCTGGCTCAGCCCGCCGTGGAACGGTGTGGCGTAGATGCCCGCCTTGTAGAGCTTTTCCGCCACGTGCTCGGCCGCGTACTGCGTGGCCACGAACACCAGCATGCGCGACCAGTTGTGCTCCTTGACCAGATGGCGCAGCAGTTGGGTGCGGCGGCTCGCATCCACCGCAATGGCGCGTTGTTCGATGGCGGGCTCGTTGCCCGGGGTGTGCGGCACTTCCACCCGCACGGGGTTCTGCAGAAGGCCATCGGCCAGCGCCTGCACTGCAGCGGGAAAGGTGGCCGAGAAGAACAGGTTTTGCCGCCGGGCAGGCAACAGCGCCAGCACGCGCTGCAGTTCTTCGGCAAAGCCCAGGTCCAGCAGCCGGTCGGCTTCGTCCAGCACCAGGTGCGCCACGGCCGACAGGCGCAACGCGTTGTGGTCCACCAGGTCCAGCAGGCGCCCCGGGGTGGCCACCACAATGTCGGCACCGCCGCGCAAGCCCAGCATCTGCGGGTTGATGGATACGCCGCCAAACACGATGGCGATCTTGAGCGGTTGCTGCAGGTGCTGCGCCAGGCTGCGCAGCACTTCGCCCACCTGCGCGGCCAGTTCACGCGTCGGCACCAGCACCAGGGCACGCACCCGGCGCGGCCCGCCGGTGGCGCTGAGCTGCAGCTGCTGCAGCAAGGGCAGGGCGAAGGCCGCCGTTTTGCCCGACCCCGTCTGCGCCGCACCCAGCAGGTCTACCCCTTGCAGGATGGCCGGAATGGCGCCCGCCTGAATGGGCGTGGGCGCCACAAAGCTCGCCTGGGTGGCAGCGTGGACAAGGGCGGGGGAGAGACCGAGGGAAGCAAAAGGCATGGAAAGGCGCAGGGGACGCGTTGAGGGAGACACGCGAGGCAGCGCAGACAAAGCAGTAATGGCCCGCATTGTCGCCGCAGTTGCCCGATACGCTCTTCCTACAGGCCTGCAATGCGTGGTTAGCACCTGCCGGATCGCAGGGAATGCGATTGCCCGTTCTCTGCGTTGGGCAACCGATAATCGGGCCGCCTCGTTTTTCGTTGACAGTTTTCCCGGACCCGAACCCCATGGCTTTGCCCCTTGATACCTCTGCCATCACCCACGGCATCCAGCTGGCGGTGGCGCCCGTGTTCTTGCTCACTGCGGTGTCCGGGATGATCGGCGCGGTAGCCGGCCGCCTGGCCCGCATCATCGACCGGGCGCGTGTGGTGGAAGACCGCGCGCGCGTCAACACCGAACCCGAATTCCTGGCCCGTGCCTACAAAGAACTGGGCGACTTGCGCTTGCGCGGACGGCTGGCCAACGGCTGCATCGCGCTGCTGACGTTCTGTGCCTTCCTGATCGGCACGACCATCATCCTGCTGTTCCTGGGCGAAACTACGGACTTCCAGTCCAGCCGCCTCGCGGTGGGTGGGTTTCTGGCGGGCGTTGCCTGCTTTTTGCTGGCGCTGGTGTGTTTTCTGACCGAGACGCTGCTGGCCACGCGCCTGCTCGACTTTCACATGCTGCAGCAAGAAGTGGAGGGGAAGCAGCCATGAAGTCTTTTGCCGACCTGGGTGGCCTGGTGTATTCCACCGAGTCAGGCCGCATGTGCCCCACCTGCCGCCAGCCGGTGGCGCAGTGCACCTGCAAGCAGAACAAGCCCTTGCCCACGGGCGACGGCGTCGTGCGCGTGTCGCGCGAGACCAAGGGGCGCGGCGGCAAGGCGGTCACCTTGGTCAAGGGCGTGTTGGTGGACGAGGCCGCGCTGGAGCAACTGGGCAAGCAGCTCAAGACCGCGTGTGGCAGCGGCGGCACGGTGAAGGACGGCGTGATCGAAGTGCAGGGCGACCATGTGGAACGCGTGATGGCCGCGCTGCAGAAGCTGGGCCACAAGGTCAAGCGCGCGGGCGGTTGAGCGAGGCGGGGCAATGGACGCAGAGAAACTGCAACGCCTGGTCACCACCGAGATGCCGTACGGCAAGCACAAAGGCACGCTGCTGGCCGACTTGCCGGGCAACTACCTCAACTGGTTTGCGCGCGAAGGGTTTCCCAAGGGCGAGCTGGGCCAGTTGCTGGCGCTGATGCACGAGATCGATCACAACGGGCTGTCGGACCTGCTGCGGCCCTTGCGGGGGCGTTGATTCTTCCCCAGTGCCTGCGCCGCATCGGGCGCTGGCCACAGGCCGCTGGAGCGCCACAGCATGGTGATGATCATGGCCAAGGCAATCAGCAGCGGGCGCATCACGCCCGCATCCAGCAGCCCGTGTGTTGCAGTCTGCAGGGGGCCCACCACATAGCGCAGCAGCTCTGGCAGCGCTGCGAGCAGCACGGCTCCCAGGACCACCCCGGGGATATGCCCCATGCCGCCAAACACCACCATCGCGACGATGAGCACAGACTCTTGCAGGCTGAAGGCCTCGGGGGACACAAAGCACTGAAAAGCCGCAAACATGGCGCCAGTCACTCCGCCAAAGCTGGCGCCCACGCCAAAGGCCAGCAGCTTGAGGTTGCGGGTATTGATGCCCATGGACCGCGCTGCGGTTTCGTCGTCGCGGATGGCCATCCATGCGCGGCCGATGCGGGAGTGCTGAAGGCGCTGGCAGACAACGATGGTGAGCGTCACGAGCGCCAGGAACAGGTAGTAGTACAGCGTGACTGACGCCACCTCATGGCCCGCCACCACTAAGGGACGGCCCAGGTCCACCCCCAGGATGTGCACCGGGTCAATCAAGCCCAGACCCTGGGCGCCCTGGGTGATATTGACGGGGTGGCTCATGTTGATGACCAGCAGGCGCACGATTTCGCCAAAGCCCAGGGTGACCACGGCCAGGTAGTCCCCCCGCAGCTTGAGGGTTGGGGCTCCCAGCAGCATGCCGAGGAGGGCCGCGCACGCAGCGCCCAGCGGGATGGTCACCCACCAGGGGGCGTGCAACCCCTCAGGGAACAGCGCAGCGATCCATGCAAAGTGGTCGGTCAGGTGGGGTGAGGTCAGCAGGGCAAACAGGTAGGCCCCCAGTGCGTAGAAGGCCACATACCCCAGGTCCAGCAGGCCCGCATAACCCACCACCACGTTCAGGCCCAGTGCCAGCATCACGTACAGCAGGCTGACGTCAGCAACGCGCACCCAGTGGTGGCCGAAGGGTTGCAGTACCAGGGGCAGCAGGAGCACTGCGAGGACCAGGCCTGCTTGCGTGCTACGCCGTTCGAAGATCGTGCTCATGGGTGGTGCCGTGGCTGGGGCGGTGGATGGGACGCTGCATGAAGCGCCAGCGGCTGTGCAGTGCCAGCGGCACCTCGGTGCCTTCGTAGGCCGCGCAGTCGGCGTAGCCGTGGGCTTCGTACAGGCGGTGTGCTGCCTGCATGAAAAGGGCGGTGTCCAGACAAATGCGGGTGTAGCCCGCCTGACAGGCATCTGCGTACAGCTTGCGCAGTGCCGACGAGCCGAGATGCAGCCCCCGGTAGGCGGGGCGCACGTACAGGCGCTTGACTTCAACGGTGCCTGGGCCCAAGGGCCGCAGGCCACACATGCCTGCGGCTTCGCCATCCACCGTGATCAGGTAGTACACGCTGTTTGGCATGTTGTCGGTCTGGGACGCCTTCCATCCGGGCAGGTCCTCCAAGGGCAGCGACAAGCCGGCACGCGGGGATAGGGCCGGAAAGCACCGGGCTATTTCGCCATGCACCCAGCGCAGATATTCAGCCTGCAAACCCATCAGCGACTTTCGGGTTTCGCATGCACTGGCGGAGTGGGCGCGAAGGAATGACGGGTTCGGCATGGGGTGGATGTGTGGAAGTACAAGAAGGTTAGACTGGATCGAATCAGCCAAAAAGTGGCTTTCATTCCTTTTATTGCGGAATGGATGGATTGAATCGGCCGTACTCACAACGTACTCAACTGGAGTGAAGAACGCAGATGGACAAGCTCAGTGGCATGTTGGCCTTCGTAAAAACGGCAGAGCTGGGCAGCTTTGTGGCCGCCGGACGGGCGCTGGAGATATCGGCGTCTGCCGTGGGTAAGGGCGTGGCGCGGCTGGAGCAAGAGGTGGGCGTGCGCCTATTGCAGCGCAGCACCCGGCGCATCCAGCTCACGGCAGAGGGGCGCCTGTTCCATGAGCGCTGCCGACGCGTGCTGGACGACCTGGATGACGCGCAGGCCATGTTGTCGCTCTCGCGGGAGACTCCACGGGGAAAGTTGCGGGTGAGTGCGCCCATCGTGGGCTATCACTTCCTGATCCCGTTGGTGCCGGAGTTTTTGGCGCGCTACCCCGAGGTGGAACTGGACATCACGTTCAGCGACCGTGCGATCGATCTGATCGACGAAGGCATTGACGTGGCGATTCGCAGTGGCGACCTGCGCGATTCACGCTTGGTGTCGCGGCCCTTGCAGACCTTTCGGCTGCTGCTGTGTGCTGCGCCCAGCTACCTGGAGCGCCATGGCACTCCGGCTGAACTGCGTGATCTGGCGCAGCATGCGTGCGTGCGCTTTCGCCACCCGGATTCCGGCAAACTGCTCGACTGGCCGTGGCGTGAGGACCTGGCAGGTGACGAGCCACCCCTTCGCACGGTGCTGGCCTGCAACAACATCGAAGCCGTTCTGGGGGCTACCCTGCGGGGGATCGGTATTGCCTGCATGCCCGACTTTCTGGTGCGCGATGCCCTGGCAGAAGGGCGGCTGGTGAGCGTGCTGGAGCCGCACCTGGGCCCGGCCCGCCAGTTCCGGGCGTTGTGGCCCTCCAGTCGCCATCTGTCGCCCAAGGTGCGCGTGTGGGTGGATCATCTGGGCGCGCAGTTGTCCAGCCCGCCATAATCGCGGCCATACCAACAACCACACCGAGGGAATGCACATGAAGGGCAATATCGCAGCGATCGTTCTGGTCGTACTGGGCGTGTTTTTTCTGCTGACCAACCTGGGACTGATCAGCATCAGCCTGCGCGAGCTGCTGCGCGTTTGGTGGCCGGTGGCGCTGATTGCGGTTGGCGTAGCGCTGTTCTTCACGCCGGGCAACAAGAGCAAATAATCCGGGGAGGGCGCGGGCCCTGCTGGCGCGCGAGGTGCCAGTCCTCAGCCCTGATGGGCCCCTTCGCTGCCGCGGGGTTGGGCGCCGTGCCCGCCATGCTCCTCGCGGGGCTGCACAAAACCAGGGTCGTTGCCAAAGTAGCCCCGGAACAGGTTGCGTGCAATGCCATGGGCCGCCACCTGCAGGTCGCGCGCCACCTCGGGTGCAAACAGACGGCTGGTGTGTTGTTGCCACAGCCCCACCCAGGCCGCAAAGTGGGCAGGGGTGACGCCCTCCAGCGCCATGTGTTTGCCGAAGACATCGCCCTTGAAGCTGCGGGTGCCCAGCGCGACGGTGCTCCAGAAGTCCACCAGCCGCTGCAGGTGGGCGTCCCACTGGCCGTGCAGTGCCTTTTCAAACACCGGGCCCAACAGCGGGTCGCGCCGCACATCCCCATAAAAGCCGTGCACCAGCTGCGTGATGCTCTCCACGCTGGGGGCGATCTGGCTGGTGGGCTGTGTGTGGGTGGCTTCGTCGGTCATGGCGGCAGTGTGCCCGCTCACTGGCAACCGCAGGCTGACGTGGCACAAGCTTGCGCGGGCGCAGCGCTGGCTTCGAACCGCGGAAACAGCACGTTGTTTTCCAGGTGGATGTGGTTGATGAGGTCGTCGCCCAGCTGGGCAATGCCCGCGTAGAGCGCGCGCCAGGTGTTGCATGCACCTTGGGGAGGCGTGGCGTCATTCGTCAGCGCGTTGAGCTTGTCCAGCGCCTCGCCATGGTCCACATGTTCGGCGCGCATCATGCCGATGGGCTGGCCCACAAACGGGTTGCCGCCGTTCTTGAGCATGGGGAACAGCACCTGCTCTTCCTTGAGCATGTGCGACAGCAGCTCCTCGTGCATGGCCTCCAGGTGGTCGGCCAGGCCGGCCGGCACCTGCGGGTGGTCGCGGTGCACAGCCTCCACGCGGCGGGCCATGCGGATCAGCTCGGGCAACTGCTGGCGGTGCACCTCGTGGTAGCGCGCCAGGATGTGGTCGATGAGCGCACTGGGCGACGCTGCCTCGGGCACGGCGTCGCTGCGCTGCAGGGCCGCCAGCTCGGCCAGCACGGCGTCGGCGTCCAGCCCCTTGTTGGCAGCCGCCTTGGCCAGACTCACTTGGCCGCCGCAGCAAAAGTCCAGCTTGAGGCGCCGAAACACCGCCGTGGCGCCCGGCAACTGCACGGCGATCTGGCCGATCTGCTGCTCGGCGCTCAGTGGCAGCGGGGTGGTGGGGGCTGTGGCGTGCAGGGTGTCGATGCGGGCGTTCATGGCGGTCCTTTAAAGATTCATATAGTGTGAATATTTTAGCGAATAAAATTCAGGCTGTATGTATCTTTTTGATTGATCTGCGGCAAACCCATGCGACTGACCCAATGGACCGACTACACGCTGCGCGTGCTGATGTACTGCGCTGCCACCGAGGGGCGGGCGCAGCCCGTCACCATCACGGAGGTGGCCGAGGGCTACGGCATCTCGCGCAGCCACCTGATGAAGATCGTGCAGCAGCTGTCGGCCCAGGGCCTGCTGGAGACCACGCGCGGGCGGGGCGGTGGCATGCGGCTGATGGTGCCGGCCTCGTCCATCCACATTGGCGCGGTGGTGCGAGCCACCGAGACGGACTTCAACCTGGTGGAGTGTTTTGACCCGGCCTCCAACCAGTGCCGCCTGAGCAGCCACTGTCGGCTCAAAGGGGTGCTGGGTCAGGCCATGCAGGCCTATCTGGCGGTGCTGGATGGCGTCACGCTGGCGGACCTGGTGGCGCCCACTGCACCGCAGGGTGTGGCGCTGCAGGCCACGGTGGCGGCCCCGCGTGCAGGCAGTGCCCGCCGCAAGGCCGCGCTGGTGCCCGGATTGCCCGATACACCGGGTTTTGAATAAAAACGGCGTGATGCGCTAGTGCTACATGCCTGGATAGCTATCAAATTAATAGTTTCCAGTGGCGCCCTGTACGTACTGAGGCGCCACGCCGCTCAGCGCAGCACTTCGAGCAAGCGGTCGAGTCCGCCCTGGTTGATGGCCACCTTGGCCTGTGCACGCACGGCGGGCTTGGCGTGGTAGGCCACCGACAGGCCGGCGGCACCCATCATCGGCAGGTCGTTAGCGCCATCGCCCACGGCAATCGCTTGCTGCGGCGAAATGCCCATGAGCGAGGCCACTTCCAGCAGCGTGCGGCGCTTTTCTGCGCCGTCGCAGATGTCGCCCCAGGCCTGGTCCACCATGCGGCCGGTCAGCTGGCCGTCTTGCACTTCCAGCATGTTGGAGCGCGCAAAGTCGATGCCCAGGCCCGCCTTCACGCGGTCGGCAAAGAAGGTGAAGCCGCCCGAGACCAGCAGCGTGGTCAGGCCTGCGGCCTTGGCGGCGGTGATCAGCTCCTTGGCGCCGGGGTTGAAGCGCAGGCGCTCGGTGAACACCTGCTCCATGTGCTGCACCGTCACGCCCTTGAGCAGCGCCACACGCTGGCGCAGGCTCTCCTTGTAGTCGGTGATCACGCCCTGCATGGCCGCCTCCGTGATGGCGGCCACCTCGGCCTTGCGACCGGCGGCATCGGCGATCTCGTCCACGCACTCGATGTTGATGAGGGTGGAGTCCATGTCAAAAGCGATGAGCTTGTAGGCAGACAGGGACAGCGGAGGCTCGATGCCCTGGATGACGAGGCCAGGGGCGAATTCGGTAGCGTGGGTCATGGCAGAAAAAGGGGAACAAATGCGGGGGTAAGAACCCGCAATGGTATCCCCGGCGGGCTTCTGCTCCCGCCTTGCCCGCAGTGCTTCGCGCGCAGGCTCTCGTCAGATCCTTTGCCTCAGCGCGGATGCGGAAGGTTCTGGCTGCCGCCTTTCAGCGCCTTGGCGGCCGGGTTGGGCTGGGGCGGCTCGTTCATCTTGACCAGGAACATGCGCACAAAAAATGCGGCCATGCAGATCATGAACCCGATGCCGATGATGCTCATCAGGCCGTAGTCGGTGGAAAACAGATCGTTCAGCAGCTTCATGGAGACCCTCCTTGTGGTGGTGTTCACCACTATCGGACGGTCCCTGCGGCGGCTGCTTGTGCTGTGTCAAAGACTGCGGCGTGCGGGCAAGATGCAGGTCAAACCATGGCGGGATAGCGGCCAGTGCCTTCGGGCCAGGGCGTGAGCAGCTCGAACCCATCGGCCGTCACGGCCACCATGTGTTCCCACTGGGCGGACAGCGAGCGGTCGCGGGTGACCACGGTCCAGCCGTCGGCCAGCTCCTGCGTATCGCGCTTGCCGGCGTTGATCATGGGCTCGATGGTGAAGACCATGCCTTCCTCCAGCCGCAGGCCCTGGCCACGCTGCCCGTAGTGCAGCACCTGGGGCTCGTCGTGGTAGATCTGCCCGATGCCGTGGCCGCAGTATTCGCGCACCACGCTGAACCGCTCGCGGTGGGCCACGCTCTGTATGGCATGGCCCACATCGCCCAGCGTGGCGCCGGGACGCACCTGGGCAATGCCCGCGCACATGGCTTCGTAGGTGGTGTCCACCAGTCGGCGCGCCAGCGGGCTGGGCTCGCCCACAAAGTACATGCGGCTGGTGTCACCAAACCAGCCGTCCTTGATGATGGCCACGTCGATGTTGATGATGTCGCCCGACTTGAGCACTTGGCCGGGCGACGGAATGCCGTGGCAGATCACGTGGTTGACCGAGGTACACACCGTTTTGGGATATCCCAGGTAGCCCACGTTGGCGGGGGTGACCTGCAGTTCGTTCACGATGTAGTCGTGGCAGAGCCGGTCCAGCGCCTCGGTGCTGACGCCGGGCTGCACGTGTGGCGTGATCATGTGCAGCACGCGGGCGGCCAGGTGGCCGGCCTCACGCGCCTGGGCGATTTCGGCGGGGGAGCGCAGGGTGACGCGGGACGACTTCATTGAACGCGCCGCCCGCTGTGGCCCGGCTTGGCGGCCACAGAGGCCGCCACCGTGTCCAGATCGAAGCCTCCGGCCTGCTCGGCGCGGATCAGCAACTGGCAGATGTCGCTGTGATCGAGGTTGGGATGCAGTTCGGCCAGCATGCCGATGCGCATCCAGTGCTCTGCCTGTGCGTTGATGGAGCGAGACAGGGCGTTGCTGGCAACGCGCAGGTTCTCGTGCATTTGGTCTGAAATTTTGACAATACCCATGCAGTGAATTGTATGCGAAACATATATGTTTCGTATCGCTGCGTGTCTGCAGTCCTTGTGGTGTGCGTTGGCAACGCTGCGCTACTGCGGCGGCCGCTTCAGATAGAGCTGGTCCGACCAGGTGGCCAGCCACTCGGGCTTGAAGGCCACAAAGATGGCCGCGAGCATGCCCGTCACAAACCCGTCGCCCCAGGCCATGAGCCAGCGGGCCACCAGCGACAGCTCGTTGCCCACACCCGGCAACAGGTGTCCGGTCCATTGCGAGAGCACACCGGCGGCGAACACGCAGGCCACGGTGCCCAGAAAAGCCCGGCCCAGCACGTACACAAATGGCTGGGTGCCCACCCAGCGCCGCAGCAGTGCGCCCAGCGCCAGGGCCAGCGTGGCGGGCACCACACCCAGCCAGATGGCGGCGCCCAGCGCGTCGGCCCAGTCCAGGGCGGGTGAAAGCAGGCCCGCAATGGCGCCCACCGCCAGCAGCACGGGGATGGCCAGCGGCCAGCCCAGCATCAGCACCACCAGACACGCGCCCGACCATTGCAATTGCAGCGGCATCGCATGCAGGGTAGGCAGGGCCCACATCCAGGGCAAAAACACCAGCGTGGCCAGCAACGGCGTCCACAGCGGAGACGCCGCACCGTGGGACTCATGCACCAGCGGCTTGCGGCTGGCCAGCAGGCGCCAGGGCCGCGTGGCCAGGGCGGCCGTCAGCGTCACCAGCGCGAGAAGAGACTCCAGCCACATTGTTTGCTTCTCTTTTGATAGCTATCAGCGCATGATTCACTATAGCTTGCAGCCTCTTTGGCTTGTAAAACGCTATGCAGCCACCACGGGTTGCCCCAGGCTGCGCAAAATGTCGCGCACCATCTGTGCGCGGTCCTTGGGCTCCTTCAGCTCGCGCTCGATGCGCAGCTTTTCGTTGCCCGCCAGCTTGATGTGCTTGTTCTTCTGGATCAGCTCGATGATGCGCATCGGATCAATCGGCGGCTGGGGCTTGAAGGTGATGTTGATGACGCCCGGAGCGGCATCGACCTTCACCACGCCGTAGGGCTGGCTCAGCACGCGCAGGCGGTGCACGTCGATCAGGGTCTGGGCCTGCGGCGGCAGCTTGCCGAAGCGGTCCACGATCTCTTCGAGCAGGCCGTCGATCTGGTCGGGGGTCTTGGCCGTGGCCAGCTTCTTGTAGAACGACAGGCGCAGGTGCACGTCGCCGCAGTAGTCGTCGGGCAGCAGAGCGGGGGCGTGCAGGTTGATGTCGGTGGTGACGGACAGGGGCGAGAGCAGGTCGGGCTCCTTGCCCGCCTTGAGCGCCTTGACGGCCTCGTTCAGCATCTCGTTGTAGAGCTGGAAGCCGACTTCGAGCATGTTGCCGCTCTGGTTCTCGCCCAGCACCTCGCCTGCACCGCGGATCTCCAGGTCGTGCATGGCCAGGTAAAAGCCGCTGCCCAGTTCCTCCATCTGCTGGATGGCTTCGAGCCGCTGCTGTGCCTGCTTGGTCAGGCCATCCACGTCGGGCACCATGAGGTAGGCGTACGCCTGGTGGTGGCTGCGGCCCACGCGGCCGCGCAGCTGGTGCAGCTGCGCCAGGCCGAACTTGTCGGCACGGCTCATGATGATGGTGTTGGCCGTGGGCACGTCGATGCCGGTCTCGATGATGGTCGAGCACAGCAGGATGTTGAAGCGCTGGGCCACGAAGTCGCGCATCACGCGCTCCAGCTCGCGCTCGGGCATCTGGCCGTGGGCCACGGCAATGCGGGCCTCGGGCAGGATCTCTTCGAGCTTCTGGCGGCGGTTCTCGATGGTCTCCACCTCGTTGTGCAGGAAGTAGACCTGCCCGCCTCGCTTCAATTCGCGCAGCACCGCCTCGCGGATCACGCCCGTGCCCTCGTTGCGCACAAAGGTCTTGATCGCCAGGCGCCGCTGCGGCGCGGTGGCGATGACCGAGAGATCGCGCAGCCCTTCAAGCGCCATGCCCAGCGTGCGCGGGATGGGGGTTGCGGTGAGGGTGAGCACATCCACCTCGGCGCGCAGGGCCTTCATCTGCTCCTTGTGGCGCACGCCAAAGCGGTGCTCCTCGTCGATGATGAGCAGGCCCAGGTTGTGGAACTTGGTGGATTCGGAAAGCAGCTTGTGCGTGCCCACCACGATGTCCACCGTGCCGTCGCCGATGCCCTTGATGGTGGCGGTGATCTCCTTGCCCGAACGAAAGCGCGAGACCTCGGCCACCTTCACCGGCCACTTGCTGAAGCGGTCCACCAGGGTCTGGTAGTGCTGCTCGGCCAGCAGCGTGGTGGGCGCGAGGAAGGCCACCTGCTTGCCCCCCGTGACGGCCACGAAGGCCGCGCGCAGGGCCACCTCGGTCTTGCCGAAGCCCACGTCGCCGCAGACCAGTCGGTCCATGGGGCGCGGGCTGATCATGTCCTGGATCACCGCGTGGATGGCGGCGTTCTGGTCGGCGGTTTCTTCGAAGCCGAAGTCGTTGGCAAAGGTCTCGTAGTCCTGCGGGCTGTAGCGGAAGGCATGGCCTTCGCGCGCCGCGCGGCGGGCGTAGATGTTGAGCAGCTCGGCCGCGCTGTCGCGCACCTGCTCGGCCGCCTTGCGCTTGGCCTTTTCCCACTGGCCGCTACCGAGCTTGTGCAGCGGCGCCTCGTCGGCGCTCACGCCGGTGTAGCGGCTGATGAGCTGCAGCTGGCTCACGGGCACGTACAGCACGGCCTTGTCGGCGTATTCGAGGTGCAAGAACTCCTGCATGGCGGGCGTGCCGTCGGGGTTCTTGTTGCCCACGTCCATGTTGATCAGGCCCCGGTAGCGGCCAATGCCATGCTGGCTGTGCACCACGGGGTCGCCCAAGGTTAGCTCGGCCAGGTCCTTGATCAGCGCCTCGACATCGCTGACTTGCTCCTGCTTCTTGCGGCGGCGCGTGGTGGGGCCGGCGGCAAACAGCTCGGTCTCGGTGACGAAGTCAATGCCGTCCTCGATCCAGCTGAAGCCCACGGTGAGGCCGGCGGTGGCGATGCCCACCTTTTCGTCGGCCGTGCCCTGGAACTCGGCCAGCGAGTCGAAGGCCGGCGGGTTCACGCCGCTGGCGCGCAGGAAGTCGAGCAGGCTCTCGCGCCGGCCATCGCTCTCGGCCAGCAGCAGCACGCGGTGCTGTGTGTTGCGGATATGGGCGTGCAGGCGCGCCAGTGGGTCTTCGGCCCCGCGCACCACTGACAGGTCGCCCAGTTTCTGAAAGTGCGGGTTGTCCTCCACGTCCTCCACGCCGGGGCGGATGGCCAGCTGGGCATGCTCCTTGGCGCGGGTGTAGAACTGGTCGGCCGAAAGGAACAGCGTCTCGGGCGGCAGCACCGGCCGCTCCGGGTCGCCCTGCACCAGGCGGAAACGGTCGCGCGTGTCCTGCCAGAAGCGCTGGAAGGCGGGCTCCAGGTCGCCGTGCAGCACCACGGTGGCCTGCTCGCCCAGGTAGTCGAACACGGTGGCCGTGTCGTCGAAGAACAGCGGCAGGTAGTACTCGATGCCGGCCGTGGCCACGCCCGCGCCCATGTCCTTGTAGATGCGGCTCTTGGTCGGGTCGCCCTCCAGCATTTCGCGCCAGCGGCTGCGGAATTTGGCGCGCGCGTCGTCGTCCATGGGGAACTCGCGGCCGGGCAAGAGGCGCACCTCGGGCACGGGGTACAGGCTGCGCTGGCTGTCGGGGTCGAAGGTGCGGATGCTGTCGATCTCGTCGTCGAACAGGTCCACCCGGTAGGGCACCAGCGAGCCCATGGGGAACAGGTCGATCAGCCCGCCGCGCACGGCGTATTCGCCGGGGCTGACCACCTGCGAGACGTGGGAGTAGCCGGCCAGCGTGAGCTGGGCCTTGAACTTGGCTTCGTCCAGCTTTTGCTTCACCTTGAAGTGGAAGGTGTAGCCCGCCAGGAAGGACGGCGGGGCAAGGCGGTACAGCGCCGTGGTGGCGGGCACCAGCACCACATCGGCCTCACCCTGCGAGATGCGCCACAGCGTGGCCAGCCGCTCGCTGATCAGGTCCTGGTGCGGGCTGAACGTGTCGTAGGGCAGCGTTTCCCAGTCGGGGAACAGCGCGCAGCGCAGGCCGGGCGCAAAAAAGGCCATCTCGTCGATGAGCCGCTGCGCGTCGGTGGCATCGGCCGTGACGATGGCGGTGGTACGGCCGGCGGCCTTGTCGCGTTCGGCCAGGCGGGCCAGCAGCAGGGAGTCGGCACTGCCCACGGGGCGGGGCAGGGCAAAGCGTTTTCCGGGGGAGAGTTTGGGGAGTTCCATGCGGACGGTGTCGTCAGTGGGCCCGCCGCATCCCCAGGGGCGCGAAACACGCACGGGTTGGATCGGGGGCAACGGGAGATTTTAGAATGAGCGCTCCATGACTGCTTCCCTGCTGCACCCCTCGCTCACCCCCTTGTCGGCCCAAGGGCGTTTTTGGGCGCTGGTGCCCTGCGCCGGGGTTGGGTCACGGGCTGTGCTGGCAGGTGCAGGCAGCCCCCCTCCAGCACAGCCCGTGCAGGCATCGACCGTGGCGGCGTTCTCGCCTGCCGCAGCGCTGTCTGCCAGCGCTCCTGCGGCGGCGGGCCCGCTGCCCAAGCAATACCACCTGGTGGCAGGCCACCCGATGGTGCTGCACACACTGGCTGCCTTTGCCGGTGTCGGGCGCCTGCTGGGCACGCTGGTGGCTGTGGCACCGGGAGATCGCTTTTTGGATGCCCATGCCCACCCCGCATTTTTTGTGGTCGAGTGTGGTGGCCCCACGCGTGCCGACACGGTGCTGGGCGGCCTCAAGGCGCTGCTGGAGCGTGGTGCGCAGCCTGACGACTGGGTCCTGGTGCATGACGCTGCGCGCTGCCTGGTGACCTCAGAGCAGATCGATGCGCTCATCGACCAGTGCGCGGGCGACAGTGTGGGCGGGCTGCTGGCGCACAAGCTGGCCGACACGCTCAAGACTTCCATCGACGGCCCGGGCGGCGTGCGCGTGGCTTCTACCGTGGACCGCAGCGACAAGTGGCTGGCGCAGACGCCCCAGATGTTCCGCATCGGCCCGCTGATGGAGGCGATTGACAAGGTGGGCTCCAACGTGACCGATGAAGCCAGCGCCATGGAGGCCATGGGCTTTCACCCCCGGCTGGTGCCCGGCGGGGCACAGAATTTCAAGGTCACTTACCCGGACGACTTTGCGCTGGCGGCTGCCGTGCTGGCCCAGCGGGCGCACAGCACCACGCTGGAGCGTTTTGGGGGCGAGCGGGGGCAGGTGAACATGGCCCCCGGCAAGAAGAATCTTTTTTAAGCCCATAGCACAAGGGCTGCTGGCATCACCGGTCTGCTGCCAACGTTGCGCGGCTTGGGAGTCTGACGGACTGCACCGGCGACCCAACACTCAAACAATCACAAAGACAAAGGCAAGCAGATGAATTTCAGGATTGGAGAAGGCTGGGATGTGCATGCCTTGGTGCCCGGCCGCCGGTTGGTGATTGGCGGGGTGGAGATTGCCCACCCCACGGGCCTGCTGGGCCACTCGGACGCCGATGTGCTGCTGCACGCCATCACCGATGCCTTGCTGGGGGCCGCAGCGTTGGGGGACATTGGCAGTCACTTTCCCGACACCGACGCTGCGTTTCGCGGCGCCGACTCCGGCGTGCTGCTGGCCGAGGCGGCACGGCGGGTGCGCGCCGTGGGCTTTGAGATCGGCAACATCGACAGCACGGTCGTCGCCCAGGCCCCGCGCCTGGCGGCGCACATCCCCGGCATGCGGGCCGCCATCGCCAGGGCGGTGGGCGTGGCCGAGGGCCAGGTCAATGTGAAGGCCAAGACGGCCGAGCGCCTGGGCCCGGTGGGGCAGGGCTTGGCCATGGAGGCACGGGCCATCGCGCTGGTGTACCGGGCATAACCCAGCCTTCTGCAACGGCGTCTGCAGCGCTCAGCTGCTGCCGCGCTCCACGATGGAAAAGCCGATGTCCACCACGCTCTGGGCGACTGCTTTGCCTTCGGCCCGGTCGGCAATCCATCCAGCAGCCGTCTGCCCCATGCGCGTGCCATCAATGCGCACCGTGGAAAGGGCCGGAGTGACCGTTTCGGCAAAGTCGATGTCGCCAAATCCCACCACCGCGAGTTGCTGTGGTACCGCGATGCCGCGTGCCCTGGCTTCGGTCAGCACGCCCAGGGCCAGCATGTCGGAGCTGCAGAACACAGCGTCGATATCGGGAACGTCGGCCAACAGGGCAGCCAGCCCGGCACGGCCATCTGCGTGGGTGGTGGGCGATTTACCCAGTCGAACGGCGGGCGGGCGCAGACCCAGGCGTGCAGCGGCGTCGGCAAAACCCTGGGCGCGCCGCGCGGCACGCTCATCACCACCGCTCAGCAGAGCCAGCCGTCGCCGTCCCCTGGCGAACAGGTGCTCGCACACGGCGGCGCCGAGCGCTTCATGGCGCAGGCCGACGAGCATGTCGATGGGGGTGTCGGTGAAGTCCCAGGTTTCAACCACCGGAATGCCCGAGGCCATCAGCAAGCGCCGTCCTTCGGGCGAATGCATGACCCCCGTGAGCACGATCCCATCGGGCCGCCGGCCCACGATGGCGCGCAGCAGCGCGTCTTCGCGGGAGCGTGCATAGCCCACCTGGCCCACCATGACCTGAAAGCCGCGCAGTTCCAGCGCATCGGTGAGGGCCTGCACCATTTCACCGAACAAGGGCCCTGTGAGCGTGGGCACCAGGGCCGTCACCACATGGCTTCGCGCCGAGCGCAAACCACCTGCCACGAGGTTGGGCACGTAGCCCAGGGCCGACACGGCCTCCTGAACCCGTGCTCTTGTCCGTTCAGACACCTGCTGCGGCGTGTTGATGGCGCGTGACACGGTAATCATCGACACGCCCGCCCGTTCGGCCACCTCGCGCAGCGTGACCGCCGAGCGGTCGCGACCGGAGGGCGGGGCGGGGCGGGCCGGATCAGGAGCTTGCATGGGGGTGGAGTCTAAGCGCGTGTGACTTGAGGCCGACAGCGTCTGCGCCCCCGTGTAGCGGCACGTCTAAAAAATTCGAAGAAATAAGGGTTTTTACTGTGTTGTCTGATAATGTTAACGTTAACATTTTCGTAATTCGCAAGAATTTACAGTTATCGAGTCAAATTTTTGCGACTTGTATGACCTGTTGAGACGCTGCAACCAACGCCCGCTATTCACCATGACCCCTCAAGAACTCAAAACCATCATGGGCTCCGGCCTGCTCTCGTTCCCCATCACCGACTTCGACGAGCAGGGCAACTTCCG
>NZ_JBQUYO010000004.1:0-420682 GCF_056314325.1 Acidovorax sp. DMC1 | reverse complement strand
GTGTGAAAGTAGGTCATCGTCAGGCTCTTACAGCCCAGAAAACCCCAGTCTCATAAAGACTGGGGTTTTTTGCTTTGCAGACATCGAAAATGCGTCAACGGCAACAGGCGCTAATCAGCACCAAGGGGGATACGATCTAGTCGGTCGGCCTCTACCTAATTAGGCCGACTGAAGAGCCCAAACATGTCAAGCTACCCGGGGGGGGAAGCTCTGGATCATTTGGTTTGGGCTACCTCGCGTTGTCCATTGAATTAGGGCAGGTCTTTCAATCAGCGCTGATCCGAATTGAAGGTCCTGCCCCTGCCTCTATCCGACACTCGACGAACGCATGCGACGCGCTTGTAGCGATATTTGTTTCTAACTGGGCGCGCGAAATCTTTGAACACTACCCGGGTCGAGAAAACGCTCCAACTTCCCCTCCATCCACAGATAGTGCAGATGCGCCAAAGCCTCTCCCATGGCAAAAGTCATTTGATGGGTGTCTAACTTGCGCTTAAAGAGAATCGGCAAAGTATCCGCAGCACTCAGGGCGTGGTCACCTGCCGCCTGCAGGATTTCCTCAAGCCGCTCTCGGTGATGGTCTTGGAGTTGTGTGATGCGGGTGGCCAGCCCTGTGAATGGCTTGCCGTGCGATGGCAGTACCAAGGTGCTCTCCGGAAGGTCCAGGTACCGCATTAGGGAATCTAAAAACAACCGCAAAGGGTTGGCTTCGGGCTCGCTGGCATGGACACTGACATTGGTCGATATGCGCGGCAACACCATGTCTCCGCTGATCAGTGTAGTGAGCTCAGCGCAAAACAATGCCATGTGCTCAGGTGCGTGGCCATAGCCGCTGATGCAGCGCCAGGCGCGACCACCGATATTGAGGATGTCTCCATCCATGAGTCGGTAAAAACGGGCCGGCAATGCGGGGACCAAGGTTGGAAAATACGATGCACGACCGCGTACATGGGCCAGAAAAGACGGGTCTTGCGCACCGTGCAACGCATAAAAATCCGCCCCCGCTTCCCCGCCAAACCCCTGTGGGTCATAGACAGCAACGCGTGCCACGTTGTAGTCGGTGGCACTGATCCACAAGCGCACATTCCAGCGCTCGCACAGCCAGTGCGCCAGCCCGATATGGTCTGGATGCATGTGGGTCACGATGACGCGCAGGATGGGTAGCCCCTCCAGGCAGTTCGCAAAGACTTGCTCCCACTGGGCGCGGGTTGCAGCGCTGTCGATGCAGCAATCCACGATGGTCCACCCGTCTACCGGCGTGCCGCCAGCATCTGGCTGACGATCGCGCAACAGCCACAGATTGATGTGATCCAGTGCAAAGGGTAGGCCCATGCGGACCCAGCGCACTCCAGGTGCGACTTCCAGGGTGGCGCCCTCGGCGGGGAGCGCGTCGCCGAGCGGGTAGTGGATCTGGTGTTCGAGTGGATTCATGGAGGCAGTGTGATGGGTTAGCATTGACGTTAACGTAAACGTCATGCACTCGATGCATTGTAGAGAGCAGCCGCCATACGACTGTCTCCTGTGCGAACCCGATACCGCTGCGTGCAGCACCCACCATGGCCAATACATACACCATCAGTGACCTCGCCAAAGAGTTTGATCTCACCACCCGGGCGATCCGTTTTTATGAAGACATGGGCTTGTTGCAGCCGGAGCGCACCGGCGCCGCAGGCCGCAACCGGGTTTACAGCGCACGCGACCGCACGCGGTTGCGCTTGACGTTGCGGGCTAAGCGCCTGGGTCTGTCTCTCACCGAGGCCAAGGAGATCATCGATCTCTATGACAGCCCCCGTGACACCGGCGTACAGCTCCGCAAGTTCCTGGACGTGCTGGTGGTCCATCGCAAACAGCTTGAAGAGCAAATGGCCGATCTGCAGGCCAATCTGGAGGAGGTGCGGGAGCACGAAGAAGAGGCGCGCTCGCTGTTGGCCAAGGTAGAAAAGCAAAATTGATTCATAATTGACGTTTACGTAAACGTAAATCAGGAGACTGCAGTGAGCACGCCCCCCTTTGAGCCGCGTTGCATCGACTTTGCCGACCGCGTGCGCGATAGCTTCGCGCGGCAGGGGGCCATGCATACGCTTGGCGCGTCGCTGGGGTTGGTGGTGCCAGGTGCTGTGGACATTGAGCTTCCCTGGGCTCCCGCGCTGACACAGCAGCATGGTTTTCTCCATGCGGGCATGGTGTCCACTGCGCTGGATTCGGCCTGCGGATATGCCGGGTTCACTCTCATGGCCGCCGATGCCGCTGTGCTCACCATCGAATTCAAGATCAATCTGCTGGCCCCAGCCAAAGGCGAGCGGTTCCGCATGGAAGGGCGGGTGCTGAAGCCCGGCCGCACCATCACCGTCTGTGAGGGCCGCGCCTTTGCCATCGACGGCAACCAAGAAAAGCTGATCGCCACCATGGGCTGCACCCTGATGGCGGTGACCGGACGCGACAACATCCAGGGCTGAGCCCTGCCCATTCCCCAACTTCTACGAGGAGACAAACCCCATGAGCATTCCTGCCAACCTTCCCGGCCTCAACTTCCAGCTGGGCGAAGACATTGACGCCCTGCGCGACGCCGTGCGCGACTTTGCACAGGCCGAAATCGCGCCCCGCGCGGCCGAGATTGACCGCAACGACCAGTTTCCCATGGACCTGTGGCGCAAGATGGGCGACCTGGGTGTACTGGGCATCACGGTGCCCGAGCAATATGGCGGCGCCGCCATGGGCTACCTGGCGCACATGGTGGCCATGGAGGAAATCTCTCGCGCCAGCGCCTCGGTGGGCCTGTCCTATGGTGCACACAGCAACCTGTGTGTGAACCAGATCAACCGCAACGGCAACGAGGCCCAAAAGGTCAAGTACCTGCCCAAGCTCATCAGCGGCGAGCATGTAGGCGCGCTGGCCATGAGCGAGCCCGGCGCAGGCTCCGACGTGATCAGCATGAAGCTCAAGGCCGAGGACAAGGGCGGCTACTACCTGCTCAACGGCAGCAAGATGTGGATTACCAACGGCCCCGACGCAGACACGCTGGTGGTCTACGCCAAGACCGAGCCTGAAATGGGCGCACGCGGCGTCACGGCGTTCCTGATCGAGAAGGGCATGAAGGGCTTCTCCATCGCCCAAAAGCTCGACAAGCTGGGCATGCGCGGCAGCCACACGGGCGAGCTGGTGTTCCAGGACGTAGAAGTGCCCGCAGAGAACGTGCTGGGCGGCGTGAACAACGGTGCCAAAGTGCTGATGAGTGGCCTGGACTACGAACGCGCGGTGCTGACCGGCGGCCCCCTGGGCATCATGCAGTCGGTCATGGACAACGTGATCCCTTACATTCACGACCGCAAGCAGTTCGGCCAAAGCATTGGCGAATTCCAGCTCATCCAGGGCAAGGTGGCCGATATGTACACCGTGCTGCAGGCGGGGCGCTCGTTTGCCTACACTGTGGCCAAAAATCTCGACATGCTCGGCACTGACCACGTGCGCCAGGTCCGCAAGGACTGCGCCAGTGTGATTCTGTGGTGTGCCGAAAAGGCCACCTGGATGGCGGGCGAAGGCGTGCAGATCTATGGTGGCAATGGCTACATCAACGAGTACCCGCTGGGCCGCCTCTGGCGCGATGCCAAGCTGTACGAGATTGGCGCGGGCACCAGCGAGATCCGCCGCATGCTGATCGGCCGCGAGCTGTTTGCCGAAACCTGCTGACCTCTCCGTAACGCCAACCTTTCACTGCAAGGACCCCATGCCCTCCTCCATCGACGACCTGTTTGTTCACAACCGCGCCTGGGCGGCCCAGATGGAGCGGGAGCGGCCAGGCTTCTTCACCAGTCTATTGGCGCAGCAGAAGCCCAAGTACATGTGGATCGGCTGCTCCGACAGCCGCGTGCCCGCCAACCAGATCACCGGGCTGGAGCCGGGCGAAGTGTTCGTGCACCGCAATGTGGCCAACGTGGTGGTGCCCACCGACCTCAACTGCCTGTCCACCATCCAGTACGCGGTGGATCAGTTGCAGGTGGAGCACCTGATGGTGGTGGGCCACTACGGCTGCGGCGGCGTGCTCGCCGCGCTGCAGGGCACGCGCGTGGGCCTGGCAGACAACTGGATTCGCCACGTGACCGATGTGCGCGACCGCCACCGCGATCTGATCGCCGCCACCGCCCCCGAATGGCGCCATGACGTGCTGTGCGAGCTGAACGCCATCGAGCAGGTGGTCAACATCGCGCAGACCACCGTCATGCTGGACGCCTGGGGCCGCGGCCAGAAGGTGACCTTGCATGGCTGGTGCTACGGGCTCAAGGACGGGCTGATCAACAATCTGCACATGTCGGTGGACAGCACCGAAGGCCTGGAATCGCTGTACAAGGCAGCGATTGCCGGCGTGGCTGCTACCCGGCGTCAGTAAGCCGGGCGCCCCCGCCACGCATGCGACAGTTGCGCTGACAAGGATGCCTGCCACCATGTTCCCGCAACGCCTGGATGCCCCCCAGGCCTATGGCATTGCTAAGGCCATGATGGACGGCTTCAACCGCCACTACCGGCTGTTTCGCACCGAGTCCGCGCGGGCCAAGCACCGCTTTGAAACCGCCGACTGGCATGGCCAGCAGCGGGCGCAGCGCGAGCGCATCGAGTTCTACGACCTGCGGGTGAAGGAATGCGTGCGCCGCCTGGAGAAAGAGTTCGAGGCCGGCGCGCAGCCCATGGATGTGTGGCACCAGGTCAAGCTGCATTACATCGGCTTGCTGGTCAACCACCACCAGCCCGAACTGGCCGAGACCTTCTTCAACTCGGTCACCACCAAGATCCTGCACCGCACGCATTTCCACAACGACTTCATCTTTGTGCGGCCTGCGGTCAGCACCGAATACATCGAGAACGACGAGCCCGCCGCGCGGCCCACCTACCGCGCCTACTACCCCACACGCGAGACGCTGGGCGACACCTTCCAGGCTATCGTCGAGAACTTCCAACTCCAGCGCGAGTTTGCCGACCTCCCACGCGACACGGCCTGTGTGGTGGCCGCCATGCGCGGCCGGCTCGACAAGGTGCGGCTGCGCACCAATTTCCAGATCCAGGTGCTCACCAGCCTGTTCTTCCGCAACAAGGGCGCGTATGTGGTGGGTAAGATCATCAACGGCTTCCACGAGGTGCCGTTTGCGCTGCCCATCCTGCATGACGACAGCGGCAGGTTGTACATCGACGCCGCCCTGTTTGGCGAAGACGACATGCAGATGCTGTTCAGCTTTGCACGTGCCTACTTCATGGTGGACATGGAGGTGCCCAGCGCCTACGTGCAGTTTTTGCGCAGCCTCATGCCGCGCAAGCCGCGCGCCGAGATCTACAACGCCCTGGGCCTGGCCAAGCAGGGCAAGACGCTGTTCTACCGCGACTTTCTGTACCACCTCAAGCATTCCAGCGACCAGTTCCGCATTGCGCCGGGCATCAAGGGCATGGTGATGCTGGTGTTCGACCTGCCGAGCTTTCCGTTTGTCTTCAAGCTCATCAAGGACTACTTTCCGCACCAGAAGGAAACCACGCGCGAGCAGATCAAGGCCAAGTACCTGCTGGTCAAGCAGCACGACCGCGTGGGCCGCATGGCCGACACGCTGGAGTACAGCGAGGTGGCCTTTCCGCGCGATCGGTTCGACGACGCGCTGATTGCCGAGATCGAGAAGTTTGCCCCCAGCCAGCTTGAAATCAGCGACCGCGATGGCGACGGCCAGACCGAGGTGATCATCAAGCACCTGTACATCGAGCGGCGCATGATCCCGCTCAACATCTACCTGCAGGAAGCGTTCGACACCGGCCTCTCAGACCCCCGCGCGCGCCAGCAGATGGAGCACAGCGTCATCGAATACGGCAACGCCATCAAAGACCTCGTGGCCGCCAACATCTTCCCCGGCGACATGCTCTGGAAGAACTTTGGCGTCACGCGCAACGGCAAGGTCGTGTTCTACGACTACGACGAGATCGAATACCTCACCGACTGCAACTTCCGCCGCGTGCCCACGCCGCGCAACGAGGAAGAAGAGATGAGCGGCGAGGTCTGGTACAGCGTGGGCCCGCGCGATGTGTTCCCCGAAACCTTTGGCCCCTTCCTGCTCGGCAACGATGCGGTGCGCGAGGTCTTCATGCAGCACCACGCCGACCTGCTCGACGCTGCGTTCTGGCAGTCGCACAAGGAGCGCATCCAGGCGGGTCATATGTTTGATGTTTTCCCCTACGACACGGAGCGGCGCTTTGCGCACGGCGCTGCGGCCCGCTGAGCGCCCGCCAAAACCCCGATTTTCCCCTCCCACTTTTCCTCAGACCCTTACCCAGGAGACCTTCACCATGTCCATCCAAGACCCCATCGTCATCGTTGGCGCTGCACGCACCCCCATGGGCTCGTTGCAGGGCGACTTCTCCAGCCTGGCCGCGCACGACCTGGGTGGCGCCGCCATCAAGGCCGCCATCGAGCGTGCCGGTGTCTCGCCCGACGCCGTGGGCGAAGTGCTGTTTGGCAACTGCCTGATGGCCGGCCAGGGCCAGGCACCCGCGCGCCAGGCGGCGTTCAAAGGCGGCCTGCCCAAGGGCGCGGGCGCCGTCACGCTCAGCAAGATGTGCGGCTCCGGCATGAAGGCCGCGATGATGGCGCACGACATGCTTCTGGCGGGCACGCACGATGTGATGGTGGCGGGCGGCATGGAGAGCATGACCAACGCCCCCTACCTGCTGCAAAAAGGCCGAGGCGGCTACCGCCTGGGCCACGACCGCATCTTCGACCACATGATGCTCGACGGCCTGGAAGACGCCTACGAGGCCGGCCGCAGTATGGGCACCTTTGGCGAAGACTGCGCTGCAAAGTACCAGTTCACCCGCGAGCAGCAAGACGCGTTTGCCACCGCCAGCGTGCAGCGCGCCAAGGCGGCCACTGAGTCGGGCGCCTTCGCGGCCGAGATCGTGCCTGTGACGGTGAAGGACCGCAGTGGCGAGCGCGTGGTGTTGGTGGATGAAGGCCCCGGCAAGGTCAAGCTCGAAAAGATCGCCACGCTCAAGCCCGCGTTCAAGAAAGACGGCACCATCACTGCGGCGTCGAGCTCCAGCATCAACGACGGCGCGGCCGCGCTGGTGATGATGCGCGAGTCCACCGCCAAGAAGCTGGGCGCCAAGCCCCTGGCCCGTATCGTGAGCCACGCCACCCACGCGCAAGAACCCGAGTGGTTTGCTACTGCCCCGCTGGGCGCCACGCAAAAGGCGCTGGCCAAGGCCGGCTGGCAGGTGGGCGACGTGCAGCTGTGGGAGATCAACGAAGCCTTTGCCGTGGTGCCCATGGCGCTGATGAAGGAGCTGGATCTGCCCCACGACAAGGTCAACGTGAACGGCGGCGCCTGCGCGCTGGGCCACCCCATCGGGGCCAGCGGCGCGCGCATCATGGTCACGCTGATCCACGCCCTCAAGGCGCGCGGCCTGACCAAGGGCCTGGCCACGTTGTGCATCGGCGGTGGCGAGGCCACGGCCGTGGCGCTGGAACTCGTCTGAGGCCACAGGCTGGAGATGGGATGATCCCCGACTTTGTACAAGGACCGCGATGACCACTCCCTCTCCCGCCATCGGCGCCTTTTGGCGCGCGTTTTCGGATGCCCAGGCATCGCTCCAGGCCCTGCCGCTGCGCGAGCGCGTGGGGGCGGCCAATGCGCTGATCGATCAGCACCTGGAAGGCCTGGCGCTGGAGATGTCCGGTGACGATGCTGATGCGGTGGTGGACCTCATTGTCACGGCCCACGGCAGCATCGAACGGTTTCCGCTGGTGGCGCAGGTGGTGGCGGCCGCACCCGCGCTGCCGCACTACCGCGTGCGTGCGTTCCGCGAGCGCACCACGCAGCCGGACTTTCCCATCGGCATGGAAGGCTTCGAGCTGTCCACCGCCGAAGTGCTGGTGGCGCTGGAACAGGACGGCGGGCAGGCGGCGCTGGAGATCCGCTTTGGCCGCGAGATTCCCAGCGACTACCAGGACCACGCGCGCAACATGGCGTTCATCATGCTCGACCACGTGCTGGGCGAATATGACTTTGCCGTGAAGGTGGGCGCGGTGGACTTTGTGGGCGAGCCGGACGATGCCCACACCCCCTGGGTGCCGTTGAGCCAGCTGCCCCCGGTGTTCGACCGCTACTGGACCGAGACCCTGGGCCACACCGGCCACTTCCCCACGGGCGAGGCCGAGTGGGACGGGCTGGAGCTGCAGTTTGACTGCCCCATCGACGAGGATGGCAACGAACTGCCACCCGACGACATCGACAGCGAAGGCGCGCCCGAGACCGGCGTGGTCATGGTCAACACCAGCGCCAACGCGGTGGCCATGCGCGCCGACCTGGCCTACGCCCTGACCGTGGACCTGGCGGTGTCCGACAGCGACACCCTGACCGCCGTGCAAGACCTGCAGGACCAGGCCGCTACCGTGCTGCAGGTGCCGCAACTGGGCATTCTGGTGCTGACGCTGATCCGCGCGGGGCGCCGGCAGGCGCTGTACTACGTGAGCGACGAACAGCTGGCCAAGCAGGCGCTGGCACCCCTGCTGCTGCGCGACGAGGCAGCATCGCTGGAGCTGAAGGTGGCGTACGACCCCGCGTGGTCGGGCTATTTCGAGTACGCCGGCTACCTGTCTGCCTGAGCGTGCGATGTTGCCTTGATTACTCCTGAATTGATAGCTGCTAACGAATGATGTACTAGCGCTTGCGGCACATTGGGCTTGAAAATGAACACCATACTCGTGATCGGCGCGTCCCGGGGCATCGGCCTGGAGCTGGTGCGCCAGTACACTGACGCCGGGCGCCGCGTGATCGCCACCGTGCGCGACGATGCCGGCCGTGAACGCGTGCTGGCGCTGGGCGCCGAGGCGCTCACCGTCGATGTGGCCAACCCCGCCAGCGTGAGCGGCCTGGCCTGGCAGCTCGACGGCGAAAAGCTGGACATGGCGCTCTATGTGGCCGGCGTCATCCGCCGCCCCAACGCGCTCACCCCGCCCACGCAGCAAGACTTTGATGCCGTCATGCACACCAACGTGCTGGGCGCCATGCAGGCCATTCCGCAGGTGGCGCCCCTGGTGGCGGATGCGGGCGGCGTGTTTGCTTTTCTGTCGTCCTCCATGTCGCAGATCGGCAGCGTGCCGAACAGCGGCTCGTGGCTGTACCGCACCAGCAAGGCTGCGCTGAACATGGCTGTGGCCGCCGCGCAGCACGACTACCCCGGCGCCACGCTGGTCACCATCGACCCCGGCTGGGTACAGACCGACATGGGCGGTGGCGGTGCCCCGCTGACGGTGGAAGACAGCGTGCGCGGCCTGCGCAGCACCCTGACCAGCGTGACCGCTGCCGACAAGGGCCGCCTGCTGCACCACGATGGCCGCCGCGCTGCCCATTGGTGAGCTTTTTGAATTTCTGAACAACGACTCTGGAGACACTCCCATGCTGCTGACCCAAGACCAGGAAATGATCCGCGACGCAGTGCGCGACTTTGCTCAGACCGAGCTGTGGCCGCACGCCGCGCGCTGGGACAAGGAACACCACTTCCCCAAGGAGGCCCACCAGGGCCTCGCCGCGCTGGGTGCCTACGGCATCTGCGTGCCCGAAGAGTTTGGCGGCGCCAATTTGGACTACGTGACGTTGGCCCTGGTGCTGGAAGAAATCGCGGCCGGTGATGGCGGCACCAGCACCGCCATCAGCGTGACCAACTGCCCGGTCAACGCCATCCTCATGCGCTACGGCAACGCGCAGCAAAAACGCGACTGGCTCACGCCGCTGGCGCGTGGCGAGATGCTGGGCGCGTTCTGCCTGACCGAGCCGCATGTGGGCTCCGACGCCTCTGCCCTGCGCACCACGGCGGTGAAGCAGGGCGACGAATACGTGATCAACGGCGTCAAGCAGTTCATCACCAGCGGTAAGAACGGCCAGGTCGCCATCGTGATCGCCGTCACCGACAAGGGCGCGGGAAAGAAGGGCATGAGTGCCTTCCTGGTGCCGACCAGCAACCCTGGCTATGTGGTGGCGCGGCTGGAAGACAAGCTGGGCCAGCACAGCAGCGATACGGCGCAGATCAACTTTGACAACTGCCGCATCCCAGCCGAGAACCTCATTGGCGCCGAGGGCGAAGGCTACAAGATCGCGCTGGGCGCGCTCGAAGGCGGGCGCATTGGCATCGCCGCCCAAAGTGTGGGCATGGCGCGCAGCGCGTTTGATGCAGCGCTGGCGTATTCCAAGGACCGCGAGAGCTTCGGCACCGCCATCTTTAACCACCAGGCCGTGGGCTTTCGCCTGGCCGACTGCGCCACGCAGATCGAGGCCGCGCGCCAGCTCATCTGGCACGCCGCTGCGTTGCGCGATGCGGGTAAGCCCTGCCTGAAGGAAGCCGCCATGGCCAAGCTGTTTGCCAGCGAGATGGCCGAGCGCGTGTGCAGCGCCGCCATCCAGACGCTGGGCGGCTATGGCGTGGTCAACGACTTTCCGGTGGAGCGCATCTACCGCGACGTGCGCGTGTGCCAGATCTACGAAGGCACGAGCGACGTGCAGAAGATCATCATCCAGCGCGCGCTGGCCTGAGAGGCTGAGAGTCTTTGATCCATGTCCGCCTTGCACGCCAAAACGCCCCGGCTCTTCGTTGCAAATGCTCGCCATAGCCCGAGGTATGGCTGCGCTTTGCGCCTCGATCCGAGGCGTTTTGGCGCGCCTTTCGGGCTTGGCTCAAAAACTCTCAGCCTCTGAGCCTGCGCGCCACGGTGCCCGGCCCGCAGTGTGCTGGCCTTTCGGACGTGCCCCAAGACGCTCAGCCCCTGAGGCGTAGCTCGCGCTCCAGCAGCGCGAGCCGCTCGGGCTCAGCGTGGTGCCGGGCCACCGGCTGCACGCTGGTAAACACAGTGCGCCCCATTTCCACGCGCCCGCTCCAGGCCAGGGCCAGTGCGTAGTCGCAGGTGCACACGGCCAGCGAGGGCCAGGCGCCCGGAGCCTTGCGCACCAGCCCTAGAAACTGCTCACACGCCTTGCCCAGGTGGCTGGCTGCCTCGCCCGCGCGGGCCGGGTCGCGCAGCGCAATCATGCCCCGCACCCAGTCGATGAATGCTTGCCCGTGGGGTGGCAGCATGGCGGGCTGCAGCGTGTCCACGAGGCGCTGCGCCTCGTCGGTGTGGCCCGCGCGGGCCTCGCCCAGGGCCAGGTCCAGCTGCAAAGTGGGCTCTCCCGGCCGCTGCGCCATGAGGTCGCGCAGGCGGGCGGTGAAGCCCGCATGGTCGCCTGTGGCCAGGGGCAGGGTATAGGTGCGGGCCAAGAATTCGTTGTCGTCCGCCGGGCGCATGGGGTGGACACGCAAGCGCAGGATGGCGGCGTCCACCCCTTCGGCGCGCGCCTCGAACCAGGCCATGCGCACGGCGGCGTCCCAGGCGGGCTGCCGCAAGAACGCATGCCGGTCGGCCGCACGGGCCAGCCGCTGGGCCAGCACGTCCAGGCGTGGCAGGTCGCCCGTGGCGTGCGCGTGCAGCATCTGCTGGTACATGCGCTGAAACTGGTGCATGTAGGCAAACACCCCCAGCGGCGCCAGCATGGCCAGTACCAATATCCCCTGCACCCATGGGCTCCACTGGCGCCACACGGCCAGCGCCACCAGGGCTGCGCACACCAGCAGCCAGGTGCGGTTGTTGCGCAGCAGCTGCCGCAGCGTGGTCCAGAGGCCGGGGTTCTCCTGGGCTTCGATCTGGTCGCGCGCCAGCTGGCGCAGCGCCTTTACGTCCAGGGGGCCCAGCGCGTCGTCCGCCATTTCGGTGATCGCACGGGCATACAGCCCGGAGGTGTGCAGCTGCACCTGGGTCAGCGGGGGCTGCTGCAGCGCCGCAATGGCCTGCATGGCTTCTTCGGCCGTCTGGGCATGCACGAAGCCCTCGGTGGGGCGGCCTTGCGCGTCCTGCGCCTGGTACAGCCAGCGGGGCTGGCCGGGCGGTGGGGTGGTCCCGGTGGTGGTCATGGTGTGGCTCCCTCCTCATGTGACTTGCCAGCGTGTCGGTGTCGCCGGTCGATGGCTGCGGATGGTAGGGGGGTTGGGGATTGCTGCGTGCAGCGGGCAGACGGGCGGTGCACCGCTGGCGGACGGCCGGTGCTGTGGAAGGGCTTATTGGAAAGGCACGGGGTGCTGTTCCCGCTGGCTTTTGCCATGAGCCAGCCACTGCATCAGCACCGCATGCAGCTCTGCAGGGTTCACAGGCTTGCGCAGCACCAGGTAGCCTTCGTCCTCGGCATCCCGCAAGGCGGGCGCGTCGAATTCGCCGCTGACCATCGCGCCCCGGGCGGAAGGGCAGCGTGCCAGCAGCGTGCGCAGGATGTCAAAGCCGCTCTCGCCCGAGCGCAGCCGCTGGTCGCAGAAGATGGCATCTGGCACCAGCCCTTCGTCGAGAAGGCCATGGGCTTCGACCCCGGTGGTGGCATAGGCTGCCGCCACGCCCCAGGCTTCGAGCATGGCGCGCCAGGCCTTGAGCACCTGGGGGTCATCGTCCAGCACCAGGCATTGGCCCTGCAGCGGTCGGCTCGCCACAGCCTGGTGGTGCGTTGCGGCAGAGGTGGTGGGCGCGCCTGCATCGGTGGCCACATGGGCTGGCAGCCGCAGCCAGAAGCGCGAACCCCGCCCCGCCAGCGAGTGCACACCGTAGGCCGCCCCCAACTGCTCGGCACAGCGCGCCACCACGGCCAAACCCAGGCCGTGCCCCGCGTCGTCCATCTGGTCGGCCCGCGATCCCCGGTAGTAGGGGCTGAACACCCGGGCCTGATCGGCCGGGGCAATGCCAATGCCCGTGTCCCGCACCTCCACCAGCCAGCCGCCGCCGCGTGCGCGGGCACTCACCAGCACCTTGCCCTGCGGCGTGTAGCGGATGGCGTTCTGCACCAGGTTCGCCAACGCCTGGCGCAGCAGCACCGGCTCGGCCCAGACGGTGGCGCCACGGCGCGGCAGCCGCAGCCGCAGGGTCAGGCCGCCCAGGCTGGCCTGCTCGCGGAACAGCCGCACCACATCTGCCAGCAGCGCGCCGAGGTCCACGGCGGTTTTGTGGCCCAGTGGCTGCCCCGACTCCAGGCGCGACAGGTCCAGCAGCGCATTGAACAGCTGGCTCATGGCCTGCATGCTGGCGCGCAGATCGGCCACCAGCGGACGCAGGACCGGGTCGGTATTGCGCAGGCTGATCGCCTCCACCATGAGGGACATGGCGTGCACGGGCTGGCGCAGGTCATGGCTGGCGGTGGCGAGGAACATGTTTTTCTCAGTCAGGGCGCTTTCTGCCTGGCGCCGTGCTGCGGCCAGGGCCTCGTTGGCCGTGCGCGTGCGCCGGTACAGCCAGAAGCTGGCGCCCGCGGCGAGCAGTGCCAGGGCCACCGCCGCCGCCAGTCCTATCTGCTGCATGCGGCGCACGCGCAGCTCGGCATCCTGCACCCGGTTGGCCTGCGCCAGCTGATCGATCTGGCGCTGGCGCTCAGAGCTGTCAAAGCGCTCCTGCAAGGTCGCCACCGCCTGGTCGCGCTCGGTATGGAACAGCTCCTTGGCCAGCGCCTGCTGCTTGCGGGTGGTGGCCATGGCTTCACGGTACAGGCCCGCTTGTTCATACATGCGCGACAGCTCGCCCAGCAGCTGTTCTTCCATGGGCAGGGAGCCCGCTTCGTGCACAAACCGGATGCCCGCCTCCACCTCGTGTACACCGGCCGCAATGCGGCCCTGCCCCATGAGCGCAAAGCCCAGGTTGGCCTGCGCCAGTGCGGCACCATTCAATTCGTGTGCGTCGCGGTAGGCGGCCAGCGCCTCGCGCATCACAGGCTCCGCCTGCGCATACGCCTTGCGCTGCAGCAGGACGTCGCCCAGGTTGTTCAGCGCCGTGGCCTGGAGCCCGGCCAGCCCTCCCGCGCGCGCAATCTGCAGCGCTTGGCGGTATGCCGCTATGGCCGTGTCGAGGTCGCCCTGCACGTTTTCGACATTACCCCGGTGCAGGTGCAGCCAGCCCAGTGCTTGCCGTGCATCCAGCTTCTCGGCCAGGGGCAGCGCCTCGCGGATGGTTTGCAGCGCCCGTTCCGGGTTCTTCATGTCGAAATGCAGCAGCTCCAGATGCGTGCGCGACCGCAGCTCTGCCGTGGCCGCCTGGCGAGGCAGCGTGCGCGACAGCTCCAGGCTGCGCAGCAGCTGGGCCAGTGCCTCTTCAAACTGCCCGTTGCCGCTGTGCAGCGCGCCCAGTGTCAGGTGGTACAGCCAGCGCACCCAGGGGTCGCCTACGGTCTCGGCCCCGGCCGCGACTTGCGCCAGCGCCTCCAGCCCTGCACGTGTCTTGCCCGCCACGGCCAGTTGCCGGGCCTCAAAGGCGGCGGCCAGCACCTGCGAGGACATGTCGTTCGACGTGGACGCCAGCGCCTTCAGTTGCGCGATGGCCTCCGTCACCACAGGGGCCTGCCCGGTCTCGAAGGCGGCGTCTGCCAGCGCGGCAAAGTAGGTGCGCCGGGTATCGGCATGCGCCGCGCGGGTAAAGCGCGGGGCTGCCGCCTGCAGGGCCTGCACGGTCTCGGCGCTGTTGCGCTGCGACAGGGTCTGCAGGCGGTCCAGCTCGGCCAGGTCCTGGGACGGTGTCTGCGCGCCTGCGGACAGCGTTCCGAGCAGGCCCAGCGCAGCGGCCAGCACCCAGGGCCGCAAAAGGCGCATCAGGACAGCTCCAGCCGCCGCCCACGCAGCAGGGTGATGGCCTCCACCCGTGTGCGCACGCGCAGCCGCTCCAGGATGCCCGTCACGTGCTCCTTCACGGTGCTCTCTGCAATGTCGAGCTGGGACGCAATGCGCTTGTTGGGCAGGCCTTGCAGCACCAGCGCAAGGATCTGTCCCTGGCGTGCAGACAGGCCCAGCTCTGCCGGTGTCACCGGCAGGTCGCGGCTGCGCGGCGGCTGGCTGCCGATCTGGCCGGGCTCAAACCACACCAGGCCGCCCAGCAAGGCTTCCACCGCCAGGCCAAAGGTGTCGGGTGCGGCCTGCTTGTGGATGAAGCCCTGGGCGCCCGCCTGCCGGGCCTGCGCCATCACCGCAGGGTCATCGTCGCCGCTGATCACTGCAATGGGGGTGCCAGGGCAGTGCGCGCGCACCTGCGCGATCAGGCCCAGCGCCGAGCCCTCGGCCAGCCAGAAATCAACCAGCACGATGGCCGGTGTGCCCCGCGTGCCCACCCAGCGAAGCAGGTCGTCCGCGCCGGAGGCCACCACCACGTCCATCTGCGGCATGCGGGCACGCAGGAATTCGGCCATGCCGTGTGCCACCAGCGGATGGTCGTCGAGGATGAGCGCGTAAGGAGAGGGAGGGGACATGCGGGGGGGAGGGAGGCAGCCCGGCGGGCAGCCAATACCGAAAGGTATGCCTGCGGGCAAATTCTGCCAAGTGTTCAGCAGGATGGACGGCGCGCAAACCCTACCAGCGTAGGGTTTCGCATGGGAGGGGGTGCTGCACAGAATCCGCGCTCCACTCACCATCACGAGGTTTCTGTTCATGACACGACAAGCCAGCGCAACGGGTGCCGGGCGCACCTGGCACCCCGCACGACCTATCTTCCGCTGGGCCCCCCTGGGCCTGGCTGCCGCCTTGCTGGCAGGCTGCGGCGGAGGTGATGACAACAACGGCACGTCGCCGCCCAGCGCTGGTGCATTCAGCATCGGTGGCGCGGTCAGTGGTCTGGGCGCTGGCAAGACAGTGACGTTGCAGAACGCCGGCAAGGACGACCTGACGGTGAACGCCAATGGCAACTTCGTGTTCGCCACGCGCCTGGATAACGGCATTGCCTATGCCGTCACCGTCAAGACCCAGCCCAGCGGTCAGCGCTGCACCGTGACGGAAGGCACTGGCACGGCCACCGCCAATGTGAGCATCGTGCAGGTGCGCTGCGAGAACCTGGCGGCGGCCACCTATACCGTGGGCGGCTCGGTCAGCGGCCTGGCGGGCGGCACCGTGGTGCTGCAGAACAACGGGCGCGACGACCTGTCGGTTGCCAGCAACGGCGGCTTCACCTTCGGCACGGCGCTGGCGGGGGGCACGGCCTACGCCATCACGGTGCGCACGCAGCCTTCGGGCCAGAGCTGCACGGTGCGCAACGGTACGGGCACGGTGGGATCGGCCAACGTGAGTACGGTGGACGTGAGCTGCGCGACCGCTGCGCAGGGGCTGCCGGAGGGCGACTGGAAGCAGGGCCAGTGTTCCGTGGTGCGGCCTGGTGTGTGGGGGCGCGTGCTTTGGCGCATTGCCCGACAAAGCGATACCCGGGCAACGGCCGCACAGGGCGTCATGACCTACGCGACGGCCGACTGCTCGGGCCAGGGCACGATAGCGGGGCCGCTCACCGATCTGGGCGTGTTCAACTTCGACCGCAGCGGAAGCACGGCAAGCGCCACAGCTTTCTGGAGCACCTGGGTGACGCCGTCGGGCATCACGTCGCGCTCTGTGTGGACTCGCAAGGGTGCCTATCTGTGCGTTTTCGGTGACAGTACCCCCACGGTGTTTCCCACGGCAGCCAGTGCAGAGGCTTACGCAGACCTCATCATTGCCAACAAGGCCTGCTACACGCAGAACTGAGGGTGCTTGGGCGCTTCCTGGCAAGGGGGCTGCCCTATCGCCCATCGCGTTCGATGTCTCCGCCGTGTGTGGAAACGAGAGGCCGCCATGGATTGCCATGGCGGCCTTTTTCAATACTGAACCGAACGGTTACTTTGACAGCTCCACCATCGTGGCCGCGTCCAGTCTGCCCGACTGCGCGATGCCCCGGTCTTTCTGGAACGCGCGCAGTGCAGATGCGGTCTTGCCGCCCATGGCGCCATCGGGCGTGCCCGCGTTGTAGCCCAGCTCATTCAGGCGAGCCTGCGCGTCGCGCAGCGAAAGCCCGGCGGTGGCTCCATTGCTTTGCGCGGCAGCACGTGCGGCCGATGTCTGCGAGGGCGGTGCGGCGCCGTCCACACTCAGCCGCCCGCCGCCACCCAGGCCCTGGCCTTTCACCGTCTGGGCGCGGTAGTTGCGCAGCGACTGCACCATCTGGTTGAAAGCATCCATGAAGGCGGCCGCAATCACCTTGCCTTCGGCCGTGTTGGAGTAGCCGCCCATGCGCGCGCCGCCCGAGCCGCCCAGCAGCTGCCCCATGGCGCCAAAGTCGGTCTTGGCGGCGCTGCCTTCCGAGGCCGCCACCTGCACGCCCGAGCGGTTGTCGATGAGCGTGAGCAGCGCGCTGGCCTCCTTGGTGTTCATGCTGCCGCCAATGGCTGCCAGCAAGCCGCCTGCGCGGCCGCCGACCAGGCCGCCCAGCGATGCGGAGGCACCACCCGCGTTGTTGTTCTGGAATACGATTTCGGGGGACAGGCCATAGTCCGAGGCCACCATCTGGCCCTGGCCAAACTGGCTGCCCTGCCGCATTTCGCCCGACTGCATCAGCGCGCGCTCGCGCGTCATCGCGTTCATGCCGGCCGCGCCGCGCTCCACCACCACAAAGCAGTTGGACTGCTGCACCAGCAGGCGCAGCAGGTTGGCCGTGGGCGGCAGGCGGTACTGGTCGCGCAGGATGGTGTACCAGCCGGCCTGCTGGTTTTCGATCAGCGAGACGGTGCCCAGCGGGCTTTCGCAGCGCTCGAGCGAGTCGCTGGCACCGGTGGAGGCACCGCCCGCAGCGCTGCCGGTGGCCACGGTCTTGGCATCGGCGCTGCCCATGCGCATGTTGGTGGTTTCGCAGCCGCTCAGCAGGGCAGCAGCGGCCACGGCTGCGCTGACCGCGCACAGGCGCAGCGGGGTGGAGGAACGGGACAGGTTGGCAGCGGCACGCGCGCGCCGCAGCGGGGCAGAAAGGGTGGTGGTCATGGTGACGGATGTGGCCGCATGTGCAGCGAAAGGGAGGAACACAAAGTCCTGATCTTTCGCCGTGCGGCCAGCCACCGGCAACCCGACAGAAGTAGGGTGGCAGCAGCGTCACACCCGGCCCGGGTTGCGCTGCGGCCCGTGGCTGCTGGGTCAGCGGCTGGACAGCGCCGCGCTCTGCAACTGCGCCAGCGTCACGAACTCCAGGGCACGCGCATGGGTGCACTCCAGGATCACCGGCGGTGCCACACCAGCCTCGTAGGCCTCCTTCCAGCGCAGGGCGCACAGGCACCAGCGGTTGTTGGGCTTGAGGCCTGCAAACCGGTACTCGGGGCGGGGGGTGATGAGGTCGTTGCCCCGCGACAGCGAGAAGTCCAGAAACGCCTGCGTCATGCGTGCGCAGATCACGTGGGTGCCGTGGTCGTGCTCGTCGGTGTTGCAGCAGCCGTCACGGTAAAAGCCAGTCAGCGGGTCGTAGGAGCAGGGCATCAGCATGGTGCCCAGTACATTCAGTGCAGTCATATCGGATGGTGTGGTTGGGGCGGTAGCAGATGCTGGGCGCGACGGGTCAGCTCTCATCGCCACGGCGGCGCAGCACCACGGTGATCTGGCCGTTGGTCTCGATGGTCGCACGCTCTACCTCGTGCGCGTGCAGGCAGCCGCCAGCACGCAGCGCGGCCTCCACGTCGTCGCGGGTCAGCAGCTCCTTGCGCATCAGGGACTGGTTCAACTGGCCTTTGTCGATCAGCACCTGCGCCTGGCCGTCCACCCAGCGCCCGATGCGCGGAAAGTGAAACGCCAGCCGGGCCAGGGCCACGTGGCACAGCATCAGCGTGCTGGCGGAGATGAGCCCACCCACCAGCGAGTTGTCGCCCGCGTTCATCGAGTTTTGCACCGCGTTCGACAGGATCAGCAGCAGGATCAGGTCAAACGGCTCGTACTGGCCGGTCTGCCGCTTGCCCGACAGGCGCATGAACACCAGCAAGAACAGATACACCACCACGCCGCGCACGACAAATTCCCACCACGGCACGCTCATTTCCCACATTGCAAGGTTCCTTGTTGGATGCTTGGGTGCTGGCAGTCTACGGCCTGCCGCGCCCCTTCGATGCGGTGAGCGAAAATCCCGCACTCACCGTCTCTGCGCGCTCCCCTGGCTTCCCATCGGGAGCCGCCCGCGCTCCTTCTGAAAGAACCGATCCATGCAACGCCGCCAATTCACCCAGGCCAGCCTCGCCGGGGCTCTGCTGTGCGCCACCGCGCAACAGGCCTGGGCCCTGTCGCTGGGCAATCTGACCAATGCCGATGCCGCCAGCGGGCTCAAGGCTGCGCTGACCCAGGGCGCGCAGGCGGCGGTGTCGCTGCTGGGCCGCAATGACGGTTTTCTGTGCAACCCCAAGGTGCGTATCGGCCTGCCGGGCTACCTGGACGACGCCGCCAAGGTCATGAAGTCCCTGGGCCAGGGCAAGCGCATTGATGAGCTGGTGGTGTCCATCAACCGCGCCGCCGAAGCGGCCGTGCCCATGGGCAAGGACCTGCTGGTGGGCGCGGTGCAGAACATGACGGTGACCGACGCCAAGAACATCCTCGCCGGGGGTGACAACTCGGTGACCGCCTTCTTTGCCGAGAAGACGCGTACACCACTGGGCCAGCGTTTTCTGCCCGTGGTGAACCAGGCCACCGAGAAGGTCGGCCTCACGCAGAAGTACAACGCCTTCGCCGGCAAGGCCGCGAGTTTTGGCCTGCTGAAGGCCGAAGACGCCAACCTGGCGCAGTACGTCACCGGCAAGACGCTGGACGGCCTGTACCTCATGATCGGCGAAGAAGAGCGCAAGATCCGCCAGGACCCGGCCGCCGCCGGCAGCGCCATCGCCCGCAAAGTGTTTGGTGCCTTGCGCTGAGGGGCGTCACGATGTCTTTGCCGCAGCCTAACGACCCCTGCCCTTGCGGCCGCCTGGCGCCCGCGGGCCCGGGTGGCAACAAGGGCAAAGGTGCGACCCCCTTGCCCTTCGCCAGCTGTTGCGGCCGCTACCTGGCCGCCCCCGGGTTGGAGGCCATGGCTGCTCCCGATGCCGAAAGCCTCATGCGGTCGCGCTACATCGCCTTTGTGTGTGAGCGGGCCGACTACCTGCAGGCCACCTGGCACGCCAGCACCCGCCCGGCCACGCTCGACTTTGATGCGGGCGCCAAATGGCTCGGGCTGGACGTGCGCCGATACGCCACCACCGATGCCGACCACGCCGTGGTCGAGTTTGTGGCCCGCTACCGTGTCGCCGGGCGCGCCGTGCGCCTGCACGAGATCAGCCGTTTTGTGCGCGAGGGCGGGCGCTGGTTTTATGTCGATGGAGACCTGCATGGCTGAAGTTCAAGCCAAAACCACCCCAGGCGCTAGTACAACGTGCCTTGATAGCTATGAAATTTGAAGCAATCCTGTTTGACTGCGACGGTGTGCTGGTAGACAGCGAGCCCATCACCAATGGCGTGCTGCGCGACATGCTGGCCGAGGCCGGGTGGGTGCTGACGCCCGAAGAGTGCATGCGCCTCTTCATCGGCAAGATGGTGCGCAGCGAGGCGGCGCGCATTGAGCACCACACCGGCAGCCCGCTGACCGACGAATGGATGTCGGCCTTCTACGCACGCCGCAACGCCGCACTGGAGGCGCAGCTCACCGCCATCGAGCACATCCACGGCACTGTCGAGCGCGTGCACGCCCACCACGACGGGCGCATTGCCTGTGCCTCGGGGGCCGACCGCTTCAAGGTCGAGATGCAGCTGGCCAAGGTGGGCCTGGCGCCGTACTTTGCGGGCCGCATTTTCAGTGGCCACGAGATGCCCGCCACCAAGCCCGCACCCGACGTGTACCTGGCCGCCGCCGCAGCGCTGCAGGCCGTGCCCACGCGCTGCGCGGTGGTCGAGGACACGGTGACAGGGGTGACCGCTGGCGTGGCGGCCGGGGCCACCGTGTTTGCCTACGCCCCGCTGGACGACGGTGCCGCGCTGCGGGCTGCGGGCGCGCAGCACGTGTTTCGCAGCATGGCGGAGTTGCCAGAGCTGCTGGGCTGCTGACCGTCGGCCCGACTTGCGGGCCCCCGCGAGATCGCAAAAAGACTTTGAACAGGTTCTCAGGGCTGCGTATCGGGTGCGGGCGTGGTGGGCACACCTTGCTCTTCAGCGGCACGCACCTGTGCCACCATCGCCCGCTGGTAACCCGGCCGTTGCTGCAGCCGCTGCCAGTAGGCCTGCGTGGCCGGGCCAAATTGCGCACTCAGCCCCAGGTGCTGCGCCAGCAGCAGCGCATAACCCACCGCCACATCCGCCGCCGTGAAGCGGCCTGCACACAGGTAGTCGCTGGCGCCGTGGGTCAGCGCGGTCTCCACGGCGCGCAGCCGTGCCAGAAACCAGCGGCTGTAGTCCTCCACCACCTGCGGTTGCTTGCGCTCTGCCGGTTCAAACCCCCCATAGCGCAGCACCAGCGTCTGCGGAAAGGTCAGCGTGGCATCGCTCATGTGCAGCCAGTTCAGGTACGCGCCATACGCCGGGTGTGTGTGCGCCACATCCAGCCCCGCGTCGGGGTGCGTGGCAGCGAGGTACTGGCACATCGCCGCCGATTCGGTCATGCGCACCTCGTTCGGTGCGGCGCCCTGCACCAGCAGCGGCACCGTGCCCAGCGGGTTCTCGTCCAGAAACCACCGCGCCTTGGCGCGTGGCGGGAAGGGCAGCATGTGGAGCTGGTAGGGCAGTTGCAGCTCTTCGAGCATCCACAGGGGGCGGAAGGAGCGGGCGCTGACGCAGTGGTGGAGGTGGAGCATGGCAAGCAGGTCGAAGTCAAGGGCCAGTGTAGTGAGGCTGCAATGCCGTGGCGTGACGCCACCTGTCACGTTGGGTGCAAATCATGCCGTGTGTGTCTGGCGGCGAAATTCGGCGGGCGACTGCCCGGTCCACCCGCGAAACGCCCGGATAAAACTCTTCTCGTTCTCAAACCCTGCCGCCTCCGCCACCTGCTTGATGGGCCGCTGCGTGCGGTGCAGCAGCTCCACCGCGCGGGTGCGGCGCACCTCGTCTTTCAGGCCCTGAAGCGTGGCATCTTCTTCCTTCAACTGCCGGTGCAGCGTGCGCGGCGATACGTGCAGCAGCGCGGCCAGGGATTCGGCGCTGTGCTGGGGCAGGGCGTGGGCGGGCTGGCCCGGCAGGGGGGCGGCCAGCAGTTGGCGCACGCGTTGCACCAGCAGGCGGTCGCGGCGGTAGTGCAGCACGGTCAGGGGCAGGGCGTGCTGCAGCATCTGGCGCAGGGCCTGCTCGTCGCGGCGCAGGGGCAGGTGCAGGTAGCGGGCGTCGAAGTGGATGGCCGTGCTCGGCGCGTGGAAGGTGACGGGGCCCCGGAACAGCACGGCATACGCATCGGCGTGCGGCGGGGCATCAAACGCAAATTCGGCAGCGATGAGGGGGATGCGCGAGTCCACCATCCAGCAGGCCAGGCCGTGGGCATTGCGCAGCACCGACACCAGGCAGAACTCGCGCAGCGCGCCCAGGTCGCGCGCCTCGGTGATGGCCAGGGTGGCAGTGTCGCCGGTGGTGGTGAGGTGCAGCGCAATGTCGTCCGTCAGCAGGCCGTGGTGGCGGCACCAGCGGGCCAGGGCCACCTGCAGCGTGGGTGAGCTGATGGATGCTCGCGCCAGCATGCCGTAGCTGCCCCAGGGCAGGCGGCGGCTGAACCAGCCCAGGGCCTCGTCGTCCAGCTCCTGCATGGCGGCGTCGGAGATCTGTTCCATCTGCCAGGCGGTGATGCGCGCGCTGTCGTCCTGCAGCAGCTGCGGCGCAATCTGTGCCTGGGCCAGGGCGCGTTCGGGGCTCATGCCGCGCCGTTCGTAGGCCAGAACAATGGCGCGCACGAAGGCGATGGGCGTGGCCGCCGGTGCGATGGGCGTAGCGGCGGGGGCTGTGGCGGAAGCAGGCAGGCGGTGGGCGGGTGGGGCAGGTGGTTTCACGTTACAGAGTGTGCCAGCCGTGGCACGATTTGCAACCATTGTGGCAACCCGGCCGGGCCGTGGGCTTCTATGCTTGCCTATGCTTTCGAATGGCTCGCCCTGCGCGCTCTGCCCGCGCTGGCCGGATGACCGAGGAGACAAACCCGTGACGACTGCAGCCGCAAAACAATCCGCACCGCTGGTAGACAGCTACGCTCGTGGCGCTACCGATGTTCCCCTGATCGAGCAGACCATCGGCGCCTTCTTTGCCGACATGGTGGCCCGCCAGCCCGAGCGCGAGGCGCTGGTCAGCGTGCACCAGGGCCGCCGCTACACTTACGCCCAGTTGCAGACCGAAGCCCACCGCCTGGCCAGCGCGCTGCTGGGCCTGGGGCTCACCCCCGGCGACCGCGTGGGCATCTGGTCGCACAACAACGCCGAATGGGTGCTGATGCAGCTGGCCACCGCGCAGGTGGGCCTGGTGCTGGTCAACATCAACCCGGCCTACCGCACGTCTGAGGTGGAATACGCGCTGAACAAGGTGGGCTGCAAGCTGCTGGTGACCATGGCCCGCTTCAAGACCAGCGACTACCTGGGCATGCTGCGCGAGCTGGCGCCCGAATGGCACCACCAGCAGCCGGGCCAGCTGGGCTCCGTGAAGCTGCCCCACCTGAACACGGTGGTGTGGATCGATGAGGCGGGGCAGAGCGCCGACGAGCCGGGCCTGATGCGCTTTACCGACCTGCTGGCACGCGGCAACGCGGCCGACCCGCGCCTGGCGCAGGTCGCGGCGGGCCTCCAGGCCACCGACCCCATCAACATCCAGTTCACCAGTGGCACCACCGGCTTTCCCAAGGGCGCCACGCTAACGCACCGCAACATCCTGAACAACGGCTTCTTCATTGGCGAGTGCATGAAGCTCGCGCCCGAAGACCGCCTGTGCATCCCCGTGCCGCTGTACCACTGCTTTGGCATGGTGCTGGGCAACCTGGCGTGCTTTACCCACGGCGCCACCATCGTGTACCCCAACGACGGGTTTGACCCGCTCACCGTGCTGCAGACGGTGCAGGACGAGCGCTGCACCGGCCTGCATGGCGTGCCCACCATGTTCATCGCCGAGCTGGACCACCCGCGTTTTGCCGAGTTCAACCTCAGCACCCTGCGCACCGGCATCATGGCGGGATCGCCGTGCCCCACCGAGGTGATGAAGCGCGTGGTGGAGCAGATGAACTTGCGCGAAATTACCATCGCCTACGGCATGACCGAGACCAGCCCCGTGAGCTGCCAGAGCAGCACCGACACGCCGCTGGACAAGCGCGTATCGACCGTGGGCCAGGTGCAGCCGCACCTGGAGGTGAAGATCGTGGACCCGGACACTGGTGCCGTGGTGCCCGTCGGCCAGCGCGGCGAGTTCTGCACCAAGGGCTATTCGGTGATGCACGGCTACTGGGGCGACGAAGCCAAGACCCGCGAGGCGATTGACGAAGGTGGCTGGATGCACACCGGCGACCTGGCCACCATGGACGCCGAGGGCTATGTGAACATCGTGGGCCGCATCAAGGACATGGTGATCCGTGGCGGCGAGAACATCTACCCGCGCGAGATCGAAGAATTTTTGTACCGCCACCCCCAGGTGCAGGACGTGCAGGTGGTGGGCGTGCCCGACCAGAAGTACGGTGAAGAACTCTGCGCCTGGATCATCGCCAAGCCCGGAACGAAGCCGACCGAAGACGACATCCGCGCCTTCTGCAAGGGCCAGATCGCGCACTACAAGGTGCCCCGCTACATCCGCTTTGTCACCAGTTTTCCGATGACGGTGACGGGCAAGATCCAGAAGTTCAAGATCCGCGACGAGATGAAGGATCTACTGAACCTGCAAGAACAAAAGACCGCTTGAAGAGCACCACAGCATGACCATTCTCGACACCCAACTCAACGCCCGCTCGGCGGACTTTCTGGCCAATGCCGCCGCCATGCGTACGCTGGTGGATGACCTGCGCGCCCAGCTCGACAAAGTAGCCCAGGGCGGCGGCGAAGCGGCCCGAGCCAAGCACACGGCACGCGGCAAGCTGCTGCCGCGCGAGCGCGTGCAGATGTTGCTGGACCCCGGCACGCCGTTCCTCGAACTCGCCCCGCTGGCCGCGCTGAACATGTACAACAACGACGCGCCCTGCGCGGGCCTTATCGCGGGCATTGGCCGCGTGAGCGGCGTGGACTGCATGATCGTGTGCAACGACGCCACAGTGAAGGGCGGCACCTACTACCCGCTCACCGTGAAGAAGCACCTGCGTGCGCAAGAAGTGGCGCAGCAGAACCACCTGCCCTGCATCTACCTGGTGGACTCGGGCGGCGCTAACCTGCCGAATCAGGACGAGGTCTTCCCCGACCGCGACCATTTCGGCCGCATCTTCTTCAACCAGGCCAACATGAGTGCCATGGGCATCAGCCAGATCGCCGTGGTCATGGGCTCGTGCACGGCAGGCGGCGCGTATGTGCCCGCGATGAGCGATGAATCCATCATCGTCAAGAACCAGGGCACCATCTTTTTGGGCGGTCCGCCGCTGGTCAAAGCCGCCACGGGCGAGGTGGTGAGCGCCGAAGACCTGGGCGGCGGCGATGTCCACACCCGCCTGTCGGGCGTGGCAGACCACCTGGCGCAGAACGACCTGCACGCGCTGCAGCTGGCACGCAATGCGGTGCGCAATTTGAATAAAAACAAGCCGCAGGCGCCCGCAGATCATGTGCCAACAGCTCCTAAATTTGCAGCAGAAGAGCTGTATGGTGTGATCCCGGTGGACACGCGCAAGCCCTTCGATGTGCGCGAGATCATTGCGCGCATCGTGGACGGCAGCGAGTTCGACGAGTTCAAGGCACGCTACGGCACCACGCTGGTCTGCGGCTTTGCGCGCATTGAAGGGATGGCTGTGGGCATCATCGCCAACAACGGCATCCTGTTCAGCGAGTCGGCTCTGAAAGGCGCGCACTTTATCGAGCTGTGCTGCCAGCGCAAGATCCCGCTGGTGTTCCTGCAGAACATCACCGGCTTCATGGTGGGCCGCAAGTACGAGAACGAAGGCATCGCCCGCAACGGCGCGAAGATGGTCACGGCCGTGGCCACGGCGAGCGTGCCCAAGTTCACCATCATCATTGGCGGCAGCTTTGGCGCGGGCAACTACGGCATGTGCGGCCGCGCGTACAGCCCCCGCTTCTTGTGGATGTGGCCCAACGCGCGTATCAGCGTGATGGGCGGTGAGCAGGCAGCAGGCGTGCTGGCCACGGTGAAGCGCGACGGCATCGAGGCCAAAGGCGGGCAGTGGAGCATGGAGGAAGAAGAAGCCTTCAAAGCCCCCATCCGCCGCCAGTACGAAGACCAGGGCCACCCCTACTACGCCACCGCGCGCCTGTGGGACGACGGCGTGATCGACCCCGCCGACACCCGCCGCGTGCTGGCGCTGGGCCTGGCGGCCACGCGCAATGCGCCGATTGAAGACACCAAGTTCGGCCTGTTCCGGATGTAACCCCGCCAGAGCCAGAACCTGGAGCTGTCATGGACGCTGTTGCCCACTTCACCCAGCTCGCGCGCTACAACGTGTGGGCCACGGCGCGCGTGCTCGATGCCGTGCGGGCGCTGCCGGACGGTGACTACCGGCGCGATGTGGGCCTGTTCTTCAAAAGCATTCACGGCACGCTCAACCACCTGCTGGTGGGTGAGCACCATCTGTGGTTTGTGCGCTTTGCCGAAGGCATCTCGCCCAAGGTGGCCCTGGACGCCGAGCTGGAGAGTGACCGCGCGCAGCTCGATGCCCGGCTGCGCGAAGGTGCGGCCCGCTGGGCGCCGCTGATTGCGTCGTTCTCGCCCGAGCGCTGGACCGGCACGCTCGACTACACCACCATGCGCGGCACGGCGGCATCGCTGCCGTTTGCCGCCACGCTGGCGCATGTGTTCAACCACGGCACACACCACCGGGGTCAGATCACTGCCGCATTGACCGCGCTGGGCCAGCCTTGCCCAGAGCTGGACTTCGTCTACTTCCTTCAAAACCCGACCAAGCCATGAGCAGTCAGAACCTTTCCATCACCCAGGCCGGCGCAGTGGCGCGCATCACGCTCACGCAGCCGGAGATTCGCAACGCCTTCAGCGACGAAGTGATTGCCGAGATAACGGCCGCCTTTGTGGACGTGGGCAGCCGCGCCGATGTGCGCGCGGTGGTGCTGGCGGCCGAAGGCCCCGCATTCTGTGCCGGTGCCAACCTGAACTGGATGCGCCGCATGGCCGACTACACGCGCGATGAAAACATCGCCGACGCTGGCAAGCTGGCCGAGATGCTGCGCGTGATTTACGAATGCCCCAAGCCAACAATAACCCGCGTGCAGGGCGATGTGTACGCCGGCGGCATGGGCCTGGTGGCCGCGTGCGACATGGCCGTGGCGGTGGACACAGCGGGCTTTTGCCTCAGCGAGGTGAAGCTGGGGCTCATCCCCGCCACCATCAGTCCCTATGTGATCCGTGCCATGGGGGCACGCGCTGCGCACCGCTACTTCCTCACGGCCGAGCGTTTTGGCGCGGACGAAGCCTTGCGCATTGGGTTTGTGCACGAGGTGGTAGCGGCTGACCAGCTCGATGCCAAGGTGGACGAACTGCTCAAGGCCCTGACCACCGCCAGCCCCAACGCCGTGCGCGTGTGCAAGAAGCTGGTGATGGATGTGGCCGAGCGCGAGATCAACGCCGGACTGATTGCCGCCACCGTGCAGGGCATCGCCGACATCCGCGCCAGCGAAGAAGGCAAGGAGGGCGTGCAGTCGTTCCTGAACAAGCGCAAGCCCAACTGGTTGATATGAAACACCCCCTGAGTCGCTGCGCGCCTTCCCCCTCTCTCGCTTCGCGGGAGGGGGACGATGCCCTCGCTGCGGGGCGGCCCTTGCTCGGCATCCCTGGCATGGAGTCGTGGCGGGCTCGCACCTCGGGGGCAAGGCCGAACGCGGCGGAGGACTGACATGGACACCCTCTGGTTCAACATCGTGCAGTGGTTCCACACGCTGGGGCTGCATGTGGATGGCGGCACTGCGCGCGCTGTGGGCGACGCGGCAGCCACAGCCACGGCGCAGCTCGACATGCCCAGCCTGCTGGCTTTGGCCGCCGCACTGGGCTGGGCCAGCGGCTTTCGCTTGTATGCCGTCGTGTTTCTGGTGGGAATGATGGGTGTGCTGGGCTGGGTGCCATTGCCCCCCGGCTTGGCCGTGCTGCAGAACCCGCTGGTGCTGATGGTGAGCGGCGTGCTGCTGATGGTGGAGTTTTTTGCCGACAAGGTGCCCTGGGTGGACAGCGCCTGGGATGCCATGCACGCCTTCATCCGCGTGCCCGCGGGTGCGGCCCTGGCCTTTGGTGTGTTCGGCGCCGACAACGCCGCACTGGCCGTGCTGGCGGGGCTTTTGGGCGGATCGCTCTCGGCCACGGCGTTGGCGACCAAGATGACCACGCGTGCAGCGGTGAACACCTCGCCCGAGCCGTTTTCCAACTGGGGCCTGTCGTTCTTTGAAGACGGCCTGGTGGTGGCTGTGGTGTGGCTGGCCACGCAGTACCCGGTGGCGTTTGGTGTGGCGCTGGTGGTGATGGTGGTCGTGTCGGTGCTGTTGCTGGTGGTGTTGTTCAAGTTTCTGCGCGCCGTGGTGCGGCGCTTGTCTTCTTTCTTTTCTGGTTCTGCCAAGGTGGCCTAAATGTTCAAAAAAATTCTGATTGCCAATCGCGGAGAGATCGCTTGCCGGGTGGCGGCCACTGCGCGTCGTCTTGGTGTGAAGACCGTCGCTGTGTATTCCGACGCCGATGCCAACGCCAAACACGTGGCCGTATGCGACGAGGCGGTGCACATTGGCGGCAGCGCGCCCAAGGACAGCTACCTGCGCTGGGAGCGCATCATCGAAGCGGCCAAGGCCACGGGGGCGCAGGCCATTCACCCTGGCTACGGCTTTCTGAGCGAGAACGAAGACTTCGCCAAGGCCTGTGCCGATGCGGGCCTGGTCTTCATTGGCCCCCCCGCCAGCGCCATCAATGCCATGGGGCTCAAGGCCGAGTCCAAGCGGCTGATGGAGCAGGCACAGGTGCCCTTGGTGCCGGGCTACCACGGTGCGGACCAAGACCCTGCCATGTTGCAACGCGAGGCCGACCGCATTGGCTACCCTGTGCTCATCAAGGCCAGCGCGGGTGGCGGCGGCAAGGGCATGCGCGCGGTGGACAAGGCCGAGGACTTTGCGGCGGCGCTCGAATCGTGCAAGCGCGAGGCCATCAACAGCTTTGGCGACGATGCAGTGCTGGTGGAGAAATACGTGCAGCGCCCCCGCCACATCGAGATCCAGGTGTTTGGCGACACACACGGCAACTGCGTGTACCTGTTCGAGCGCGACTGCTCGGTGCAGCGCCGCCACCAGAAGGTGCTGGAAGAAGCCCCTGCCCCCGGCATGACACCCGAGCTGCGCGCCCGCATGGGCGAGGCCGCCATAGCTGCCGCACGCGCCGTGAACTACGTGGGCGCGGGCACGGTGGAGTTCATCGTCGAACAGCCCGGCGGCTATGACGCGCCGGAGCAGATGAAGTTCTACTTCATGGAGATGAACACCCGCCTGCAGGTGGAGCACCCCGTGACAGAAGCCATCACCGGCCTGGACCTGGTGGAGTGGCAGCTGCGCGTGGCGTCGGGCGAACCGCTGCCGCTGAAGCAGGAAGACCTGCGCATCACCGGCCACGCCATCGAGGCGCGCATCTGCGCCGAGAATCCCGACAACAACTTCCTGCCCGCCACCGGCGCGCTCAACGTGTATGCGCTGCCCGAGTGCGTGACCTTCGAACGGGGCGCGGTGCGCGTGGATTCCGGCGTGCGCCAGGGCGATGCGATCAGCCCGTTTTATGACTCCATGGTGGCCAAGCTCATCGTGCATGGCGACACGCGCGAGCAGGCGCTGGCGCGGCTGGACGAAGCCCTGGCGCAAACCCACATCGTGGGCCTGGCGACCAACGTGCAGTTCCTGCGCCGCGTGGCGAAGACGGCGGCATTCGCGCAGGCCAAGCTCGATACCGCGCTGATCCCGCGCGAGCAGGCCGTGCTGTTCCACCAGGAGCCGGTGGGCCTGCCGCTGGCTGCGGCTGCCGCCATTGCCCAGACCTTGTTGCAAGAGCGTGCCAGCGAAGCCGCCGACCCGTTCAGCCGCCGCGATGGCTTCCACACGCATGGTGTGGTGCAGCGCCGGTTCGAGTTCGATTTTGGTGGTGCACATGCCAAGGCCTGGCTGACGTACGAACGCGGCGGTAGCCTGCACCTCGCTGTCGGCGAGGGCGATGCCGCCGTGGCCGGGCCCCTGGTGTTTGCGGCCATTCCCGGCGGCATCGAGCTGCAGTTTGCCGGCCAGCGCATGCGCGCCGCCGTGTATGCGCAGGGCGAGGTGGACCATGTCTTCACCCCGCTGGGCGCCACCCAGATCACCGCCATCGACCTGCTGGCGCACGCGGGCGAGGCGGCTGCCGAAGGCGGGCGCCTGACGGCCCCCATGCCTGGCAAGGTCGTGTCGTTTGCCGTGAAGGCGGGCGATGCCGTGACCAAGGGCCAGCCCCTGGCGGTGATGGAAGCCATGAAGATGGAGCACACGATTGCAGCGCCCGCTGATGGTGTAGTGCAGGAACTGCTGTACGCCCCCGGCGACCAGGTGACCGAAGGGGCAGAGCTGCTCAAGCTCGTGGTGGCTGAGAAGGCGTAAGCCCCATCGGGGCACCCCGTGTGTGACAGCGCGGGGTGCGCAATGCGGCTACGCTCGGGGCCCATGAAAATCACCTTTTGCTGTACCGATGCCAAGCCCGAGCCCTGGCTCCAGGGCTTTTCCGCCGCGCTGCCCGGCGCTGAGATTTCTGTGTGGCAGCCCGGCGCTCCCCAGGCCGACCATGCCGTCGTCTGGGCACCGCCCCAGCAGTTCATGGACGAGCAGCCCGCGCTCAAGGCCCTGTTCAACATCGGTGCGGGGGTGGATGCCCTGCTCAAGCTGCGCCTGCCGCCCCAGGCCCTGGTGGTGCGGCTGGACGATGCGGGCATGGCCGTCCAGATGGCCGAATATGTGTGCCATGCGGTCATCCGCCACTTCCGCGAGTTTGACGGCTACGAGGCCGACACGGCCGCCGGGCGCTGGGGCTACCGCAAGCCGCGCCTGCGCAGCGACTACCCCATCGGCGTGATGGGCCTGGGCGTGCTGGGCGAGCGGGTTGCCAAGGCGCTGGCGTTGTTTGACTTTCCCATCAACGGCTGGAGCCGCAGCCCCAAGGCCATCGAGGGGGTGCGCGCGTTTGCGGGGGCGGACCAGTTCCACGATTTTCTGACTGCGAGCCGTGTGCTAGTCAACCTGCTGCCCCTCACGCCCGACACCTCCGACGTGATCAACAAGGACACGCTGGCCCGGCTGCAGCCCGGCGCCTACGTCATCAACGTGGCGCGCGGAGCGCATCTGGTGGACGAGGATTTGCTGGCTGCCATCGACAGCGGCCAGGTGGCGGGCGCCACGCTCGATGTGTTCCGCACCGAGCCGCTGCCAGCGGGTCACCCGTTCTGGACGCACCCCCGCATCACCGTCACGCCGCACACCTCGGCGCGCACGTTGCGTGACGAAAGCATCGCCCAGATCGCGCGCAAGATGGCGGCGCTGGAACGGGGCGAGGCCGTGGCCGGAGTGGTAAACCCGGGGCGCGGCTACTGAGTCAATGTCCCCGCCGCGCGGGGCTCAATCCACCGTCACGCCCGCATCGCGCACCAGCTTGCCCAGTCGCTGCGCATCGGCCTTGATCAGCGCGCCAAAGTCGGCGGCGTTGCCCGCCACCACCGGCGTGCCGATGGCTTCCCATTTGGTGCGGAAGGCCGGGTCCTTGAAGATCGCGTTGACCGTGGTATTGAGCTTGTCGATGGTGGCCTGCGGGGTGCCCGCGCGCACGGCAATGCCGTGCCAGCCCGTGATCTGGTAGCCCGCAATGCCGGCCTCGGCCATCGTGGGCACGTTGGGCAGGACCTTGGCGCGCTCGCTGGACGTGACCGCCAGCGGGATCAGCTTGCCCGCCTGAATGTGGGGCAGCGAACTACCGACGATGTCGAACATCACGTTTACCTGCCCGCCGATCAGGTCATTGAGCGCAGGGCCTGCGCCCCGGTAGGGGATGTGTCCCATCTTCACACCCGTCATGGTGTTGAACAGCTCGCCCGCCAGGTGTTGCGGCGTGCCGTTGCCTGCTGACGCATAGCTCAGCACCGGCTTGCCAGCCTTGGCCATGGCCAGGAACTCGGCAAAGGTCTTGACGCCCAGCGAGGGGTGCACTTCCAGCACCAGAGGAAACGCCGACAGCTGGATCACTGGCGCCAGATCGGTCAGCGGGTTGAACGGCATGCTCGCGTAGAGCGAGGGGTTCACCGCCATCGGGCCACTGGCCGCCAGCAGCAGCGTGTGGCCGTCAGCAGGTGCCTGCTTGGCGACTTCGGCGCTGCCCGTGTTGCCACCAGCGCCCCCTTTGTTGTCCACCACCACGGGCACGCCCAGGCGGCTTTGCAACTCAGGTTGCAGCATGCGGGCCATCAGGTCGGTGGGGCCGCCGGGAGGGTAGGGCACCACAAAGCGGATGGTCTTGCTGGGGAACGCGGTAGCGGCCGTCTGTGCGGCGGCCTGACCCGCCAGGCCCAGGGCCAGGGGGATGCCCAAGGCTGCGTGTAACACGGCTCGGCGCGTGGTGCGGGGTGTGGACGAAGAAATGGGGCGGCGGTGCATGTCTGTCTCCTGTGGGGATGGATGAAGCCCGTCTGCTGCGGGTTGATGTCGATGGAGGAAGGGAAAGGGGGCTCTCAGGGCGCGCCAAAGCGGTGACGAATGTCGGCGGCGGTGGCCAGCGGGCGGCCCAACGCGGAGGCGGCCTCTACCGCCTGGCGCACCAGTGCGGCGTTGTCTGGGGCCACGCTGCCGTCCTTGCACAGCAGGTTGTTTTCAAACCCCACGCGGGCATGGCCCCCAAACACCGCGGCAGCGGCCACGCAGGCGTTTTCTGCGGCCCCAAAGGCGCACACGGCCCAAGGCTCGTTCCCCTCATGGGCGTTCAGAAACAGCAGCAGGTCGCGCGGGCTGGAGGTCTGGCCCGCGCTGTAGCGGCCCAGCACAAACAGCAGGAACCACGGTGCATCCGGCACCACGCCACTGGCGCGCAATGCCTGCCAGCGCCGCAGGTCGGCCACGTCGTACAGGATGACCTGCACCATGGTGCGCCGCTGGGCCAGACCGGTGAAGAAGCGCTGCAGCCCGGCTTCGCCGACCTCGGGCTTGTCCACCTCGCGCAGGCCGATGGACACGGCCTCGGGTTGCAAAGCCTCCACAACGGCGATCTGCGCCGGGGCCTGGTACACGCCTGCGGCTTCGCTGGTGATCTGGATGACCATGGCGTCGCCCACGGCCTGGCGCACCACGCGCTGCGCCTCGCGGTAGCCCTCTACATCGAGGCTATGGCGGCCCTGCGCATCGCGGATATGCATGTGCAGCATGGCTGCACCGGCATCCAGGCAGGCCTTGGCCGTGGTGGCCAGCGTGGCGGGGGTGATGGGCACAGCGGGGTGGTCGGCGGGCTGTTTGTACGCGCCGTTGGGGGCCACGGTCACGATCAGCGGGTCTGCCCACTGGCTGGGAGTCGTGGGTGATGTGGGCGATGCGGTCATGAACGATCTCCGGTATTTGGGGCTGCGTCGGCAGGGGGCTCGATGGTGGGCAGCTCGCTCGCCAGCAGCGCCAGGCCTTGGCGCAGTAGCGTGTCGTAGCGCTCGCGCTCGGCCCGCTTGCGGTCTTCCGGCCAGTCAAAGAAGCCTTTGCCGGTCTTCATGCCGAACTGGCCCTGGGCCACCTTGTCGCGCAGGGCCTGGGCGGGTCTGTCGGTGTTGGAGAGGGTTGGGTACATGGTGGCCGCGGCGGCGGTGTGCACCTCGATGCCTGCATGGTCGCGCTGCAGCACCGGCCCCGCCGCCAGAAAGCGGAAGCCAAAGCCAAAGCGCACGGCAGCGTCCACGTCCTCGGGCGAGGCAATGCCTTCGTCGATCAGCGCAAACGCCTCACGCGACAGCGCATGCTGCATGCGGTTGGCCAGAAAGCCCGGCTTGTCTTTCTTGACCAGCACCGGCACGCTGCCGCAGCCGCGCATGAAGGCGTGCAGCCAGGTGCCCAGGGCGGGGTCGCTGCGCTCGCCCAGCACCACCTCCACCAACGGCACCAGGTGGGCGGGCATGAAGAAGTGCAGGCCCAGCATGCGCTGCGCTGTGGTCAGCCCCTGGGCAATGGCGCTGATGGGAAAGCCCGAGCTGTTGCTGGCCAACACGGCGTTGGCGGGCGCGATGGCTTCCAGCTCGGCAAACAGTTGCTGCTTGGCGGCCAGTTGCTCGGTGATGCATTCGACCACCAGCACCACGCCGGCCCAGTCCACCTCTTGCAGTGAGGCGCACACCTGCACCGGGCCTGCGTGGGCGGCCTGGCCTGCGGCGGCCAGCTCCTGGGCGATGTGGGGCAGCAGCCGGTTGCGGCGGTCGGTATGCGGGTCCACCACCGTGACGTGGGCGCCCCCGCGCGCCAGGACCACGGCCACATCGGCCCCCATGGTGCCTCCGCCCACCACCACGGTGCGGGCGTTGCGAGGCGAACTTGTTTCCATCTTGTCTCCAGTTTTTGCTTGTCGTGCTGACATGCAATGCAGTCTAGGTTTCCTGAATTGCGCGGTCCAGACGTCTTTTTCGATAGACTGATCGGCTATGAAGATCAATTGGTCCGCCCGCGAGGTGGATGTGTTCCTGTCGCTGGCCGAGACGCTGAGCTTTCGGCGTACGGCCTTGCAGATGCACCTGTCGCAGTCGGCGGTGTCCGGCACAGTGGCGCGGCTGGAGGAGGCGCTGGACGTGCGCCTGTTCGAGCGCACCACGCGCACCGTGCAGCTCACGCTGGCGGGCGAGGTGTTTGCTGAGCAGGCGCGGTTCCTGCGCCACCAGATGGAGGAGACCGTGCGCCGCGTGCAGGAGGTGGCGCAGTTGCAGGTGGGCCGCGTTGCGCTGGCAGCGCTGCCGTCGCTGGCCGCCGGGGCCGTGCCCCGCGCGTTTGCCCGGTTTGCCGCGCAGCACCCGGGCGTGCAGATGGAGCTGATCGACAGCCTGGCAGGCCCGGCGTTTGACATGGTGCGGGCCGGGCGGGTGGACTTTGCCCTCACCGCCGCCAACCCTGCCTATGCGGACCTGGACTACACCCCGCTGGTGTCCGACCGGTTTGTGCTGCTGATGCCGCGCACGCACCCGCTGGCCCGTGGGCGGGGCGCCGTTGCCTGGGCCGACGTGGCCGAGCTGCCTCACATCTCCATGCCCGCAGGCACCAGCGTGCGGCAGTACGCGCAAGAGGCCCTGCTGACGCACCGCATCCGCTTTGAACCGCGCTACGAGGTGGAGCACCTGGCCACCATCGCGGCCATGGTGGCGGCGAGGCTGGGGGTGAGCGCGTTGCCTGAGCTGGCGGCCCAGGTGGTGCGCCGGCCTGAGGTGGTGACGCGCGCGCTCAAGGCACCCGTGCTGCACCGGCCCATCGGGCTGATGACGCTGCGCGGGCGGCCGCTGTCGCTGGCGGCGCAGGCCATGGTGGCGCTGCTGCGGCAAGAGGTTGAGGGCGATGGCTCCCAGGCTGGCTGATGGCGCGTCCGGCGAATGGTCTGGCACGATATGAGGTGGCCCTGTGGCGGCGCTGGCGAGACAATGGTGGCATTCCTTGATCTCCCCCATTTGGTAGCCCCATGAGCATTCCCTCCCGCGTCCGCCTCATCGACGTTGGCCCCCGTGACGGCCTGCAGAACGAAAAGACCCCGGTGCCCGCCGCCGTCAAGATCGAGCTGGTGCACCGCCTGCAGCAGGCGGGCCTCAAAGAGATCGAAGTCACCAGCTACGTCAGCCCCAAGTGGGTGCCGCAGATGGCCGACAACCATGAGGTGATGGCTGGTGTCACGCGCCAGCCAGGCGTGGCGTACTCGGTGCTCACGCCCAACCTCAAGGGCTTTGAGGCGGCCGTGCTGGACCAGCCCGACGAGATCGTCGTCTTCGGCTCCGCCAGCGAGGCCTTCAGCCAGCGCAACATCAACTGCAGCATTGCCGAGAGCATCGAACGCTTTGCGCCCGTGGTGCAGGCGGCTCTGGCCGCAGGCATCCGCGTGCGTGGCGCCATGAGCTGCACCGTGGGCTGCCCGTACGAAGGCGATATTGCGCCCGAACGCGTGGCGTACCTGGCGGGCCTGCTCAAGGGCATTGGCGTGCAGCGCGTGGATGTGGCCGACACCATTGGCGTGGGCACGCCGCGCAAGGTGCAGAAAGCGCTGGAGGCCACATTGCAGCACTTTGGCATCGACGAGGTCTCGGGACACTTCCACGACACCTACGGCCAGGCACTGTCCAACACGCTGGCCGCGCTGGAGCTGGGTGTGTGGAACTTCCAGTCGTCTGTGGCGGGCCTAGGGGGGTGTCCGTATGCCAAGGGTGCGACCGGCAATGTGGCAACCGAAGATGTGGTCTACATGCTGCAGGGCATGGGCATTGAGACCGGCATCGACCTCGACCTGCTCATCGACGCAGGCGCCTACATCAGCGGTTTTCTGGATCGCAAGCCCAACTCACGCGCGGCCAACGCCTTGTTGACCAAGCGCGCGGGCTGACCCCGCTGGTCCCACTCCCCCCGGTCGCCGTCAACCGGCGTCCGGGGTGCCGCCCAGCACCTTCCACAGCGTCACGCGGTTGACCTGCTCGGCCTGGCGCAGGCCGATGAGGGTCTGCTGCGCCGCATACAGACTGCGTTGTGCATCCAGCACCGTGAGGTAGTTGTCCACCCCGGCCTTGAATCGGGCCTCCGACAGGTCGAATGCCTTCTGGGTGGAGGCCACCAGGCGCGTCTGCGCGGCGATGCGCTCGTCCCATTGCGCGCGGTCGGCCAGCACATCGGCGGTCTCGCGGAACGCGGTCTGCACGGCTTTCTCGTACTGGGCCACCGCGATGCGCTGGTTGGCCTCGGCCACCTGCACGTTGGCGCGGTTGCGGCCCGCGTCGAAGATGGGCAGGCGGACCAGCGGCACAAAGCTCCAGGTGCCGCTGCCCGCACCAAACAGGCCGTCCAGCTCGCGGCTACCAGTGCCTACGTTGGCCGTGAGGCTGATGGTGGGGAACAGGGCCGCCCGCGCAGCACCGATGTTCGCCTCGGTGGCGCGCAGGGCGGCTTCGGCAGCCTGTATGTCGGGCCGGGCGAGCAGCACGCTGGAGGCCAGCGGCACCGGCACGGGCTGCAAGGCCGCCGGGGCCGACACGTCCGCGCGCAGCGTGCTGGCGGTGGGCCAGAGGGCCGCAGGCACCGGGCCGCCCACCAGCAGTTGCAGGGCGTTGCGGTCGCGCTCCACCTGGGCCAGGTAGGTCGCCACATCGCCGCGTGCTGCGTCCACCGTGGTCTGTGCCTGGGTCAGCACCAGCCCCGATGTGGAGCCGATGGCGTGGATGCGTTCGGTCAGCGCGTAGGCCTTCTCGCGGCTGGCAAGGGTGTCGCGCGCCAGTTGCAGCCGGGCCTCATCGGCGGCCAGGGTGAGCCAGGCGTTGGCCACATCGGCAATCAGGCCGGTCTGGATGTTGCGCTGGTTCTGCTGGCTCTGCAGAAACTGCTGCAGCGCTGCCTCGTTCAAGTTGCGCACGCGGCCCCAGAAGTCGATCTCGTAGCTGGCAAAGCCCAGCTGCGCGGTGTACTGCGTTGCCACCTGTGCGGGCGCGGTGGCGCTGCTCATGCCGGCGGCGGTGCGTGCGCGGCTGGCTTGCGCCTGCGCGGTGACGCTGGGCAACAGGTCGGCCCGGGTGATGCCGTACTGGGCGCGCGCCCGCTCGATGACCTCAATGGCCACGCGCAGGTCGCGGTTGTTGGACAGTGCCAGGGCAATGACATCACGCAGCGGCTGGGCCTGCACCCAGCCCAGCGCAGCAGCCGCTTGCACGCTGGCGTCGCTGGCCATAGTGGGCTGTCCGCCGGTCGTGCCCACGGTGTCAGGCACGGGCAGGGCAGGGGTCTGGTGAGTAGGGGCCAGGTTGCAGCCTGCGAGCAGTGCGGCGGTGGCCAGGGCCGCAGCGATGGCGGCAGGCTGACGCTGGCGACGTGGCGACAAGGGTGGGCGCGTCATGCTGCGCTCTCCTGTGTGGGGTGCGGTGGGGTGGTGGCTGAGGGCGGTGGTGCGTTGTCCTCGCTGCGCGACCGGCTCTTGAACCAGCGGCGAATCAGCAGGAAGAACACCGGCACCAGGAAGATGCCCAGCACGGTGGACGCCAGCATGCCGCCCAGCACGGCGGTGCCGATGGCCACCCGCCCGCCGGCACCCGCGCCGGTGCCGATGGCCAGCGGGATCACCCCGAAACCAAAGGCCAGCGACGTCATCAGGATGGGGCGCAGGCGCAGGCGCACGGCGGCCACGATGGCGTCAAACAGGTTCTTGCCCTGCTCCTGCAGCTGCACCGCAAACTCGACGATCAGGATCGCGTTTTTGGACGCCAGCCCCACGGTGGTCAGCAGCCCCACCTGAAAGTACACGTCGTTGGTCAGGCCCCGGGTGTAAGTGGCCGCAAGCGCGCCCACCACGCCCAGCGGCACGGCCAGGATCACCGACAGGGGCACGGTCCAGCTCTCGTACAGGGCGGCCAGGCACAGGAGCACGAACAGGATCGAGATTGCGTACAGCATGGGCGCCTGGGCCCCTGACTGCCGCTCTTGCAGCGAAGCGCCCGTCCATTCGTAACCGATGCCTGGGGGCAGCGTGCGCAGGATGTCTTCCACGATCTTCATGGCGGCACCCGAGCTCACGCCCGGTGCCGCGCGGCCTTCCAGCTCGTAGGCCGGGTTGCCGTTGTAGCGCAGCAGCTGCGGCGAGCCGTAGGCCCAGTAGCTGGTGGAGAACGCGCCAAACGGCACCATCTCGCCCTTGCTGTTGCGCACGCTCCAGCGCGTCACGTCCTGCGGCAGCATGCGCGCTGGTGCGTCGCCCTGGATGTACACGCGCTTGACCCGCTCGTTGTTCAGGAAGTCGTTCACGTAGGTGCCGCCAATGGCGCTGGAGAGCACGCTGTTGATGTCGTTGTACGACAGCCCCAGCGCAGCGGCCTTGCGGTCGTCGATCTCCAAGCGCAGCTCGCTGGCGTCCTCCAGATTGGTCATGCGCAGGTTGGTCAGCTCGGGTCGCTTGCGCGCTTCGGTCAGGAAGGTGTTGGTGGCCGCCAGCAGCGCCTGGTGGCCCAGCCCGTTCATGTCCTTGATCACGAAGTTGAAGCCCGAGCTGGAGCCCAGGCCCCGCACGGCCGGCGGCATGACGACCAGCACCCGCGCGTCACGGATGGAGGCCAGGTCGCGCGTGGCCTTGTAGGCGATCTGTGCGGCGGCCTGGTTGGGCAGCGTGCGATCTTCCCAGGGCTTGAGGCGCACAAAGCCGCGTGCCGAGGCCTGGTCGCCGTTGATGCCCGAGACCTGGTAGAAGCTCAGCACATCGGGTTGCTGCGCAAAGTAGTCGCGCACCTGGTCCAGCACGCTCTGTAGCCGCGCATCGGCGGCGCCCGAGGGCAGGTTCACGTTCACATACAGAAAGCCCTGGTCTTCGTCGGGCAGGAAGGAGGTGGGCAGGCGCGCCATGAGCAGCCACACCACGCCACACACCGCCAGAAAGATCAGCGCCATGCGCTTGGTGCGGCGCAGGGTGTAGGCCACGGTGCCCTGGTAGCGCGCCGCAGTGGCGTCGAAATGGTGGTTGAACCAGCGGAAAAACCGGTCATTCAGGCCCAGCAGGCCGCGGCGGATCGGCCGGTCATGCCCAGCCGATGCGGCTGCGGGCTTGAGCAGCGTGGCGCACAGCGCCGGGGTGAGGGTCAGTGCCACAAACACCGACAGCGCCATGGCCGCCACGATGGTGATCGAGAACTGCCGGTAGATCACGCCCGTGGAGCCGCCGAAGAACGCCATGGGCACAAACACCGCCGACAGCGTGACCCCGATGCCCACCAGGGCGGGCGTGATCTCGCGCATGGACTGGCGGGTGGCCTCTTTGGCGGACTGGCCGGTCTCGTGCATCACCCGCTCGACGTTTTCGACCACCACGATGGCATCGTCCACCAGCAGGCCAATCGCCAGCACCATGGCAAACATGGTCAGCGTGTTGATCGAATAGCCCGCGAGCGACAGCACCCCAAAGGTGCCCAGCAGCACCACCGGCACGGCAATCGCCGGGATCAGCGTGGCGCGGAAGTTCTGCAAAAACACGAACATCACGATCACCACCAGGATCATGGCCTCGCCCAGCGCGCTGACCACTTCCTTGATGGAGGCGCGCACGAAGGGCGTGGAGTCCGAGCTGACGAAGTAATCGATCTGGTTGGGGAAGTAGGGCTTGAGCTCGGCCAGCTTGGCAGCAATAGCGTCGGCCACCTGCATGGCATTGGCGCCGTCGGCCAGCACGATGCCCATGCCCGCGCCGGGCATGCCGTTGAGCTTGGCCTTCACGGTCAGGTTCTCGGCACCCAACTCTACACGGGCCACGTCCTTGATGGTGACCACAGAGCCGTCGAGCGCCGACTTGAGCACGATGGCCTCGAACTGCTCCACCGTCTTGAGCTTGGTGCGGGCGGTGATGGTGGCGTTGAGCTGTTGGTCGGACACCGCCGGCAGGGCGCCCAGCTGGCCGGCAGACACCTGGGCGTTCTGGGCGTTGAGCGCGTTGACCAGGTCCGACGGCATCAGCGCGTACTTCTCCATCTTGGCCGGGTCCATCCAGATGCGCATGGCGTAGTTGGTGCCGAACACCGTCACGTCACCCACGCCGTCGATGCGGCCGATCACGTCCACCAGGCTGCTGGTCAGGAAGTCGCCGATGTCCACGGCGCTCATCGAAGGGTCTTTGGAGAAGAAGCTGTAGGTGACCAGGAAGTCCTGCCCGCCCTTGTTCACGAACACGCCCCGGCTCTTGACGGCGTCGGGCAAGCGGTTGGTGGCGGCCTGCAGCTTGTTCTGCACCTGCACCTGCGCCACGTCGATGTTGGTGCCGGGCGCAAAGGTGAGCGTGGTGCGCGAGCGGCCCGAGGCGTCCGAGGTCGAGCTCATGTAGAGCATGTTGTCGATGCCCTTGAGCTGCTGCTCGATGATCTGCGTGACCGAGTTCTCCACCGTCTCGGCCGAGGCCCCGGTGTATTGCGAGCCGATGGTCACGCGCGGCGGAGCGATGTCGGGGTACTGCTCCAGTGGCAGCGTGACGATGGACAGCGCGCCGCCCAGCATGATGATGATGGCGATGACCCACGCAAAGATGGGCCGGTTGATGAAGAACTGAGCCATGTGCTGCGTCCTTCGTGCTCAGCGGGAGGCTGCCGGAGCGGGATTGGAAGCGGGGGCTGACGCGGGCGCGGCACCGGCGGCGGCGGGTGCGTCAGCGCCAGGGGCGCCCTTGCGGCCCTTGGCGGGGGCCTTCGGGTCCACCTCTACCGCGCGCACCTTGTCGCCGGGTTTGACGCGTTGGAAACCCTCGACCACCACGCGCTCGCCCGCAGCCAGCCCGCCCTGCAGCAGCCACTGGTTGCCCACGGCACGGTCGATGCTGATGGGGCGCTTTTCCACCACATCACCGTCCTTGACCACCAGCACGCTGGGCTTGCCGGTGAGGTCGCGGGTCACGGCCTGCTGGGGCACCAGCAGGGCTTCGGGCGCGAGGCCGGTGGGCAGCAGCGCCTGCACATACATGCCGGGCATCAGCGTGCCTTTGGGGTTGGGCACCACGGCGCGCAGCGTGACGGTGCCGGTGGTGGCGTTCACGATCACGCCCGCAAACTGCAGCTGGCCGCGCTGTGCGTATTCGGTGCCGTCGTCCAGGCGGATGCGCACCGGGATCTTGTCGCCCTCCACCTTCTGGAAGCGGCCTGCGTCCCAGTCCCGCTGCAACTGCATCAGCTCGGTGGTGGACTGGGTGAAGTCCACGTACATCGGGTCGAGCTGGACGATGGAGGTCAGCGCGTCGGCCTGGTTGGCTGTGACCAGCGCCCCCGGCGTGACGTTGGACAGGCTGATGCGGCCGCTGATCGGGGCTTCGATGCGGCTGTATTTGAGGTTGATGCGCGCCGTGGCCAGGTTGGCCTGGGCCACGGCCACGTCGGAGCGCGACTGGGCGGCGGCGGCCTGGCTTTCTTCAAACGCCTGCTGGCTGATGGCGTCGATCTTCACCAGCTCGGCATTGCGCTTGGCCGTGGCCTCCTGGGTGCGCGCGGTGGCCTCGGCCTTGGCCAGGGCCGCCTGCGCGCTGGCCTCGGTGGCCCGCAGCGAAGCGTCGTCGATCTGGTACAGCGGCTGACCTTGGCGCACCAGCGCGCCTTCGGTGAACAGACGCTTTTGCAGGATGCCCGACACCTGGGGCCGGACCTCGGCCGTGAGCGAGGCGCGGGTGCGGCCCGGCAGCGCGGCTTCGAGCTGCTGGCTTTGCTGCTTGAGCGTGACCACGCCCACTTCAGGGGCGGCCTTGGCCGGCGCGGGGGCCTCGTTGGGTTTGCTGCAGCCGGCCAGGATGCCTGCGATCAGCAGCAGCCCCAGCAACGCTCCCCGGGACGGCAAGGCCCCCAGGGCGGGGCGGGCGGCGCGGCCTGACACAGGATCGGCAGGGGACGGCGCAGACAGGCTCGGGCACAGCAGGGACAACGCGGCATCGTTCATGGGCGTGGGGCTTGGGGCGTGGGGGTGGAAAGTTCGGCGCATTGTGGGGGGCGCACATTTCCTGTTTGTAAAGTGGCCTGATTTGGCCCGGGTGCCGGAGCGCCGTGCAGGGACATGCGGGGCAGGGCGCCGGGCAGGCCCTGGCGCGCGGCAAAATGGAGGGAGACCCGACCGAATCACGCCCCCATGGGGGCCCGCTGGAGACCGATGCGCATGTGTGGAGCCGAACTGAAAAACCTACCCGAGGGCGTACAGCGTGTGGCTGCCGAGCTGCAGCGGCTCGGCCACCCGCATCTGCCGCAGATGCTGGACGATGCCGCGCGCACTGCGCAGCAGGCCGCTGATGCGCTGGGCATCCTGGTGGGGCAGGTGGCCAAGAGCATCATCTTCCGGCGCAAGAGCGACGATGCAGCGGTGCTGGTGGTCACATCGGGCGACCGCCGCGTGGACGAGAAAAAGGTGGAAGCCCATGTGGGCGGCAAGATCGGCCGCGCCGATGCCGAGTTTGTGAAATCGCGCACCGGCTTTTCGATTGGCGGCGTGTCGCCCGTGGCGCATGCCACACCGCCCGTCACGCTCATCGACCAGGACCTGTTGCGCTTTGACGTGGTGTGGGCCGCAGCGGGCCACCCGCATGGCGTGTTCCCCCTGCACCCCAGCGACCTGCAGCGCCTGACGGGCGCTCCCGTGGTGGACGTGGTGCAAGCGCCTGTGGCGGACACCCCCGCGCCCCAGGTGGACGCATGAATGCTATTGATTTGCTAGCTGCCAAGGCAAAAGACACTAGCGCTACCGGCCATTTTGACTCCAAAAGCACCGAGCCGGTGCCTTCACCCTGTATCTCGGTGTGCCGCATGACGCCCGACCGCAGCCACTGTGAAGGCTGCTTTCGCACGCTGGATGAAATTCGTGCCTGGTCGCGCGCCGACGCCCCGCAGCGGCGCGCCATCTGGGCGCAGCTGTTGCAGCGTGCGGGCATTGCCTGGCCCGTGCCGGAGACCGAAGCATGAAGCGCATCACGTTCTACCTGGACTTCATTTCGCCCTATGCCTGGCTGGCGTTTGAGCGCTTGCCTGAAGTGCTGGAAGGGCTGACCTACAGCGTGACCTACCAGCCCGTGCTGCTGGGTGCCCTGCTGCAGCAGCACGGCAACCCCGGCCCTGCGGGCATTGCCCCTAAGCGCGACTGGACCTACCGCCACGTGACCTGGCTGGGCCATGCGCAGGGCACCCCGCTCCAGATGCCAGCGCGCCACCCGTTCAACCCGCTGCCCCTGCTGCGCCAGGCCCTGTCCTGCAGCGACGACGGCAGCATCAACCGCTATGTGGCGGGCACGGTGCTGCGCCACGTGTGGCAGGGCGGTGGTGACGCGCTCGACCCCGCGCGGCTGGCCGCGCTGGCTGAGGCGCTGGCGGAACAGGTGCGCCCCGGACAGGACGTGAACAGCGACGGCCCGAAGGCCCTGCTGCGCGCCAACACCGAAGCTGCGCAGGCCGCCGGTGTGTTTGGTGTGCCCGCGTTCGGGGTGGACGGCAAGCTGTTCTGGGGGCTCGACGGCCTGCCCATGCTGCGTGCCTACCTCGATGGCGACGCCTGGTTCGACGGACCGGCCTGGGATGCTGTCAGCCAGCTCCCATCGGGTTTACCCGGCAAGCGCTGAGCAATTTCCGGATGCTGAAAGGGGTGCTGCGGGTTTCACCCTAAGTTGTCAGAGAGCGGTCAGTTTGATGAAAGCTCTTGTTGGTTTCGCGTCAGAGGGTGGTCAGTGCCATCTCCAAGAATGCGTGCAGCCCGCCGCAGTGCGGTCTGTAACACCAATAGGAGACACACACCATGGCAACTGTTCATCCCGCACCGCGGCCGATGTCGCCCGAAGAGAGGAAGGTCATCTTCGCCTCGTCGCTCGGCACCGTTTTCGAGTGGTACGACTTTTACCTGTACGGCTCGCTCGCAGCCATCATCGCCAAGCAGTTCTTCAGCGGTCTGGATGCCGGTTCGGCGTTCATCTTCGCGCTGCTGGCGTTTGCGGCGGGCTTCATTGTTCGTCCCTTCGGCGCCATCTTCTTCGGCCGCCTGGGCGACATGATTGGCCGCAAGTACACGTTCCTGGTCACCATCCTGATCATGGGCCTGTCCACCTTCATCGTGGGCATCTTGCCGACCTACGCGTCCATCGGTGTGGCCGCTCCCGTCATCCTGATTGCCCTGCGCCTGCTGCAAGGCCTGGCACTGGGCGGTGAGTACGGCGGTGCTGCCACCTATGTGGCCGAGCACGCTCCACACGGCAAGCGCGGCGCCTACACGGCCTGGATCCAGACCACTGCCACGCTGGGCCTGTTCCTGTCGCTGATGGTGATCCTGGGCACCCGTACCGTGCTGGGTGAAGAAGCGTTTGCCGACTGGGGCTGGCGCATCCCGTTCATCGTGTCGATCCTGCTGCTGGCCATCTCGGTGTGGATCCGCCTGTCGATGAATGAATCGCCTGCCTTCCAGAAGATGAAGGCTGAAGGCAAGACCTCCAAGGCTCCGCTGAAGGAATCCTTCGGTGAGTGGAAGAACCTCAAGATCGTGATCCTGGCACTGGTGGGTCTGACCGCCGGTCAGGCCGTGGTGTGGTACTCGGGCCAGTTCTATGCACTGTTCTTCCTGACGCAAGCACTGAAGGTTGATGGTGCTACCGCCAACATCTTTGTGGCTGTGTCGCTGCTGATCGGTACGCCGTTCTTCATCGTGTTCGGTGCGCTGTCCGACAAGATCGGCCGCAAGCCCATCATCCTGGCAGGCTGCCTGCTGGCCGCGCTGACGTACTTCCCCGTGTTCGGTGCACTGACCAAGGCGGCCAACCCCGCGCTGGCTGAAGCCCAGGCCAAGAACAAGGTGGTGATCACTGCCGACCCTGCCGAGTGCTCGTTCCAGTTCAACCCCACAGGTACCACCAAGTTCACCAGCTCGTGCGACATCGCCAAGCAGGTGCTGGCTGGCGCTTCGGTGAGCTATGAAAACGCTGTGGCACCCGCCGGCACGGTGGCGACCATCAAGATTGGCGAAACCGCGATCCCCTCGTACTCCAGCAAGGGCCTGAGCGCTGACGAAGCCAAGAAGAAGGACGCCGAGTTCAAGAAGCTCGTGGCCGACGACCTGAAGGCCGCTGGCTACCCCACCAAGGCTGACCCAGCCCGCATCGACAAGGTGATGGTCACAATCATCCTGACCTACCTGGTGCTGCTGGTGACCATGGTGTACGGCCCCATCGCCGCCATGCTGGTCGAAATGTTCCCCACCCGCATCCGCTACACGTCCATGTCCCTGCCGTACCACATCGGTAACGGCTGGTTCGGCGGCCTGCTGCCTACCACGGCGTTTGCCATCGTGGCCCAGACCGGCAACATGTACAACGGCCTGTGGTACCCCATCATCATCGCCGGTGCTACGGTGGTGATCGGTGGCCTGTTCATCAAGGAAACCAAGGACGTTGACATCTACGCCAACGACTGATCGTTACTGACCGGTGTACAGGGCCCGCCCCGCAAGGGTCGGGCCCTGTGTTCCATCAAGGGGCTTGTACCGCGCACCAGTACAACCCACAACCTTGCGCGTTCAGCCAGGCCCCTTGATTGAACAAACCCATCCCAGGAGATATTGATATGTGGAAGATTGTTGTTGGCTTCGTCTTGTTTGCTGCTTTGTCGATGTACGTGATCATCACGGCGGGCGACAAGGCCGACATGGGCGGTGAAAAGCACGGCGCCGATGCGGTGCACGCGCCCGAGGCCCCTGCGAGCGCTGCGGCACCTGCCGCCGCACCTGCACCCGCTGCGGCTCCTGCCTCGGCTGCCAGCGCGCAATAAGCACGTTGCCCGGCATGACAAAGGCCCTGCCAGCAATCGCTGGCAGGGCCTTTTTTTGTGGTGACTTGAGGCTCGGAAGCTGGTGCCGTGTCAGCGCTTGAAGCGGCCGTCCGTGCCGATGATGGACAGGTCGGAGAAGTCCAGCCCGCTGTGGTCAGTGGGGCTGTAGCTCAGCTCCATGCCGCCCAGATCCCACTTCTTGATACTTTCCAACCCCATGTGGAGTTTGGCGCTGTCGGGCTTGGCGCCTGCACGTTTGAGGCCTTCCACGAGTACCTTGGCGCTCACAAAACCCTCCAGCATGGCGGGCGTCAGGTCGCCGATGTTCTTGGCCTTGGCCAGGTCCATGGCCTCCTTGACCACGGGGTAGTTGAGCGAGCGCTCCGACGGGAACACCTGCGTCACCACCACGCCCCGGGCCTGGTCGCCCAGGGCCTTCACAAACCCGCCCGACGCGTTGTTGGACAGCGTGACGATCTGGCCGGCAACGCCCGCAGCGCGCAGGGCCTTGATGCCATCGACCACCGCCGCGCCCGTGCCGATGAAGATCACCGCCTGGGGCTGCTTGCCGGCCACGCGGGGTGCGATGGCACTGTAGTCGGGCTTGGCGCGGTCAAACTTCTCGATGAACAGCGCCTCGATGTTGTTGGCCTTGAAGCCGGCCTGCGCACCCGCCAGCCCGTCTGCGCCAAACGTGTCGTCCACATGCACCACGCCAATGCGCTGGATGCCCAGCGTGTGCAGGTGCGAAATGGCCTTGGTCACCTCGCGCTGGTAGGGCGCACGCACGTTGAACACGTATTTGCTCACCGGCTGGTGCAGCGCAATCGCTCCGGTGGACGGGCCCACCAGCGGCACGCCATGCTGCTCCAGCACCGGGATGATGCCTTGCGTGTGGGGCGTGCCACGGGTCATGAACAGGCCGATCACGCTCTTTTGTTCAATCAGTGTGCGGGTGTTGTCCAGGGTCAGCTTGGGGTCAAACTTGTCGTCCAGCGACAGCACCTCCACCTTCTGCCCGCCCACGCCGCCCTTGGCGTTGATGTGGTCGATGTAGAGGGCGGCGCCCTGCATGGATTCGGCCACCGTAGCGGCGGCCGAGCCGGTGATGCCTACCGTCTGGCCGATCAGGATCTGTGCGTGGGCGGAACCGATGCCCAGGGCGGCGGCCAGGGCGCAGAGTGCGCCGGCCAGGCCAGTTTTCTTCATGGGGTTGTCTCCTGCGTGTGGAGCGCCCGAGTGTAGGCACGCTCCCGCGCGGGACAACTGTAAAAACGCGTAGACCTAGTGCCCAGGCGCTCAGCGGCGGAAGCGCCCGTCCGTGCCGATGATGGACAGGTCGGCAAAGTCCAGCCCGGTGTGGTCCTCGGGGCTGAAGTTCACCTCCAGCCCGCCCAGGTCCAGCTTCTTGATGCTTTCCAGCGCGGTCTGGAGCTTGTCGCGGGTGGGCTTGGGACCCGCGCGCTTGAGGCCTTCGACGAGCACCTTGGCGGCGGCAAAGCCCTCCAGCATGGCGGGGCTGATCTCGGTGAGCCCCTTGGTCTTGGCCAGCTCCTGGGCCTCCTTCACCATCGGGTAGGTCACGGCCCGCTCGTTGGGGAACACCTGGGTCACGATCACGCCGCGTGCGTTGGCACCCAGGCTCTTGATGAAGCCGCTGGAGGCGTTGTTGGACAGCGTCACGATCTGTGCGGCCGAGCCCGCCGTGCGCAGCGCGTTGGTGGCGTCCACCACCGCAGAGCCCGAGGCCACCATCAACACCGCCTGCGCATCGGCCTTGGCCACCTTGGCGGCAATGGGGGTGAAGTCGGGCTTGGCGCGGTCAAACTTTTCGGACACCACGGCGGTCAGCTTGGCGGCTGCCAAGCCCTTTTGTGCGCCCTGGATGCCGTCCGCCCCAAAGCTGTCGTCCGCATACACCAGCGCCACGCGGCTGATGCCCATGGAGGCCAGGTGGGTGATCGCCTTTTCGGCCTCGCGCTGGTAGGTGGCGCGCACGTTGAAGATGTATTTGCGCACCGGCTGGTGCAGCACCATGGCCCCAGTGGACGGCGCCACCAGCACCACGCCGTGTTTGTCCAGCAGGGGCAGGATGGCTTCAGTGTGCGGGGTGCCCCGGTTGAGGAACAGGGCCAAGACGTTCTTGTCCTCGATCAGCGTGCGGGCGTTTTCCGCTGCCAGCTTGGGGTCGAACTTGTCGTCTAGGGAGATCAGCTCGATTTTCTGGCCGTTGACACCGCCTTTGGCATTGATGGCATCGATGTACAGCAGTGCACCATCGGTGGTCTCCTTCACCCCGGCGGCGACCTGGCCGCTGAACCCTGCTGTCTGGCCGATCAGGATCTGGGCATGGCTGGCGGCACTGGCCGCGAGCGCCAGGACCAAGCCCGCCGCCCGCAGTTGCCATTGTTTTGTCATGGCGGTCTCCTCTTGTTTTGTGTGGAGGCCGCAGTCTAGCCGGATGTTTCCGGCCAGAACACCCGCTTTTCCCTAGCCGCTGCTCCATTGCGCGTGCTTTGTCCATGGTCAAAAGCACCGCAGTGCGCCTCGGGGGTAATCGGCGGGCGCAGGCGCAAACCCGGAGTGCGTCCCTAGAATGTCCCGCCTCACCCCAGAAAGACCGCCTCCATGACCCAGGGACAGATCCGTATCCGTGGCGCACGCCAGCACAACCTCAAGAACCTGGACCTGGACATCCGCACCGGCGAACTGACGGTGGTGACAGGCCCCAGCGGTTCGGGCAAATCCAGCCTGGTGTTTGACACGCTGTATGCCGAAGGCCAGCGCCGGTATGTGGAGACCTTCAGTGCCTACGCGCGCCAGTTCCTGGACCGCATGGACAAACCGGCCGTGGACAAGGTCGAGGGCGTGCCCCCCGCGATTGCCATCGACCAGACCAACCCCGTGCGCTCCAGCCGCTCCACCGTGGGCACGATGACGGAGCTTAACGACCACCTCAAGCTGCTGTTTGCGCGTGCGGGCCAGCTCTTTGACAAGCAGACCGCGCAGCCGGTGCGGCACGACTCGCCGGAGACCATCTATGCCGAGCTGCAGCAGCGCAGTGCCGAGGCAGGCGATCCGCGCATCGTGCTGACCTTCCCGGTCGAGCTGCCCGCCAACACCAGCGCTGAACAGGTCGAACAATGGCTGTCCGCCAGCGGCTTCACCAAGGTGCAGGCCGAGCGCGAGGAGTTCAGGCCCATCGGGTCGCGCACGAGCGCCGCGCCGGGCCGCCCCAAGCAAGCGAGCGCCCCCTCGGGGGGCAGCGAACCACACGCAGTGGGGAGCGTGGGGGCTGTGAAAGTACTGGACGTGGTGGCCGACCGCTTCCGCCTGGGCAACGCCGAAAAGGCGCGGGTGATCGAGGCCATTGAGGTGGCCCTGAAGCGCGGCACCGGGCGCTTGAATGTGTACCGCTTGGTGGATGAAGGCGAGCCCGAACTGTGGCGCTTCTCGACCGGCCTGCATTGCCCCGACAGCGACCTGCGCTACAGCGACCCCATCCCCTCCATGTTCTCGTTCAACTCGGCCGTGGGCGCGTGCGAGAGCTGCCGGGGCTTTGGCCGCGTGATCGGGGTGGACTACGGCCTTGTCATCCCCAACGACAAGCTCACGCTGCGCGCGGGCGCCATCAAGACCATCCAGACCCCCGCGTGGCAAGAGGCGCAGGACGACCTCATGCGCCACGCCGAGGCCGCAGGCATCCCACGCGACACGCCCTGGTACAAGCTCACCGACGATCAGAAAAAATGGGTCATCAACGGCGCACCCGGCTACAAGGACGGGCAGTGGAGCAAGCAGTGGTACGGCATCAAGCGCTTCTTCGAATACCTGGAGAGCAAGGCCTACAAGATGCACATCCGTGTGCTCTTGTCCAAGTACCGCAGCTACACGCCGTGCCCCACCTGCGCGGGCGCGCGGCTCAAGACCGAAAGCCTGCTCTGGCGCATCGGCCGCAAGGAAGACGCCGACGCGGTGCTGGAACCCGGCAAGCGCTTTCTACCCGAAGGCGTGCAATGGTCGCGGGCACAGCTGGAGGCCTTGCCCGGCCTGTGCTTGCACGACCTGATGCTGCTACCCATTGACCGCCTGCGCCAGTTCTTTGCGCGCATGCAGTTGCCCGTGGGCGACGATGCCAAGGGCGGCGACGCGCAAGCGCTGAAGCTGCTGCACGAAGAAATCACCACCCGCCTGCAGTACCTGTGCGACGTGGGCATTGGCTATCTCACGCTGGACCGGCAAAGCCGCACGCTCAGTGGCGGCGAGGTGCAGCGCATCAACCTCACCACGGCGCTGGGCACCAGCCTGGTCAACACGCTGTTCGTGCTGGACGAGCCCAGCATCGGCCTGCACCCGCGCGACATGCACCGCATCACCGAGGCCATGCTGCGCCTGCGCGATGCGGGCAACACCCTGGTGGTGGTGGAGCACGACCCGGCCGTGATGCTCGCGGCCGACCGCATGATCGACATGGGCCCTGGCCCGGGCCGCCTGGGCGGGCAGATCGTGTTCGACGGCACCACGGCGGATTTGCGCAAGGCCGACACCCTCACCGGTGCCTACCTGGGCGGCCGCAAGCATGTGGGCTTTGGCTTCAAGCGCATGGTGACCGAATCGACCCCGCGCCTCATCCTCGAAGGCGCGCGCGAACACAACCTGAAGGATGTGACGGTCGAATTTCCGCTGCAGCGCCTGGTCACCGTGACCGGTGTGAGCGGCTCAGGCAAGTCCAGCCTGATCCAGGACGTGCTGGCCCCCGCACTGCTGCGCCACTTTGGCAAAGCCACCGACGCACCGGGCGCGCACCACCGCATGCTGGGCGCCGACCACCTGTCGGACGTAGTGTTTGTGGACCAGTCGCCCATCGGCAAGACCGCGCGCTCCAACCCCGTGAGCTACGTGGGCGCATGGGACAGCATCCGCGAGCTGTTTGCCGTGGCACCGCTGTCCAAGCAGCGCAGCTACACCGCCGCCAAGTTCAGCTTCAACAGCGGCGACGGGCGCTGCCCCACCTGCGGCGGCTCGGGCTTCGAGCATGTGGAAATGCAGTTCCTGAGCGACGTGTACCTGCGCTGCCCCGACTGCGACGGCAAGCGCTACCGGCCCGAGATTCTGGAGATCACCATTGAGCGCGGCGGCAAGTCGCTGAATGTGGCGGATGTACTGGCGCTGACCGTGGCCGAAGCTGCGGCCGTCTTTGCGAACGACCGCGACGTGATCCGCGCGCTGCAGCCCATTGTGGACGTGGGGCTCGAATACGTGGCGCTGGGCCAGCCCGTGCCCACCCTGTCGGGCGGCGAGGCGCAGCGCCTCAAGCTCGCAGGCTTTCTGGCCGAGGCTGCACGCGTACAAAGCAAATCGCGCCAGACGGTGGCACGCAAAGGCACCCTGTTCCTGTTCGACGAGCCCACCACCGGCCTGCACTTTGACGACATCGCCAAGCTGATGCGCGCACTGCGCAAGCTCATCGACGCAGGGCACTCGCTCATCGTCATCGAGCACAACCTGGACGTGATCCGCGCGAGCGACTGGCTGATCGACCTGGGGCCGGAAGGCGGCTATGCGGGTGGCCTCATCGTGGCCGAGGGCACGCCCGAAGATGTGCGGGCCCATGCCACCTCTCACACCGGGCAGGCACTGCGCGACTACGAACTGGCGCTGGGCGTGGGCGGCCACTCGGTGCACGAAAAGGCTGCGGCGCTGCGAAAATCAGAGCGCCTTGCGCATATGGATCTAGCGCCTGCGGCCAAAAACGCCATAGAAATCGTCAATGCGAAGGAACACAACCTCAAGAACCTGAGCGTGGACATCCCGCGTGGCAAGTTCAATGTGGTGACTGGCGTGAGCGGCTCGGGCAAGTCCACGCTGGCGTTTGACATCCTGTTCAACGAAGGCCAGCGCCGCTACCTCGAATCCCTCAATGCCTATGCGCGCTCCATCGTGCAGCCTGCAGGCCGGCCCGAGGTGGATGCGGTGTACGGCATTCCGCCTACCGTCGCCATCGAGCAGCGCCTGTCGCGCGGCGGGCGCAAGTCCACCGTGGGCACCACCACCGAGGTGTGGCACTTCCTGCGCCTGCTGTACGTCAAGCTGGGCACGCAGCACTGCACGAAGGACGGCGCCGCCGTGCAGCCGCAGACGCCTGAGAGCATCGCCGCGCAGCTGCTCACGCAGTTCCGCGGCCAGCACATCGGCCTGCTTGCGCCGCTGGTCATGAACCGCAAAGGCGTGTACACCGAACTGGCCGACTGGGCCCGCCCGCGCGGCTACACGCACCTGCGCGTGGATGGCAACTTCTTGCCCACCACCAACTTCCCGCGCATCGACCGCTTCAAGGAGCACACCATCGAGCTGCCCGTGGCCAGCCTGGATGTGTCGCCCGAGAGCGAAGCGCAGTTGCGCACCGCACTGGCCGACGCGCTCACGCACGGCAAGGGCGTGGTGCATGTTCTTTCAGGCATTGCAGGCCTGCGCGAGGCCATGGAGGGCGGCCAGCCCACAGCGGGCATTGGCACGCTGCAGGCGTTCTCCACCAAGCGTGCCTGCCCGGTGTGTGCGACGAGCTATGCCGAGCTGGACCCGCGCCTGTTCAGCTACAACAGCAAGCACGGCTGGTGCCCCGACTGCGTGGGCACGGGCGTCAAGCTCACCAAAGACCAGCGCAAGGTGTTTGACGACTCGGTGCAGGACGACAAGGAGAAAGGCCGCGAGCAGACCTTTGCCGAGCCCGAGGTGGAAGACCTGGCCGACACGGCCTGCCCCACCTGCAGCGGCACCCGCCTGAACGCCACGGCCCGCGCTGTTCAGTTTGCGGGCGTGGGCATCACCGACATCGCTGCGCTGTCCGTCACGGACGTGCGCCGCTGGGTGGAGACCCTGCGCGTGGAAGGTGGCATGACGGCCCGCGAGGCCGACATCGCCCGCGACCTGGTGCCCGAGATCCAGAGCCGCCTCGAATTCCTCGAAGAAGTGGGCCTGGGCTACCTCACGCTCGACCGGGGCGCGCCCACGCTCAGCGGTGGCGAGGCCCAGCGCATCCGCCTGGCCGCGCAGCTGGGCAGCAACCTGCAGGGCGTGTGCTACGTGCTCGACGAGCCCACCATCGGCCTGCATGCGCGCGACAACCAGATTTTGCTCAACGCCCTGCACAAGCTGGGCGACAAGGGCAACACGCTGGTGGTGGTGGAGCACGACGAAGACACCATCCGCCGCGCCGACCACATCATCGACATTGGCCCCAGCGCCGGCAAACGCGGCGGGCGCCTGGTGGCGCAGGGTTCGGTGAGCGACCTCACGGCCGCCGAAGATTCGCAAACCGGCCGCTACCTGCTGCACGCGATGAAGCACCCGCTGCAACTGCGCCGCAGCATGTCGGCCACCGAGGTGAGCGCCGAGGCCACAGCCGCCTTTGCACAGGCCGAGGCGGCAGCGCCCACCGGTCGGCAGAGTGCGGCCGTCAAGAAGCGTGCGGCGCAGGCTGCATCGCTGGCCGCTGACGCCCTCAATGAAGCCAAGGAGCGCGCCGCCATGCGCTGGCTCACCGTGTATGGCGCGCAGCTGCACAACCTGCAGAACGTCACCGCCACCGTGCCGCTGCACCGCCTGGTGGCGGTGACGGGCGTGAGCGGCTCGGGCAAGTCCACCCTGGCGCGGGATGTGCTGCTGGCCAACGTGCAGGCCTGGGTGCAGCAGCGCAGTACCAAGGCCGGGCGTGATGCCATGGACGCGGGCAAGGCGCCGCCGCTGGTCGGATGCACAGGGCTGTCGGGCTTCGAGAGCATCGACCGCGTGCTCGAAGTGGACCAGACACCCATCGGCAAAACACCGCGTTCATGCCCTGCCACCTACATCGGCTTCTGGGACACCATCCGCAAGCTGTTTGCCGAAACGCTGGAGGCCAAGGCCCGTGGCTATGCCGCCGGGCGCTTTTCCTTCAACACCGGCGAAGGCCGCTGCCCCAGCTGCGAGGGCGCAGGCGTGCGCACCATCGAGATGAGCTTTTTGCCCGATGTGAAGGTGCCGTGCGAAACCTGCCACGGCGCGCGCTTCAACCCCGAAACGCTGGCCGTGACCTGGCGCGGCAAGAGCATTGGCGATGTGCTGCAGATGGAGGTGGACGAGGCGGTGGACTTCTTCGCCACCATGCCCAGCATTGCGCACCCGCTGCAGCTGCTCAAGGACGTGGGCCTGGGCTACCTCACGCTGGGGCAGCCCTCGCCCACGCTGAGTGGTGGCGAGGCGCAGCGCATCAAGCTGGTCACCGAGCTGACCAAGGTGCGCGACGAGGTGGGCCGCCGGGGCCAGAAAGCGCCGCACACGCTGTATGTGCTGGACGAGCCCACGGTGGGCCTGCACATGGCCGATGTGGACAAGCTCATCCGCGTGCTGCACCGCCTGGTGGATGGTGGCCACAGCGTGATCGTGATCGAGCACGACCTGGATGTGATCGCCGAAGCCGACTGGATTCTGGACCTGGGGCCGGAGGGCGGCAACGCGGGCGGGCGCATTGTGGCCGCTGCCACGCCCGAAGAGGTGGTGGCGGCAGGCACGCACACGGGCAAGGCGCTGGCGCCGGTGCTAGCGCGCTGATGCGCCGAGGGCAGGGGTCTGTGGGGCTGGGGGCGCACAGCCCCGTCGGCCTCTGTCCTACGCACAGCGCGGAACATGGCGCACGTGGCGCCTGGGGTGGTTTTCCTACGATGGGCTGCAGGGGATCGGTTCCCCATCTTCCATCCACATCCCAGGACACACCGCCATGAAAACGCTCCATTTCCTCAAGACCTGTACCGCGCTTGCGGCCACCTCTGTGCTGCTGGTGGCCTGCGGTGGCGGCAATGACGACGATCCATCCCCCAGCAACGAACCCGGCGTGCTCACGGTGAGCAACGCCACCGTTGACGGCCTGAATGGCGTCTACGGCAACGGCGCCCTCAACCTCACCGATGTGGACAAAAAGAACCCCATCGGCTCGGTGCCCGAGTTGTGCACCTTCCGCTTTGACGGTGCCAACAAGGTGGGCTCGTCCGCCACCGCGTTCGGCGATATCCGTTACCGCCCGGATGCCACCAGCCTGCACCAAGTGTTCTTGACCTTTGACGGCAAGGAATACGGCAGCGGCGAACCCACCGACACCGCTGTGGTGCGCGAGAGCGACCAGGTGCGCTTCACCGGCAAGACGCTGACGGCTTCCGACGGCTCGGGCGCCACGCTGCGCGTGAGCGGCATCGTGCCGATGCGCCCCAACCGCCCTGCGGGCTGCTAAGCCCAGCGCGCACCGCGCGTTCTACCGATCTCATTCGATCTCATTGCTTGTCTCCCTCCCCGGTCCTTCGGCCGGTTCAGCCCCTGCTGCCCTCGCAGCAGGGGCTTTTTTTAGGCATGGGGTGAGGGGCCAGCCGCGCTGGGCGGGCGTTATCGCGGGGCCGGGACATTGAAGCTGGCGGCACAATGGGCCAAAGCGTGTGCGGTGTTGCCGTTGCGCTCTACGCCATTCGCAACTGATGTCCACACAACCCCCTGGCTCACCCACCGTGGTGTGGCTGCACCCTGAAGCACCGCCCAAGCCGGCCGAAGGCGCGCCCTGCAACGGCTGCGGTCTGTGCTGCCTGGCCGAGCCCTGCCCTCTGGGCGTGTTGGTGTCGCGCCGTCGCCGGGGCGCCTGTGCGGCCCTGCGCTGGAGCAATGCCGACCAGCGCTACTGGTGCGGCATGGTGGCCGACCCGGCGGCGGTGACGGGCATGACGCACCCGTGGGCGGTGCGTGCGATGTCGGCGCTGGCCCGGCGTTGGATTGCGTCGGGCATTGGCTGCGATGCGCGGCTGGACGCGCAGGTGTTGCCGCCGGGGCAATGACAGGATGCACTCCTGATTTGATAGCTGTTAGGGCGCTATGTACTAGCGCTACCAGACATTTTTATGCCCAATGGGCCTGTGATGCGCTGGCGCAGACCGGTCGCACGCCGCTGGGTGCAAAGCTTGGCAGGGCACGACGGCGTGCTTCACGGGCATGGGGGACCTGGCACCCAAGCCACCAGAATGCGCAGAAAATTGCCGATCTGCCAGTTGCCCCGCCCACCATGACCAAGCTCGACGACACCGACCGCGAAATCATCAGCATCCTGCGCGCCGACGCCCGCACCCCGGTCGCCACGCTGGCGCAAAAGCTGCGCGTGTCGCGCGGTACGGTGCAAAACCGCCTGCACAAAATGGAAGAGAGCGGCGTCATCACCGGCTACACCGTGCGCCTGCGGCCCGATTCGGAACCCCAGCGCATCCGCGCCTGGATGAGCATTGCGGTGGAGGGCAACGCCGCCCCCGCCGTGATCCGCGCGCTGCGTGGCGAGCCCACCGTGGGCACACTGCACACCACCAACGGTCGCTGGGACATCGTGGCCGAGGTGCGCGCCGAGAGCCTGGAGGCGTTTGACGCCGCGCTTGGCCGCATCCGGCTCACGCCCGGCATTGCCAACACCGAGACCAGCATCCTGCTGTCCACCTACAAGGCGTGATGCAGTCCCGGCGGTGTACCAGCGCAAGGGCTGAGCGCTGGCGCCTTGGCGACATGGGCTAGGGGGTTTCCGCATACCCTCGCGGCGCGGCCTGCAGTCCAATGGCGACGTCCTTGTTTTTGCTTTTCAGGAGCCCCGCCATGCAACGTCGCCAGATCATCCAATGGGGAGCCGCCAGCCTGGCCGCCCCCGCATTCTTGGCACAGGCCCAGAGCTTTCCCAACAAGCCCATCAAGCTGATCATCGCCTTCCCTGCCGGTGGCCCCACCGACATCACCATGCGTTCGCTGGCCGACAACGCCAGCAAGATCCTGGGCCAGCCCGTGATCGTGGAGAACAAGCCCGGTGCCGGCGGCACATTGCCCGCACAGCAGCTGCAAACTTCTCCAGCCGACGGCTACACGGTGGCTCAGATTCCGCTGGGCGTGTTCCGCCTGCCCTACACCACCAAGATCAACTGGGACCCCGTCAAGGACATCAGCTACGTGCTCAACGTCACCGGCTACGCGTTTGGCTTGGTGGTGCCTGCTGACTCGCCACTCAAGACGTGGACCCACTTCGTGGCCTGGGCCAAGGCCAACCCCGGCAAGCTGAGCTACGGCTCCACCGGCACCATGACCAGCCCGCACCTGACCATGGAACTCATCGCGCAGCAGCTGGGCATCGAGCTGCTGCACGTGCCCTACAAGGGCAGCGCCGACCTCATGCAGTCCATCCTCGGCGGGCAGATCATGGCAGCAGCCGACTCCACCGGCTTTGCGCCACAGGTCGAGGCCGGCAAACTGCGCGTGCTCAACACCTGGGGCGCCGAGCGCCTGGCCAAGTTCCCCGATGCGCCCACGCTCAAGGAGCTGGGCCTCAATCTGGTGCAGAACTCGCCGTTTGGCATCGGCGCACCCAAGGGCACGCCCGATGCGGTGGTCAAGCGCCTGCACGATGCCTTCAAGCAGGCCATGGAGCAGGACAGCTACAAGACCGCATTGGCCCGCTACGACATGGTGCCCATGTACATGAGCACGTCGGCGTACAAGAAGTTTGCGCAGGACACCTTCACCCGCGAGAAGGCGCTGGTCGAGAAACTGGGCTTGGCCAAACCCACCTGAGGCCACTCCCTTCGGAGGGGGCAATGCGTTCCGTGTGATGATCCGCAGCATTGAACGGAACTCACACACGATATGGCATCCCCCTCCGACAGCATCAGCATGGCCCTGTTCTGCGACTTTGAAAACGTCGCCCTGGGCGTGCGCGATGCGCAGTACGAAAAGTTCGACATCAAGCCCATCCTGGAGCGCCTGCTGCTCAAGGGCTCCATCGTGGTCAAGAAGGCCTATTGCGACTGGGAGCGCTACAAGGGCTTCAAGGCCACCATGCACGAGGCGAATTTCGAGCTGATCGAAATCCCGCACGTGCGCCAGTCGGGCAAAAACTCGGCCGACATCCGCCTGGTGGTGGACGCGCTGGACCTTTGCTACACCAAGTCGCACGTCAACACCTTCGTCATCATCAGCGGTGACTCGGACTTTTCGCCGCTCGTGTCCAAGCTGCGTGAGAACAACAAGCAGGTGATCGGCGTGGGCGTGAAGCAGTCCACGTCCGACCTGCTGATTGCCAACTGCGACGAGTTCATCTTCTACGACGACCTGGTGCGCGAAAACCAGCGGGCCCAGGCCCGCCGCCAGAGCCCTGGCAGCAACCCGCCACCTGCGCCCCGCCGCAGCCCCGAAGAAGAGCGCAGCCGCAAGGAAAGCCAGGACGCGCGCCGCACCCAGGGCGTGGAGCTGGCGGCCGAAACGTTTGAAGCCCTGCTGTCCGAGCGCGGCGACACCGGCAAGATCTGGGCCTCGGTGCTCAAGGAGGCCATCAAGCGCCGCAAGCCCGACTTCAGCGAAGGCCGCTACGGCTTTCGCACCTTTGGCAATCTGCTGGAGGAAGCGCAGGCGCGTGGGCTGCTGGAGTTTGGGCGCGATGAAAAGTCGGGGGCGTATGTGTTCCGCAGCCACGGTGGGCCGACGGCCGCCGCCGCGCGGCCTGAAGGATCCGGTGAGCGAGCCAGCCAGGGCGGCGCCACACGGCACGACTTTCATGCGGTGGCGACGGCACCCGATCTGCGTTCTGACAGTGGCGAAGGGCAGGGCGCGCCGGGTCGCAGCCGGGGGCGTCGCGGTGAGGGCGCAGACCGCCCAGACACACGCTCCACGCAGCGCAGCGAGCCGCGCAATGACTCGAACCAGGAGCCACTGGCGTCCGAGCAGGCGGATGTGCCGTCAGAGCGCCCGGCCAGCCGCTATTTCAACCAGCCGGTGGTCCACGAGGCCGGGCCATTGGAGCGGGTGATCGACAGCAGCCCTGAGCAGGATGCGCGCGCCGAAGCGTTGGATGGCTCCGAGGCCCCGGCAGCGCAGATACCTGCTGAGAACGATGGTGCCGAGCCTGCAGCCCCTCGCCGCAGTCGCGCCCGCAGTGGAGGAGGTGCCAAGCCAGCTGCCAGCGCCCCCAAGGCTGCTGCCACGCCCCGAGCGCGTGGCGCGCGTGCCGTGGCGGATGCGGGCGGTGCTACAGCTGCCGAGGCATCGGCTTCTGCGGCCGAGGCACCAGCCGCTGAGGCACAAGACGCGGATCCCACCAAGGCGGCCGCTCCCCGTCCACGCAGCCGGGCCCGCAAGCCGGCCGCCAAACCCGCCGAGTAAGTGTTATTGGCCGGCTGCGGTCGCTGAGCGCCGCAACGCCAGCCGCTCTTGCACTTCTTCGTAGCGGGGCGGCGTGCAGCCCGCACGCTCCACGCAGTGGCTGGCGCTGGCCAGCGCATGGTGCAGCATGGCGCGCAGCCGGGCTTCCGCAACGGGCGCCGTCAGGCCACCCGGGCGCAAGGTCAGGGCTTCTTCGCCCCGCTCAGGCCCTGCCAGCCAGGCGGTGATCAAACCCGCCAGAAAACAGTCGCCTGCACCCACGGTGTCCACCACCGTGATCGGAGCCTCCTCGCGCGCATGCACGGCCAAGCCGTCGTGTTGCAGCAGCCAGGCACCTTCCGGCCCCAGGGTCAGGGCGAGCCATTGGGCCTGTGTTTGCTGCTGCAAATAGTGGGCGCGTTCCAATGCGTTGGCGCCCGGAACAGCCAGCGCCTCCAGGTCATCGTCACTCACCTTGATGAGGTGGGCGTGCTGCAGGGCGGCCATCACATTGGCGCGGTAGGCCTCCGCATCGTCCACGGCCGACAGGCGCAGGTTGGCATCCACCACCACCATGCGGCCTGCTGCGCGCTGCGCTGCCAGCCAGGGCTGGTAAACGGCAGCGTCCTGTGCCACCAGCGCCAGGCAGCCCGTGGCCACTACTTGCAGCTCTGGCAATGCGGCGCAAGCAGCCGTCAGCGCGGCGGCCGTCACCTGGCGGTCGGCCACGCCGTCGCGGTAGAAGCTGTAGCTGGCCTTGCCCTCGGCATCCAGTGCGGCCAGCGCCAGCGCGCTGGGCGCACGCACCGGCGTGGGCGCTGCCAGGGCCACGCCCGCATCGTGCAGGCCGCGTGCCAGTTGTCTCCCCAGCATGTCGCCCGACAGCGGGTTGAGGTACAGCGTGCCCACGCCCTGCAGGCCCAGCGCGCGCGTGAGGTTGTAGACCGCGCCGCCCGCGCAGGGCTTGAGGCGGCCATCGGGCTCTTCGATCAGGTCAAACAGGGCCTCGCCCGCCGTGGCCACGCGCAGCGGCGGTGCGGTGTGGGCGGGGCTGGAGTCGGCGGACTGGATAGGGAAAACCATAAGTAAATCCACTTGATTTATTAACTTGTCGGCCACTATAGTTCGATCCCATCCACCCGACAAGAGTGGTTCACCTGCCAGCCGCGCAGCACGGGGCCGACAGGAATCTGCCATCCCAACACCCGGAGACAACGCCATGCAACGCACCCCCGCTTTCGCGCTTTCTGCCCTTGCCCTCACCGGCGCCCTGGCCTGTGGCCTGGCCGAGGCACAAGCATCCGAACCCGTCATCGGCCTCATCACCAAGACCGAGACCAACCCCTTCTTCGTGAAGATGAAAGAGGGCGCCACGGCCGAGGCCAAGAAGCTGGGCGCCAAGCTGGTGTCGGCGGCAGGCAAGACCGATGGCGACAACGCCGGCCAGGTCACGGCCATGGAGAACCTGATCGCCGCTGGCGCCAAGACCATCCTCATCACCCCCAGCGATGCCAAGGCCATCGTGCCCGCGATCAAGAAGGCGCAGGCGCGCGGCGTGATGGTGATTGCGCTCGACAGCCCCACCGAGCCCATGGATGCGACGGACGCGCTGTTTGCCACCGACAACTACAAGGCGGGCGAGCTGATCGGCCAGTACGCCAAGGCCGCCGCTGCGGGCAAGAAGCCCGTGATTGCCACGCTGGACCTGTTCCCCGGCCACCCCGTGGGCGCACAGCGGCACAACGGCTTTCTGAAGGGCTTTGGCCTGCAGGCGAATGACGCCAAGAGCAACGAGCTGTCGCGCCCCGCCGAAGTGGTGTGCATGGCCGACAGCTTTGGTGACCGCGCCAAGGGCCAGACCGGCATGGAAAACTGCCTGCAGAAGAACCCCGACATCAACATCGTCTACACCATCAACGAGCCCGCCGCCGCCGGTGCTTACAACGCGCTCAAGGCCGCAGGCAAAGAGAAGAACGTGCTCATCGTCTCGGTGGACGGCGGCTGCGCAGGCATTGCCGATGTGGGCAAGGGCGTGATCGCCGCCACCAGCCAGCAGTACCCGCTGCGCATGGCCGCGATGGGCGTGGCGGCCGGCGTGGAATACGCCAAGACCGGCAAGAAGGTCAGCGGCTACACCGACACCGGCGTGACGCTGATCGCTGCCAAGCCCATGGCGGGCGTGGACAGCAAGGATGTGAAGACTGGCACCGACCTGTGCTGGGGCGCCAAGTAAGAGCCGTTCGAAAAACTCTTCTGGCGTCGTTGCTGCGTCTTGTCGTACTACCGTACTGCCTGCGACGCAGCGCCTAGCCAGAACCGCTTCGCTGAGTTTTGCGATCGGCTCCCCACCGACAACTGCTTTTTCTGAGCGCCACCTTTGTCCACCCGCACGGAGCCGCCATGTCCTCGACCGCTTCCAAACTACCGCCGCTGGCCACGCTAGGGCCGTTCATTGCGCTGATCCTCGCGTGCGCCTTCTTTGCCACGCAGAGCGAGCGTTTTCTGTCGGCGCAGAACTTCGCGCTCATCCTGCAGCAGGTCATGGTGGTGGCGGTCATTGCCATCGGCCAGACGCTGGTCATCCTCACGGCGGGCATTGATCTGTCGTGCGGCATGGTGATGGCGCTGGGCGGCATCGTGATGACCAAGATGGCGGCGGACTATGGCCTCTCGGCCCCCGTGGCGATTGCGTGCGGCATGGCGGTGACCATGCTGTTCGGCCTGGTCAACGGTCTGCTGGTCACCAAGATCAAGCTGCCGCCCTTCATCGTCACGCTGGGCACGCTCAACATTGCGTTTGCTGCCACGCAGCTGTATTCGGGCGCGCAGACCATCACCGACATTCCTGCGGGCATGACCGCGCTGGGCAACACCTTCCAGCTGGGCCAGACCGCCATCGTCTGGGGCGCGGTGCTGATGCTGGTGCTGTACCTCGTCACCTGGTTTGCGCTGCGCGAGACCGCACCGGGCCGCCATGTGTACGCCGTGGGCAACAGCCCCGAGACCACGCGCCTCACCGGCATTGCGACCGACAAGGTGCTGCTGGGCGTGTATGTGTTGGCCGGTTTGTTCTACGGCATTGCGTCGCTGCTGTCGGTGGCGCGCACCGGCGCGGGCGACCCGAACGCGGGCCAGACCGAAAACCTCGACGCCATCAGCGCCGTGGTGCTGGGCGGCACCAGCCTGTTTGGCGGGCGCGGTGTCATCCTGGGCACGCTGGTGGGGGCGCTCATCGTGGGCGTGTTCCGCAACGGGCTCACGCTGATGGGTGTCTCGTCGGTGTATCAAATCCTGGTCACCGGCATCCTTGTGATCCTGGCCGTGGCCACCGACCAACTTTCGCGCAAGGGAGTGCGTTGATCATGACCCACTTCACCCCCACGGCGGACGCCCCGCTGGTGATGCAGGCCAAGGGCCTGGTCAAGCGCTACGGTCAGGTCACTGCGCTCGACGGCGCCGACTTTGAACTGCGCGCTGGCGAGATCCTGGCCGTGATCGGCGACAACGGCGCGGGCAAGTCCAGCCTGATCAAGGCGCTGTCCGGCGCCACCGTACCGGACGACGGTGAGATCCTGCTCGACGGCCAGCGCATCCAGTTCAAGAGCCCCATCGACGCGCGCCGCGCCGGCATTGAAACCGTCTACCAGGACCTGGCCGTGGCCCCGGCCATGACCATTGCCGAAAACCTGTTCCTGGGCCGCGAACTGCGCCGCCCCGGCCTCTTGGGCAGCGCGCTGCGCATGCTCGACAAGAAGAAGATGCTGGAAGAAAGCGTGGCCCGCATGGCCGAGCTGAAGGTCGGCATCCGCTCCATGACGCAGGCGGTGGAGACCCTCTCGGGCGGCCAGCGCCAGTGCGTGGCTGTGGCGCGCGCCGCAGCGTTTGCACGCCATGTCGTCATCATGGACGAGCCCACCGCCGCCCTGGGCGTGAAGGAGGGCAACATGGTGCTGGAGCTGATCCGCCGCGTGCGCGACAAGGGCCTGCCCGTCATCCTCATCAGCCACAACATGCCCCATGTGTTCGAGATTGCCGACCGCATCCACATCGCCCGCCTGGGCAAGCGCGCTGCCGTCGTCAACCCCAAGAAGATCAGCATGAGCGATACCGTGGCCGTGATGACCGGGGCCATGGCCGCATCTGACCTGCCCGCTGAATGCCTTGCCTGAAACGCCCCCATGCTGAAGAACATTGATCCCCTGCTGACCCCCGACCTGCTCAAGGTGCTGGCCGAGATGGGCCATGACGACGCCATTGTTTTGGCCGACGCCAACTTCACCGCCATGAGCCTGGGCGCGGGCAAGCCCGTGCTGCGCCTGCCAGGCATCGGCATGGCGCGCGCCGTGCAAGCGGTGGCCAGCGTGCTGCCATTGGCGCAGGATGTGGCGCACCCCGTGGCCTACATGCAGGTGGGCGGCACCGAGGTTCCGTACCGCTCGGCCCTGCAGCGCGAAACCATGGACGTGCTGGCACGCGAGGGCGTGGCCAGCGAGCAGGCCGAAGGCGTGGAGCGTTTTGCGTTCTACGAACGCGTCAAAAAGGCCTATGCCATCGTTGTGACGGGCGAACTACAGCCCTGGGGCAACTTCCTGCTGCGCAAGGGCGTCATCGGCGACACTCTGAACGCCTGATCGTTTCATCACCATGCTGGACACCGACGCATCCCTACCCGCCGTTGACAACACTGCCGCCAGCCCCGCGCTGCTGCGCCAGCGCGGCTCCAACCATGTGGGGCTGCGCCAGTTCAACGAGCGCGTGGTGCTGCAGGCGTTGCGCACCCACGGCAGCCTGGCCAAGGCTGAGATGGCGCGGGTCACGGGCCTCACGGCGCAGACCATCGGTTTGATCACCGCCCGGCTCGACGAAGATCAGTTGTTGCGCCGCGAAGCGCCCGTGCGCGGTCGCGTGGGCCAGCCCTCGGTGCCCATTGGCCTGAACCCCGACGGCGCGTTTGCCATCGGCATCAAGATCGGCCGCCGCAGCGCCGACTGGCTGCTGGTGGACTTCACCGGCCATGTGCGCGAGCGCATCGTGCTCGACTACGCCTTCCCCGACATCGACGTGCTGCTGCCCGCCATCCGCACGCACCTCAACCAGTTGCTCGACGGCCTGGGCCCGCTGCGCTCGCGCGTGGTGGGCGTGGGCGTGGCCGCCCCATTCCAGTTGGGTGGCTGGCACCGCATGCTGGGGCTCACCGAAGCGCAGTCCGAAGCCTGGAACAACATCGACCTGGCCGAGCAAGTGCAGCAGATGACCGAGCTGCCCGTGAGCTTTGCCAAGGACACCTCCGCCGCCTGCGTGGCCGAGCTGCTGCAGGGGCGCGGGCGCGACATCCCCAGTTTTTTGTATTTGTTCATGGACACCTTTGTGGGTGGCGGGCTGGTCATCAATTCGCACCTGCATCGCGGTCTGCATGGCAACGCGGGTGCGGTGGCCTCGCTGCCGCTGTCACCCGCCCAGCCGGGCCAGGCTCCCGCACAGCTCATCAGCCAGGCATCGCTGTGGGAGCTGGAGCAGCGCTTTCGCGAACACGGCCTCGACCCCATGGCCGCCTACGACAAGCGCGTGCTGCAGGCCCCGTGGCTGGAACACAGCCGGGGCTGGATTGCGCGCGCTGCGGCCGGCCTGGCGCACTGCATCGTCTCGGCCACGGCGTTTTTGGACCTGGATGCCGTGGTGGTCGATGGCGCTGCCGCCCCCGAGCTGCTGCAGGCCCTGTGCGAAGGCGCCCGCCACGCGCTGGCCGACTACAACTGGGAAGGCCTGCACCAGCCCCCCCGGCTGGAGCTGGGCACCATGGGCTCGGACGCGCGGGCGCTGGGCGGGGCGCTGTTGCCGCTGCATGCGTGTTTTGCGCCGGACACCGATATCTTCCTCAAGGCTTGATGCTGGTGCTATTGAAATGATAGCTATCGCGGCATGTCCCACTAGCGCAAGCGGGCGTTTTCCGTCAAAACTGCTTCCTGGAGGTCTTGCGTGCCCTGTTCCGTCCCGGGGTTGCTGGGCCCGTTGCGTCGATCAGCCAGGGGCTGTGGCGACCGCCCTCTGTTGCCTGCTGCGCTTGCTTCGCTGACAGTCAGCGCCCCGCCAGGATCGCCTGCGCCACTTCGGCAAACCCCGCGCCGCGTTCGCCCTGCGTCACATACCGTGGCAGATGTGTGAGCTGCGGAGCAAACCGCGCGATGTTGGCCACCCCCACGCTGTGGGTGAAGTGCTGGAACATCGCCTGGTCATTGCCCGAGTCGCCCACAAACACCCAGCGATCCAGCTCCTGCGCCAGGTCGCGCCCCATCAACTCGCGCACGATCCAGTTGGCGCCCTGCCATTTGTTGAAGTCCCCAAAGCAGCCGTGGATGTGGATGCTGCTCACCGTGGTCTGCATGCCTTCGCGCTGTAGCAAGTCCAGCACCTGTTGCACGGTCTCGGGCGGGTGCCGGTCGAACTCGGCGTAGTCAAAGGCCAGGTCCGTCTCGCGCCCGGCGCTGTCGCGGCTCAGGGCCACACCTGGCACTTCCGAAGCCACCAGCGCGGCGATCTCACGCATGCGCGCCTGGTTGGCGCTGCGCGTGGCGGCGTCTTGCTGGTAGCGCTTGACCAGCGTGGGTTGAGCGCCAGAGCCCCGGGTAAAAGCCACGGCCCCGTTTTCGGCCACCATGGCATCGACCGGCCAGGTCGAACCCCCCGGCCCGGCCATGAAGGGTTCACACCAGCCAATCGGCCGCCCGGTGATGGGAATGACTACCAGGCCCGCCGCCTTCAGGTCAGCCAGCGCCTGCAGCGCGTCGGGCTTGATGGCGCCTTCGGTGGTCAGGGTGTCGTCGATGTCGGTGAACACGCCCACCAGGTCGCGGCGGGCCACTGTTGGCCAGAGATCCAGAGGTTGCATGCGGGCTCAACCGGCCTTCTGCAGTGCCAACCCCGCATGCTCACGCAGCGGATGGAAGTGGATCTTGGGAAACCGCTCCTGCGCCAACCGCACGTCGTACGGCGAGGTGCACAGGTACGCCAGCGTGTCCGCCGCGTCGTGCGCCAGGCGCAGCGGGTAGGCATCGGTAAAGGCGCGCAGGTCGGCCGCGTTGTCGGCGGTGATCCAGCGGGCGCCCGTGTACTGACAGCCTTCCAGGCGCACGTCGGCGTCGTACTCAGCCTTCAGGCGGTGCTGCACCACTTCAAACTGAAGCTGGCCCACGGCGCCCAGCAGCATGTTGCCACCGGCGTCGGGCTTGAAGACCTGGATCGCGCCTTCTTCGCCCAGCTGGGCCAGGCCTTGCTGGAGCTGCTTGGTGCGCAGCGGGTTCTTGAGGACCACGGTCATGAACATTTCGGGCGCGAAGAAGGGCAGGCCGGTGAACTGCAGGTTGGCGCCGTCGGTGATGGTGTCGCCCAGCTGCACGCCGCCGTGGGTGGTGAAGCCAATGATGTCGCCCGCGTAGGCTTCTTCGACGGCCTCGCGGCGCTGGGACATGAAGGTCACCACCGATGTGGGGCGCAGCTCCTTGCCGGTGCGCTGTACCTTGAGCTTCATGCCCGGCGTGTACTTGCCGCTGGCCACGCGTACGAAGGCGATGCGGTCGCGGTGGTTGGCGTCCATGTTGGCCTGCACCTTGAACACCACGCCGGAGAAACCTTCGTCCTCGGGCTGGATGGTCTTGACGACGGGCTGTTTGTTCACCTCCAGCGTGCTCACGCGCGGGCCGGGCGGCGGGGCCATGTCCACCAGGGCGTCCAGCACTTCCATCACCCCGAAGTTGTTCACGCCGGAGCCGAAGAACACGGGGGTCAGTTTGCCGGCCAGGAAGGCTTCATGGTCCCAGGCGGGCGATGCACCGGTAGCCAGCTCCATGCTGTCCATGGCGGCGTCGAACTCTGCGCCGAAGCGGGCGCGCAGGGTGTCCACATCGGTGAGCGGGATGGATTCGAAGTCCTGCGGGCGACGTTCGCTGCCGGATTCGAACACCGTCATCGTCTTGGTGCGCAAGTTGATGATGCCGCCAAAGCTCTTGCCCTGGCCCACGGGCCAGGTCATGGGGCAGCAGGGCATGCCCAGTTCGCGCTCGACCTCGTCCATGATGTCCAGCGGGTCGCGCACCTCGCGGTCCATCTTGTTGACGAAGGTGATGATGGGCGTGTCGCGCTGGCGGCAGACCTCGATCAGGCGGCGGGTTTGTGCTTCCACACCGTTGGCGGCGTCGATCACCATCAGCGCCGAGTCCACGGCGGTGAGCACGCGGTAGGTGTCTTCCGAGAAGTCCTTGTGGCCGGGCGTGTCGAGCAGGTTGATCACATGCTCGCGGTACAGCATCTGCATGACCGAGCTGGCTACCGAGATGCCGCGCTGCTTTTCGATTTCCATCCAGTCGGAGGTGGCATGGCGGCTGGCCTTTCGGCCCTTGACGGCACCCGCGATCTGGATCGCGCCCGAGAACAGCAGCAGCTTTTCCGTCAGCGTCGTTTTACCGGCGTCGGGGTGGGAAATGATGGCAAAGGTGCGGCGGCGCCGGGTTTCTGGGGCGTAGGACACAGGGGTTCCTGAATGGGATGGGTGCGGGGCAGAGCGCCCTGCGCAAGAAATCTTCGGGCCGGGACCTGCATGGGTCGCAGGGGCGGCAGTCGCGGGATTTTACTGTTCCGTGCAAGGTCCGGGATGAATTCACCCCCGCGGGCATGGCGCCGGGAATGCACTTGCTTTTATAATCCGCCGATCCGAGGAGCGTTGCAGCGTCCCCAGCACAGGCGGGGCGTGAGGCTCGGAGTCATCTAGCAACGACGCTCATCCACTTCGCGTGCGGTGAGGCGTATCGACCTTCCCCTTCGCGCAGTGGCTTTTCAAACATGCTTTGGAGCACACCATCATGAACGCACGCGTCAACGCCCCGGTCAACACCGACTGCATCATTGCCGACATCGGCCTGGCCGAATGGGGCCGCAAAGAAATTCGCATCGCCGAAACCGAAATGCCCGGCCTGATGGCCATCCGCGAAGAATTCGCTGCCAAGCAACCGCTCAAGGGCGCACGCATTACCGGCTCGCTGCACATGACGATCCAGACCGCCGTGCTGATCGAGACCCTGCAGGCCCTTGGTGCTGAGGTGCGCTGGGCTTCTTGCAACATCTTCTCCACGCAAGACCACGCCGCAGCCGCGATTGCTGCCGCTGGCACGCCCGTGTTCGCCATCAAGGGCGAGACCCTGGCCGAATACTGGGACTACACCCACCGCATCTTTGACTTTGGCCCCGCAGGCGCCGAAGGCGAAGGCCCCAACCTGATCCTGGACGACGGTGGCGATGCCACGCTGCTGATGCACCTGGGCAAGCGCGCCGAAAAGGACGTATCGCTGATCGCCAACCCCACCAGCGAAGAAGAAACCTGCCTGTTCGCTTCCATCAAGGCCAAGCTGGCGCAAGACCCGACCTGGTACAGCCGCAAGAGCGCCCAGATCATCGGCGTGACCGAAGAAACCACCACGGGCGTGCACCGCCTGAAGGAAATGTCGGCCAAGGGCTCGCTGATGTTCCGCGCCATCAACGTGAACGACTCGGTGACCAAGAGCAAGTTCGACAACCTGTACGGTTGCCGTGAGTCGCTGGTGGACGGCATCAAGCGCGCCACCGACGTGATGATCGCCGGCAAGGTGGCCGTGGTCGCTGGCTACGGCGACGTGGGCAAGGGCAGCGCCCAGGCCCTGCGCGCGCTGAGCGCCCAGGTGTGGGTGACCGAGATCGACCCCATCAACGCCCTGCAGGCCGCGATGGAAGGCTACAAGGTCGTGACCATGGAATACGCTGCCGACAAGGCCGACATCTTCGTGACCACCACCGGCAACAAGGACGTGATCCGCCACGAGCACATGCTGGCCATGAAGGACCAGGCCATCGTCTGCAACATCGGCCACTTCGACAACGAGATCCAGGTCGCGTCGCTGGAGCAGTACCAGTGGGAAGAGATCAAGCCCCAGGTGGACCACGTGATCTTCCCGGACGGCAAGCGCATCATCCTGCTGGCCAAGGGCCGTCTGGTGAACCTGGGCTGCGGCACGGGCCACCCCAGCTTCGTGATGTCGTCGAGCTTTGCCAACCAGACCATTGCCCAGATCGAGCTGTTCACTCACAGCGACTACTACGAAAACGGCAAGGTCTACGTGCTGCCCAAGCACCTGGACGAAAAGGTGGCGCGCCTGCACCTCAAGAAGGTGGGCGCCATGCTGACCGAGCTGACCGACGAACAGGCCGCCTACATCGGCGTGCCCAAGCAAGGCCCCTACAAGCCTGACACCTACCGCTACTGATCCCGGTGCGCGCGCCCTGGCGACAGGGCGCGCGCACGGTGGTGTGGCGCCGTGATGCTGAGCAATGCTTGATTGCTCATAAATTGATAGCTGCTGGCGCATGATTCACTAGCGCTACCAGCCGATTTGACTCAAAAAGGATGGGCGCGATGCGCGCAGATGTGTTTTTGGTGGAGCGTGGCCATGCCGCCACGCGCTCGCAGGCGCAGCGCCTGATCGCTTCGGGGGTGGAGTGGCGCTTGACGCCCTTGTCGCCCTGGAACAAGGTGGCCAAGAACGGGGATGACGTCCCGTCCGTGGCCGAGGTAAGGCTGCTGGACGATGCCGAGGCCAAATACATCTCCCGTGGCGGGCTCAAGCTCGAAGGCGCCTTGCAGGCCACGGGCCTGGACGTGACGGGCCTGCGCTGCCTGGATGTGGGGCAGAGCACCGGTGGCTTCACGGACTGCCTGTTGCAACATGGCGCGGCCCAGGTGGTGGGTGTGGATGTGGGGCATGGCCAGTTGCATGAGCGCCTGCGTGACGATGTGCGCGTGGTGGGCGTGGAAGGGATCAATGCCCGCGCCATGACAGCCGAGTCGCTGCTCGAAGGCTGTGAAGCGGCCTTGTCCGAAGAGCTGGTGCAAGACCATGAAGACAACGACACCCAGCCGGTCGCTCCTTACAGCTGGATGCGCAACGGCGGTCTGGTCGATGAAGAATACGACGACAGCGACGATGCCAAAGAGCAAGACGTAGAAGCCTTCAAAGCCGAGCGCGCCGCCAAGGCCCGCGCGCGGGCCGAGGGCACTTTACCGGTGGTGCGCCAGCGCCGAGAGGGGCGAGAGGATGTGCAGGTCACGCCCGTGTTTGACCTGGTGACGGGCGACCTGTCGTTCATCTCGCTCACTCTGGTGCTGCCTGCACTGGTGCCGTTGCTCGCGCCGCAGGGCGACCTGGTCATGCTGGTCAAGCCCCAGTTTGAATTGCAGCCGGGGCAGGTGGGCAAAGGCGGCATTGTGCGCGACGAGTCCCTGTATGCGGTGGTGGAACAGCGCATCCGCGATTGCTGCGTAACTCTGGGCCTGGAAGTGCGGGCGTGGATCGACAGCCCGATCCAGGGCGGTGATGGCAATCGAGAATTTTTTGTACACGCAAGGAGAGCCGCATGAATGCAGCCCACGCGCAAGGCACCGGGTTTCCGGTGAGTTTCGAGTTTTTCCCGCCCAAGACGCCTGAAGGCGCCGACAAGCTGCGCGTGGCGCGCCAGCAGCTGTATGCACTGCATCCGGACTTCTGTTCGGTGACCTACGGCGCAGGGGGCTCCACGCAAGAAGGCACATTCGGTACGGTGCGAGAGATCCTGTCCGAAGGCGTGGGCGCTGCGTCGCACTTTTCGTGCATCGGGGCCACGCGCCAGTCGGTGCGCGAGCAGCTGGCCACGCTCAAGGCCATGGGCGTCAAGCGCCTGGTGGCGCTGCGCGGCGACCTGCCCAGCGGCTATGGCGCGGGCGGCGAGTTCCAGTACGCCAGCGACTTGGTGGCCTTCATCCGCGCCGAAACGGGCCGGGACTTCCACATCGAGGTGGCGGCCTACCCCGAGGTGCACCCCCAAGCCAAGTCGCCCGAGGCGGACCTGCAGGCCTACGTGACCAAGGTGCGGGCGGGGGCGGACTCTGCCATCACCCAGTATTTCTACAACAGCGACGCGTATTTCCGCTTTGTGGAAGACGCGCACCGCCTGGGCGCTGACGTGCCGGTGGTGCCGGGCATCATGCCCATTTCCAGCTCCACGCAGCTGATGCGGTTCTCGGACGCCTGCGGTGCGGAGATTCCGCGCTGGATCCGTCTGCGCCTGCAGTCGTTTGGGGACGACACCGCCAGCATCAAGGCGTTTGGCCTGGATGTGGTGACCGACCTGTGCGACCAGCTGCGCACGGCCGGCGTGCCCGCGCTGCACTTCTACACCATGAACCAAAGCGCCGCGACCCTGGAGATCTGTCGCCGGCTGGGGATCTGATGGTGGGGGGCGAGCAGCCACCCGGCTCTTGTCGCAGCGTGGCCCGGTGGGCGCCGCTGCGGCAGCTGGTGGGGCTGTGGTTGCTGTGCAGCGCCTTCGCGGTTGCGCACGCCCAGGGGCTGCAGGCAGAGCCGGACGCGCTGGCCCCCAACCTGCTGTCCGTGCCGGGAGAGGCGATGCTGATCGATCCCCCGGCCAAACCGGAACCCACCACTCCCGGCGGGTCGCCGCTCAGCCTGGAGGCGGACGAGGTGGGGTTGGCATCGTGGTACGGGGCGCAGTTCCACCGGCGGCGTACCGCCAGCGGGGAGCTGTTTGACATGCGTGCGCTCACGGCGGCTCACCCCACGCTGCCCTTTGGCTCCCGCGTGTGTGTGCGCAGCCAGGCCACGGGGCGCACGGTGATCGTGCGCATCAACGACCGCGGGCCCCACACCCGCAACCGGGTGATCGACCTGAGCCGGGGCGCCGCCGAGGCGTTGGGTATGGTGGGCCTGGGGCTCAAGCCGGTGGAGCTGTTCGCCCTGCAGGACGACGACAAGGATTGTCCGGCGGCACCTTGACGCGATGTAAGGAACCGGAAGGGCCGGTCAGCCGCCCGATTCCAGCGTGTGGGTGGCGTGTTTGTCCTGGGCCAGCAGCTCGGCCATCTGGGGCAGGGCGTCTTTGAGCGCGGCCTTGAGGGTGTAAGGCGGGTTGATCAGGAACATGCCGCTGGCCGGCAGGCCGGGGCGTTTGGTATCGCCCGTGACGGTTTCGGTGATCTTGCTCGACTTGACGGTGAGCGTGGCATGCAGCCAGCTCTTGCCCGCCTTGGTGGCCAGTGTCTTCAGGCGGCGGGGCAGGTCGTGGGCTTCGGGGCGCGGGATGATGGGGTACCAGAATGCATAGGTGCCCGTGGCAAAACGCTTGAGCGAATCGGCCGCCATGTCGAGCACCTTGGCGTAGTCGCTCTTGATTTCATAGCTGGGATCGCACAGCACCAGGGCGCGACGGGCCGGTGGAGGCAAAAACTTCTTGATGCCCTCAAAGCCGTCTTCGTGCAGCACCGCCACCTGGCGGCCTGCCTCCAGCTGGGCCACGTTGCCGGCCAGCGCGCGCAGGTCGGTGGGGTGCAGCTCGAACAGCTTGAGCTTGTCGTGGCTACGCAGCAGGCGCTGGGTGATGAAGGGTGAGCCGGGGTACACGCGCAGCGCCTTGCCCTGGTTGAAGTCGCCCACCATGTCCACGTAGGCCTGCAGGGCTGGGGTGAGGGTGGGCGTGGTTGGTGCAAACAGCCGGGCCACGCCGTCGGCGGCTTCGCCACTGGTGCTGGCATAGTCCCCGTCCAGCCGGTACAGGCCTGCGCCTGCATGGGTGTCCAGCACGGTCAGCGCCGCGTCTTTCTCGGTAAGGTGTTGCAAGGCAGCAATCAAAACGGTGTGCTTGAGCACATCGGCATGGTTGCCTGCGTGGAAGGCGTGGCGATAACTGAACATGACCCAATGGTAACGAGTGTGTTGTGCGTCGGGGCAGCGCCCTTGTCCGGGCGCGGCACAATCGGGGGCCTTGTGGTGGCGGGGGACGTGATGTTTTTGGCAGACAGGCCGTCCTCTGTTAGCCATTTGTTGCCAAATCCGGTGCGGCCATGCCTCATGATCGCGCCTGCGGTGGGGTCCGCTTTCCGCCGTTGTGCTTGTTGTTCCATTGATTTGCCTGTGAAATTGCCAGCCCGCCCCGTCTTCCGACCATGACCGAAAGCTCCAGCACAGCCCCCGCCAGCGGTGTCAGCCATATCGATGCGCTGCCCCCTGGCACACGCCTGGCGGAGTTCGAGATCCTGGGTTTGCTGGGTGTGGGCGGTTTTGGCATGGTCTACAAGGCGTTTGACCATTCCCTGCACCGGGCGGTGGCCATCAAGGAATACATGCCCTCGGCGCTGGCCGGTCGCTCGCAGGGGCAATCGCTCTGGGTGCGGTCTTCGTCCGATCAGCAAACCTTCCAGGCAGGCCTGGTGTCTTTTGTGGGCGAGGCGCGGCTGCTGGCGCAGTTTGACCACCCGTCGCTGGTCAAGGTGTTCCGCTTCTGGGAGGCCAACAACACAGCCTATATGGTCATGCCGCTGTATTCGGGCATGACGTTCAAGCAGGCCCGTGCCCAGATGCGCACGCCGCCGCCCGAGGCCTGGCTGCGCAAGCTGCTGTGGTCGGTGCTGGATGCGCTGCGTGTGCTGCACGACGGCAACACGCTGCACCGCGACATCTCGCCAGACAACATCTTCCTGCAGGACAACGGACCGCCGGTATTGCTGGACCTGGGCGCCGCCCGGCATGCCATCAATGACCAGGACCGCAAGCACACGGCCGTGCTCAAGGTGAATTACGCGCCCATCGAGCAGTATTCCGACGGCGACGAGGAGCTGCGCCAGGGGCCTTGGAGCGATCTGTACTCCCTGGCAGCGGTCATGCACGGCTGTCTGGCCAACGACACGCCCCTGCCTGCCACGCTGCGTTCCATCCGCGACCGCATGGTGTCCTTCTCCCGCATCGCCAAGACCGTCAAGCGGCAGTTTGGCGTGGAGTATTCGGCGCCGTTTGTTGCTGCGATTTCGCAGTCCCTGGCCCTGCGGCCCGAGGACCGGCCGCAGAGCATCGACGCTTTTCTCCAGACCATGGAGATGACCTCGGCGCCGGAAGATGTGCAGCACTTCGACTTTCGGGCGGAACTGGGCGACATCTGGGTAGAGCCCGCCGACCAGCCCGGCCCGGGGCTGCCCACGCCCACCGTGGATGTGACCTCTGCCCCCAGCATCGTGGCCGAGATCCAGGCGCAAGCCCAGCGCGCGGAAGCAGTCGCAGCGGCACCGTCGCCCGTGCAGGAGGGCCGCCCCGGCGATGACTTTGGCGCGGATACGGTCATGCTGGCCGGTCCTGACACGGTGGCGGCCGATGCGGGCGACACGGTTTTCATCGACGCTGGCGACACCGTGGTCGCTGAGGACGATTCCCGCTTTGAGGACCTGCCGCACCACCGTTCGCTGGGCGCCAGCGGGTCGCGCGCGGCGGAGCGGCGGTCCGCACCCCTGGAGCGGGATCTGGTGCGAGGTCACGGCAAGCCCGCTCCCTCGTCACGGCGCTCGCCTTTGGTGGCTGGCATTGTGGTGGCGGCGCTGGTAGCCGTGGTCGCTGGAGGCGCTTGGCGCTGGAGCCAGGGCAGCAAACCGCCGCGCGATGACATCATCACCGAGATGGCCGAGCCGCCGGCAGCAACGGCCTCGTCAGCGGCCGCGCTGGTGAACGTCAGTGCCGCTGCGGGCACAGATGCCCAAGCCGTGGCCTTGGAAGGCGTGGCTCAGTCGACCGCCGCTGCGTCCGCTGCCGTACCCGCCTTTGTGGTCGCCTCGGCGCCCAAGCCCTCCGCCCGTGTCACCAAGCGTGTGACTGCCGAGCCGGCCCCCACCCCCATCGTAGTGCACGAAGAGCCTGTGCCTGCGCCACCCCCTGTGGTGGCTGAACCCAAGCCCCGCCCTGCGCCGCCACCCCGTCTGCCTTCGCCGCAGGAGGTGTGCGCTGACGCCAATTTCCTGGCCCGCCCCATGTGTATCCACCAGGAGTGCCAGAAGCCGTCCCAGGCCAATCAAGCCATTTGCGTGGAGAACCGCCGCCGGTACGAAGCCGACGAGCAGCGCCGCCGCCAGACGCCCAACTGACCGCTTTGGGGCCAGGACTGCGGTCCACTTGCGCGGCGACCGGGCTCTTTCGTATAATAGAAGGCTTCGCAGCGCTTTTGTGGTCCCGCGGCGAAGACTGTTTGCCACCTAAGAGGCTTCCTTCAGAGAAGCACCGACCGTGGAAAAGGACCCGCCAAACCCCTCTTTTCAAGAGAAAACTCATGACAACTACTTTCAGCGCAAAGCCCGCTGAGGTCGTGCACGAGTGGTTTGTGATTGACGCGACCAACAAGGTCCTCGGACGAGTAGCCAGCGAAGTTGCTCTCCGTTTGCGCGGCAAACACAAGGCCATTTACACGCCTCACGTCGATACCGGTGACTTCATCGTCGTTATCAACGCAGCCCAACTCAAGGTCACCGGCACCAAGTCCCTGGACAAGGTGTACTACCGTCACTCGGGTTACCCCGGCGGTATCACGGCCACGAACTTCCGCGACATGCAAGCCAAGCACCCCGGCCGCGCGCTGGAGAAGGCTGTCAAGGGCATGCTGCCCAAGGGTCCCCTTGGCTACGCGATGATCAAGAAACTCAAGGTGTACAGTGGTGCTGAGCATCCACACACCGCCCAGCAGCCCAAAGTGCTGGAAATCTAAGGAGCCTTGAGATGATTGGTGAATGGAACAATGGCACCGGCCGTCGCAAGTCCAGCGTCGCCCGCGTGTTTCTGAAAAAAGGCTCCGGCAAGATCACTGTGAATGGCAAAGACATTCAGCAGTACTTCGGCCGCGAAACCTCGATCATGATTGCCAAGCAACCGCTGGCGTTGACCAACCATGTCGAAACCTTCGACATCCAGATCAACGTGCACGGTGGCGGTGAATCCGGCCAGGCTGGCGCTGCCCGCCACGGCATCACCCGCGCACTGATCGATTACGACGCATCCCTGAAGTCTGTCCTGAGCCAAGCCGGCTTCGTGACCCGTGATGCACGTGAAGTCGAACGTAAGAAGGTCGGTCTGCACTCCGCACGCCGCGCCAAGCAGTTCTCCAAGCGTTAAGTCTTGGGCCCTGCCGGATGCTGCCCTGCGCCGCATCCACTGCAAAGTGCTCCCTGCGAGTGTTTTACAGAGAAAAACCGCCTTCGGGCGGTTTTTTCGTTTATGGTGCGCTCTTTTCTTTTTTGGGGGGCGCCTTCCCAGGCCTGCCCGTTGAGCCTATGCGCTTTCGCCTGCTTCGCCGTCGGTTGACCATCAGCGCCCCCCGCGTGGCCATCCGCAGCGCCTTGCCCTGGCCCTTTCGCTGGCTGGCCCTGGCCGTGGTCATGGGTTTTTGCGCCGCCGTAGCGTTGTGGGCCTTCGAGTTCGGCAAGTCCATTGCCGGGATCGATACCGTGTCGCGCGATGAAGTGGTTCAGATGAGGGCAGAGATCAGCCGCCTGCGCGAAGAGGGTCAGGAGCGCCAGACGGTGGCTTTGACTGCCGAAAGTTTGCTGGCTACCGAACGCGCTGCCAAGGAGAGCCTGATGGCCCAGGTGCGCCAGCTCGAAGCCGACAATCGCACGCTGCGCGAGGACCTGGGCTTCTTCGAAAAGCTGATCCCTGCCGCCAAGACCGATGGGCTGGCCATTCGCGCGCTGCAGGCGGAGGTGCTGGGTGGGATGCAGCTGCGCTGGCAAGTGCTGGTCATCCAGGCGGCCCGCAATGCACCCGAGTTCAACGGGCGCCTGGAACTGGTGCTGGCGGGCACGCTGGACGGCAAACCGTGGACACAGACCCAGCCCCCCCAGGGCCAGCCGCTGCAGGTCAAGCAGTACCGCCGCCTCGAGGGGGGGCTCGATCTGCCCCCCCAAGCCGTGGTAAAAACCGTGACCGCGCGCGTGCTGGAGGGCGCTACCGTACGCACCAGCCAGACCGTGGCCGTCGAATAGTGCGGGTGGACTGTGGATGCGCTGATCTGGTTTCGATGCCCTCGCCGAGGCAACCCACGCAGTAGCCGCTGCCCACGACCTGCCGATTTGTTGGCACGTTTTCCATTCGCAAGCGGGCTTTTGTACCGCCTGCTCCTTCAGGAGTCTTCCGACCATGTTCTCGCGCAAAAAGCAGCCACCTATCAAAAGCCTGGTGGCACAGGGCACCAAGATCGAAGGCAATGTGCATTTTGCCGAGGGCATGCGCATTGATGGCGATGTGGTCGGCGATATCCGGGCGGCGGCGGACCAGCCCAGCATCCTGGTGATCTCCGAAACCGCGCGGGTCGAGGGCGCGGTGCATGCCGACCACGTGATCATCAACGGCCAGGTGCTGGGCCCCGTGCATGCGGGCGAACTGCTGGAGCTGCAGCCCAAGGCGCAGATCACCGGCAATGTGCATTACAAGGCGCTGGAGATGCACCAGGGGGCCGTGATCGCGGGGCAACTGATCCCCACGGCGGTGCTGGTGGAGGAAAAGCCCCCACTGAAGTTAGCGTCAAACAGCCAGTGATCTGAATTCCCGAGAGGTTTGCAGTAGTATTCCCTGCAAACCCTGAACCCGGAGTACCCCATGAGCGCAGTTGCCGAAAACATCCAGACCGAAATGCCCGCCCCCATTCTGTTCACCGACAGCGCGGCGGCCAAGGTGGCGGACCTGATTGCCGAAGAAGGCAACCCCGACCTGAAGCTGCGGGTGTTTGTGCAAGGCGGCGGCTGCTCCGGCTTCCAGTACGGTTTCACTTTTGATGAAATCACCAACGAAGACGACACCACCATGACCAAGAACGGTGTGTCGCTGCTCATCGACGCCATGAGCTACCAGTACCTCGTGGGCGCCGAGATCGACTACAAGGAAGACCTGCAAGGCGCGCAGTTCGTGATCAAGAACCCCAACGCCACGACCACCTGCGGCTGCGGCTCCAGCTTCTCGGCCTGAGGATCGTCGTGCCAGGCAAAGACCTGAACCCCCGCCGCTGACTGAATGAACCGCCTTCGGGCGGTTTTTTCATGGGGGCGTTTGTTTCGTTTGGAAAGCTCTGCAACCCATGCATCAGGAACCCTCCCAGAAAGTGCTGCTTTGGCTGGTGGCCGTCGGCTTTTTCATGCAGACGCTGGACGCCACCATCGTCAATACCGCGCTGCCCGCCATGGCGCAGAGCCTGGGCGAGAGTCCGCTGCGCATGCAGTCGGTGGTTGTGGCGTATTCGCTGGCCATGGCGATGCTGATTCCGGCGTCGGGTTGGGTGGCCGACCGGTTTGGTGCGCGCCGGGTGTACTTTCTGGCCATCGTGTTTTTTGTGGCGGGCTCGGTCTTTTGTGCGCTGTCGCACAGCCTGACCCAGTTGGTGGCCGCCCGGGTGCTCCAGGGGCTCGGGGGCGCTCTGCTGCTGCCCGTGGGACGGCTGGTGGTGCTGCGCACGTTCCCGCGCGAGAAGTTTTTGCAGGCCATGAGTTTTGTGGCGATCCCCGGGCTGATCGGTCCGCTGATCGGACCGACCCTGGGAGGCTGGCTGGTCGAGGTGGCTTCCTGGCACTGGATCTTTCTGATCAACGTGCCGGTGGGGCTGGTGGGCTGTGCCGCCACCATGCGCTACATGCCCGGGGTGGCTGCGCCGACGGTGGCACGGTTTGACCTGGCGGGCTATCTGATGCTCGCCTTTGGCATGGTGGCGCTGTCGCTGGCGCTGGACGGTCTGGCCAGCCTGGGGCTGCGGCAGGCGAGTGTGCTGGTGCTCATGATCTTCGGTCTGGCGAGCCTGGTGGCCTATTGGCTGCACGCGGCGCGGCGGCCTGACCCGCTGTTTTCGCCCCGGCTGTTTTCGGTGGACACCTTGCGCATCGGGCTGCTGGGCAATCTGTTTGCGCGGCTGGGCAGCTCGTGCATGCCGTTCCTGATTCCGTTGCTGCTGCAGGTCACCATGGGCTATTCGCCGCTGCAGGCGGGCATGATGATGCTACCCGTGGCGGTGGCGGGCATGTCGATGAAGCGGTTCACCACCACGCTGATCGCCCACTTTGGCTACCGCCAGGTGCTGGTGGGCAACACGCTGCTGGTGGGGGTGACCATGGCCAGCTTCGGGCTGGCGGCACCCTCGCAGCCGCTGTGGGTGCATGTGGTGCAGCTGGCGGTGTTTGGTGCGGTGAACTCGCTGCAGTTCACGGCCATGAACACGGTGACCCTCAAGGACCTGGGGCACGACATGGCCAGCAGCGGCAACAGCCTGCTGTCCATGGTGCAAATGGTGGCCATGGGGATGGGGGTGGCTGCGGCGGGGGCGGTGCTGGCGGCGTTCACCGATTTCTTCCAGCCTCCGGGCACAGCGCAGACACTGCAAGCCTTTCAGGCCACGTTTGCCTGCATGGGGCTGATCACGGTGGCTTCAGCCGGTATCTTCTGGCAACTGTCGCCGCAAGACCGGTCCGGCACCCAGGCGGGGGCATCAGTCGATGCCGGGGACCACGGTTGATCGCCCTGCCCAGGACTGTGTAGACCGGGCGTTTCAGGCCGGGTACACCGCGCCCAGCACGCGAGGGCCCACGGCGCCCGTCACGCTGGGGAGGTTGCCCGGTGCTCCGTTCAGCGCCTGGCGCGCCAGCCAGGCAAACGCGGCGGCCTCCACCTGCAGGGCGGGCAGGCCCAGCGCATCGGTGGCCACCACCCGCAGGGGCGGGCAGGCGGCCTGCAGCCGCTGCATGAGCTGGCCATTGAGCGCGCCACCACCGCATACGGCCAGGGTTTTGCTATTGTTTGGATAGCTATTGGCGCATATGGCACTAGCGCTTGCGGTGAATTCGGTCAATGTCGCCTGTACATCGGCCGCAGTGGCCTGCGCAAAGGGCTGCAGGTGTGCGGCCAGCCAGGCGGGGTTGAACAGGTCGCGCCCTGTGCTCTTGGGGGGCGCCTTGTGCAAATAGGGCTCCTGCAGCAACGCGGCCAGCAGGCCCGGCAGCACCTGTCCGGTGGCGGCCCAGGCGCCGTCCTTGTCAAACGGCTGGCCCGTGTGCTGCTGGCACCAGTGGTCCATCAGGGCGTTGCCCGGGCCGCAGTCGAAGCCCAGCACACTGCCATCTGCCCCCAGCACGCTGAGGTTGGAGATGCCGCCAATGTTCAGCACCAGCACCGTCTCGTCCGGCCGGCCGAACACGCCCTGGTGGAAGGCGGGCACCAGCGGCGCACCTTGGCCGCCTGCGGCCACGTCGCGGCTGCGCAGGTCGGCTACTACGGTGATGCCTGTCAGCTCGGCTAGCAGGGCGGGGCTGCCCAGCTGCAGGGTGTAGCCTGTGCCGTCAAATTCCTGGGGGCGGTGTCGCACCGTCTGCCCGTGGGCGCCTATCGCTCGGATGGCGCTTGCCGGGTGGCCGCTGCGCTGCAGCAGGGTGTGCACCACCTCGGCGTAGGCCCGGGATAGCGCGTTGCCTGCGAGCGCTGCGCGGTGCAGCTCGTTGTCGCCGGGGGTGTTGAGGGCCAGTAGCTCGGCGCGCAGTGCGGGGGCAAAGGCGGCGCTGGCGTGGTGCGTGACCCGCAGGCGCGGGCCCGAGAAATCGGCCAGCACCCCATCGATCCCGTCGAGCGAGGTGCCCGACATCAGGCCAATGTACAGATCGGACATGGCCTGACGGGTGGGGTGCGTCGTTGGTACGCCGGGATCAGTCTGCGCTGGCCTGCTCAATGAGCGCGGCCGCGTTCAGTTGAACGCGCATGTTGGCAGCTAGGCGGTCAAACGCAGGGCGCGCGGCTGCAGACACCGGTGCGGCGGCTTCGCTCTGGGCGACGATGGTCATCGGGTCCTGGTGCACGCCATTGACGCGGAACTCGAAGTGCAGGTGCGGGCCGGTGGCCCAGCCGGTGGCGCCCACGGCGCCCAGCGTCTGGCCTTGCTCGACCGACTGACCCTGGCGCACGTCAATGCGGCTCAGGTGGGCATACACGGTGACGTGCTGGTTGCGGTGCTTGACGAACACCACGTTGCCGTAGCCGTTCTGCACACCCGCAAACTCCACCACGCCATCACCCACGGTGCGCACGGCGGTGCCTGTGGGGGCTGCAAAGTCGGTGCCCAGGTGGGCGCGCCAGGTTTGCAGGATGGGGTGCAGGCGCATCTTGAAGCCGCTGGTCACGCGCGAGAACTCGACGGGCGAGGTCAGGTAGGCGCGGCGCATGCTTTCACCGTCCAGCGTGTAGTAGGCGCCCTTGGCGGCGTTGGGCTCCTGGAACCAGATGGCCTGGTGGGTCTTGCCGTTGTTGACGAACTCGGCGCTCAGCACGCGGCCGCTGGACAGAGGCTCGCCGTCGGCTTCCAGGGTTTCGTACACCACCGAGAAGCGGTCGCCCTTGCGCAGCGAGCGGCGGAAGTCGATGTTGCCCGAGAACAGTTCGGCCACCTGCACGGCCACGGCATCGGGGATGTTCGACGCGTCGGTGGCGGCAAACAGCGAACTGTGGATGATGCCGCCCGCCAGACGGCTGTTGGTCGTCATCTTGGCGGTTTCGATGCGGGTCGCAAACTTGTTGTCGCCCGTGCGTTCGACGATCAGGCGGCGGAAGTTGCCGCTGTCGTCCGGCACCCAGCGCACCGTCAGACGAATCAGGCGGTGGTCGTCGGTGGTTTCTGCCGACACGATGCGGCCGGTGCGGCCCAGCACGTTTTGGCGCACTGGCGTGTCGCTGCGCATGAAGGCGGCGGCGGCCGGGTCGGCCACGCCCATGCGCTGCAGCAGCGACTCGGGGGTGTCACTGCTGCGCACCTGTTCGGAGCGGAACAGCGAAAAGCTGGGAGCATCTAGTTGGCCCAGCACCATGTTCTCAGCCAGCGACTCGACCGGGTAGTTCACCATGCGCACCGGCAGCTCGGCCGGATCGGGTGCAAAGGAGGCCACGGCGAATGCGCCGCCGCCACCCGTCAGCAGGATGGCTGCGACGGCGGCGGTGATGCGTTTGGGATGTTGCTGGATTGTGCGGGACAGCCGGTCAAGCAAAGCGATGCTGGCGGTGCGGACCGTAGTGAGGCCGTGAATCAAAGGTCTATCCCCAGGGTGATTGCGGATCCGTGGCACACCCCCGGTGCGTATGCGGGGCGGGGCCAGGAGCACAGACTGTCAGGCTGCAGCCATTCGACAGGTTGATGAAAAACAGGTCGAAACGGCGGTCCCACTAGAATCCGCCTCTGCAATGTGGGCTGAAGTATAGCGGTGCATGCTGTCTAGACATCCCAAAAAACCCTTATGAATCAATCTGCTGTTACAACAACCCCGGTCTCTGATGGTGTAAGACAAGCCCTCGAAATCTCGCTGCGCGGTGTGCAAGAGCTGCTGCCACAGGACGAATGGGTCAAGAAGCTGACGCGCTCGGAGGCCACCGGCCAGCCGCTGCGCATCAAGCTGGGCCTGGACCCCACGGCCCCCGACATCCACATCGGCCACACGGTGGTGCTGAACAAGATGCGGCAATTGCAAGATCTGGGCCACCAGGTCATCTTCTTGATCGGCGACTTCACCAGCCTGATTGGCGACCCCTCGGGCCGCAACAGCACCCGCCCGCCGCTCACGCCCGAGCAGATCAAGGTGAACGCCGAGACTTACTACAAGCAGGCCAGCATGGTGCTGGACCCGGCCAAGACCGAGATCCGCTACAACAGCGAGTGGAGCGAGCCCCTGGGTGCGAGCGGCATGATCCAGCTGGCCTCCCGCTACACCGTGGCCCGGATGATGGAGCGCGACGACTTCCACAAGCGCTTCACCACCGGCCAGTCCATCGCGGTGCATGAGTTCTTGTACCCGCTGATGCAGGGCTACGACTCGGTGGCTTTGAAGAGCGACCTGGAACTGGGCGGCACGGACCAGAAGTTCAACCTGCTCATGGGCCGCCACCTGCAGCAGGAATACGGCCAGGAGCCGCAGTGTGTGCTCACCATGCCGCTGCTGGTGGGCCTGGACGGCGTGGACAAGATGTCCAAGTCCAAGAACAACTACATCGGCATCGCCGAAGACGCCAACACCATGTTTGCCAAGGTGCTGTCGATCAGCGACACCCTGATGTGGGACTGGTTCACCCTGCTGTCGTTCAAGAGCCTGGCCGAGATCGCCGCGCTCAAGGCCGAGGTGGAGGGCGGGCGCAACCCCAAGGACGCCAAGGTGATGCTGGCCAAGGAGATCACCACGCGCTTCCACAGCGCTGCCGCCGCCGACGCGGCGGAGCAGGACTTCATCAACCGCAGCAAGGGCGGCGTGCCCGATGAGATCCCTGAGGTGAGCCTGTCGGGCGCGCCGCTGGGCATTGGTGCGCTGCTCAAGCAGGCCAACCTGGCCCCCTCGACCAGCGAGGCCAACCGCCTGATCGACGGCGGCGGTGTGCGCGTGGAAGGCAGCGTGGTCAGCGACAAGGGCCTGAAGCTCGCCGCCGGCACCTACGTGGTGCAGGTGGGCAAGCGCAAGTTTGCACGGGTAACGTTGGCCTGATTTGGGGTTAAAACAGCTGCAAGCGCTAGAGGAATATGCGCTGGCGGCTATCAAAATGAAAGCGCTGAGGCTGTACGGCTCAGCGCTTTTTTCATGACCCGTCCAGGTTGTCGTTCAAATCTGGGTCGGGCACATCGCCAATCGCCTGGCGGGTGGCTTCGGCCTGCACCTGCAGCCAGGCGCAGAAGGCCTTGATCTCTGGCCGCTGCGCGCTGCGCGGCCCGACCATAAGCCAGTAGGCCAGGGGCGAGTCGATGCGGTGACCGGGCAGCACCTCTACCAGGTCGCCTGCGGCCAGCGCATCGGCAATCAGCGGCATGCGCGCCAGCGCCAGGCCCTGGCCGGCCAGGGCGGCCTGAACGATCTGGTGGGCGTAGTTGAAGTACAGCCAGCGCTGGGGCTGCAGCTTGGTCAGGTCGCGGGTGTCGAACCAGCGGCGCCAGCTCAGGTATTCCAGGTAGTGGGTGCGGTGGGCGTCGCCCGCCTCGATCAGGGTGAACTGCGCCACATCGGCGGGGGTGCGCAGCGGCTTGCCGCTTTTGAGCAGCCAGGGGCTGGCCACCACGGCCAGTTGCTCGCCAAACAGGCGGATGCCGCCCTGGGTGGCCCCTGCGGGCATGGCATAGCGCAAGGCCAGGTCCACGTCCGACGTTTCGAGGTCCACCTGCACGTCGCTCGCATCAATGCGGATGTCGATGCCCGGGTTGTCGCGTTGGAACTCCTCCATGCGCGGGATCAGCCACATCGATGCAAAACTGGCCCAGGTGGTGATGGCCACGCTGCGTCGCCCGGCCGTCTGGCGCACCAGGCGCACGGCGGCGTCCATGCGCTCCAGTGCCGGGCCCACGGCGCGCTGCAGTTGCGCGCCCGCGCTGGTCAGCTCCACCGCGCGTGTGTGGCGCAGGAACAGGGGCACGCCCACTTCTTCTTCCAGCGCCTGGATCTGGCGGCTCACGGCCGACTGGGTAAGGGCCAGCTCGTCGGCCGCCGCGCGGAAGTTGAGGTGCTTGGCCACGGCCAGGAAGGCGCGCCAGTGCCCTGTGGCCACGGGCCGGGTGCGCAAGACGGCGGGGGAGTATTCGGCAGAGGTCATGGCGGCATTCCTGCAAAGGATGATTCATGCGTCGATGGAATGAATAGCGTACCGCGTTTTCATTGGACTGTGTACGGTGCAAGGCGCACCATTCAGGCTCCTCAACACGTTTTGCTGAAGCCAAGGAGCCTGTCATGTCCGCCCGCAACGTTCTGGAATCGCAACAATCCGTCCACGCCGCCACGGCTGGCCGTCGCGCGGCCGGTTGCTGGAAACTGGCTACAGGCCAAGCCTTGTCCTTGCGGCCCAACTCCCATGGCGTGCTGCAGATCGCCCAGGGGCAGGCGTGGGTCACCTTGCGCGGCGCATTGGCGGACCTGCCGGGCGCCGCGGTGGACCATGTGCTGCAGCCGGGCGAACAGCTGACGGTTGCGCCGGGGCAGCATGTGGTGATGGAGGCGTGGAACCACCAGGGCAGCGCGGAGGCCGTGGCCTTCCGCTGGGATGCGCTGCCAGCCTCTGCGCTGACAAGGCCCGCCAGCCAGGCCGCCCGGGACTGGGAATGTGGCGTGGTACAGCCGCTGCGCGACTTGGGACAGGCGCTGGTGCAGGGTGGGCGTGCGCTGGGCACGGCGCTGGCCGGTGTGGCGGGCGCTGGGGGCCGGTTTGCCGCTGGCCTGGCCCGGTTTGCTCTGCTTCGGATAGCAGCACCGCTACAGCGCAGAACCGTTTGAGCGGCTCATGCAGGAAAAGCATCAATCGGTGCCGTGCTTTTCATTGGACGTTGTTCTGCAACCGGCGCACCATACGGTCATATTAGGGTTAACCCGGAGAAAGCCATGACAACCTCTCACGCTTTGCATCTGTTTGCATCTTCCCGCGCCACGGGCGCTGCCGCCGGTGAGGCGGGGCAGGTGGCCGCAGGCGCCGCCGTCACCCTGGCCCCCAAGGCCGCGATGACCCTGCGCATTGCCGAAGGCCAGGCCTGGGTCACGCTGGGCCAGGGTCTTGGCGACGGCAGCGACATGTTCCTGTGCGCAGGTCAGTCGCTGCCCGTGGCGGCCGGCCAGTCGGTGGTGGTCGAACCCCTGAACGGCCGCCGCCTGCAGTACCGCTGGGTGCGCGGCGATGCCGCCGATGCTCGCCCTGCCGCCTGGTGGCGCCGTGCGTCGGTGGGCAATGGGGCGCCTGCTTGGGGCGACGCCTGCTGCGCCTGATCTGATTCCAGGGGCGCCTTGCCCCCGGTGATGTGACTCTCGAAGGGCTGCCGGTGCTTGTTGAACAGGCGCTGGCAGTCCTTTTTTTATCGGTCCGAAGGGCTGGGGGTGTCGTCTTCCAGCCAGTCCGTCAGCTGCGTCTGCAGCGTCACCATCAGCTCGTTCGACAACGCAGGCTGGGCCGCTGCGGTGGCGCGCGCCAGCACCATCCCGCCGACCATGGTGGCCAGCACATGGATGGCGCGGGCGCGGTCTTGGGGCGATGGGGCGGCGCTGCCGCTCGCATCGGCAGTGCTGTCGGCCAGCAACTGGGTAAACCGCTGGATGTTGCGCTCGATACCCTGGGCAAACACTTCGGACACCCCCCCGCCCGCCCGCGCGGCGTCCACCGCCAGCGCGGCCACGGGGCAGCCCGAGCCCGGCGCGTCGCGGTGTTCGTGTGAGAGGTAGCGCCGGACGCGGTCACTCACCGTGGCGTGGGGCCGCTCGCCGTCCAGCACGGGGATGGACCAGTCGAACGCCTTGGTGCACGCCTCCTGCACCAGCGCTTCTTTGGAGGCGAAATGCCGGTACAGCCCGCCATGCGTGAGCCCGGCATCGCGCGTGATGTCGGCCACGCCCACACCGGTCAGCCCCCGCTCGCGGTACAGACGGGCTGCTGCGTCCAGGATGCCCTGCCGGTTCTCTGCGACCTGTGCTTTGGAAACCTTCATGGAAGCCTCTTATTGATTAGAGTCGTACGCAAAAATGGGTTTGCGGTTTATGATGATGGTTGCAATCATAAAGGGGCAGAACCGCTGCGCCCAACTGTCTGACGAGGTGAATCCATGCAAAGAGCAAGTGGTGTGTGTAGCAACAAGGGAGTGGCCTGATGCGCCGCGTGGTGGTCACGGGCATGGGCCTGGTGTCGCCGCTGGGCTGCGGTGTAGAGCTGGCCTGGCAGCGCCTGCTGGCCGGGCGCTCCGGCCTGTCGCGCCTGCCGGACGCGGTGACCGAGGGCATTGCTGCCAAGGTCGCGGGGCAGGTGCCCGACGTGGCGCAAGACCCCGAGGGCGGCTGGGATGTGGACGCCATCGTCTCGTCCAAGGACCAGCGCAAGATGGACCGCTTCATCCCCTTTGCCCTGGGCGCTGCGCAACAGGCGCTGGCCCAGGCAGGCTGGCCGCCAGCCGACGAGCGGGCACGCGAGCGCACCGCCACGGTCATCGCCTCGGGCATCGGCGGCTTTGGCGCGATTGCCGAGGCCGTGCGCACCACGGACACGCGCGGGCCGCAGCGCCTGTCGCCGTTCACGGTGCCGTCGTTCCTGGTCAACCTGGCGGCGGGGCAGGTGTCCATCCGCCACGGGCTCAAGGGGCCGCTGGGCGCACCGGTCACCGCGTGCGCCGCCAGCGTGCAGGCGATTGGCGACGCCGTGCGCCTGATCCGCAGCGGCGAGGCCGATGTGGCCGTGTGCGGGGGCAGCGAGGCCGCCATCGACCGCGTGAGCCTGGGCGGCTTTGCAGCGGCCAAGGCATTGGGCACAGCGTTCAATGACACACCCGAGCAGGCCTCACGCCCGTTCGATGCGCAGCGCGACGGCTTTGTGATGGGCGAAGGCGCTGGCATGCTGGTGATCGAGGCGCTGGACCACGCGCTGGCGCGCGGCGCCACGCCGCTGGCCGAGCTGGTGGGCTACGGCACGTCGGCCGACGCGTACCACATCACCTCCGGCCCCGAAGACGGTGACGGCGCCGCGCGCAGCATGCAGGCCGCGCTGGCGCAGGCGGGCCTCACGGCTCAGGACGTGCAGCATCTGAACGCGCACGCCACCTCCACCGGCGTGGGCGACCGGGGCGAGCTGGCCGCCATCCGGCGGGTGTTTGGTGCGAACGCGCCGGTGGCCATCAGCTCCACCAAGTCGGCCACCGGGCACCTGCTGGGCGCAGCAGGCGCGGTGGCCGCCATCTTCACGACGCTGGCGCTGCGCGACCAGGTGGTGCCCGGCACGCTGAACCTGCACCAGCCCGATGCGTTGGCCGAGGGGCTGGACCTGGTGGCGCTGCGGCCCCGGCCCATGGCCCTGACGCATGCCATGCTCAACGGCTTTGGGTTTGGCGGCGTCAACGCTACGCTGATCCTGCGGCGCTGGACCTAGGAATGGTTTAGAGCGGCTAACAAAACTCTTCTGGCGTCGTTGCTGTGTCTTGTCGTACTGCTCGTACTGCCTGCGACACAGCGCCTGGCCAGAACCGCTTCGCTGTGTTTTGTTAGCCGCTCTTAGTTGAAAGCGGTGCGAGGCGGCGGGTCAGAGCACCAGCTCGCCCCGCACGGCCTCGAACGCGGCGAGCGCCGCATCCCCATCCAGCAGTTCCATGCGGGCCAGTGCATCTACGTCTTCCACGGTGCTGAATGCCAGGCTGAAGTGCTGGAATCGCCGCCCCGCCAGAGGGCCGTGGTGCAACACCTCGACGTTGATGTGGCGGGGGTCGTTGCGGATGCGCTCGATGAGCTTGAGCACGGCTTTTTGCGGGCCCTCCAGCTGCTGGCAAAAGCGCTGTCCGTCAAAGATCAGCAGGCCCGTGATGTCCAGTTCGGCATTCACAAAGCGCGCGCGCCCCGCAATTTCGGCCACCACGCTCAGCGGTTGATCGGGGGCGATGGTGCTCACGTAGAGCACCTCGTACAGGGCGGGGGATAGATTCATAGATGCAGCCCAATGTAGGGGGCGCAAGGTGCCCGCGCAATGTCAAAAGACATAGAGGCGACAGCGATGGCACATCGCGTGCAGCTTTGTTGCAACGAGCTGTTTCGGCATGATTCCCGTCCCTAGAATCGCTCCTTCATGAACGCCACCTTGCCCGCCCATGTCTGTCCTCCGGCCTGCACCAATTGCCGGCTGCGCAAGACCAGTGCATTCACCGCCGTGAAGCCGGAGGTGCTGGACTTCATCCAGGGCTTTCGCAGCGAGACCATGGCGGTGGAAGCCGGCGGTGCGCTGGTGCGCGAGAACCAGACCAACGCCAAGCTGTTCACGCTGTATTCCGGCTGGGCGTTTCGCTACAAGACGCTGAGCGACGGGCGCCGCCAGATCCTCAACTTCTTGCTGCCCGGCGATCTGGTCGGGTTGCAGCAGGAGTTTGGTGATGTATCGGCGCACGGCATCGAGGCGCTGACCGACTGCTCGCTGTGCGTGTTCCAGAACGACAGCCTGTGGGCGCTGTTCCGCGAGCATCCTCGCCTGGGCTACGACATCACCTGGCTGTCGGCGCACGAGGAGGGCCATGTAGACGACAACCTGCTCACCGCCGGCCGCCGCAACGCCACCGAGCGCGTGGCCATGCTGCTGATGCACCTGTACCGGCGGCTGGACCGCATCGGGCTGGTGGAAGATGGTTCGGTGGGCTTTCCGCTCAACCAGCAGCACATTGCCGATGCGCTCGGGCTGTCGCTGGTGCACACCAACAAGACGCTGCGGCGCCTGGCCCAGTTGGGCCTGCACGAGCTGAAAAACGGGCGGCTGCGCCTGCTCAACACCCGCGCGCTGGCGCGCATTGCCGAGTACTACGACACGCCGCCCCGGCTGATGCCGCTGTTGTAGCGCCAGGTTTTGGTTCAAATAGGCCGCAAGCGATAGTCAATCATGCGCTGGCAGCTATTGTTTATGTAGCATTTTGCGCTCCATGGGCCGCAGCCGATAATCGAGTCAATGCCCGCGCGCCGGGCTTGTGCTGCGCAACCTCCCTTCCATTTTCATGACCCCAATCGACATCCTCATCATGGCGGCCGGCAAAGGCACGCGCATGAAAAGCCGCATCCCCAAAGTGCTGCAGCGCCTGGCCGGGCGCCCGCTGCTGCACCACGTGCTGGACCAGGCCGCGCACCTGCAGGCACGCAGCGCCATCGTCATCACCGGCCATGGTGCTACAGAAGTAGAAGCAGCTACCGCAAGCGCGACTAGCGCTACCAGCACTTTTGACTTGAAATTCGTGCGGCAGGAGCCACAACTGGGCACCGGCCATGCCGTGCAGCAAGCCGTGCCCCACCTGCGGGACGACGGCACGGCCGTGGTGCTGTCGGGGGATGTGCCGCTGACGCAGGCCGACACCCTGCGCGCGCTGGTGGCGGTCAGCGAAGGCGACAAGCTGGCCCTGCTGACGGTGACCCTGCCCGACCCCACGGGCTACGGCCGCATCGTGCGCAACGCCGACGGCGCCGTGCAAGGCATCGTCGAGCACAAGGACGCCACCGAAGACCAGCGCGCCATCACCGAGGTCTACAGCGGCATCATGGCCGTGCCCGCGCGGCGGCTCACGCCCTGGCTGGCGCGGCTGACCAATAACAACGCCCAGGGCGAGTACTACCTCACCGACATCGTCGCCATGGCCGTGGCCGACGGCGTGCCCGTGGTGGCCCACCGCATCACCGACGCGCTGCAGGTGGCGGGCGTCAACAGCCCGCTGCAACTGGCCGAGTTGGAGCGTGCCCACCAACTGCGTCAGGCCCGCGCCTTGATGGAGCAAGGTGTGCGCCTGGCCGACCCGGCCCGTTTTGACCTGCGCGACGACACCCGCACTGGCGTGCGCGGCGAACTGGTCTGTGGCCAGGACGTGGAGATTGACGTGAATTGCGTCTTCACCGGCCGCGTGGAACTGGGCGAGGGCGTGAGCATTGGCGCGAACTGCTGCATCGCCAACGCACGCATTGCGGCAGGCGCAGTCATCCACCCCTATACCCACATCGACGGCGAAAAGGCTGGTGCCACGGTGGGCGAGGGCGCGCTGATTGGCCCCTTTGCCCGCCTGCGCCCCGGCGCGCAACTGGGCCGCGAAGTGCACATCGGCAACTTTGTGGAAGTGAAGAACAGCACGCTGGCCGACGGCGCCAAGGCCAACCACCTGGCCTACCTGGGCGACGCCACCGTGGGCGAACGCGTGAACTACGGCGCGGGCAGCATCACCGCCAACTACGATGGCGCCAACAAGCACCGCACGGTGATCGAGGCCGATGTGCACGTCGGCAGCAACTGCGTGCTGGTGGCGCCCGTGACCATCGGTGCAGGCGGCACGGTGGGGGGCGGCAGCACCATCACCAAGAGCACGGCGCCCGGCGCGCTGAGCGTGGCGCGGGGCAAGCAGGTAAGCATTGCCAACTGGAGTCGCCCCGCCAAACAACCCAAGCCATGAGCGCCCCAGACGCTAGCCCCGATCACGAACTGCAGCAGTTGCAGGGTTTGCGCGCCGAACTGGCCCGCAGCCAGCAGCAGGTGGCCGACATGGCGGCGGCGCAGGAGGAGTTCTTGCGCGCCGTCTCGCACGACCTGCGTGCGCCGCTGCGGCATGTGACGTCGTACGGCACGCTGGTGCGCGAGGTGCTGGGCGACTTGCCGCCCGAGGTGGTGCAGGGTGCCGAGGTGCAAGAAGCGCTGGGCTTCCTCGCCACCATGGACCAGTCTGCCCGCCGCATGGGGCTCATGATCGATGGGCTGCAAGCCCTGGTGCGCGCCAGTAGGGCCCCGCTGCGTCTTCAGCCTGTGCCGCTGGCCGATGCTGTTGCCCAGGCGCGCACCACACTGGCCCCGGCCGAAGCGGGGCGCGCTGTGGAATGGCGCGTGGGCGCCGACCTGCCCACGCTGCAAGCCGACCCCGCGCTGCTGCAGGATCTGCTGGTGCAGTTGCTGGGCAACGCCCTCAAGTTCACCCGCCCCGTGGCCCAGCCGTGCATCACGGTGTTGGCGGATGCCGCATCGGCGGGCCAGCTCGCCTTCACGGTGCAGGACAACGGCGTGGGCTTTGACCCGGCGCGCGCGGGCAGCTTGTTCGGCGTGTTCCAGCGCCTGCACCGCGAGACGGAGTTCGAGGGGGTGGGCGCGGGGCTCGCACTGTGCCGCGCCATTGCGCAGCGCCACGGCGCAGAGGTCAGCGCGACGGCGGTGCCGGGCGCTGGTTGCACGGTGCGGGTGCAGTGGCCGGTGAACCCTGCAGCCGCCAACGAGCCCTGACGCCGGCCGCAGTGCTGGCTGCTACACCGCTGGTACCAGCGCTGGCTCCATGCACCCCGCCACCTGATTGCGTCCGCCGTTCTTGGCGACGTACAGCGCTGCGTCGGCCGCGTCGATCCACGCACGCAGGCTGCTGTGGCGGTGGTCGGCCGGGGCCACGCCGATGCTGCTGGTGATGCGCAGTTCGGGCAGGCTGCGCAGGCGCACACCTTCCGTCTGCTCGCGAATGCGCTGGGCAATGGCCAGGGCGTCGCGCGCATGCATGCCGGGCAGTACGATGGCGAATTCGTCCCCACCGTAGCGCCCCGCGCAGTCGCCGGCGCGCACGTTGCCCCGCACCACATGCGCCAGCGCGCGGATGACCTCATCGCCTACGGTGTGGCCGTAGGCGTCGTTGATCTCCTTGAAATGGTCGATGTCCAGCATCAGCATGCAGGCGGGCTCGTCGGTGGTGTGGTGGCGGCGCAGTGCGGCCTCTGCCTGCTCTTGCCAGTGGCCGCGCCCGAACAGGCCGGTCAGCGCGTCCACGCGGCGCAGTTCGTCCAGCATCTGGTTCTGGCGCGCAGACTGCCGGATGAGCTGGTAACTCACGGCGCTGACCGACAACGTGTGCAGCGACATCACCGGCAGGCAGGCCACCATCACGCGCATGGAGGTCTCGGGCGCCCAGTGCAGCCCCATGACCGCAGTGCTGGCCACACCGGCCGCCAGCATCACCCACAGGGCGCGCACCCACAGCCCCCGGATGCCGGTCGTGATCTTGTCCACCATGGTCAAGGTGAGCAACATCACACTGGGCAGCAAGTTGAAGTGCATCAGCGGCACCAGCGCAGCGACCAGCGCCGAGTCGATGAGCAGGTTGCGCACCTCGGCGGCGTACGGGTCGGCCGCGCGGCGGGTGAGCAGGTAGGCCACATGCGGCCACACCAGTGTTGGCAGCAGCAGCGCCACCCAGGCTGCTGCGGACGCCTGGCGCTCCCACAGCACCACCGCCACCACCATGCCGCCCAGCCCCATGCCCAGGATGCGCAAGGGGTAGATGCGGCGTGGCATCTGGCGGCGGGGCGTCGGCATGGGGGTGCAGGAGAAGGGCGGTGCTGCCACGCGGGCATCCACCGGCCAGGTAGGTTGAAAGTGCGGGGGAGCTTACAACGCCCGGTCAGGCGATACCAGCAAGAAATGACCGTGGTCCATTCCCATCAGTCGCATGGATGACGTTGCTGGGTTGTGGGATGCGCTGCCGGGCCTGTCAGGGGCGGGGCTGCGGGGCGAGGTGGTGAGAGGGCGCCGGTGAGCATTCAGTTGAGTTTGCTAACAAACTGATAGCGGCTAAGGCATATCAATCTAGCGCTACCGGTACTTTTGTCTCAAATTTGGCCCGGCGGGTTGCAAAGAATGCCTTCACATTGCGCACATTGGCGTCGCCCGTGAACAGCCGCTGCGACAGCGCCAGGTATCCCGGCATGTCCCGCGTGTGCACCACCAGCACAAAGTCGGGCCCCGGCGACACGCGCCAGCACTGCTGCACCGCAGCCTCCTGCACGGCTCGGGCTTCGAACGCGTCGAGTTGTTCTGCGCCCTGGCGGTCCAGCGACACCTCCACGATGCACCCCAGCCCATGGCCCTGCAGCGCTGCCAGTCGGTCGGGCTGCAGGATGGCCACCTGCCGCTCGATCAGCCCCGCATCGTGCAGGCGCTTGACGCGGCGCAGGCAGGTGGGGGGCGACACGTGCACCTGTTCGGCCAGGGCCTGGTTGCTCTGCGCGGCATCGGTCTGCAACAGGTTGAGCAGCTGCAGGTCAATTGCATCGAGCGATATGGATTCCATTGGAGGTCAGAAAATGAACAAAAATTTCAACATTGATTATTAGTGAAATTAAAGTTCATGTTGCTGCAAATATCAATCAATAATTTTTTGTGACGCTGCCTACCATCGCCGCATCCCATCACATTCCAACCAAAGGCAACCACCATGTGCGGCATCGTCGGCGCAGTCTCCACGCGCAACATCGTTCCCATCCTCGTGCAGGGCCTGCAGCGGCTTGAATACCGGGGCTATGACTCCTGCGGTGTGGCCGTGCATGCGTCCAGCCTCGACGCCAGGCGCCCTGCCGGCCTGCAGCGCGCCCGCAGCACCGCCCGCGTGGCCGAGCTGCTGGAGCAGGTGAGCACCGAGCACATCGACGGCGCCACCGGCATCGCCCACACCCGCTGGGCCACGCACGGCGCGCCCGCCGTGCACAACGCCCATCCGCATTTCAGCCACGGCACGGGCGCAGACGCGCAGGTCCAAGGCGCAGGCCGCGTGGCGCTGGTGCACAACGGCATCATTGAGAACCACGAAGAACTGCGCAAGGCACTGCAGGCACGCGGCTATGTGTTTGCGAGCCAGACCGACACGGAGGTCATCGCCCATCTGGTGGACAGCCATTACAGCGGCGACCTGTTCGAAGCCGTGCAGGCCACCGTGGCCGAACTGCACGGCGCCTACGCCATCGCCGTCATGCATAAGGACGAACCCCACCGCGTGGTGGGTGCACGCGCCGGGTCTCCGTTGATCCTGGGCGTGGGCAAGGACGCCACCGCTGGCGCATCTGCGTCGCGCGAGCACTTTCTGGCCAGCGACGCCATGGCCCTGGCGGGCGTCACCGACCAGATCGTCTACCTGGAAGAGGGCGACCTGGTGGACCTGCAGCTGGGCCGCTACTGGATCGTGGGCAAGGACGGCAATGCGCTGACCACCGAGCAGCGCCCCGTGCGCACCGTGCAGGCCCACAGCGGCGCGGCCGAGCTGGGGCCGTATCGCCACTACATGCAAAAGGAAATCTTCGAGCAGCCCCGCGCGATTGCCGACACGCTGGAAGGCCTGGCCGGCATCGTGCCCGAGCTGTTTGATGGCGCAGGCCAGCATGGCGAGCCCGGCGCTGCTGCCTGGCGCGTGTTCAAGGAAATCGACAACGTGCTCATCCTGGCCTGCGGCACCAGCTACTACAGCGGCTGCACCGCCAAATACTGGCTCGAAGAAATCGCGGGCATCCCCACCCAGGTGGAAGTGGCCAGCGAATACCGCTACCGCACCAGCGTGCCCAACCCGCGCACACTGGTCGTCACCATCAGCCAGTCGGGCGAGACGGCCGATACCCTGGCCGCGCTGCGCCACGCGCAGTCCCTGGGCATGCAGCACACGCTCACCATCTGCAACGTCGCCACCAGCGCCATGGTGCGCGAATGCAAGTTGGCCTACATCACCCGCGCTGGGGTTGAGATTGGCGTGGCCAGCACCAAGGCCTTCACCACGCAGCTGGCAGGCCTCTTCTTGCTGACGCTGGCCCTGGCGCAAAGCAAGGGCCGCCTGAGTGAAGAGCAGGAGGCCGCCCACCTCAAGGCCATGCGCCACCTGCCCGTGGCCCTGCAGGCCGTGCTGGCGCTTGAACCCCAACTCATCAGCTGGGCCGAAGACTTTGCGCGCATGGAAAACGCGCTCTTCCTGGGCCGGGGCCTGCACTACCCCATCGCGCTGGAAGGCGCACTCAAGCTCAAGGAAATCAGCTACATCCATGCGGAGGCCTACCCGGCCGGTGAACTCAAGCACGGCCCCCTGGCCCTGGTGACCAGCGCCATGCCGGTGGTCACCGTCGCGCCCAATGACGCACTGCTCGAAAAGCTCAAGAGCAACATGCAGGAAGTCCGCGCCCGCGCGGGTGTGCTGTACGTGCTGGCCGACGGCGACACCCACATCGAAAGCAGCGAAGGTATCCACGTGATCCGCATGCCTGAGCACTACGGCGCACTGAGCCCGTTGCTGCACGTGGTGCCGCTGCAGCTGCTGGCGTACCACACGGCGTGTGCGCGGGGGACGGATGTGGACAAGCCCCGAAATTTGGCCAAGAGCGTTACTGTGGAGTGAGCTGTTGAACACCCCGTTTTTTACCTACAACTGACTGATCGATTGGCCAGTTGTTGTTTGCTTTGTGATGCCTCGCCGGTCAGTGTTCAAACCACTGTGCTGAACGCGGGACCGCTGTGATTGCAAGTCAGGGATTGCAATACGCGCAGTGGCGAGGATCTGCCAATGCCCGCGTGGCTTTGTTCACCCTGGATTGGTATTCGCACCGTGGGCACGACCATACCTCAGCGCGGCAGGACGCGGTAGGCCGTCCGCAGGCAGAGCAGGCAAGCCCCGGTATGCGTTCGGTGACCCAGTAACCCGGGGTGTTGCAGGCCGGGCAGCTGGACTGCAATCGCTGCAGCAAGTCCTGCGCAGCTTGCTCGATGAGGCGCATGCGGGTGGGGTTGGCAAAGGCCCTCAGGTCCGTCTCCACAAAGACCTGGCGGTTGCTGGCCTGGGCTTGGCAGGCATCGAAGCAGTGCCGCAGCCGGTCCCAGTCCGCGATGCCTTTGTGCATGCGGGTGTCGTCCTGGCTCTCCGGGCGCAGCACCAGCCGGTGCTGCGGGAAGCCCTCGCGCTGCGCAAATGCCTCCACGGCACTCCAGTCATCGCTCAGCAGGTGCCCGCTGCGCGCAGGCCCTTGTGCCATGCCGACGACTTCGATGCCCATGCGGTCGTCCAGCCAGGCGATCAGCTCCACGTTCCAGGGCACCATTCCTGTGAACGGATCGGGGCCAAAGCTGCCCTCGCTGGCCAGGCCGGCATGGAGGCCGGAGAGCTCCATGCCCTTGCGGGCTTTGCGCCGTGCTGCATCCAGTTGCGAGCCCGCACGTGCCGTTTCGCGGGTGAAGGTGCCCAGCAGGTCGGTATCGAACCCGCTGACATGTTCAATCGTGCAACCCAGACCCGGCTCAAGCGCGGGCGCGATTACCCGCTCCTTGCCATGCTGGGTCAGCAAGGCGATGCGGCGGTCTGCATAGGGGCGTGCACTGGGGTGCATCACCAGTTCTCCGTGTGCAGCGGCTCCCAGACACCATGGTCATAGCGCATCAGGTCGGCGCCTTCCCACCGCCAGAGGTGCAGCCACCCGTGGTCCACCAGTTGCTTGACGACGGCATGCTGATTTATCACTGCGTCGATGGACCGGCGAGGCGCATCAATCACCACGGTCAACCTCAGCGGTTCGTGGGCCCAGCGCTTCCCGTCGTGCACCGACTGCTGCGACAGGCCGATGCGCAGATCGCCGCCGTTGCCTTCAAAGACGCCGATGTTTCCGCCCACCACGTTGTGCAGCACCTTGTTGCCACTCCCCAGGCGTGTGGGGTCGCAGGTGGATGCGTGGTACTGCCAGTTGATCCAGTGGGTGACCAGCATGGGCGCGGTCATGAGCGCCTCCAGCAGGCTGCCGTCGGGGTCTCTTTGGGCGTCATAGTCGTGTAGAAAGCTGCGTCCTTGCAGTGCAGCACCCTGCGTCCTGTGCCTGGGCGCGATGACGAAGGCTGCGTTGCCCGCCAGGCCCCATTCCGGGCGTGTCTGGGCGCCATCGTTGGCGCGCCTGCGCAATTGCTTCAGCAAATCGTCGTGCGGTGTCCGTGGGTCGATGTGCAGGTGCGGTGCTCGTTCTCTGCGGACCTGGTCACTGGCATGGTGCAGCACCGGCTGCAGGCTGTCCCACCGTTGGCGAGCGGCTGGGAGCAGCAGGTCCAGGTCAAAGCCCTCGATCTCATCGGTTGTGGTGTTGTGCAGGGCCGCCACGAAGGCTGTGGACTCCGGAATGGCGATGCCTTGTTCCGCCAAGCCCGTACGCACGGCAGGTTCGTTCAGCAGTTGTGCCAGGCTGCGGGCGCTGACTTCGCCGGTCTGGCCGCAGCATGCGCCGCAATCCAGCGCTGCCGCATGGGCGTTGTTGGCCGACTGGCTGCCATGCCCTACCAGCAGTACCAGGGGCGCCAGATAACCGTCCAGCCCCATGGAGCGCAGCACCCGCGTTGCCAGCGACACCTTGGCGCCGATGTCCAGCCCCGTGAGCTGGGGCCGGCACAGGGGGCGATAGCGCGTAGGCAGGCCTTCCAGTGCATCGTTGGCCCTGGCTTGCCGGGAGGGCCGCAGCCATTGGCCCAGCTTGCCCGCATAGCCCACGCCCGCCGCCTCAACGAACGAGAACGCCGCACCCGGCCAGCGGCTGGCGGACAGCCATTGGTCGGCCAGCGCAAAGCGCCTGGAGCGTGCGTTGGTCGCTGCTGCTTGCAGCGTCGCATCGGTCTTCAACGCGCCCGCAGTGGATGGCACGATGCAGTCAGTGGCTTCTACTGCGGGTGCCAACAGGCCCGGCAGGTGGGGCGTGCGAGCGCTGGTGCCCAGCGGTGTGTAGGCGAGGGGCAGGCCGAAAAATCCCGCGAACCCGATGGTCTGTACGGCGGGCCAAATGGCCTCCAGGGACCTCCGCAGTGGCTCGCTGCGCACATCGATACAAAAAGCGGCTTGCACCTCAATCTCGTGCTGGTTGGGCGGGGCACTGCCGGCACCGAGCAGCCGCTGAGCCAGTTGGCGCTGGTAGCCGACTTCCAGAGCTACTTGCCACACTTCGTCGACCAGCAGAGCCTGCTCTGCCCGTTGCAACAAAGCTGGGGCCTGGCCCCATGCCTGTTGCAGCGCCTGGAAGGCATGGGTGCCTGCGGCATCGTCCTTGCAATGCAGCAGAACCGCACCCCATGCCAGCCGGATCGCCAGCAACTCCCGCAGGTGCGGGTCGGTCGTCTGGTTCAGGTGGGCCTGCCAGCCTAGATAGGCGCACCACGAAGCCCAGCCATTCACCGTCAGCAGCACCGACTCCAGATAGTCTGGCCACACCGCCTTGGGAAGGCGCAGCCTGTGCAGTACCCAGCGTTCGGCGTCTTCCCGGGTGGCGGGCAGAGCCTCCAAGGCCTCGGCGAGGTGTGGCAAGCCCATCAGCAGGCCGATGGAGTGGTCGTGCTGCAGAGTCTCGCGCCAGAACGCATACAGGCCCTCGGACCGCTGGGGCTGCCAGTCCGCCTGTGTCTGGTCGAAATACGCGGCACAAGTCTGGCTCACCTGGTGGGTGATGGCCTGGCGCCAGGACAAGCGGGTGTGGCGGTGGGGGTCGTTGTCCAGCACATCGATCAGCAGCGGCAATTGCTCCACGGGCTGGGTGCTGTGCAGGGCCTGTACACAGTCTTCGGCAGTCAACCCGCAGGCTTGCGCCTGAGGCACCTGGCGGATCGCCTGATCAAGGTCCTGGGCGCTGATGCGTCCTTCCGTCCACGCTTGCAGTTGCCGATCGCGCCCGGGAAAGACCTGAATGCCGCCCAGCGCTGCCATGCGCGCAGCCACCCGGCGCACCGGCATGCCGATGCGCGCCCAGTGCGGGTTGACTGCAATGGCACGGTCCAGGGGCCAGGCCGGTGCGATAGCCTGGCACGCTTGTGCGCAGGCGGTGTCGATGTCGTTGTGCGATGCCGGGTGCTGCGCGGCGTGCGTGGGCGTTGGCGCCGCGAGCCCCTCGGTGGGGCATTCGGTCAGTGATTCCATCATGGGGTTCTCCGGGTGCAGTGCGGTTCAGGGGGCGGCTCTTTGCAACGTGGGGCCTGCTACACGGTGCACAGCGTCACGCCGGGCAGGGGGTGTCCAGGCGGTGGGCCAGATGTAGAGGGCCAGCCGGGTGTACGCCTCGTCGATGTAGAACCCCGCATAGCTCCACCGGCGCCACGTCCGCAGCATGTAGGGCTGCCTTTGCAGCAGCGCCAGAAAGAGGTAAAGGCCTAAAAGTCCGATCAGTGCCAGCCACCCCAGCACGTGCGCCGGAGCATCGCGCAAGCCCAGTGGCACATGGTGGATGGCAACCGCTGCTGCGGTGAGGCCCACCACCATCATCAGCCCGGCCAGGCTGTGCCAGGCCGCAGTCTTGGCGCTGGCCTGGCCTTGAGGCGACCAGAGCAGCGGTGCCCAGGCCAGCCCTAGCACGGCAGACCACCAGGCGGGCCAGGGAGCATCCGTCGCCAAGTTCAGCACCAGCAGCACGGTGGCCGTCGCGGCGACGGGTGCCAGCGCCAGGCTGATGGCTGTGGGCGGGGTTGCGCTGTGCATGGCCTGCAGCCGCGCTTGCCGAACCGCGTTGGACGCCGACAGAAACACATGGGCCTTGTACAACGAGTGGCCCACGAGGTGCAGCGCAGCCAGTGTGTACAGGCCCAGCCCGCATTCGAGCAGCATGAACCCCATCTGCGCCACGGTAGACCAGGCTAGTCGTACCTTGATGCTGATGCGCGTCAGCATCACCATGCCAGCAAGTACGGCCGTGCCCAGCCCAAAAATGACCAGCACGACGCGGGCAGTGGCTGCGTTTTCCAGCAGAGGTGCAAACCGTATCAGCACGAACCCGCCCAGGTTGACCACGCCTGCGTGCAGCAGTGCAGACACCGGCGTGGGCGCCTCCATGACCTGGATCAGCCAGCCATGTACGGGCAACAAGGCCGTTCGCAAAATCACGGCCAGGGTCAGCAACACCGCGCTGGCGTGCAGCAACGGGGACATGCCGCTGCGTGCGATGTGCGCCCACAGGGCCGACAACGATCCGCTGCCGACTTCCAGCCAGGCCAGTGCCGCCGCACCGACCAGCAATACGTCGGCCACCCGGTCCGCCATCTGCTTTTTGTGGGCGGCCAGGCTGGCAAAAGCCCGGTCGGGGTAGAAGCACAGCAGGTGTTGCAGCGCAAAGCCCACCAGAGCCCAGGCGATGGCCAGGACGATCCAGTGGTCTGCCAGCAGCAGCATATGCACGGCAGCCAGCACACCCGCCAGTGCTGCCATGTAGCGCGGCTGGCCGGGCTCTCCCTCCAGGTACCTCGCAGAAAACGCTGCGATGACGGTGCCCAGCAGTTGCACCAGAACACCCATGCACAAGCCCATTGGCGATGCCTTGAGCCAGCCTGCGAGGTCCAGACTGCCGATGCCAGCCATGGCCGCAATCGCCGCCAATACAGAACCCGCCAGCGCGGTACCGGACAGGATCAGCATCCAGCGCCACAACGTGGCAACCGAGCCTTTGTGGCACAGCGCCAGCGCCATGGCGGCCAGCATGACCATGCCCGGTGCCCATGCGCTGGCGTGGGACAAAACGTGAAGAAATGGCATCACTCAACCTCCAGAAACAAGACTGGGGGCGATGATGCTGCGGGGTTATTGTTCTGTAAAATACATTGAAAAGAACAAAAAAATACTAAAAATAGAACAATGAGACTCGATCAACTCAACTTCAACCACCTGTTCTACTTTTGGCGTGTGGCCAAGCTGGGGCACCTCACCCAGGCAGCGCAAGAGCTCCACACGTCCCAGTCTGCGGTGTCCACCCAGATCCGGCAGCTGGAAGAGCGCCTGGGCGAAGAGCTTTTTTTGCGAGAAGGCCGCCGCCTGCTGCTGACCGACACCGGGCAATTGGTGCTGGCATATGCCGAGAACATCTTCGGGCTGGGTCAGGAAATGCTTGGGCGCCTGCAGGGCAGCGCGTCGGGTGTGACCCGGCTGCGTGTGGGCAGTGTGGCAACGTTGTCCCGCAACTACCAGGAGAACTGGATCCGCCCCTTGCTGGCCGACCCGTCCGTGGTTCTGACGCTGGAGTCAGGACTGCTGGAGGGGTTGATTACCCGCCTGGTGCAGCACCAGCTGGACGTGGTGCTGGCCAATGAGTCAGTGCCTTCCGACTCCGAGCGCCCCTTGCACTGCCAATTTCTCGGCAGCCAGTCCATCTCGCTGGTCGGCCCTGCCAGCGTGTGGCAATCGCGCTCGTTGCGCATACCTGAAGACCTAGAGGGCATGGAGGTGGCGCTGCCTGGCCCCCGCCATGCGCTGCGCGCGCAGTTTGAGGCCCTGTGTGCATCGGCCGGGGTGACGCCCCGATTGCGCGCCGAGGTGGATGACATGGCCATGCTGCGCCTGATCGCCCGTGACAGCGGCTGGCTGACCGTGCTGCCCGAGGTGGTGGTTCAGGACGAGTTGCGCACGGGCATCCTGGTCAAGGTGGGCTACTCCGCCGGGCTGCAGGAGCATTTCTACGCCATCACCACCCGGCATCGGCACCGTATCGAGGTGCTGGAAACCCTGCTGGAACGTTCGTCGGGCCGCATGGGGCCGTCCTGACAGACCCAGCTGGGATTCGTCAAAAGATTGCCCCATGAAAAAAGCCCCGCAATGGGGGCTCGTTCAGGGGCGATGCAATGTGATGCGGTGCACCGATGACGCCTTCGCTCAGCCGCAGTGGATGCGCCAAGCGGTGGCGTCCGAAACGCCCGCATCGGCTTGCATCACATGGCGTTGCCGATTTCGCCGTGGGAGATCTGGCCCGTGCGAACGGCTTCTGCGGCCTGGGCACGCACGGCAGCGCGGTCGGCGGTGGATTGGTAGGTGGCAACGCGCGAGCCAGCAGGTTCCATGCTGTGTGTTTTGGCTTCTACCACGGCCTCTGCGCGGACTTCGGCGCGGGTGCGCTGGGTTTCGAATTGGGTAGCGAACTGCGAAGCATCGGCTTCATCAGCGTGGGCGCCCAACGAGGCGAAAGCGGCAACAGCAGCGATGGAGAGGAAGCGTACGGTCTTGTTCATGATGCAAATCCTTGAATAAAAAAAGCGTCTCAAAAAAAGCCGGCGTGAAGTGCACAAAGTGTTGACGAAAAATGACTTCATTCCGGGTTCGGTGAGTCGCCTGACGGGTTCGGCTCATCGATGGGATGAACTGTACGCCGACGGTGTTCAAGAAAAAACTATTCAGTATTTAATTGACTATTCTGGTATTCGAAATAATTGGACTGAGATCTGAATGCACTGAGCGGCGATCTCTGCATGCCTTGCGGCAGCCGCAGCGGGTCAGGGCTTGCTGCGCGCCTTGCGTGCTGGACGGGGGGCGGGGGTGGGAGGCTTGTGGCTCGCCTGATCCAGCCACAGCAACGTGTCCATGTGCGCCATGAAGTGGCGCAGATAGTCTGGAGACAGGGTGCGCATCAGGCTGAGGGAGCGCAGCACCAGCTTGTGCGCGTTGAGGGGGCCCGCATTCTCCGGCCCTCGGTGCAGGGCCTGCACCACTTGCTGCTCCGCGGCGATGTGAGACCAGGCCTTGCTGAACTGGTGCACGCTTTTGAGCGCGGGCAATGGAGCGTTGTCCACCGCAAACGGGTCGCCCACAGCAGCGCTGTGCCGGGGCATTCCCAAGGACTGATTCAGTTGTGCCAGCGCGGAGCCCGCATTGGCATGGCGTTCGTGGCGGGTTGATGCCGTGGTACGGGGCGGCTTCTGGGGGTAGCTCGCCAGTGCGGCTTCCAACTTGTGAGTCAGCAGCCGCTGCACGGCGGGCGGTTGGCCGGGCAGGCGGCGTGCCAGCACCTCCAGATAATGGAAACGCACGGGGTCGTGATGGTGCGCGCCTGCTACGCGCAAGGTCTCCAGGCGGGGATCGGTCATGGGGCTCGGGGGGGCTCGGCCGGCCGTTGAGGCGCGGCCTTGGGGACGGGCGCCATCTCCACGCGGCGGTTTTGTGCACGGCCTCTTTCGTCACTGTTGTCGGCCACGGGTTGTTCGGCACCAAAGGCGGCCGCGAACACCTGGGACGACGGCATGCCTTCGTCAATCAGCGCCCGGGTCACGGTGAGTGCGCGCTGGGCCGACAGCTCCAGGTTGTCCGCAAAACGTTTCTGGCTGCCGCGCAGCAACGCGGTGTTGTCGGTGAAGCCACTGACCATGAGCATTTCATCGCGCTCGCGCAAATACACCCCCAGCGGCTGGACCAGGCTTTTGAGCAACTGCCGTCCCTCGGCACGCAGTTCGTCAGAGCCAGTGGCAAACAGCACACTGCCGCTGATGCCAATGCGTCCGTTGTTCACCGTCACGCGCCCAGCAGCCAGCGGAACGGCTAACGCCTTTTCAAGCGCCATGCGCCGCTGCTCTTCCATCTGGCGCTTTTGCACTTCTTGCTGCAGGCTGGCCACCAGGTCAATCTGCACCACCAGCACGCCGACGAGGATCAACACAAAAGCACCCAGCAGCCCCGCCATCAGATCGCCGAAGACGGCCCACACCGGGGCTGTCTGGTCGGTAGCGTCGTCCAGAGTGTCGTCCACGCCGATCACGCAGGCACCCCTTGTTCTGCCGTGGCACGGCCATGGAGTCGGCGCAGGTCTTCCACGATGCCTTGTTGTGCGCTGATGCTCAGGTCAATCACCTCGCGGGCCTGTGCCACGTAGTAGGCCAGCTGCTCGTCGCTGCGGCCCATTGACTCGCGAAGCGCGCCCTCCATGCCTTGCAGGCTCTCCACCAGCTTGTCGTTGCTGGCGCTGAACAGGCCCACGCCGTGCTGGAAGGATTCACCGAGGCTGGACAATTCGATGGCGCTGGCTGCCACTTGCGCAGCGACCTCGTCCACCTTGTCTGCCTGTGCGCCCAGGGCCTGCGCAAATTGCTGGCCCGCCTGCTCCAGTACCTGGGCGGCCGAGCCCACCAGGGCGTCAATGGCCGCGCGCTGCTGCACAGCAGCATCGTTCACGGATTGCAGCAGTGTGCCCAACTGGTGCGTCATGGCCGTGCGCTCGGCCAGTGCGAGGTTGTCGCGTTCGCCCAAGCGCGTCATTTCCTGCCGCAACTGGGTGATGACTTCGGCTGCCGCCTGTGGCACGTCGGAGGCGGTCTGCAGCAGGCGCGTGAGCGGTGCTTCCAGCGCAGCGCCGAGGGTGGCCAGGTGCTCTGCCACGGCGGCTTGCAGGGTCTCCAGGCGGTCCACGGCCGCCTGGCCGCGCACGGCTTCGGCATCGCGCAGGGCGACCAGCTCATCGCGCCACACCTGGGTCAGTGCCTCCATGCGCTGGCCCTGGGCTTGCACCCACTGGGCTTCGGTGTCGATGCGTGTGCGCAGCAGCGCGTCGGATTGCTCCATCAGCGCAGTGGTGCTGCCCAAGGTGCGTTCCACCTGGGCGTTCAGTTGCTGGCTCACCTGTGTGGCAGTCTCCTCCAGCGTCTGCACCAGGGCGCGTTGTTGTTCCACGGTCTGGGTGGCGGCGCGCTGCCATTCGGCGCTGAGCGTGTGCGCCAGGTTCTCCAGGGACTGGCTCCAGTCTGCCAACCGTTGCATGTCGGCGTCGCGCTGTGCCTGCTGGGCATCGGCGGCTGTGGCTTGCAACACAGCCAGCAGGGCCTCTGAGCGTTGTTCGAAGGCGCTGTTGGCGGTCTGCAGGCGGTGTTCGATCTGCTGAGCTGCCTGGGCGAGTGCCGCGCTGGTGGCCTGGTGTTGTTCCGCAGTCTGTGTCCCGGCGCTCTGCCATTCGCCGCTGATTGTCTGAGCCATCTGTTGCATGGACTGGGTCCAGTCGGCAAGCCGCTGCGCGTCCGCAGACCGTTGTGCAGCGTGGGCTTCGGTCACGGTGGCTTGCAGCGTGGTGACCAGTGCTTCGGCCTGCTGTGCAAAGGCCTGGGTGGTGGCCTGCAATTGCTGGTCCATCTGCTGTGCTGTGCGCTCCAAGGCCTGGCCCACCTCCTGCTGTTGGGTAAGGGTGTGGGTGCCTGCACGCTGCCATTCAGCGGCGAGGTTGCGGGCCATGTCCTGCATGGTGTGCTCCCAGCCTTGCAGTCGCCGTTGGTCCACCTCCGCCTGGGCGGCCTGTTGCTGTGCGGCTGATGCGTGCAGGGAGTCCACCAGGGATTTCGAGCGGTCGTCAAAAGCCTGCGTGAGTGTTTGCAATGCGCCCTCGAACTGGGTTGCCAGTGCGCCCTGCGTGTTCGTCTGCTGGTCGAGCGCCTGGGCCCAGGTGTCGGCCACCTTGCGTGCGGTGCCCTCCCATTGCGCGCTGAGATTTTGCAGCTGCTGACTGGTGTGTTCTCGCAGCCGCTCGTGGGTGCGCTGGGACTCTTGTGCCAGCGTCGCCATGGCCTGTTCCACCACCGGGCGCATGGCGGCAGTGGCCTGCTGGGCACTGGTGCTCAGGCTGTCTTGCAGCGATGCGCCCACGGCCTGCGCCAATTGGGTGTAGGCGGCATAGGCCTCTTTGTGAAACCCCTGCTGTTGCGCCAGCAGCTGGTCGTTGAGCTGGCTGTGGCGGCGCTCCAGCCCCTCCATCATGGCTTGCAGGCGGTCGGCAATCAGCGGTAGGGCCTGGGCCTGCGCTTGCAGGGCCTGCAGTGTGTCCTCTCGCCGTTGAGCGGAAGAGAAGGCACGGAACAGCGTGGGGATGCGTGCATCCAGCTGGCGGACCGCCTGCAGCCGTTCACGGCGGCTCAGGGCGGACAACAGGCCCAGCGCGGCCGACGTAGCCACCCCCGCGACGGACGTCCCAAACGACAGGCCCAGTCCCTTGATGGGCGCAGCCAGTGCGTTGCGGATGGATTCCAGGTTGCCAGAGGCCTCCAGGGCGAACACCGCACCGTGGAACGTCACCACCATGCCCACAAAGGTGCCCAGCATGCCCAGCATCACCAGCAGTCCCACCAGATAGGGCGTGAGCGCTGGGCCCGGCAAGGCCACTCTCTCGCCTTCGATGCGTTGCCGAACCGGGTGGCGTAGTGCCGGGTCCAGGCTTTCCAGCCAGGCCTCCAGCGCAGGAGGCTCTTGTCGGGACTGCAGTGCGCGCGTCAGCGAGGCGGTGGCTGTGCGATACCGCATCAGCTCCCAGGCTCCCAGCAGGTAGGTGGCGGCGATCATCACCGTCATTGCCAGTGCCAGCGGGCTGTGGCCTATAAAACCCCAGCCCACCCAGCCAGCGGCCGCGAGGCCTGTGGCAAAGATGGCTGTCATCACACTCTTGTTCATTCCTGTTGTCCTGTCGTGTCGTTCTGGGCCGCTTCCAGCAGTCCCGTGATCGGTTCCATGCGCGTTTGCAGCTCTGCGGTGAGCAGAGCCTGCATGTCGCGTTCGAAGGCCCACAGCCAGCCTCCTGCCTGCCGCCAGCGCGCAGGCTCATCGGTCAGCCCCTGGCCGGTCAGCCGATGCTGGTGTTGCCGATGGCGGTGCGCCAGTCGGCGCTCCAGATGCGCGGGGAGCAAGGCCCACAGCCGTTGCTCACGCGGTGCCAGCATGTGCTCCATGACGGCGTCCAGCGCCGCTACCTGGCGCAACCTGGGTGTGCCCTGTGCGATCGTCTGGCGCACTTGCGCCCTCAGGGGCTGCAGCCGCAGCTCCATCTGCTTTTGCAGGTCCAGATAGCGTGGCGCATGGGTGGCGAATTCCGTTTCCACCATCGGGTCCGGCAGCTCCACGGGCGTGTTGTCCGCCCGGGCCCGCAGCGGTTTGGGTGCAGCGGGCCTGGTGGTCAGCTGGCCTTCGAGATCGGCCCGAACCTTCGCTACCAGGCCGGCGAGTGCCGTCATGTTCAGCACCATGGGTGGGCGTTGTGCACTGCCTGCCTGCGATGGCAGGGTCTCGATCGCGTGCAGCGCCCGGCTGAGCTGGACGGCGTCCACGGTTCCCAGCCATTGGCTCAGCTGCTCTGCCACATCGGGGGGCTTGACGGCTGGCACCGGACGCGCGGCCCGCTCACTGGCTTCCCGCGTCCATTGCTGGAGCAGGACCACGAGGGGTGAGCTGTTGAGTCGGTGGTGTTGGGTCATCCCGCGAAGGCTGTGCACTGGGTGGGCACGGCCGAGCGGGATGGTCCGGCGGCGCGTGCAGGAGGGAACGGGTCCCCGTAGGCAAAGCCCGCTATTTTCGCAGGAACGAAAGGCCGGTCGGCCGGTCAGCGTCCGGCGTTGCAGCTGTTACACGACGGAAAGAGCGCCATGCAGCGCCCAGAGGCCCAGCCGCTGGGCCTTTTGGAGGCTCCAGGGCTTGAATTAGAGAGAGACCTCAGGCCAAGGCCTTTACGGCCTTAATAGGTTTCCAGGTGCAGTCGGCCTTCGCGCTGCAGCGTCGCGCCCAGGGTCTCCCAGCTCAGCCCTGCCTCTTGCGCTATGTCACGCAGTGCCATCACCACGCCTTCTTCCATGCCCTTGAGGCCGCAGACGTAGAAGTGGCTGTTGTCGTCGCGCAGCAAGGCCAGCAGATCGGCGGCGCGCTCGCGCATCAGGTCTTGCACGTAGCGCTTGGGCTGCCCGGGCGTGCGGGAGAAAGCCAGGTTGATGTCGATGAAGTCTTTGGGCAGGCTTTGCAGGGGGCCGAAGTAGGGCAGTTCCTGCTGCGTGCGTGCACCAAAGAACAGCAGGAGCTTGCCACCTTCGAATTTGCCGCTGTTGCGCAGCCTGCGCCGCCACTCGGTCATGGCGCGCATGGGAGCGCTGCCGGTACCGGTGCAGATCATCACGATGTGCGATCGCGGGTGGTTGGGCATGAGGAAGCTGCTGCCGAACGGCCCCACCACTTGCACCTTGTCGCCCACCTTCAGGTCGCACACATAGTTGGAGGCCACGCCACGCACAGGGTTGCCATCGTGGTCCACGGTCACGCGCTTCACGGTCAGCGCTAGGTTGTTGTATCCGGGGCGTTCACCGTTGCGTGGGCTGGCCACCGAGTATTGGCGCGCGTGGTGCGGCTTGCCAAGCGCATCGGTGCCCGGCGGGATGATGCCAATCGATTGCCCTTCCAGCACAGGGAACGGCATGCTGCCGAAGTCGAGCACCACATGGTGGGTTTCGCTCTCAAAACCCGCCTCGGTGCAGTTGAAGTTGCCGACCACGGTGGCTGTGGTCGGGTTTTTGGGTGGAAACAGATTGGTGTACGGATGTGCTGCGGACCAGGGCGGTACCGTGGCTCCGTACTGGGCAGACCGAAACACCTGCGTGCCCGGCTCTGCCGGGGCCTCAACGGCTGGCTTTGGTGCTGCCGCCGCTGTGGCGGGTTCTGCACCTGCTGCAACCAGTTCGTGGGGCGCGAGCTCGCCGGGCAATTCTTCCCAGCTGAACTGCTCTTCAATGCTGTAGGCCCTGCCCACCGGCACCGCGCGCCAGTTGTCGATGGAACCCGTGGGGCAGGGCGATATGCAGGCCATGCAGCCATTGCACACATCTGCCCGCACCACGTAGTTGTTGTCGTCGTGCGTGATCGCATTGACCGGGCAGGTGGCTTCGCAGGTGTTGCAGCGGATGCAGATCTCCGGGTCGATCAGGTGCTGCTTCAGGATGCCGTTGTCGATCAGCGTGTGGGTTTCCATAGTCGTTCTTCGTGCAATGTCTGTCGACGGGTGCTGTGACCTTGCATGCGTTGGCTGGCTTCAGTCGATACAGAGCAAAACCGTTGTGCCTGGCCGCAGGCGCCGGGACACCCCTGGGAGAGGCGGGCGCTGGCGGCTCAGGCTCAGCAGGGGTCAATTGAAACGCACGTACTCGAAATCCACCGGCTGGCGGTTGATGCCCATGACAGGGGGCGCGATCCAGCCGGCGAACTTGCCCGGCTCGACCACGCGGCCCATCAACGACGCCACAAACGCAAAGTCTTCGGGCGTGGGCAGCCATTCGGCCTTGCGTGCGGTCCATTCCGCCTCGCTCACCACGCGGCCGTCGGGCGACATCTTGATGCCAGCCAGCGCGCCGATCTGGCGGTTGAAGGCCTTGTGAGGAACCACCAGGCGGGTGGGAACGCCCGCTTTCTCCAGCACCTTGTTCCACCGGCCCACGCCCGCCATGGAGTCCTTGATGAAGTCGTCGCGCAGCACTTCGTTCAGCGCGTTGAGCATGGGCACTTCTTTTTCCAGCAACTGGCCGTCCTTGACCTCCAGCACCTTGTACGTCTGACCCTTGAGCACGTGGTCGTCGGTGCGTTTGCCTTCTTCGTAGCGACCCTTGAGGCCCGAGCTGTAGAAGGTAGCGGCGTTGCTCGACTGGTCTGCGCCGAACAGGTCGATGGTCACGCTGTAGTGGAAGTTGAGGTAGCGCTGGATGGTGGGCAGGTCGATGGCGCCCGCTGCACGCACCTGCGCAGGGTCATCGGTCTTGAGGTCGTTCATCACCTGCGCAGTGCGCGACAGCACGCGCGAGATGCCGCTCTCGCCCACAAACATGTGGTGGGCCTCTTCGGTCAGCATGAACTTGGTGGTGCGCGCCAGTGGGTCAAAGGCGCTCTCTGCCAGCGCCGAGAGCTGGAACTTGCCGTCGCGATCAGTGAAATAGGTGAACATGAAAAACGCCAGCCAATCCGGCGTCTTTTCATTGAACGCGCCCAGGATGCGCGGGTTGTTCTCGTCGCCGGACTGGCGTTGCAGCAGCGCTTCAGCTTCTTCGCGGCCGTCGCGGCCAAAGTGCTTGTGCAGCAGGTACACCATGGCCCACAGGTGACGGCCCTCTTCCACATTGATCTGGAACAGGTTGCGCAGGTCGTACATGCTGGGCGCCGTCAGGCCCAGGTGGCGCTGCTGCTCTACCGAGGCTGGCTCCGTGTCACCCTGGGTCACGATGATGCGGCGCAGGTTGGCGCGGTGTTCGCCGGGCACGTCTTGCCAGGCTTTTTCGCCTTTGTGGTCGCCAAAGTGGATTTCGCGGTTGGTATCGCCAGGGTTCAGAAAGATGCCCCAGCGGTAGTCGCGCATCTTCACATGGCCAAACTGTGCCCAGCCATTCGGGTCCACGCTCACGGCGGTACGCAGATAAACCTCATGGTTGGTCGATCCCTCAGGGCCCACGTCGTCCCACCAGTTGATGAAGTTGGGCTGCCAACCTTCAAGCGCGCGCTGCAGCGTGCGGTCTTCGCCGAGGTTGACGTTGTTGGGGATCTTCTCGCTGTAGTTGATGCTGCTCATGGGGTGCTCCTCTGGATGGAAATCGAATGCAGGGCAGGGGGTCAGACGCGCGTCTGGTCAAACCCGGCCTTCTGGCCGGTGCCGTAGACCTTGAGCGCGCCCTTCTCGCCCACGGCGTTGGGGCGGTTGAAGATCCAGTTCTGCCACGCGGTCAGGCGCCCGAAGATGCGGGTGTTCATGTTTTCCTTGCTGGCAAAACGCAGGTTGGCCTCCAGGCCGGTCAGCGCGTCGGGCGACATGGCGGCGCGTTCTTCGATGGCGATGCGGATTTCGTCGGCCCAGTCGATGTCGTCGGGGGCAGCCGTGACCAGGCCCAGCGCCAGTGCACTGTCTGCGTCCAGCGGCCGGCCGGCGGCGGCGCGGACCGCTTCCAGTGGGCCCGCCTCTTCATAGAAGCGGCGCTGCAAGCGGCTTTGGTCATTCACCATGGGAAGCAAGCCAAAGTTGAATGCGTTCAGGGTGAGTGTTGGTGCCTGCTCGGGAGCGTCGGGCAGGGCCAGCATGTAGGTACGGTCCGCCGCCAGCGCCAGCTCTGCCAGGGTGCCGGCAAAAGCAGAGCCTGTCTCGATCAGCGCGAAGAGGGTGCGCGAAGACACATCCAGACGGGCAAAGGTGCGCCGCAGTGCGCCGATGGTCTCGCGCACCAGCCAGTGGTTCTGGTGGGCCAGCAGGACGGCATCGCTGGCCAGCACGGCTTGTGCGTCCCCTTCGGTCTTCAGCAGCCAGGTGCCAATGTCCAGCTCGTTGGTGCGCAAGTTCAGGATGGCGTCGTCCAGCTCGCGGGCCATTGCCAGCGGCCACCAGGCGGCGCCCCCTGCTTCAATGGCGGCCGTGTCTGCGGGTTGCGCCCCTTGAGGTGCCCGGATGCACAACGTGGCCGTGCGCCGTGCGCGGTCGATGTCCACCGTCACCTGCTGGTAGCGCATGCCGTCGGCATGGTCCTGCCGCTCCACGCGGGGCAGGGCAATGCCTTGTGCGTCGCTGGGGCGGGTGCTGGTCTGTGCATGGGTGGCGGCGCGCTCTTGTACCGTGGCGGCAAATTGCGCGGGCTTGGCGATACGGTCCACCAGGCGCCAGTCCACCGCGCGCTGGCCACGCACACCCTCCACGCTGGTACAGAAGATGTCGGCCAAGTCGTGCCGCACGCGGCGCTTGTCCGTGACCCGTGTCAGCCCACCGGTGCCGGGCAGTACGCCCAGCAAAGGCACTTCGGGCAGCGATACGGCAGACGACCGGTCATCGACCAGGATGATTTCATCGCACGCCAGTGCCAGCTCGTAGCCGCCGCCTGCACAGGCGCCATTCACGGCCGCAATGAACTTGAGGCCCGAGTGTTTGGAGGAGTCTTCAATGCCGTTGCGCGTCTCGTTGGTGAACTTGCAGAAGTTGACCTTCCAGGCGTGGCTGGATACCCCCAGCATGAAGATGTTGGCACCCGAGCAAAAGATGCGGTCCTTGCCGCTGGTGACGATGACGCTGCGCACGTTGGGGTGCTCAAAGCGGATGCGGTTGAGCGCGTCATGCAGCTCAATGTCCACCCCCAGGTCGTAGCTGTTGAGCTTGAGCTTGTAGCCAGGACGGATTCCGCCGTCCTCCGCAATGTCGAGGGACAGCCGCGCAATAGCGCCCTCGACCGACAAGGTCCAGTGGCGGTACTGTGTGGGGTCAGTGCGGTAGTCAACGCGTTGAGGAGCGTGGGTGAGGTCTGCCATGAGGTCTCCGTGGAGAATTAATGCAATATAGTGCTTATTGCTTGCTGTTGATGTGCATCATCGTGCATGTTATGCGGTATGTCAATGCATTTTTTTGCCGATGGCAGTCGGGCAGATGTGCAGCGCTACTGAGGGCTGCGCAGGGGTGTGAGGGGGCGAACTGCACAGGCCACCGTGGCGGTGGCGCTGTGCGGTGCCGTGATGGGCGTGGGCGCTGCGGCGTCCGTGTCCGGGCTGCAGCCGCTCAGGGGGAGTGCGGGGTTTTACGCCGCCCGGGCCATGGCCTTGCGCACACTGGCACTCAGGGCTTGCAGGCTTTGCTCGGGCGTCTGGCCGGAGGTGTCCACCGTGATTTCGGCCTTGGAATAAAAAGCAGCGCGCCCGTCCAGGATGCGCTTGAGGTCGTCCATGGCCTCTTTGCTGGCGGCCATCGGGCGCATGTCGCCCTGGGCCACCACGCGCCCCATGTGTTCCTCGGGCTGGGCTTTTAACCACACGGTGGTGCAGTGGGCCAGCAGTTCGTTGAAAGTGGCAGGGTCCGACACGATGCCGCCCGGCGTGGCAATGACCACCTCGCTGTGGATCTGTATCGTTTCTTCCAGCGCCCTGCGCTCGTAGCGGCGGTAGGCGGTGGTGCCGTACAGGTCGTGGATTTCACGCACGCTGCACCCGGCGAGGGCCTCGATGGCGCGGCTCAGTTCAATGAACGGTACGTCCAGCTCGCGCGCCAGCAACGGCCCCAGTGTGGATTTGCCAGCCCCCCGCAGACCCACCAGCGCGATGCGGCGGTGCCTTGCGGCGTCGTTGTGCCCTCCGCTCAGCAGCTCGTGCAACGCCAGGCGGGCGCGGCGCAGTTCGGGCTCGCTGCGGTGTTCCAGCAGTTCGCGGATCAGCAGCCATTCAGGCGATTGCGTCGTGAAGTCGCCCACCAGCTCCGCCAGCGAGCAGTGCAGGGCATGGGCCACCTGCTGCAGCACCAGGATGGAGGCGTTGCCGGTGCCGTACTCCAGGTTGGCCAGGTGGCGCTCCGACACATCGGCGGCCACTGCTACCGCTTTGCGGGTCAGGCCCCGCTGCGCACGCAGGTTGCGAACGCGCTCGCCCAGTGCCACCAGCAGGGGGTTCTTGGGCTCCTCGGCCGATGGCGGCGCACCCTCCTGCGCGGAGGCGGGTGCCAGCAGCCCCGCCGTTTCTGTTTCGTTCATACCCATCCTTTTCATGGAGCACCCTGGCCTTCTCAGGGAAAACGCCATGCATGCACTATAGTGCTTGACATGGATCTTTGAGGTAACTATGGTTCGTCAATTGGCAAAATACTGCATGTTTTGGATGCGCGCAAGGCGGTGAATCAAAAACGGTGCAGATTGGGCCCCGACTCTAGCTGCACCCACTGCCCATGTCCGACAAAACTGCATTTCACCAAGCCCTGGCAGCTCTGACCGCCCAGCTCGCTGGCAAACCCCTGGATGCCGCTCTCGCGCAATGGCTTAACACTGCACACGGCCCCACCAGTACCACCTACCAGCGCTTGCGGGAGGCGTGTATTCAGGGTGCGCGTGAGGGGTGGTTGTGTGAACGCGAGGGCGCTGGCATTCGCTACGGCCGTGTGTTCAAGCCCGAAGATACCTTGCACCGGTTTTCTGTGGACGTGGTGGACATGCAAAACATTGCAGGCCCCCACCACACCCACCCGCAGGGCGAAATCGATTTGATCATGCCGCTGGAGGGCGAGGCGGTGTTTGACGGCCACCCTGCCGGATGGTGCGTTTACCCGCCCGGCAGTGCCCACCACCCCACGGTGGCACACGGCAGAGCGCTGGTGCTGTACCTGCTGCCCGAGGGGCAGATCCAGTTCACCCGCTAGTGCTGGCGCCTGCGCTGCTTCCCCATGGACCTTCTCGCTCTGAAAGACCGACTGCATGACTGAATTGCTCGCCAACCACGTTGCCGGCCGCTGGCAACACGGAACAGGGCCCGGCACCGAACTGCGGGACCCTGTGCTGGGCACCGCCGTGGTGCGGGTGGACGCCACGGGGTTGAACCTGCCCGAGGCCTTTGCATTTGCCCGCGAACAGGGAGGTGCTGCGCTGCGCGCCGCCACCTACCGAGAGCGGGCCGCCATGCTCGGCGCGGTTGCCAAGGTGCTGCAGGCCCACCGCGACAGCTACTACGACATTGCCACTGCCAACTCCGGCACCGTCAAGACGGACTCCGCGGTGGACATCGACGGCGGAATCTTCACCCTCGGCCAATACGCCAGATGGGGTGATGCGCTGGGCGATGTGCGCGTGCTGCGCGACGGGGACGCCATCAGGCTGGGCAAAGAACCGGTCTTTCAGTCGCAACACCTGCAGGTGCCCCGGCCTGGGGTGGCGCTGTGCATCAACGCGTTCAACTTTCCCGCCTGGGGGCTGTGGGAAAAAGCTGCGTCCGCCTTGCTGTCGGGCATGCCGGTCATCGTCAAGCCCGGCACATCCACAGCGTGGCTGACCCAGCGCATGGTGCAGGACGTGGTGAACGCCGGGGTGTTGCCTGCCGGCGCGCTGTCGGTCATCGCGGGAAGCTCGGCGGGCTTGATGGACGCGCTGCAACCGTTTGATGTGGTGTCGTTCACCGGCTCCGCCGAGACGGCGGGCGTTGTGCGGGCGCATCCGGCGGTGGCGCAGCGTTCGGTGCGCGCCAACATCGAGGCCGACAGCCTCAATGCCGCGCTGCTGATGGCTGATGCGGCGCCCGGCAGCGCCGCCTTTGACTTGCTGGTGCGCGAAGTCGTCCGCGAGATGACCGTCAAGTCCGGCCAGAAGTGCACCGCAATCCGCCGCATCCTGGTTCCCGCCGCGTTGTACGCGGCGGTGGCCGAGGCGGTCAGCGCCCAACTGGCCCGCGTGGTGGTGGGCAACCCCCGCAACCCGGAAGTGCGCATGGGCTCGCTGGTGAGCCGCGCGCAGTTCGATGGGGTGCAGGCTGGCATTGCCGCCCTGGCCACCCATACCGACGTCCTGCACGACGGCCGAACCCGCCCTCTAGTAGATGCCGACCCCGCCGTGGCCGCCTGCGTCGGCCCGGTGCTGCTGGGCGCGCGCGATGCCGACCGGGCTACCATCGTCCATGACGTGGAGGTGTTTGGCCCGGTGGCCACCTTGCTGCCCTACAACGACCTGCCCCATGCGCTGGCCCTGGCGCAGCGTGGCCAGGGCTCGCTCGTGACCTCGCTCTACGGCGCCGACGACAAGGCCCTGGCCAAGGCCGCCATTGCGCTGGCGGCGAGCAACGGCCGGGTGCATGTGGTGACGCCGGCCGTGGCCACTGCGCACACCGGCCACGGCAATGTCATGCCCATGTCACTGCATGGCGGGCCCGGCCGGGCTGGCGGTGGTGCCGAGCTGGGCGGCCTGCGGGCGCTGGACTTCTATCACCAGCGCAGTGCCGTGCAGGCCAGCCCCGAAGTGCTCGCGGCGCTGGGCTGCTGACCCCGAACCCACCCACAAAAACAACGCCATCGCGACGGAGACACGCCATGAACAGCCTTCCAGAACAGTTCAATTTTGCAGAGCATCTGTTCGCCCTGAACCGCGCGCGGGGTGACCGCATTGCCTACATCGACGACCAGGGGACCCTGAGCTACAGCGCGCTGGAAGACCGTGCGCGGCGGCTGGCGGCTGTGCTGACCAACGCCGGTGTGCGGCGCGAGGAACGCGTGCTGCTGCTGATGCTGGACACCAGCGACTGGCCGGTGGCGTTTCTGGGTTGTCTTTACGCCGGTGTGGTGCCGGTGGCGGTCAATACTCTGCTCAAGCCGGACGACTATGCCTACATGCTGACGCATTGCCGCGCGCAGGCGGCGCTGGTCTCTGGAGCATTGCTGCCGGTGCTGAACGAGGCGCTGGCCCTGGCGCCCCACCACGAAGTGCGCGCTTGTGTGGTGTCGCAGCCGCAGGGCACGTTGGCTGCGAGGGCGGTGGACATGGAGGCCGCCATGGCCACCACCCCCGTGCTGGCAGCGCCCGCGCGCACGGGGCCTGACGAGCCAGGGTTCTGGCTCTATTCCTCGGGCTCCACGGGCAAACCCAAGGGCACGGTACACACCCAGGGCAGCCTGTGGTGGACGGCCGAGTTGTATGGCAAGGCGGTGTTGGGCCTGACCGACAAGGACGTGTGCTTTTCGGCTGCCAAGCTCTACTTTGCCTATGGGCTGGGCAACAGCCTGACCTTCCCGTTGTCGGTAGGCGCCACAGTGGTGCTGATGGCCGAACGCCCCACGCCAGACGCCACGTTCGAGCGCTGGACGCGCCACCAGCCCACGGTGTTCTTTGGGGCGCCCACCGGTTTTGCCGGCATGCTCGCCTCGCCCCGCCTGCCTTCCCGCAGTGCGGTGGCGCTGCGCATGTGCTCGTCGGCGGGCGAGGCGCTGCCGGCCGAGATTGCACAGCGATTCAAGGACCATTTCGGTTGCGACATCATTGATGGCATTGGCTCGACCGAGATGCTGCACATCTTCCTGTCCAACCGCCCGGGCGATGTGCGCTACGGCACTACTGGCAAACCGGTGCCGGGCTACGAGATATCCCTGCGCGGCGAAGACGGCAGCGAGGTGCCGCAGGGCGAAATCGGTGACCTCTACATCCAGGGGCCCAGTGCTGCGCTGATGTACTGGAACAACCGCGCCAAGACCCGCGAAACCTTCCAGGGCGCGTGGACCAAAAGTGGCGACAAGTACGTGCGCGATGCCGAGGGCTACTACACCTATGCCGGGCGCAGCGACGACATGCTCAAGGTCAGCGGCATTTATGTGTCCCCTTTCGAGGTGGAGGCCACACTGATGCAGCACACCTCCGTGCTGGAGGCGGCCGTGATCGGCACGCAGGATGTCGACGGCCTGACCAAGACCAAGGCGTTTGTGGTGCTCAAGGATGGGCAGGCGGTCACGCCGGATGAACTCAAGGCCTTTGTGAAGGAACGCCTGGCGCCCTACAAGTACCCGCGTCTGATCGAGTTCCTGCCCGAGCTGCCCAAGACGGCCACCGGAAAAATCCAGCGCTTTCGGCTGCGCGAACGGGAGCAGCGGGCGTGAATGCCAACGTCGCTGCACCCGGCCCCGTGGGGGGCGCAGAGCGCATGCCCGTGGTCTGGCGCAACCGCACGGTCCACATCGAGTACCAGTGGATAGCACCCGAGCGCAGCGACGCCCCCTTGGTGGTGTTCCTGCACGAAGGCCTGGGCTCGGTGGCGATGTGGAAGGATTTCCCGCGCCAGCTGTGCGATGCGGGCGGGTTGCGGGGGCTGGTGTTCTCCCGCCCCGCATATGGCCGCTCCACCCCCCGGGACGCGGACGAGGTGTGGGGCCCGGACTTCATGCACCAGCAGGCACATGAGGTGGTGCCTGCATTCCTCGATGCACTGGGAGTGCAGGAGGCCGCCTGGCTCTTTGGCCACAGCGATGGCGCATCGATTGCCCTGCTGATGGCTGCGCGCTGGCCGCAGCGCGTGCAAGGGCTGGTGGTGATGGCGCCACATCTCTTTGTGGAAGACGTGACGGTGCAGAACATCGAACGCGCGCGGGACGCCTACGAACAGACCGACCTGCGCCACAAGCTGGGGCGCTATCACGACGATGTGGATTCCGCCTTCTGGGGCTGGAACCGTATCTGGCTGGACCCTGCCTTTCGCGCATGGAACATCGAGCCCGAGGTTGCCCAGATCGGCGCACCCGTGCTGGCCATCCAGGGCTGTGACGACGAGTACGGCACCCTGGCGCAAATCCGGGGCATTGCCCAACGCGTGCCGGGCACCAGGCTGCTGGAGCTGCCGGACTGCGCGCATTCTCCGCACCGCGACCAGCCTGACGCGGTGGTGGCCGCTGCGGTTGCCTTCATCCAAGCGCACCACACTCCTGCATAGCTGCGGACGGGGCGGTGGCAGGGCAATAGCCCGTGCCCCCAGTGAGTCCAAGCGACAGCGCTATTCCACCTGGCGCCGCAGCCCTTCCAGGTCGGTGACGGTGATGCCGCCGTATTCAATCTCCAGCAGGCCCGCGGCCTGCAGCCGCTTCAGCGCCGCGTTGCAGCGCTGGCGCGACACGCCCGAGAGGTTGGCAATTTCTTCCTGTGACACCTGCAGGTGCGTGTCGCTGCCCGGGTGCAACCAGGGGTGGAACAGGCCGGCGAGCGCGCGGGCCACCTGGCTGTCGGTATCGAGCAAATGGTGGGCCGTGAAGTTGCCCAGAAACCAGTGCATGCGCTCGTTGATCTGGCGCAGCAGAAAGTGGTCAAAGCTGCGCTGCGTGGCGTGCAGCCATTCAAAGGTCTCCATAGGCACTAGCGCCACGCGGCTGGGGCGCAGTGCGATCACGTCGGCTGTACGCGGCGTGCCCCGCAGCAAGGTGCCTTCGCCAAACCAGCTCCCCGCCGACAGCCCGCCCAGCGTGACCGAGCGGCCATCGCCGGAGGTCACCGTCCACTTCAGCAGCCCCTCGATGGCGCCATACCAGTGCACGGGGGTGTGGCCGCGCCGGCACAGCGCGCCGCCCTGGGGCACTTCGGTCTCGCGCACATCGTCCATCACCCGTTGCTGGGCGGCGCTGTCCAGGGCCGGGAACCAGGCGGAGTGCAGCAGCAGATCGGTGAGGGTAGGGGGCGCCAGTTTGACCAACATGGTGAGAGTGTCTCCTGCGCCCCTGGGTGCTGTACAGGCGCGTGCGCGTATTCCCTGAGTCCAAATGTCATCGCGATGACTGAGTGGCGCGGGGCTACAAAAAATAATGACCGCTCCATCCACAGGAGACACATGATGATGCACACGCGCCGCCAGTTCATGCACCACGTCGGTTGCGCCTCTGCGCTGGGGGCTTTGTCGCCACTGGCCGCCTGGGCGCAGACCATCGACCAGGTCAAGATCTTCTACGGCTTTCCTGCTGGCAGCGCGGGCGACAGCGTGGCGCGCAGGGTGGGCGAGAAGCTGGCCGCATCGCCCTACACCCGCAACCCTGCGGTGGTGGAAAACAAGCCCGGCGCGGGCGGCCGCATTGTGCTGGAGTCGCTCAAGGGCGCGCCTGCCGATGGCAGCGTGCTCACGCTGTCGCCGTTTTCGTGCACCTCCATCTACCCGCATATTTACAGCCGCCTGAGCTACGACCCGGCCAAGGACTTTGTGCCGGTGTCCATCGGCGCTGTCATGCACCACGGTCTGGCCGTGGGGCCGCTGGTGCCCGCCTCCGTCAAGACGGTGAAGGACTTTCTGGCCTGGGCCAAGGCCAACCCCGGGCAGGCGAACTACGGCTCGCCTGCAGCAGGCTCCACGCCGCACTTCATCGGTGCGCTGCTGGGCTTGAACAACGGCGTGGACCTCAAGCATGTGCCGTACCGGGGCTCCATCCCGGGCGTCACCGATGTGGTGGGCGGGCAGATCGCGTCGATGGTCACGCCCAGCGGAGACTTCATCCCCAACCACAAGGCGGGCAAGCTGCGGCTGATCGCCACCTCGGGTCAGGCGCGGTCACCGTTTTCGCCCGAGGTCGCCACGTTTGCAGAGCAGGGCTTTCCAGAACTCACGACCGAGGAATGGTTCGGCTTTTACGCCCCGGCGAGAACGCCAGCGGCCGTGGTGGCCGCCGCCAACGCCGCCATCAACGCCGCGATCAAGGACAAGGCCGTCATGGACAGCTTGGCCGTGGTGGGGCTCATCGCCAAAGGCTCTACGCCCGCAGAGATGTTGGCCTCGCAACAGGCCGAATACGAGCGCTGGGGGCCGCTTGTGAAAAAGGTTGGCTTCACGGCCGAGTCCTGAAAGGCCTCGCATGGCACACACCGTGAAGCGCGTGGCCGTAGTGGCCACCGGCACCATTGGCGCAAGCTGGGCCGCCTACTTTCTGGCGCGGGGCCTGGACGTGGAGGCCACCGACCCATCGCCCGGGGCCGAGCAGCGACTGCGGGACGCCGTCGCTGCGCATTGGGTGGCACTGGCGCAGCAGGGGCTGGCGCCCGGCGCCAGCCCGCAGCGCTTGCGCTTTCACGCGCGGCTGGAAGACGCTCTGGCACAGGCCGACTTTGTGCAAGAGAACGGACCCGAGCGGCTCGACTTCAAGGTGGACCTGTTCCGCCGCATGGATGCAGCGACCCCGGCGCATGTGGTGCTGGCGTCCAGTTCCTCGGGGCTGGCGGTGACGGACATGCAGAAGGATTGCGCGCACCCCGGGCGCGTGGTGCTGGGCCACCCGTTCAATCCGCCGCACATGATCCCGCTGGTCGAAGTGGGCGGTGGCGAGCGCACCACGCCCCAGGCGGTGGCTGATGCGATGGCGTTCTATGCCCATATCGGCAAGCGTCCCATCCAGGTGCGGCGCGAGATCAAAGGGCACATTGCCAACCGCTTGCAGGCCGCTCTGTGGCGCGAGGCCTTCCACCTGGTGGACCAGGGCGTGGCCACCGTGGAAGACATCGACACCGCCATCTCGCAGGGCCCTGGCTTGCGGTGGGCGCTGATGGGACCGTTCATGAACCTGCACCTGTCTGGGGGCGACGGTGGCATTGCCCACCTGCTGGCCCACCTGGGTGGCCCCATCGAAAGCTGGTGGCAGGACCTGGGCGCCCCGTCCATGACCGAAGCCTTGCAGCGCCAGGTGACCGAAGGTGTGGCGCAGGCGCTGGGTGACAGGCAGGCCAGCGATCTGGCCCGTGCGCGGGATGGCTTGCTCATCGAGCTGTTGCGCGCCAAGCAGGCGTCTGGGCTGCTCGGTCAACCTGATCCCGATCTCGATGCCTGAGGCATAGCGCCTCAGTGTTTGAACCTCCATCGCTCCCGAGAACCCACCATGTACCCAGCCTTTCTTGATGACGAGCGCCAGATTGCCCCGGCGCGCGCCGTGCGCACCCAGTTTGACGATGGTTCTTTCACGCTGCGCTCTCCCATGGCGCTGCAACCCTATGCCCGCTGTGTGGGGGAATGGCTGGAGCGCTGGGCCAAAGAGACGCCTGATGCCCTGGCACTGGCCGAACGGAGCGACAGCGCAGAGGGCTGGCGCAGCCTGACCTATGCCCAGTTGCGCCGCCAGGTGGGCGCCGTGGCGCAGTCGCTGCTGGACCTGCGCTTGCCCGTCGGGCGGCCGATTGCCATCCTGTCCGACAACGCGGTGGACCACGCGGTGCTCATGCTGGCGGCCATGCATGTGGGTATCACCCCCTGCTCGCTGTCGAGCGCATACGCACGATCTCAGGACCACAGCCGCCTGCACGGCATGCTGTCGGTGCTGGAGCCCAGTCTGGTCTATGCGTCCGATGCCAGCGTCTATGCGCCAGCCCTGCAAGGCTGGGACAGTGGCGCCGTGCGCGTGTTCAGCCGCAACGCCGCTGCGTGTCCGGGGGCGCGGCCTTGGGAGCATCTGCTTGCCGGGCAGGAGACACCCCAGGTGCAGCAGGCCATGCAGGCGCTGCTGCCCGATGACCATGCCAAATACCTTCTCACCTCTGGCTCCACCGGCCGGCCCAAGGTGGTCATCAACACCCACCGTATGCTCTGCGCCAACCAGCAGATGATGGCCCAGGCATGGCGCTTTTTAGCGCATGAAAAGCCGGTGCTGGTGGACTGGCTGCCGTGGAGCCATACCTTTGGCGGCAACCACAACCTCAACATGGTGCTGTGCCACGGGGGCACGCTCTACATCGACGAGGGGCGGCCGATGCCAGGGCTCATCGACAAGACGGTGCGCAACCTGCGCGAGGTGCAGCCCACCATGCTGTTCAACGTGCCCCGGGGCTTTGACATGCTGCTGCCGTTCCTGGAGGCCGACGACCGCCTGGCCGCCGACGTGCTGGCGCGCATGCGGCTCGCCTTTTATGCGGCAGCGGCGCTGGCTCCATCGACCTGGCAGCGCCTGCAGGCCGTTGCCCGGCGCGTGCGCCCTGCGCAGCCGCTGTGGCTCACCACCTCGTGGGGGTCCACAGAGACAGCGCCCGCTGTCACCACCGCGCACTGGCACCTGGAGGGCGCAGGCTGCATTGGTGCACCCTTGCCGGGGTTGGAGCTGAAGCTGGTGCCCAACGGCAGCAAGCTGGAGATGCGCGTGCGGGGCGTGTCGGTGTTTGCGGGCTACCGCAATGCGCCGCGCGAGACGGCCGCCGCGTTCGATCACGAAGGGTTCTACCGCATTGGCGATGCGGGCTATCTGGTGGACGCGGAGCAGCCAGACAAAGGCGTGGTCTTCAACGGACGTGTGGCGGAGGATTTCAAGCTGTCCAGCGGCAGCTGGGTGTCGGTGGGCACCTTGCGGGTGGACTTGGTGTCGCAACTGGCGCCATTGGTGCAGGACATCGTGCTCACTGGGCATGACCGCGACGAGGTGGGCATGCTGGTGTTCCCGTCTGCGGCCGGCGCCGCCGACGCTGCGCGGCTGGAGCAAGCGCTGCAGGCCGTGATGCGCGCGCGCCGCGATGCTGGTGCGGGGTCTTCGCAGTGCCCCACGCGGGCCATGGTGATGGATTCCGCGCCCGATGCAGATGCCGGGGAGATCACCGACAAGGGCTACATCAACCAGGGGGCGGTGCTCTCACGCCGCGCTGCGGCGGTGCAGGCGTTGTATGCCCATCCTGCGGCGCCAGGGGTCATCAGGGCCTGATTGCGCAAGGCCCAGGGCGTGCATGGGGCATCGTCGCGCGGCCGTTGCAAGCTCCACCAAAGAAAAAGGGGCCTTGCGGCCCCTGTTGCTGACGCAAGCGCCTTGTGGCGCCGGGTGCATCAGACGGTTGCGTCCTTCAGCTTCTTCAGGGCGCGGGTCTTGATCTTGACCGAAGCAGGCTTGGCGGGGAACCAGCGCTCTTCACCCGTGAACGGGTCCTTGCCAAAGCGCTTCTTCTTGGCGGGCACTTGCTGCAGGCCGATCTTGAGCACGCCAGGCAGCGTGAATTCGCCAGAGCCCTTCTTGTGCACCGAGCCCAGGATGGCGGCTTCCAGCGCGGCCAGCACGGCCTTGGTGGCCTTGGGTTCCACGCCCGACTGTTCAGCCAGGTGGGCGACCAGCGTGGTCTTGTTGAACGCAGTCTTGATGGGCTTCAGCGCAGCTGCAGCGGCCACGGGCTTGGCGGCGGGCGCAGCAGCCTTCTTGGCGGCTGGCGCAGCCTTTTTGGCTGCAGGGGCTGCCTTCTTGGCGGCGGGTGCTGCGGCCTTGACGGCCACCTTCTTTGCGGGAGCGGGAGTTTTCTTTGCAGTTGCCATGATGTTTTTTCGTTGATTGGAATGACGATGGGCCCTGCCTCTGCGGGCGAGGACCTGCGTGATTTTAGGTGCGATAACGCCAGACGCGATAGGGCCTGCGTGCCGCAGGTGTTTGCAGCCGTCGCATGGGTGCTGTGCCAACTGTTTGCGCAGGGCCCGCGAGGTCGTTGCAGGAGCGCGCTTTGCGCCCCCTTGTTGTCTGCGTGGCTAAGCTGCCGCCTGCAGGCCCAGCACCGCGATCACGTGACAGCCCGTACCTGCGATGACACAGCCATGCCACACGGCGTGGGCGTAGCGCACTACGGCGTCCATCACAAAAAACACCACACCGGCCGTGTACGCGGCCCCGCCGATGACCAGCCAGGCCGCACTCACGGCGGGCACATGGGCCATCAGGGGCAGGGCCGCCAGCAGCGCTACCCAACCCATCGCCACATACAAGACGGTGGAGAGCCAAGGTGCTGCGCGCCGCGCCCGCAGCTGCAGCCAGCAGCCCGCCAGCGCCGCAAGCCACACCAGCACCAGGGCCGTAGTGTGGTGCCTGTGGCTTGGCGCACTCAGCGCAAACGGGGTGAAGCTGCCCGCAATGAACAGGTGAATCGCCGCATGGTCCAGCTGCAGCGCCCATTGCTTGGCCCGCCCCGGCGGCAGTGCGTGGTACAGGGTAGACGCGCCATACAGCAGCGCCATGGTGGCTCCGAACACCAGCACGCCCCAGATCGCGGCAGGATGCGCGGCGGGGGCGGATTGCAGCAGCTGTGGCACGGCCAGGCAGGCGCCCACCAGCGCAGCACCGTGCAGCGCACTGTTGGCCACCTCTTCGTGCAGGTCCTGCGGCCGGTCGTTCACGGCGGTCTCGCTAATGGTGGGCAGGCGTGTGCAGCCGCTCGCGCCACAGCTGCCAGCGCGCACGCTGCAGGGCCAGAAACTCCACCACGCCCCACGCCAGTGCGCAGGCCAGCATCGCCCAGCCCATGGCCCAGCGGTAGACCTCAGTCTTGCGCGATGGCGGGTACATCGTCGTGGTCCCAGCCGGTGGTGCGGGGCAGGTCCAGGCTCAGCCATCCGCGTTCATCGAACAGCTCATTGAGCAGCCGCTGCAGTCCGAACAGTTTCCAGAGCATGGTGCGCCTCTTCCAAAGGGTGGTAACTGCTGGCAAGGTAGCGCTGTTGTGTGACGGTTTCGCGTCGGTTCGCGCAAACCCCACAGGCCCACCGCGACGCTGTTCGTGCCGCCCCCCGGGCGCTATCCTCGCTGCCTGGCACGCGCTCTGGCGTGCCGTACACACCGACTTACCCCCACCTATTGAACATGCTGCCCGAGCTTGCGGCGCTGGAAAAAATCCTCGACCTGGGGGCGCCCCATCTGGAGGTGCAGGTCGTCCAGCAGGTTTCTGTGGCGTCGGGCCCGCAATTTCCCATCTATGCCATCGGGTTGGGCAACCCGGCGCTGGACGTGCCTGCAGTGGGGTTCTTTGGCGGCGTGCATGGGCTGGAGCGCATTGGTGCCGAGGTGGTCATTGCCTACCTGCAGAACGTGGTCATGCGGCTGCAGTGGGACACCACCTTGCACCAGCAGCTCGAGCGGGTGCGCCTAGTCTTCATGCCCATCGTCAACCCCGGCGGCATGTGGTCTGCCACGCGTGCCAACCCGCGCGGGGTGGACCTGATGCGCAACGCGCCCGTCGATGCGGTGGACCCGGTACCCTGGGGTGTTGGTGGGCAGCGCGTGAGCGCGGGCCTGCCCTGGTACCGGGGCAGGCTGGGCGAGCCCATGGAGGCCGAGAGCCAGGCGCTGTGCGATGTGGTGGCGCAGCAGCTGCTGGCGCGGCCGTTCAGCATTGCGCTGGACTGCCACTCGGGCTTTGGGGTGAAGGACCGGCTGTGGTTCCCGTTTGCCCACACCCGCCGGCCCATTCCGCACCTGGCCGAGCTGCATGCGCTGCAGGACATTTTTCTGCAGGCGCACAGCAACCACCAGTACATCATCGAGCCGCAGAGCGCGCAGTACCTCGCCCACGGTGATCTGTGGGACCACCTGTACCTGCAGGCCTGCCGCGATGTGCCCGCGCACACCTTCTTGCCGCTCACGTTGGAGATGGGGTCGTGGCTGTGGATCAAGAAGAACCCGCGCCAGCTGTTCTCGCGCAACGGCATCTTCAACCCGCTCATCAACCACCGCCAGCAGCGGGTGCTACGGCGGCACCTGTCGCTGCTCGACTTTCTGTCGCGCGCCGCCTGCAGCCATGCGCGCTGGGTGCCAGCGCCCGAGCAGCGTGCACAGCGCCGGGCCGATGCCCTGGCGGCGTGGTACTGAGATGCCCGCGCGCCCACCCCGCCAATGGATCCTGCTGCGCGGGCTGACGCGCGAGGCCGCGCACTGGGGCGCGTTTGCCGAGGGCTTTGCGCAATCGGTGCCGAGTGACGCCGTGCTGGCGCTGGACCTGCCGGGCAACGGCGAGTTCCACCATCTGGCGTCGCCCTCGTCGGTACAAGGCATGGTGCAGGCTTGCCGCGCAGAGTTGGCGCGGCGCGCCGTGGCACCCCCCTACCACCTGCTGGCCATGTCGCTGGGGGCGATGGTGGCCACCGAATGGGCATGCGTGGCGCCGTACGAGGTGGCAGGCTGCGTGCTCATCAACACCAGCTTGCGGCCGTTCAGCCCGTTCTGGCACCGCCTGCAGCTGCACAACATCGCGCCGCTGCTGCGGCTGGCGTGGTGGTGGCGATCTGCCGAGGCCGCCGAGCAAGTGGTGTGGCAGATCACCAGCCGCAGCGCACCCTCCGCCGCCGCGGGTGTGGTGGCGCAGTGGGCCGCTGTGCGCAGGCAACGGCGCGTGTCGGCCCGCAATGCCGTGCGCCAGCTGGTGGCTGCAGCGCGGTACTGCGCGCCTACTGCCGCGCCTGTGGATCGTGTATTGCTGCTGGGCTGCCAGAAGGATCGACTGGTGTCCAGCCAATGCTCGCAGGCCATTGCGCAGGCCTGGGGGCTGCCGCTGCAGTTGCATCCGTGGGCGGGGCACGACCTGCCGCTGGATGACCCGCAGTGGGTCATCGATGCCGTGCTGCAGTGGCTGTCCAAGAGCGAGTCAACGGACGATTAACAGGGGCTACTGCGTGAGGCCATTCAACCCGCCTTGTGCCACCAGCTCGCGGTACCACTCGGCATAGCCCGCGCTGCTGGGGTGCAGGCCGTCAGCGGCATTCAGCTCCTGGCTGCGGGTCACGAACGGGTCCTGGTCGCGCGGCTTGAGCAAGCGCACATAGTGCACCTGCTGCGCGCTGGCCACCTCGCGTGCCAGGGCATGCAGCGCCTCGGACCGGCGTGACATGGCCCACGACAGGGGCGGCACAAAAAAGGGCGCGTGGCCCACGTTGCCACAAGGCATCAGCACCACCTGCTGCCCTTTCTGGCGTGCCAGCGCCACGGCCTGCTGTACCTGATCGCGCAGCGTGTCCTCGGGGGTGAAGCGGATAACGTCATTGCCACCCGCCAGCACCAGTACCAGGTCATAGCCGCCGTCTGCGCGCTCCAGCTGCTGCACCACGTCGCCAAACTTGGCGCCGTTGGCCGCCAGATTGTCGATGCGCCATTGGGGATGGTCCTGGCCCATGCGCCCCGGCAGGCTGTCTGCTGCCGTGCTGGCCCCGGTGCCCACAGCGGTGCTGTCGCCCACCACCAGCACGCGCCGCGTCGGCTGCGGGGGCTGCGCGGTATAGGGGCGCGCGTCGCGGGCCAGGTCGGCGGCCGTCCACATGCGCCAGGGGGCACAGCCGGTCAGCAGCAGGGCGCCCGCAGCCACCGCTGCCAAGGTGGCCCATCGGCGGGTGGCGTTGTGGTGTGGGGAGGTCTTTCGCGGCATGGTGCGGGCGCTCAAAGTGGTGGTGCGCCCAGCGTACTGGCAGACCCGGCGACCCTGCGTCGGCGTCGGGCATTCGCGTGCGTAGGACATTGCTACGCGCCGCGTTCAGACGTTGCTATTGCTTGAACACGACGGCGTCCAGCGCCATCGCGCGGATCGCCTCGGCCGCGGCATCGGCCTGGGCGCGGGTGGCGTAAGGCCCCACCCGCACGCGGATGCGGCGGCCCTTGGAATTGTTCAGCTCTTGGCGGAACGCGGGCAGGCCTTCGTTGAGCAGGCGCGCCTGTGTCTTGCGGGCGTTGGCTTCCTCAGCAAACAGGCCCACGTTGATGTAGTAGCCCGGGGCTGTGCCCACCGTGGGCAGCGCGGTGTCGGCGCTGGATGCTGCAGCGGCTGGAGCCTTGGGCTTTGCGGATGCAGCGGGGCGACTGGCGGCCTCACGGCGCGTTGGCGCCGGGGTGCTGGCCGCAGCCGTGGGGGTGCGGGTCGATGCTGCAGGTGGGGCGGGCTTGGGTGTAGAAGCTTTGGTGGCCGGCGTGAAGGCCTTGGCTGCGGCGGGCGGTGCAGAGGCTGGGGGCGCGGTCGGTTTGGGGGCGGCAACGTTGGCGGCGGGTGGGGCGTCTGCCGCAGGCGCGGGTGCCACAGGTGCGGGGGCTGAAGCCGCAGCAGGGGCCGGGGGCGCTACAGGCGTTGCGGTGGCCTCGGCGGCAGGCGTTGTGGGTGTGGCGGGCGTCTGTTCGGCCTCCGGCGCCGGCAAGGCCCCCACGGGGTGGGTTGCAGAAGCGGCCTGGGCCACTGCCGTGGCTTGTGCCACCGTGACGGCGGGCTCCAACGCCAGCGGTTTCACGTCCGACGGAGACAGCGCCAGGTAGGCGATCAGTGCGGCCAGGCCCAGCACCACGTTCGCCAGCACCAGCACCTGCAGCCGTTTGCGCGAGCTGGCCTGCTTTTCGAGCAGCGCACAGGCTTCGGGCACGGTGCGCGATGCGGCCAGCGCGCGCGCAATGCGCTTGCGGATGTCGGCGTACAGGATGGCGTTGCCGTACAGCCCCGGCACGGCAAAGGCCAGCACCGCAAAGGCGCCCAGCACGCCCAGTTCGATGCCCACGGGCCAGTGCAAGAACGAGCGGCCCACGCCAAACACGATCAGTGCCAGACCCTCGGCCGCCGCTACGTAGACCAGCGCAGCTCCCCACAGTTGGCGAAACAGCATCCAGTTCAGGGTGCACAGGCAGGCGGCCCAGTTCCAGGTGGTGGTCGTGCGGCCCGTATCGTCAAAGCGCTCGAACACCTTCAGATAGTAGTCCGTGTTCACGGGCCCCAGGGCCAGGCGCGACATGGCGGCCATGGCGTTGTCGGACGGTGAATCGAGCGACATGGCCGGGATGATGGAGGCGACAGGATCCGTGTGGTCGAGCATGGTCGGATTCTGTCATGCACCGGGTGGTGTGTTACCTGCCGAATCGCAAGGTGCTGCGCGGCGGCAACGGGTGCGCGCAGCGTGGCGGTGCGCTGCGGGGCGTCTGGGCAGGCCCCTGCATGCCTGCGGGGCGGTTTTTAAGTCAAATCGGCCGCAAGCGCTAGTCGAATATGCGCCAGCAGCTATCAATTAAATAGCGTTTACTATTTGCCTCGCACCAGGGCCATGATCTGGCCCGCGTCCAGCGTGGCCGCCTTCTGCTGAATTTGCGGCAGGTACTGCGTCTGCAACTGCTTGGCGGGCGTGAGCAGGCCCTGAAAGGTCTCGCGCAGCATGGCCGTGCTCATGACCCGGCCACCGGCGTAGTAGCGCTTGGCCACCTGCCCCAGCGCGTAGGTGGTGGCAAACGAAAACGCCATGCCGGTGGCGGCACCGCCCAGCCCGCCGAGGGTGTGGCCCGCCACCTTGCCCAGCAGGCCGCCCATCAGCTTGCGGCCAAACTGCTCCAGGTACTGCGACGTCATGCCCACGCCGGCGGCGGCGATGAACTCCTTGATGTGGCCCTGGTCCAGCTCCACCCCGTGCGCCTTGCCAATGCCGTAGACCATCTTCACCTGCAGCGGGATGATGGCCATCGATGCCCACGACTGCGGCAGCAGCTCCAGCGCGCCGTTGAGCAGCGCGTAGTTGAGGATGGATTTGTCCAGCTCCGCATCCGAGGCATTGGAATGGACAGTGGCGGCTGCCGCCAGGGGCGCTGTCGCAGCGCTGACCACGGGCACCGCCATCGGCACGGCCTTTTCGGCCACGTCCATCAGCGCATCGGCTTGCTGGTCAAATGCCGCCGTCTGCGGCTCGCCCAGCTGCAGTGCCGCCTTGAGGCGGGTCAGAAACTCGCGCTCCGCTGCGGTCTGGCGGCCATCCACGTCGCACACGCACACGGCCATCTCGTAGGCCAGCTGGCGGTGCATGGGCTCGCTCAGGCCTTGCACGGCGGCCTGCACGCTGGTGCGCTGCAGCAGCACGTCCTGGTAGATGCGCGGCAGGTCGGCGACGCCCCCATCGCCCGCGAGCGACTGGGCAATGCGGCGGATCTCTTCGCGTTCGGCATCGTCCTTGTTGCCATCGGCAAACGCGGCCAAAAGGGCGATGGTGAGGATGGATTTTTGCTGGTCCAGGGTCATGGTGTTGGTGTGGGCAAAGAAGGCAGCGCACGGCGCGCTGTGGTGTCTGGGCGAGGTGCAGTCTAGGCAATGCGGTTTCAACGCCACAGCGTGTGGGGGATTGATGGCGCGGCCCCCGCATGGCGCCAGCACTTCGGGTTTTCCCTTGGGTAGTTCGGCGACTTTGCGGACAGCCGGGGCTTGCCTACAGTGCATGCCATCGCGCCGTCGTGGCGCACATCAATGGAGGATGAACATGGGTGCAGCGATCGTGGGTTGGGCACATTTGCCGTTTGGCCGGCTGGCCGGCATGGGGTTGGAAGACCTCATCACCCGCGCAGGCCGGGAGGCCCTGCAGCACGCGGGCATTGACGGAACGGTGGTGGACGGCGTGTGGCTGGGCAACCTCAACGGCGGCTTCACGCCCGATGTGTTCGCCTCGTCGCTGGCCCTGCAGTGCGACGACGCCCTGCGCTGGAAGCCCGCCACACGGCTGGAGAACGCCTGCGCGTCGGGTTCGGCCGCCCTGTATGCCGCGTGCGATGCGATCGAAGCCGGCCGCGCCCGGGTCGCCCTTGTCATCGGCGCGGAAAAGATGACCGCTGTTTCTGGCACCGAGACCACGCGCATCCTGGGCGACTGCGGCTATTCCGGCGAGGCGGGCCATCCGCCCGGTGGCTTTCCGGGCATTTTTGCGTCCATCGCGCAGGACTACTTTGCCGCGCATGGCGACCATTCGGCCACCCTGGCGCGCATCGCTGCCAAGAACCACGCCAACGGCGCGCTCAACCCCTGGGCCCACATGCGCAAGGACCTGGGCTTTGAGTTCTGCAACACCGTGTCCGACCGCAACCCGATGATTGCCGCGCCCCTGCGCAAGACGGACTGCTCGCTGGTGTCTGACGGTGCCGCAGCCATCATCCTGGCGGCCGATGAGGCAGTGGCCGACTTCCCCCGCGCCGTGCGCCTGCGGGCGCGGGTGCAGGTCAACGACTACTTGCCCATGGCGCGCCGCCGTGTGGTGAACTTTGAAGGCCCCCGGCGTGCCTGGCAGCAGGCGCTGCAGCAGGCCGGGTGCGTGGTGCACGACCTGTCGCTGGCCGAGGTGCACGACTGCTTCACCATTGCCGAGCTGCTCACGTACGAGGCCATGGGCCTGGCGCCCGCAGGCCAGGGCCACCGTCTGCTGGAGGACGGCACCGTGCTGCGCAGCGGCCGCCTACCCGTCAACGCATCGGGCGGGCTCAAGGCCAAGGGCCACCCCATTGGCGCCACGGGTGTGTCGATGCATGTGGTGTCGGCCATGCAGCTCATGGGCGAGGCCGGCGACCTGCAGGTGCCCGGCGCCACGCTGGCGGGCGTGTTCAACATGGGCGGATCGGCCGTGGCCAACTACGTGAGCATTCTGGAGCGCGCCCGATGAACATGGCCCACCTGCTGCGCCGCAGCGCCTTGCTGCACGCCCACCGGCCCGCGCTGCTGCATGGCGACCAGGTGCTGTGGAGCTACGGCACGCTGGCCGCGCGCACCGCTGCGCTGGCCGCCCATCTGCGCACGTGCTGTGGCGTGGCCCCCGGCGACCGCGTGGCCATCTACGCCGCCAATGCGCCCGAATACCTGGAGGCCCTGCACGCCATCCTGTGGGCGGGCGCCGTATCGGTGCCGGTCAACTACAAGCTGCATGCCAAAGAACTCGCCTACGTGCTGGCCGACTCGGGCGCGCGCGTGGTGCTGACCTCTGAAGCGCTGGCCCCCGCCGTGCACGAGGCCGGGGCGCCGCAGGACGCGGTGCTGGTCTTTGGCTCCGACGCATACCGCGCCGCAGTCGCCCACACGCCCATGGACGTGTGCGACCGCGCGCCGCACGACGTGGCCTCGCTGTTCTACACCTCGGGCACCACCGGCCGCCCCAAGGGCGTGATGCAGACCCACCGCAACCTGCTGGCCATGACGGCCTGTTACTTCACCGATGTGGACGACATCCTGCCCGGCGACGCCATGGTCTACGCCGCACCCATGTCGCACGGTGCGGGGCTCTACAACTACGCCCAGGTGCTGCGTGGCGAACGGCATGTGGTGCCGCTGTCGGGAGGGTTCGAGCCTGCCGAGCTGGTGCAGTTGGCGGCCAGCGTGGGCCAGCTCACCCTGTTTGCCGCACCCACCATGGTGCACCGCCTGGTGGACCATGTGCGCGCCACGGGCGCCGATGTGTCGGGCTTCAAGACCATCGTCTACGGCGGCGGCCCCATGTACGCCGACGACCTGCGCAACGCCCTGGCCGTGATGGGTAACCGCTTTGCACAGATCTACGGCCAGGGCGAAAGCCCAATGACCATCACCGCCCTGTCGCGCGCCCAGCTGGCCGACCGCGACCACCCTCGTTGGGCCGAACGCATGGTGTCGGTGGGCGTGGCGCAGTCGCTGGTGGAGGTGCGCGTGGTCGATGCCGCAGGCCAGCCTGTGCCTACTGGTGAGACCGGCGAGGTGGTGGTGCGCGGCGACACCGTGATGCCCGGCTACTGGAACAACCCCAACGCCACGGCGCAGACCCTGCGCGACGGCTGGCTTTACACCGGCGATATGGGCGCGCTGGATGCCGATGGCTTTCTCACCCTCAAGGACCGGTCCAAGGACGTGATCATCTCCGGCGGCAGCAACATCTATCCGCGCGAGGTGGAAGAGGTGCTGCTGCTCCACCCCCAGGTGCGCGAGGTCGCCGTGGTCGGCCAGCGCGATACGGAATGGGGCGAGGTGGTGGTCGCCTTCCTGGTTGCAGGGGAGGGCGGTGCGGTGGCTGATGCCGTGCTGGATGCGCTGTGCCTGGAGCACATTGCGCGGTTCAAGCGGCCCAAGGAATATCGGTGGGTGGAGGCGCTGCCGAAGAACGCCTATGGGAAAGTGTTGAAGACTGAGTTGCGGGGAGATAGACCGCCTCTGTAGTGTCTTTGTCTAAACAGTCGCTTCTTCGAATGTGAACTGCACTCTGTAAGTGATGAGCCGCAGCCCAGGAATCGCCTTTGCGGCGTAGCGTATTGGTTCGGAGAAGCCACTCGCTACTAAGACTGCACGAGGTGGCGTGCCTTCCTTCTGAGCGTACCACCCCATGTATCGGGCAATCTGCCCAATAGATGAGTCCTTTGCCTCGCCAGCCTTAAGTTCAATAATGACTGTACGGCCATCTTTATCTCGGGCGAGCAGGTCAAGTCGGCCGACGTCACTGGATTCTTGTCGAGACACGAGTGTCAATCCCGACTCCAATATGTCCAAGTGACTAACAATCTGGTCTTCCAAGTCGCGTTCTAGGGTCAAACTGCTCTCGACGTATTCCGTTAAGTCTTGCGGCGTCGATTCATCGACCACTGAGGCTGCCAGTTCGGTGGTATCGATTGACGTGTCCAATGTGAAAACTGTCCGTTTCCCCTTAAAGTCCGGCGATGCCCTTCGTCCGGCATCAAGCCAGAACTTTGCGTGAGGCTGACTTGATGCGTTGTTTGCCCACCAAGCACCGTATTGTTTTGCCGAGTTGGGAAGGCCGCCTTCAACGATTGCATCCAGTTCTTCGAAAGACAGGGCGACTTGTGATTCCTGGCTGGAAAGCAACCGGGGGGTCAATTGAGCGTAGCGGGACATTCGGACCTCAGTGTTCATTGAAATTTCTAAGTCAGCATACCCGGCAACTACGAGGCCATGGAACCACGTCTACCATGCGGTTCTTTGCTTGCAGGAGATCTACATGCCCACCACCCTCAAAATCGATTTCGTCTCTGATGTCTCCTGCCCCTGGTGCATCATCGGCCTCAAGGCGCTGGAGCAGGCTGCGGACCGGCTGCAGGGCGAGGTCGCGTTGGACCTGCACTTTCAGCCCTTCGAGCTGAACCCGCAGATGGGGCCTGAGGGCCAGGACATTGGCGAGCACTTGCAAGAAAAATACGGCGCCACTCCCGAGCAGAGCCAGAAGAACCGCGAGGCCATCGCGGCGCGCGGTGCGGCGCTGGGGTTCACCTTCAGCATGGACAAGCGCAGCCGCATCTACAACACCTTTGATGCGCACCGCCTGCTGCACTGGGCCGAAGAGAAGGGCGTGCAGGTTGCGCTGAAGAAGGCGCTGTTCAAGGCCTATTTCACCGACGGGCAGGACCCGAGCAACCACGAGGTGCTGGTGCGCGTGGCAAGCGAAGTGGGGCTGGATGCGGCCGAGGCGCGTGCGCTGCTGGCCTCAGACCGCTACGCCGACGAGGTGCGCGAACGCGAGCAGTTCTATCTGCAAAACGGCATCCATTCGGTGCCTGCCATCATCATCAACGAGCGCCACCTGATCCAGGGTGGGCAGCCGGTGGAGGTGTTTGAGCAGGCACTGCGGCAGATTGCCACGCAGGGTTGATTGCTATTTATTTGATAGCTGTTGGGATATATTGCACTAGCGCTACCGGCGGTTTTGATCAAAAAAGGGGCCTTGGGCCCCTTTTTTTATGTGTAAGCGGTGCCTGGGCGGCCGCGTGGGCCCGTCACTTGCGCAGCGGGATGGCGGTGGCGCGGTCCACCGGCACTGCGGTCACGCTGTTCTGCGGAGAGCCGTCGATGAGCTTGTCGGAGTAGGTGAGGTACACCAGCGTGTTGCGGGCCGGGTCCACCATGCGCACGATGCGCAGGCGCTTGAACAGGATGGACATGCGTTCGCTGAACACTTCTTCCTGCTTTTTCAGCGGCTCGGGAAAGCTGATGGGCCCCACCTGGCGGCAGGCAATGGAGGCCTCGGCGCGGTCTTCGGCCAGGCCCAGGGTGCCCTTGATGCCGCCGATGCGGGCGCGCGACACGTAGCATGTCACGCCCTGCACGCCGGGGTCGTCGTAGGCTTCGACGATGATGTCGTGGTCGCGGCCGATCCACTGGAAGGCAGTGTCCACGGTGCCGATCTTTTCACCCGACGCCGCCTGCGCTGCGCCGCCCGCAAGGGCGGTGAGGGCAGCCAGTGCCACAGCGGCTGCGGCTGCCAGCGTGCGCGCGGCGGTCATGCCGTGGTCTCGCCTTCGGTGCAGCGCTGGGCCAGGTGGGCCAGGGCTTCTTCTACCTGGTCTACAAGTACCAGGCACAGGTCGCCGGGTTGCAGGCGCGCCAGCGCCGCATCGATGGCGATGAACTCGCCACGGATCTCTTCCACATGCGTGGTGCGGGGAGCGCCCGCCAGGCCTTCGCGCAGCAGGGCCATCACCTCGCCGTCGGCGCGGCCACGCTGGGCGGCGTCCTGGTACAGGATCACGTCATCAAACGCGGCGCCCAAAATCACGGTCTGCTCGCGGATATCTTCATCGCGCCGGTCGCCTGCACCGCTGATGACCACGCTGCGGCGCTTGCCGGGGAGGGCGTCCACGGCCTGCACCAGGGCGCGCATGGCGTCGGGGTTGTGGCCGTAGTCGGCGATCACGGTGGCACCCCGGTAGTCCATGATGTTGAAACGGCCAGGGGCGTTGTCGCTGTCGTTCACAAAGCCCGACAGGCCCCGGCGGATAGTCTGCCAGGGCATGCCCACGCCCCAGGCTGCGGCCACAGAGGCCATGACGTTCTCGACCTGGAAGCCGATCTTGCCGTTGCGCGTGATGGGCACGTCGCGCAGGTGGATGGTCTCGCGCCACGAGCCTTCGGAGGCCACGATGGAGTCGCCATCCACATACACGGTGCGGTGGCCTTGGGCGCGGTGCGTGACCATCACGGGGTGGTGGCGGTCGCTCGCAAAGTAGATGACCTTGCCGGGGCACGAAGACGCCATGGCCGCCACGATGGGGTCGGCCGCGTTGAGCACGGCGTAGCCCGTGGGGGCCACGTTCTGCACGATCACGCGCTTGAGCACGGCCAGGTCTTCCACCGTGGTGATGTAGTTCATGCCCAGGTGGTCGCCCGCGCCGATGTTGGTGACCACGGCCACCTGGCAGCGGTCAAAGCCCAGGCCTTCGCGCAGGATGCCGCCCCGCGCGGTCTCGAACACGGCGGCGTCCACTTCGGGGTGCAGCAGCACGTTGCGGGCGCTCTTGGGGCCGCTGCAGTCGCCGCTGTCGATCTGGCGGCCGTTCACGTACACGCCGTCGGTGTTGGTCATGCCCACGCGCAGGCCCTGGGCGGTGAACAGGTGCGCAATCAGGCGGGCGGTGGTGGTCTTGCCGTTGGTGCCGGTCACGGCCACGGTGGGGATGCGGCCGTCGTCGCCGTAGGCAAACAGTTTGTCCACCATGGCAGCCCCCACGTTGCGGGGCTTGCCGTAGCTGGGCGCCAGGTGCATGCGTAGGCCGGGGGCGGCATTCACTTCGACAAAGCCGCCGCCTTGCTCTTCGAGCGGGCGCAGCACGGTCTCGGCCACCATGTCCACGCCGCAGATGTGCAGGCCCACCATCTGGGCGGCGGCCACAGCGCGGGCTGCGACCTCGGGGTGCACATCGTCGGTCACGTCGGTGGCGGTGCCGCCGGTGGACAGGTTGGCGTTGTTGCGCAGGATGACGCGCTGGCCTTTTTCGGGCACCGAGTCGGGCGTCAGGCCTTGCATGGCCAGGCGGGCCACGGCAATGTCATCGAGGCGGATCTTGGTCAGCGAGGTGGCGTGGCCTTCGCCACGGCGCGGGTCCTGGTTGACCACGTCTACCAGCTGGCGCACGGTGTGTTCGCCATCGCCCAGCACCTGGGGCGGCTCGCGGCGTGCGGCGGCCACCAGCTGGTCTCCCACCACCAGCAGGCGGAAGTCGTGGCCGGGCAAGAAGCGCTCGACCATCACGGTGCCATAGTCGGCGGCGTTCTTGTAGGCCTCTTCGAGCTGGGCGCGGTCGGTGATGTTGACGGTGACGCCCTTGCCCTGGTTGCCGTCTTGCGGCTTGACCACCACGGGCAGGCCGACCTTGAGGGCGACTTCCCAGGCTTCGTCCACAGTCTCCACCGGCTTGCCCAGCGGGACGGGTACGCCAGCGGCGTGCAGCAGGCGCTTGGTCAGGTCCTTGTCCTGGCCGATGGATTCGGCCACGGCGCTGGTCGAATCGACCTCGGCCGCCTGGATGCGGCGCTGCTTGGAACCCCAGCCAAACTGCACCAGGCTGCCGCGTGTGAGGCGGCGGTACGGAATGCCCCGGGCCACGGCGGCTTCGACGATGGAGCCGGTGCTGGGGCCCAGGCGCTCATCCTCGTCGAGTTCGCGCAGGTCGGCGACGGCCTTCTCGGCATCGAAGGTGCCGTTGCCCAGCGCAGCCTGGATGAGTTGCTGTGCGTCTTCAAACGCCTTGCGGCCCACGGCTTCTTCGCTGTATTCGACGACCACCTGGTACACGCCCGCATCGGTGGTGGCGGTGGTGCGCGCAAAGGTCACGGGGCAGCCGGCCTGCGCCTGCAGGGCCAGCGCGGCGGTCTGCAGCACGTGGGCCAGCGATACGTCGCCGCCACCGGTTTCCGGGTGCAGCGCGCCGATGGCGGGGAACAGGGCCCGCAGGCGGGCTTCGAATCCGGCCATCTGGCCCACGGCGCGCTCGTTCTCGGCGCAGGTCACCACGGCCTCGATGGCCATGTGGCGGCTCCAGAGGTTGGGGCCGCGCAGGGCCCGGGTGCGGGTTACATCCATGGAAGTCTCTTTCAGTGGTCCATCAGGGCACTGGGGCCCTGTTCAGGTCGTGGGATGTCAGGTCAAACAACAAACAAAAAGCGACAAATGCGCGGCGGGTCATCAAGACCGCAGGGCGGCAGTGGGGACCAGCTCGGGCTCGAAGGTCTTGATGCCTGCGCCGATCAGGTCGGGGGCAATGTCCAGCGCCCAGGCCGTGCCGATGGCGGCCAGCAGGGCGTCGGTATCGGGCACCACGGCGTTGCGGCCAAAGGTCAGGTCGGACAGGGCGCCCAGCACATGCTCGGCGCTGCCCGTGGCCAGGACCACGCGGCCGTTCTTCACGAAGACCGCGCGGCCGTTGTCCTTGGCGCGGTGCTCGGCAATCACGGGCAGCGTGCCGTCCTGCGCGTACAGCACCACGTCGCCGTCAGACAGGAGGGCCAGGTCGGCCACCTGGGCGATGGCCGCATTGAGCACCGCAGCGCCTTCGGCCAGCACCACGTCCACCTGGGTGCGCATCACCTTGGTCATCTGGTCCTGCTCGTGCACGTCAAATTCGGCCAGCGTTTCCACGCCGTCCATGTCGGTGACCACACCCACCTGGCAGCGGTCGTACGCAAGGCCGTCGCGCAGGATGGTGCGAGCGTCGCTTTCGATCACGGCGGCCTGCACCATCTTGTTCATCAGCAGGCGGTGCGCGGCTTCCCAGTGGGCGCAGTCGGTGGCTTCCACTCGGCGGCGGTCCAGGAACAGGCCATCACGGCAGGCCAGGCCAGTGTGGTGGCCGCTCAGGTGCAGCAGCCAGGCCACCACGCGCGAGATGGTGGCGGTGTTGCGCGTGCCTGCCACGCCCACCAGGGGGATGCGGCCTGCGGGGCCTTCGTCATCGGCGTCAGAGGGGAACAGATGCTCGGCAATCGCCTGGCCCACGGGGCGGGGCGCGCCCACCGCAGGCTTCAAGTGCATGAGCAGGCCGGGGCCTGCGTTCACTTCAACAATCGCGCCGCCCTGCGTGTGCAGGGGCTTGGAGATGTCGCGGGCCACCATGTCGATGCCGGCGATGTCCAGGCCCACCACCTTGGCGGCGAGCTGGGCGATGTAGGCCACCTCGGGGTGTACGTCGTCCGTGCAGTCCACAGCCACGTTGCCGTTGCGCTGCACCACCACTTGGCGGCCAGCGGCGGGCACCGAGTCAGCGTCCAGGTCCTGGCGCTTGAGTTCGAGCTGCACCTTGGTGTCGGTTGCCAGGTCGATGATCTCCAGCGGGTACTCTTCCTCATAGCCACGGCGAGGGTCGGAGTTGAGCTGGCTGTCAATAAGTTCCTTGACCGTGTTGCGGCCGTTGCCGGTGATGCTGACCACCTCGCCGCGTGCGGCGGCAACCACCTTACCGCCGACCACCAGGATGCGGTGTTCGTCGCCGGGGATGAAGCGCTCCACCATCACGTCGCTGCCCTCGGGGTAGGCCACGTGGTAGGCCGCTTCGATGTCTTCCTTCTTGCGCAGGTCCAGTGTCACGCCCCGGCCGTGGTTGCCATCGGAGGGCTTGACCACCACGGGCAGGCCGATGTCTTGCGCGGCTTCCCAGGCTTCTTCCGGGCTGTTGACTACCTGGCCTTCGGGAATGGGCACGCCGCAGGACTTGAGCAGGCTCTTGGTCAGGTCCTTGTCGCTGGCAATGCCTTCGGCAATCGCGCTGGTGTATTCGGTCTCGGCCGTCCAGATGCGGCGCTGGCGGGCGCCGTAGCCCAGCTGCACCAGGTTGCCGTCGTTCAGGCGGATGTGGGGGATGCCCCGGTCGGTGGCGGCGGTGACGATGCAGGCGGTGCTGGGGCCAAGGTACTGGTCGTCCACCTCGGTGCGCACGCGGGCCACGGCGGCTTGCACATCAAAAGGCTGGTCATTGATCGCCGCCATGATCAGCGCATGGCCCTGGGCCAGCGCCACGCGGGCCACGCTTTCGTCGCGGGCGCGGAACACCATGCGGTACACGCCACGCTGGCTGGTGCTGCGCGTCTGGCCAAAGCCGGTGGGCATGCCCGCCAGGTTGAGCAGCTCGATCACGATGTGCTCCAGCACATGGCCGCACCAGGTGCCCTCTTGCAGGCGCTGCAAAAAGCCGCCGCGCTCGCCCACGCCGCAGTGGTGTTCGATCAGCGCGGGCAGCCACGCCGTCAGGCGGTCATTGAAGCCGGGGATGGTGTTGGAGGGATAGTCCTCCAGCTCGCCCAGGTCCAGCCAGACTTCCAGGACCGGCCGGTAGGTCCAGATATTGGGGCCCCGCAGGTAGTTGATGCGAAGCAGTTGGATGTCGTTGAGTTTCGCCATGGATTGCAGCGGTTGTGGTTCCGGCCTTGGTAAGGGCTGTGCGGTAGGGGGACGAAAGGGAATTTTGTGGACGATGATTGTGCGCCAGTCCTGCGCCTGTGCGCAGTGTCAGCCAAAAGGCGTCCACAGACGTTACAGGAGGATGCCGTCGCACCGTGGCGTGCAGTATCGGTGAGAATTCTTGCTTTCGCGAGAGCGGCCACCGCAGGCAGCCGGTGGCGGAAAACCCAACCAAAAATGCAACATCACCATTCTGTGGACGCCTCGGGTGTCTTTTCTGGCCCTGTGGGGGCCGATTTGCGGGCCATGCTCGCTTCCAAAGAGAACGTGTTGGCAGCTTTGCCGGTTGACCTGAGCGCCACGCTGCGCTTTGCGGCAGGGTGGGTGGTGGTGACGTCCGAACGGCTGCTGGCTTGCGACCCAGGCACCACCACATGGCGCAGCTGGCCTCTGGGTGAGGGCCTGGCGCTCAAGCTGCATGACCACGGTGGAGTGGGCTCGCTGGAGTTGCACAACCCGGCCGAGCGCCTGGCGCTGTGGCGTTTTACGCTTGCGAACCATCCGCAGGCGCTGCGCCTGGTGCAGCGTTTCGATCAGCAATTGTCCCTGGGTGCCGGCAACGTCTCCGCCGATGACGACGAGCCCGCCTGCCCCACGTGCCATGCCCCCCTGCCGCCCGACACTGAAGAATGCCCGGCCTGTGCCCGCGCCCAGCCGCCGCAAACCTCTACCTGGGTGCTGCTGCGTCTGTGGCGTTTTGCCCGGCCCTACCGCAAGCAGCTGGCCGCCGGGTTTGCGCTGACGCTGGCGTCCACCGCCGCCACGCTGGTGCCGCCGTACCTCACCATCCCGCTGATGGACGACATCCTGATCCCGTTCCAGAACGGCAAGCAGATTGACCCCCTGCTGGTGCTGATGTACCTGGGTGGGTTGCTGCTGTCGGCCCTGCTGGCCTGGGGCCTCTCCTGGGCGCGTACTTACATATTGGCGCTGGTGTCCGAGCGCATTGGCGCCGACCTGCGCACTACCACGTACGAGCATCTGCTGCGCCTGTCGCTGGACTACTTTGGTGGCAAGCGCACGGGCGATCTCATGGCGCGCATCGGGTCGGAAACCGACCGCATCAACGTGTTCCTGTCGTTGCATGCGCTCGATTTCATCACCGACGTGCTGATGATCGTGATGACGGCGGCGATTCTGTTCTCCATCAACCCGTGGCTGGCGCTCGTTACTCTGGTGCCGCTGCCCTTCATCGGCTGGATGATCCACACCGTGCGCGACCGCCTGCGCACCGGCTTTGAAAAGATCGACCGCGTGTGGTCTGAAGTGACCAACGTGCTGGCCGACACCATCCCCGGCATCCGCGTGGTGAAGGCCTTTGCGCAGGAAAAGCGCGAGGCCCAGCGTTTCCGCGACGCGAACCAGCACAACCTGGAAGTCAACGACAAGCTCAACAAGACCTGGAGCCTGTTCACGCCCACGGTGTCGCTGCTGACCGAGATCGGCCTTCTGGTGGTGTGGGCGTTTGGGATCTGGCTGGTGTCACGTAACCAGATCACGGTGGGTGTGCTTACTGCGTTCATCGCCTACATCGGTCGGTTCTATGGGCGTCTGGATTCGATGAGCCGCATCGTCTCGGTCACGCAAAAGGCCGCCGCCGGCGCCAAGCGCATTTTTGACATCCTGGACCATGTGAGTAACGTCCCCGACCCTGCCCAGCCCGTCAAGGTGGACAAGGTGCAGGGCGCCATCAGCATGCAGGGAGTGGGCTTCCGCTACGGCAGCCGTGCGGTCATCAAGGGGCTGGATCTGGACATCCGCCCCGGCGAGATGATCGGCCTGGTGGGCCACAGCGGCTCGGGCAAGAGCACGCTGGTCAACCTGATCAGCCGCTTTTATGACGTGAGCGACGGCTCCATCCAGGTCGATGGCATCGACATCCGCCGCTTTGCCGTGGCCGACTACCGTCGCCACATCGGCCTGGTGCTGCAAGAACCCTTCCTGTTCTTCGGCACCATTGCCGAGAATATCGCCTACGGCAAGCCCGAGGCGACGCGCGAGGAAATCGTGGCCGCTGCCCGCGCTGCCCATGCGCACGAGTTCATCCTGCGCCTGCCGCACGGCTACGACTCGCTGGTGGGCGAGCGGGGGCAGGGCCTGTCGGGCGGCGAGCGCCAGCGCATCAGCATTGCCCGCGCTCTGCTGATCGACCCGCGCATCCTGATCCTGGACGAGGCCACCTCGGCCGTGGACACCGAGACCGAAAAGGAAATCCAGAAGGCGCTCGACAACCTGGTGCAAGGCCGTACCACGATTGCCATTGCCCACCGCCTGTCCACCTTGCGCAAGGCCGACCGCCTGGTGGTGATGGACCGTGGCGAGGTGGTCGAAGTGGGCCCGCACGACGAGCTGATGGAAAAACAGGGCGCCTACTGGCGGCTGTACGAAGCCCAGGCCCGCCGCGCCGAGGAAGACGCGCAGGCCGCAGGCGTGATCATCGACAGCAGCCTGCTGCACCCGGCCCACCCCGCCGGCAACCCCTGAGACGCTGTGAGCAACCCTGCCATGAATGCTTCCCTGACCCCATCGTCGTCCATCCCCGCCTTCCAGCTCACGCGCAACCCGCACGGCCGCTTGGTCCTGACCCTGGCCGATGGCACCGCCCATGAGGGCGTGACTCCCGTGCGTGCTTTTCCCATCGCCGCGCCGGGCGAGGGGCTCTCGCTGGTGGGTGTCGACGGCCATGAACTGCTCTGGGTTCCCCGGCTGGAGGCCGTGACGGGCGCCGCCCGGCAGCTCATTGAAGAAGAGCTGGAAGTGCGCGAGTTTGTGCCCACTATCCAGAAAATCCTCGCCGTTTCTAGCTTTTCAACGCCCAGCACCTGGGATGTAGAGACCGACCGGGGGCCCGCCCGCCTGGTGCTCAAGGCGGAAGAGGACATTCGCCGCCTGGGCGGCCGCACCCGGCTGCTGATTGCCGGGGGCGACGGTTTGCAGTTCCGTGTGAAGGACACCACGGCGCTGGACAAGTATTCGCGCCGCCTGCTTGAGCGGTTTCTGTGAACTTTTGCGACGGAGCCAGTCCGGCTCCGCCCACGGCCCAGGCCCCTGTCTTGTCGCCGTGAGTTGTCTCCACGCTCCTGCATGACCGTGAGCAGGCGTTGAAGAGTAACTAGAGGATAGAGGAGGGGGCTACGCGCCCCCTGCGCATTTCCGGGGATTTCCACGGGACGACCCGATCGGTGTGTCTCTCTGCCGGCTCTCTTGCGCTGGGTGATTCACGCCCGGCCAGCCCTATCTCCATCCCCGGTCTGCGTGGTGGTGTCGCGACATATGCATGTGCGCGGCGCACTTCGGGGCTCCCTTGGAGCACTTCAGCTCACCATTCCGACCCCTGGAAGGCGCGAAACCGTTCCCAAAGGCTAGATTTTTACTAGGGAAAACCCTAAATTTCGGCCAATCGGTGAAAAAGACCTAAATTCACCCTTCTTTTTGCCGTAATGGATGTACGAAGAGGCCGAAAGACCCTCTCCACACTTTTGTTCAACTACGGGCCAATGTCATGCAAATGCCACCTGTCGATCGATCGCCGTCCTGGCGTCCTCAGGGCGCTGATTTGTATTCCACTGGCGCCTCGGGTGCGCCTCCGGTGCGTCCCATCAACGCTCCCAACCCGGTCGAGTCCATGGACCGGTTGGGTGAGGGGGCGATCGTGCGCGAGCCGGACAAACCCTCGGCGCCCGAGGCGCCGAACCGGGACTGGACGGCGGTAAAAAAGAAGGAAACCGTCGAGGAGCCGCCGGAGCCTCCCAAAGAGCCGATCTACAAGCAACTGCTGGAGTTCATCCAGTCCATGTGGCGCGCCAGCGGCAGCGCGGTAGAGGTAGCTCAGGACGTCAACAAGATGACCTTGCAGGAGCGTCTGGCCCAACAGGCCAAGAACGAGCCGCTGACCTACACCGACCCCAAGGTCAAGCGCACCGGCGGCGTTTGAGCCACCGGCGTTGCCGGGCTGCCGCCGCGAAGGCGCCCCATTGCGTGTCATGGCGCCCGGTGCAGTTTGGCGAAGCCCCTGTGCAGCGGCAATCTGTGGCGTACAGGAGCCGTATCCGGTGGGCGCCACTTACCGTGCACATAGGCTGTGGGGACTGCCACGATGCATTCAGTATTTTTGCTATCAAATAGATAGCTGATGGCGCATATTGCACTAGCGCTCCTAGTCAATTGGATTCATTTTTTGGGTTTGCCGCTCAGCAAAGTGCAACCTGCGTTCCTCAGGGACGGGCCTCCGGTGCTGGGAGCGACGCAGTCGGGGCTGATGGCGTGGCTGCCGCTTGTGCGGCTGCCCGCTGACGATCGCGCTCGGCGCGGTATTTTGCGGCAAAGGCGCGCACTTCGGCATACGACACAAAGCCATCACCATCCGTATCGGCCTCGTCGAAGGCCGCCGCCAAACGCGGGAACAGTTTCACCTCGGAGCGGCTGAGCTTGCCGTCTCCGTTGAAGTCCAGCATCTTGAATTCGCGCTGGGCCTTCAGTTCGCCCGGGCTCACCGCCGCTGCGGGTTCTGTGGCCGCGTGTGTCTCCACTCGATGGGCAGGTGGTGGTGGGGGTGTTTGTGCCAGGGCTGCACAGGCTGCGAACAGGGCCACCGTCGCGAGGATAGGCTTCTGCAGCCACAGGGGCGCCCAGGATTTGCGAATGCGCAAAGTGTTCTCCTTCAAAGTCTCAATGGCCATGGTGGCACATGAGGGGCGAGGGCGGTGGTTTGCAACCAGGGCTTTGCAGGCTTTCACCGGGCGTTGCAAGTCTTTGCAGATCTTTTCGCAAGGGCCGGGCATGGAGCGGCAGAGCCCGCAAGCTTGCAAGGGAGGCTCCGGCGGTCAGTTCCCCACAACCCGCACCGGATTCGAGATGCCACTGTTCACATGGCCCGCAGGCACATGGCGCGCTGCCGACGTGACGTGACCGGTCTGGTCGTCAAAGAAGAAATCGGGTTCGAATTCACGCAGAAACTCGCCCTTAGGCAGGCCGCCCAGAAACATGGCCTCGTCCACCGCAATGTTCCAGTCCATCAGGGTGCGGATGGCGCGCTCGTGCGCGGGGGCGCTGCGGGCGGTGACGAGCGCGGTGCGGATGCGCATGCCGGTGCCACCCGCCTCGCCTGCCGACTGCAGACGGTGCAAGGCGGCGAGCAGGGGTTTGAACGGGCCGTCGGGCAGGGGCTGCGCGGCCTTGTCGGTCTCATGCTGCTGGAAGGCAGCCAGCCCTTCCGCCTGGTACACGCGCTCGGCTTCATCGGAAAACAGCACCGCGTCGCCGTCAAAGGCAATCCGCACTTCGTGGGGGTTGGAGTCGCCGGCCTGCACCGACTCCGTCACCACCCGCGCTGCGGGGTAGCCCAGGTGCAGGGCCTCGCGCACATCGGCTTCGTTGGCGGACAGGAACAGGTGCGCGCCCAGTGGCCGCAGGTAGCGAAACGGGTCGCGCCCTTGCGTGAACACACCGCGCTGGATGGAGGGGAGCCCGTGGGCATGGCATGAGCGGAACACGCGCATGCCGCTTACCGGGTCATTGCGCGACAGCAGCACCACCTCCACGCGCTGGTGCTCGGAGGTGTTGAACGCGAGCAGCTTGCGCACCAGCGAAAACGCCACGCCCGGCGCAGCAGGCACGTCGAGCCGCTGGCGCTGCAGGTCCACGTAGGCGCGGTCATTGTCCTTCTCGAAGACGCGGTTCTCTTCCTCAAAATTGAACAGCGCGCGCGAGGAGATGGCGACCACCAGCTTGTCGTCGAGCGTTACAGCCATAAGGTCACTTCACAAACTGGTTGAGTTGGATGATCGGCAGCAGCACGGCCAGCACGATCAGCATCACGATCAGGCCCATGCCCACGATGAGCAGCGGCTCCAGGATGGTGGCCAGCGCCATGGCGCGGCGCTGCACCTCGGCCGAGAGCTGGCGGGCTGCGCGCTGCAGCATCACCGGCAGTTGCCCGGTCTGCTCGCCCAGGCGTGCAAACATCGACAGCAGGCCCGGAAAGCGCTTTTTCTGCGCCAGGGCCGATGCCAGCGGAGCGCCTTCGCGCACCAGCACCAGCGCGTCGAGCGCGTCGGCACGCAGCGCGCGGTTGTTCAGTGTTTCTGCGGCGGCCTGCAAGGCCTTCAGGATCGGCACACCGGCGCCCGCCAGCATGGCCAGCGTGCCGGCGAACCGCGCTGCGTTATAGCCGCGCGCCAGCTTGCCCACCAGGGGCAGATTGAGCCAGGCGGCATCGAATTTCTCGCGAATATGGCCGATGGTGAGCGCCCATCTTGCCCCAATTGCTATCAAAATAGAAGCAATCAGCATCACCCAGCCATAGCTGCGCACAAAGGCGCTCAGGCCCAGCATGGCCACCGTCAGGAACGGCAGCGCGCGCTTGGTGCCTGCAAACACGCTGGCCACCTGCGGCACCACATAGCCCACCAGGAACAGCACGATCACGATGGCCACCAGGGTCACGATGGCCGGGTACAGCGCGGCGCCCACCAGCTTGGCCTTGAGCGCCTGGCGCTCTTCCAGGTCGTCGGCCAGGCGCTCCAGCACCAGGCCCAGGTTGCCGCTGTGTTCGCCCGCGCCGATCACGGCGCAATAGATGTCAGAGAACTCGCGCGGGTGCTGCGACAGCGCGCGGGCAAAGGTGGCGCCCGCGTTGACCTCGGCGCGCAGCGCGGCGACCAGGTGGCGCTGGCGCTCATCGTCGGCTTCTTCAGACAGCGCGGTCAGCGCGCGCTCCAGCGGCAGCCCCGACGACACCAGCCCGGCGATCTGCCGGGTCCAGATGGCCAGCCCGGTCGCGCTGAACACCGGCCGGGTGAAGAGGCGCTGGCCCAGGCTTGCGGACCGGCCGTCCAGCGACTGGCCGGTCTGCACCATTTCCACCGCCAGCGGCACCAGCGCCTGGGCCCGCAGCAGGCTGCGCGCGGCCTTGGCGGTGTCGGCCTCCAGGAGGCCTTTGCGGGTCTGGCCTTGGGCGTCCAGGGCTTCAAAGGAAAAAGCAGGCATGCAAATGCGGGCGTGGGTGGTGGGGCGTGGGCGTGGAAATCACGCAGTCCTGCAACGGGCAAACATCCGTCGCAGGACCGGCAGCCCCTGATGGTAGCCGCTACCCAAGGCCCAGTGCCTCCACCCAGCTTCCATGCCCGGGGCATGACACAGGTCAAGGCGCTGACGCATTGCGCGCGCAGAATGAAAAGTGATCTGTGGCATCGGGTTGCAGGCGTTTTGAACGAACAAGGGGTCTTTCATGCTGAAGAACAAGGTGGCATTGGTAACGGGCGCATCGTCGGGCATCGGTCGCGCCATTGCGCTGGTGTGGGCGCGCGAAGGTGCCAAGGTGGTGGTGTCGGACGTGAATGTGCAGGCGGGCGAGGAAACCGCCGCGCTGGTGCGCTCCGCCGGGGGCGACGCGATCTTTGTGGCGGCCGACGTGGGCCAGCCCGAGGATTGCGATGCGCTGGTACAGCGCACCGTCGCCCACTACGGCCGCCTGGACGTGGCCTGCAACAACGCGGGCATTGGTGGCCCACAGGCACCGACAGCCGATTACCCGCTGGACGGCTGGGCGCAGGTCATCAACATCAACCTGTCGGGCGTGTTCTACGGCATGAAGTACCAGATCGCCGCGATGCTGAAGAACGGTGGCGGCTCGATCATCAACATGGCGTCCATCCTGGGCTCGGTGGGCTTTGCCACGGCGCCCGCCTACACGGCGGCCAAGCACGGCGTGGTGGGGTTGACCAAGGCGGCGGCCATCGAATACAGCGCGCACGGCGTGCGCATCAATGCGGTGGGCCCAGCGTTTATCCACACGCCCATGATCAGCGGGCTGGAGCAGGACGCCGGCATCAACGCCATGCTGGTCGGAGCCCACCCCATCGGCCGCCTGGGCCAGCCCGAAGAGGTGGCTGAATTGGTGACCTGGCTGGCGTCCAGCAAGGCGTCGTTTGTGACCGGGGCGTATTACCCCGTCGATGGGGGCTATCTGGCGCGCTGAAGCGCGAACAAACGACGGGCGCTCAGGCCGCCACGGCGGCCTGGCCCAGCGTGGCGTGCGCCTGGGCGGCGATGTCCAGCGAGCGCAAACGCAGTGCCGGGTCGTACACGTCGCTCACCAGCATCAGCTCGTCGGCGCCGGTGGCCTCTATCAGGCGCGCCAGCCCCGCACGCACTGTGTCCGGCCCACCGATCACGGCTGCAGCCAGAAAGTCGCCAATTGCTGCCCGCTCCTGCGGTTGCAGGCGCGCAGCGTAGCCCTCGATGGGCGGCAGCAGGCGTCGGCGGTCGCCCGTCAAGATGCCCAGAACCCGCTGGTAGGTGCTACTGGCCAGGTAGTCGGCCTCTTCGTCGGTCGGGGCCGCGATCAGTGGCACGCCAATGGCCACGTGGGGCTTGGGCCAGACAGCGGAGGGGCGGTACAGATTGCGGTACAGGTCAATCGCCTGGTGCAGCATGCGCGGCGCAAAGTGCGAGGCAAAGGCATACGGCAGACCCCGCTCGGCCGCCAGCTGGGCCGAAAACAGGCTGGAGCCCAGCAGCCAGATCGGCACATTGGTGCCCGCGCCGGGCATGGCAATCAGGCGCTGGCCGGGTTCGGCAGGGGCCAGCAGGCGCTGCAGTTCGGCCACGTCGCGCGGAAAGTCTTCTTCGGTCTCCACCCGGTTGCGGCGCAGCGCACGCATGGTGGTGGGGTCGGTGCCGGGCGCGCGGCCCAGGCCCAGGTCGATGCGGCCGGGGTACAGCTCGGCCAGCGTGCCGAAGGCCTCGGCCACCACCAGCGGGGCATGGTTGGGCAGCATCACGCCGCCGGACCCCACGCGGATGCGCGAGGTGCCACCGGCAATGTGGCCCACCAGCACAGCAGTGGCGGAGCTGGCAATGCCCGCCATGTTGTGGTGCTCGGCCAGCCAGTAGCGGGCAAAGCCCAGTTTTTCGGCATGCTGGGCGGTGCGCAGCGCAATCTGCAGCGCATCGGCCACGGTGCCGCCTTCGCGGACGGCCACCAGATCAAGCATGGACAGGGCAGGGCGGCGGGGAGTAGAGGTCATCCCCGGATTGTCCAGCGCGCGCGGCTTTTGCGCAGGCGGTGGGCGTAGAGCTGGCAGTGTCAGCAGGGTTGCCTGCGCCGATTTTTACCAGAGGGTCATTTTTTGGTAGCCAAAACGGCGGAGGCACCACAGAATGTTTCAAGACATTTCCGCGCTGGTTGCCATCCTGCGCTGCGCGGACCAGTCGTGCAAAAGGGATGACGCATGGGTTTTTTCAGCCGCTTGTTCAAGATCCGGGAGCAGGACCCCACCAGCCCCGAGACCACCTGGGCCATGGAAGACAACGGCAGCGAACTGGTGCTGGACGCTGAATACGCGGCCACGCTGATGACCGAGATCGATATCGATGCCGCCATCGCCAGCCACGAGCGCTGGCGCCTGCAGCTGCAGGACATGGTCAACGGCCGCTCCGACGAAGTCATGCGGCCCGAGCGCATCTGTCAGGACGACCGCTGCGACCTGGGTCGCTGGCTCTACGGCACAGGCCGGGTGCGTCTGGGGCACTACCCCGCGTTCGACATGCTGGTGGCGCGGCACAAGTACTTTCACCAGCAGGCGGCCGATGTAGTGACGGCCTTCCAGTCGGGCGACCAGCCCAAGGCGGCACAGCTGCTCAACGGCAGCTGCCGCCACGCGTCCAACCAGGTGCTGCTACTGCTCAAGGAACTCAAGCGCGGTCTGGGGCGCTGAGACGCGTCGCTCCGAAGGGCGGATTCTTCTGCCAAGCCAGTCGGCCGTTTGAGGCCTTCACTTTCTATCGCGGGGCGTCAGGCCTTGTGGTGGCGAGGTGTCGTCAACCCTGTTGTGGGATGGCGGCCCGCACACAGCATCGGCACACAGCTCTTACATCTGCAGACAGGACCCACCCCCGGAAACAGGAGGTGGCGTCGCTATATTCCGGCGCATTTGAGAACCATTGCTTGCACAAGGTTGCTCAATAAAACATCCATACCTAAAGCAACGACCACAAAAAGAGAGGGAATTCGATGGACCGCCGCCAATTACTGACGCTTGTGACCCTGGCATCCGGCGTGAGTGCCGTATCGCCCGTCTGGGCGCAGTTTGACCTGGGCAAGATGCTCGACGCGGGCAAGGACCTGGCCAAATCCGAGTCGCTGACCGATGACGAAGTCAAGGCCGCCTTCGACCAGATGGCCGCCGAAAGCGACCGCCAGAACCGTATCGCCCCCTCAGGCAACCCGTATGCCACGCGCCTGAACAAGCTCACGGCGGGTTTGGGCACCTATGACGGCCTGAAGATGAACTTCAAGGTCTACCTCACCCCCGACATCAACGCCTTTGCCATGGCCAACGGCACCATCCGTGTGTACTCGGGCCTGATGGACAAGTTCACCGATGACGAAGTGCGCTACGTGATCGGCCACGAAATCGGCCACGTCAAAAAGGGCCACAGCAAGGCCCGTATCCAGGCCGCGCTGCGCACCAGCGCCCTGCGCAACGCCGTGTCGTCCAGCAACAGCCGCGCCGGCGCCATCGCCAACTCGCAACTGGGCGATTTGTTTGAAAAAGTGGTGCGCGCCCAGCACTCGCAAAGCAACGAGCGCGAGGCCGACGACTACGCGATGGACTTCATGAAAGCCAAGCGTTACCAGCCCGGCGCCTGCGTGAGCGCACTGGAAAAGCTGGCCGCGATGTCGGGCGGTGATTCGAGCAGCTTTCTGTCCACCCACCCCTCGCCAAAGGAGCGGGCGGAGCGGATGAAGACGCAGTTGGCCTGACGTCTCGTTCTGGTTAAGACCCTGGTGGGGCTGTACCGCGCCTTTGGGCGCGGTATTTTTTTATCTGGTGTGGCGCAGGGGGTTAATAACTCCGCCCATCCTTGTACATCGCATGCTGCCGCCGGTTCAGCGTGGCGGCTTCGCCCAGGCGGCCCATGGCGGACCCGGCATGGGCATGGGTGATGGCCATGCCCAGGCCATCGGCGGCGTCGGTGCCTGGCAGGCCTGGCAGCTGCAGCAGGCGCCGCACCATTTCCTGCACCTGGCTTTTGGCGGCGCGGCCATGGCCGACCACGGCTTTTTTCATCTGCAGTGCGGTGTATTCGGCCACGGGCAGGTTGCTGGCCACCAGGGCGGTGATGGCGGCGCCGCGTGCCTGGCCCAGCAGCAGCGTGGACTGGGGGTTGACGTTGACGAACACGATCTCGACCGAGGCCACATCGGGCTGGTAGCGGGCTGCGACCTCGGTGATGCCGTCGAACAGGATCTTCAGGCGCCCAGGCAGATCGCCCAGTGCGAGGGTGGTGGTGCGGATGGTGCCGCTGGCCACGTAGCTGAGGTGGTGGCCGTCCATGTCCACCACGCCGAAGCCGGTGGTCTGCAGGCCGGGGTCAATACCAAGGATGCGCATTTGCTCTCGTTTTTATAGCTATTGGGGCAATGGGGACTAGCGCTACCGGTCGATTGTTCTACAAACCGAAGTACCAGCGTGCCGAATGGAAGAAAACGGGCGCCGCAAAACACAGGGCATCCACGCGGTCGAGCAGCCCCCCCGCACCCGTGACGGACATGCCCTGCATGCCCCAGCTGGTGATGCCCCGGTCGCGCTTCAATGCCTTCATCACCAGGTGCCCCAGGCTGCCCGCCACGCAGGCCAGCAGCGCCATGCCGAGCGCCTGGCCGGGTTTGAAGGGGGTGATGAAAGTGAGCAGCCCGCCCGCGAGGCCGCCGGCGGCCACGCCGGCCAGCCAGCTGGTCCACTGAAAGCTCTGGCTCACCTGCGGTGCCACCGGCTTGTGCGGAAAGCGCCGTCCCAGCAGGTGCTGCACCAGCATGCACGTCTGCACCACAAACACCAGGAAGAACACCAGAAACGCGCCCTTGTCGCGGTAGCCCGGAAAGTCGAGCAGCAGCAACGCGGGCACATGGCTCATGCCGTACACGCAGACCATGATGCCCCACTGCAGCTTGGCATTGCGCTCCAGAAACCGCTGGGGGTCGTTGGCCAGTGCGCTCACCACCGGCAGCGCCAGGAACACATACACGGGGATGAACACCGTGAACAGGTCGAAGTGCTTGCTGCCCACCAGCCAGAACTGCAGGGGCAGCACCACAAAGAACGCCAGCACCAGGCTGCGGTGGTCGCCCCGGCGTGTGGGCGACAGGGTGATGAACTCGCGCAGCGCAAAAAAGCCGACGATGGCGAACAGCACGGTGGCCACCGTCTCGCCCAGCACCCAGCCCACCCAGAACACCGTGGCCATGACCCAGGAGGTCTTGAGCAGCCCCCAGAACCGCCGGGCCTCCAGGGCCTGGGCTTCGGCTTCGGGGTCGTCGCTCGGGTGCTCGCGCAGATTGCGCACAAAGGCCCACACGGTGACGATGGACAGGATGCCGAACACGACCAGGAACAAGGCCCCGATCTGCTGGGTGGCGGTGAGGTTGCGCAGGAATTGGTTCATGTCAGCGCGCGCTCCAGGGCGCAGCGTTCGGCAAGTTCAGGGGCTTCGCGCGGGTCATGGTCAGACTTCCCGCAGTGCAATGACGGCGCGGCGCGCGCGGTCGAGGAACGGGCGGCGCTCTTCACCCGCTTCGAGCTGGATGGGCGCGCCAAAGGTCACCGAACAGAGGATGGGCACCGGTACCACTTCGCCCTTGGGCATCACGCGCTGCACGTTGTTGATCCAGGCGGGCACCAGCACCACCTGCGGAAACATCTGCGCCAGTTTGAACAGGCCGGATTTGAAGGCCTGGGGCTCGTCGCCATGGCCCCGCGTGCCTTCCGGAAAGATCACGATGGAGTCTCCGCTCTCCAGCGCGCGCACCAGCGGGGCCAGCGGGTCCGATTCGGGCAGTGCGGCGCGCAGTTCTTCGGGTGTGGGTGCGCGGGGGGGCGCTTCGGGCGAGGGGTCTGGGCCCCCGGCAGATGCCGTGTCGGCATCGGCTGCGGCGGCCTGGGTCACGGTGGGATCGGCGGCCACGGGCGCTGCGGGCCGAGCGGGCGTGGCCTGGCGGTCCACATACACGGCGTTGAACACGGCGGTGGTGATCCACTGCCGGAACGGCGTCTTGGTCCAGTAGTCTTTGGCGGCAATCGGCCGCGTGATGCTGCGCAGCTCCTCGGGCAACGCCGCCCAGATCAGCACCATGTCGGCATGGCTCTGGTGGTTGGCAAAGTAGATACGCTGCTCGGCCTTGGGCGGACAGCCATACCAGCGGGCTTGGGAGCCGGTGAGAAACCGCACGATCCCCAGCAGAAGGAAACTCATCAACTTGGCAAGCATGGCGGGGATGATACGGGCAGGCTTCGATGCGCTTTGCCAAACGGTGTGCGCAGGAGCGCTAGGCATCCTCTGCACGAATCGAGCGGCAAGTGGGCACTGCGGATCGGGATGGGCTGCAAGGCGCAAAACGCAGCAATAGCCGTAGCTATTGCGAGTATTTGCAACGCCGCAGACCGCCCGAGCCCGCAGATGTACACGGCGCGCTGACTCGTGCAGAGGGTGCCTAGCAGCGTTTGCCTAGAATCCATCGATTCCTTTCCCCTTCGCACCTTGTTTTGTGCGCCGCGGCGCCTATCTGGCCCGGTGCCTTGGTGTGCTGGTGTCCGGGCCGCTGCCGGTGACTGCGCGGCCGTGATTGCCTTGTGCCAGCTCGCTCCACCCCGCCATACTGGGCGGAGCGCCTTGCGTTTTTACTTCCCTTTTCCTTCCGTGAGCCCATGGTTCTAGACATTGTGTTGTTGCTGCGCCGGTGCCTGCGCCCCTTGGGGCGACGCTCCGTTATGGCGTGGACGGCGGCTTTGCTGCCGTGCCTGTGGGGGATGCATTTCGCCCAGGCGCAGCCCGCCACGGCGGGGGCGCCCTGGGTGGCCGCGCCCGCCTCTCCGGTCGCATCTCCCGCCTTGCCCGGCGCCACCACCGTGCCCACCCCGCCCGCAGCGCCATTGGCAGCGCAGCCCCAGTCGGCACAGGCGGGCTCTGCCAATGCGGCGAGGCTGGCGGCCGTCTTGCGGCTCTTTGTCCGGCCGCAGGGCCACTTGCTGATCGTGGGAGGCGGGGAAACGCCTGTCAGCGTGCAGCAGCGGTTTGTGGCGCTGGCCGGGGCAGAGAACGCCCGCATTGCCGTGTTTCCCATGGCCAGTTCCAAGTCGGACGAGGAGGCCCTGGAAGTGGCCCGCGACTTCAGCCGCCTGGGCGCGTTTGCGCAGGTGGTGGACATCCGCCCCGGCGAGGCCAACAGCGCTGCCGTGGTGCAGATGCTGGAGGGCTTCACGGGATTCTGGTTCTCCGGCGGCGACCAGTCGCGCCTGTCCACGCTGCTGGTGGGCACCCGCGCATTGCAGACCATCGAGTCGCGCTACGTGGCCGGGGCGGTGGTGGGCGGAACGTCGGCCGGGGCCTCGGTCATGAGCCGGCTGATGCTCACCGGCAAATGGCGGGCGCCGCGCAACTCCGACGAAGAAGAGCAGGTCAACATCGCCCGGGGCATGAAGGAGCTGGCACCCGGTTTCGGCCTCTTCCGGGGGGCGATCGTGGACCAGCATTTCATGCACCGCGCCCGCTACAACCGCCTCATCAGCGCGGTGCTGGACCACCCTCAGCTGATCGGTGTGGGCATCGACGAGGAAACTGCCCTGCTGGTGCGCCCGGACGGCCTGTGGGAGGTGCTGGGCAACTACTACGTCAAGCTCTTTGACGCCCGCCGGGCGCAGATCGTGGACGACGACGGCCCCATGGCCAAGGCTGCGGATATCCGCATGCATGTGCTGCCCGAGGGCGGTCTCTTCGACCCGCAGCGGCGCCGGGTGACCTTCCAGGAAACGCACATCCCGTGAGTGGGACCGCACCCCGGGTGGGCTCCGCGTTGTTGCCCTACACCCAGATCCGGTACACCCAGAACGCCTCGTCGCCATAGATGCCGTCGTACAGCGCCTGCGGTGCGTAGCCGGTGATGCGGCGCGTGACGCGGCACAGGTGCGACTGGTCGGAGAACCCGGCGCCCGCTGCCACATCGGCCCACTTGACCGAGCCCTGCGCAGCCTCGGTCGCGATGGTGTCGAAGAACGCCTGCTCGGCCTTGCCAAAGCCGCGCAGCTCGCGCAGGGGCAGTCCGGCCCAGCGCTTGATGCGCCGCTCCAACTGGCGCAGGCTGCGGCCGGGGGCGGACAGGGCAGCGCGCTGTGCGAGGTGTGCAGCCCAGTCGCCGTAGCGCTGTGTGGGCAAGGATTGTGCGGGGCGGCAGGCCTGCCAGCGGGGCTCCAGAAAATCTTCCAGGTGCTGCAGGCGGGCCGCGTTGTCGGGCAGGTTCTGCACCGCTTCGCACAGCGCCAGCCAGTCGGGCGGCAACAGCGATTGCGCGTCCACCATGCGATCGGTCAGGGCCCCAGGGTCCACGCCGGTGAGCTGGTGCAGCGCGTCGGGCATGAACATCACCATCATGGCGTGTGTGGGCCCGGCGCAGTAGCTGGAGGTGGGGCGGGTCTGCGGGCCGGCCAGCACCCAGCGGCCGGGGTAGGCCTCGCGCGGGCTGTGCTCCGTGGGCATGGAGTCGGGGCGCTCGGCCACCAGGGCCTCGCTGCGACCTTCAAACCACCAGCTCAAGCTGCACAAGGGGGACGCCGGAAAGCGGTTGATGCGTTGCGCGTCACTGAGTGTGTGGCCCACCGTGTTGCGCGCGATGGCAGCTCGCACGCAGGCCGTGAGGCTGGGGCGCGGCAGCCACAGCTCGCCCGAGGGGATCAGCCCGGCGGGGTGCCGTGGGGAGAGGGGGGCCAAGCTTGCCATGGGGCGCGAGTGTAGGCGACGGGGGCTGTCGCAATCGTTCAATACCAAGTCGTCGCTGCGCTGCAGCATGTGGGGCATGAACTCGCCCACAGTCACCACCTCGTCTGTTGCTTCTCCCACTCCTCCCACCACGCCTGCAACGCCACGCGGCCCGCGAACCCGCTGGTGGGGCCTGCCCCTGCTGCGCGCCATGCGCGCTGACTACCTGGGCTTTGTCACCCAACTGCAGCGCGAGCATGGCGACCTCACCCGCATGCGTTTAGGGTACGAAGATGCGTGGGACCTGATGCACCCCGATCTGGTGCGCGAGGCGCTCGTCACCCATGCCGACCAGCTCATCCGCTGGGAGCGTGGCATGGAGGTGTTCGAGGAAGTGTTTGGCCAGAGCGTGCTGGTGACCGAAGGCGACACCTGGCAGCGCCAGCGCCGGATGCTGATGCCCGCCTTCACGCCCAAGCGGGTGGCAGGCTACGCGCAGCTGATGACCGATGCTGCCCGCAGCGCGCTCGACGCGGCGGTGCCCCCGGGCCAGCCCGGTGCGCTGGTGGCCGTGGATGCGCTGTGGACGGACGTGGCCATGGACGTGATCCTGCGCACGCTGTTCAGCACCTCGGCGCAGGCCGATGCGCGCGAAGCCGCCTTGGCCACGCAGACGCTGTCAGAAGCCGCCTTCCACGAAATGTTCATGCCCTTCACGCTACCCGACTGGCTGCCCCTGCCGGGCAAGGCTGCCAAGCGGCGCGCCATCCGGTCGCTGAAGGGGCTGGTCTGGCGCCACATCCACGCCCGCCAGGCCGAGGTGGCCGCACCCGGTGCCCCGGACCGCTCAGACCTGCTGCACATGCTGCTGGCTTTGCGTGATGAGTCAACGGGCGAGGCCTTGTCGGCACAAGAGGTGTTTGACCAGTGCATCGTCAGCTTCCAGGCCGGGCACGAAACCAGCGCCACCACGCTGCTGTGGTGGACCCTGCTCATGGCCCAGCACCCCGAGGCCGCACTGCGCCCCCAGGCCGAGGTCGATGCCGTGTTGCAGGGCGGCACCCCCGGCCCCGAGCATCTGGCCCAGTTGCCCTGGCTGGGCGCCACGCTCAAAGAGGCGCTGCGCCTCTATCCCCCGATTGCCGCGCTGATGAGCCGCCGCACCACCGCGCCCATCACGCTGGGCGGCGTGCCGGTGCCCCAGGGCGCCATGCTGCGCATCACCCCCTGGGTGTTGCACCGCGATGCGCGCTGGTTTGCCGAGCCGGACCGCTTTGCGCCCGAGCGGTTTCTGGACGGCGCTCCACCCATCCCCCGGGGCGCGTGGATTCCGTTTGGCCTGGGGCCGCGCGTGTGCATTGGCCAGCACTTTGCGATGCTGGAGATGACGCTGCTGGCGGCGATGCGGTTGCAGCGCTACACGGTGCGGCTACCGGTGGGGGGCGCAGTGGGAGCGCCCCGGTTTCAAGTGACGTTGCGACCGAAGGGGACGTCTGCGTTGTGGCTGCAGCGGCGCGATGCGCCGCAGGGGCGATAAGGCGCGCTGCTTAGCGGTGGGTGACGTTCAGGGCAACTCCGCGCCGCCCATGCGCCCCAGGATCGTGCGCGTGCGCCCGGCCAGGTAGGCCGACCCGGGCGTTTTCTCAAAGCGCTTGGGCGCAGGCAGCATCACGGCCAGGCGTGCAGCTTCGGCGGTGCTCAGGCGGCTGGCGCTTTTGCGGAAGTAGTGCTGCGCGGCCGCCTCGGCGCCGAACACGCCCTCGCCCCATTCCACGTTGTTGAGGTAGATCTCTAGGATGCGCTGCTTGGAGAGCAACTGCTCCAGCGCCAGCGTGAGCACGAACTCCTGCCCCTTGCGCAGCAGCGTGCGTTCGCCCGACAGCAGCAGGTTCTTGGCCAGCTGCTGGGTGATGGTGGAGCCCCCCCGGATCTTGGGGGCACGCACCGGGCGCTCGGGGGCCCGGGCCTGCGCCTTGCTGGCCTGGGCTTCGGCCTTGGCGTTGCGCTCCCAGGCTTTTTCGATGGCGTTCCAGTCCACGCCATCGTGGTTCACAAAACCATCGTCTTCCGAGGCGATCACCGCGCGTTTGAGGTGGTCAGAGATGTCGGCGTACGGAACCCATTGCTGGCGCCAGGGCACATGGCCTTTGCTGGCCAGCAGCGTCCAGGCTTCGGACCGCTGAAAGGTGGTGGACTCGGGGTTGATGGCTGCCATGGCGGCAATGCGCAGCACAAAGAACAGCTGCAGCGCCACGAAGGCGATCACCAGCAGTCCCAGCCAGCGCAGCACGGCTTTCATCGTGGCGTCCCCGGGGGTCAGGCGGTGGCAGATTGCTGCATTTCGCGCATCACCTGGGCCGAGGGCGGGCGCACGCCGCGCCACAGCAAGAAAGCCTCGGCGGCTTGCTCCACCAGCATGCCCAGGCCGTCACGGGGCACGGCGCCGTGCTGCCGGGCCCAGTCGAGGAAGCCCTGTGCTGCGGGGCCGTACATCATGTCGTAGGCCAGGGCACCGGGGCGCAGCACGCTGGCGGGCACCGGGATGCCGCCGCCAGAAAGGCTGCTGGCCGTGGCGTTGATGATTACATCGAAATGGGCCGATAGCGCTAGTGGTTCTTGCGCTGACAGCTCTGCTTTTTGTAGCGCAGCCAAGGCGCTGTGCGACTGCACCAGCGCCTGCGCCTTGGCCAGGGTGCGGTTGGCCACAGTGATGTGGCGGGCCCCCGCCAGCAACAGCGGGCCCAACACACCTGCGGCGGCGCCCCCGGCGCCCACCAGCAGCACATCGCGCCCGGCCAGCGACACGCCCGCGTTGCGCGTGATGTCGGCCACCAGGCCCAGGCCATCGGTGTTGTCAGCGTAGATGCTGCCGTCGGCGCGGAAGGTGAGGGTGTTCGCCGCACCCGCCAGTTGCACGCGCTCGCTGCATTCGGTGGCCAGGCCCGGCGCTTCGGTCTTGAAGGGCACGGTGACGTTGCAGCCGCGCCCGCCCTCAGCGGCAAACGCGCGCACGCCCTGGGCAAAACCGTCCATGGGCACCAGGCGGCGTTCGTAGGCAATGTGTTCGCCGGTCAGCTCGGCAAAACGGGCGTGGATGGCAGGCGAGCGGCTGTGGGCCACGGGGTTGCCCATCACGCAGTACAGGTCGGCAGGGGAGGCGGGGGATGTCATGGAGTGGCTAGGGCTGCGTGGGGCTGGCGGTACGGGCGGCCTTGCGGTGTGTTCTGTGGGGCGGGTGGGTGGGCTCGGAGGCCTGCTTGGCACGCCTCGTTGCTACCCCCCGCCGGGCAGTTACTTCACCACGGTTTCCAGGGTCTGGTCGCGGGTGAACTTGAAGCGCGCCACCATGGCGATCTGGTCGGCCTTCTTGCGCATCTCGGCATCGAAGGCGCCAAACGGGCCTGCGGCGCGGGCAATGGCTTCGGCGCGGCGGTCCAGTGTGCTGTTGCCCGAGCCTTGCACGATCTCGGTGCCCAGCACACGGCCGTCGTGGTTGACGGTGACGATCATCGTCAGCTCGCCATAAAGCTTGCGGCCGCCTTGTTCGGGGAAGTTCTCGGTGCCCTTGTCTTCCACCTTGCGGCGCAGCGCGTCGTAATAAATGGCATAGGCCTCTTCGCGGGTGGCGGGGCTGATGTAGCGCTTCTTGGGGCGCGAGTTTTCTTCGTTGATGCGCTTTTCGATCTCGGCCAGCAGCTTGACGAGCTGGCGGCGCTTTTCCTGCTCGCTGGCCTGTTCGGCGCTCTGGCTGGCCTGGCGCGGATCGGGCACGGGCATGGTGGCTAGCTGTTTGCGCAGCTGGGCCAGCAGCTGGGCTTGCTGCTCCTGCATCGCGTCCATCTTGCGCTGGGCTTCTTCGTAGTCGTCACCCACTGTGGTGAGCGCGGTGTACGGCAGGGGGCTGGTGGCCCGGCCCTTCTCTGCATCGCCACCGCCCGCCAGGTTGGCCTGGGCAATCGCCTGGGCCTTGTCGGGGCGCTCGTTGGACTTGGCATTGACCAGGATGACTTCGAGTGGCGTGTCCTGGAACACGCGGTTGAAGCCCTCGGGGTCGATGAAGCGCACCGAGATGAGCGCAGCATGCACGGCGATGGAGACGCCCAGCGCCAGCTGCAGCGTGCTGAAGGTGCGGAGGAAGGCAGGGAGTTTCATCGCCGGCAATTATCAGGGGGCTGTCCGGGGCTTCAAGCGGTGGGGGCCGCTGCAGCGGCGTCGGCGGGGGCCTCGTTCACATCCACCGCAATCGCAATCGGGCCGGCCACGGTGTCGTCGTCCTCGGCATCATCCACGGGGCCATCGTCGCTGGTGTCTGCGGGGTCGTCCAGGCGCTCGATCACGGTGCCGTGGATATCCAGCGTGATCTCGTCCACCTCGCCCAGCTTGACCTTGAGGCGCGCGCCGCGCGGCAGGTTCTGCGCGCCCAGCACGGGGAAGACCAGCGGAATGTCGTCCGCGCGGACGAGGAAGCTGCCGCCCGGACCTTCCTTGAAGACGGTGGCGTTCAGCTCGGTGATGCCGTTCTGCTCCACATACTTCAGCGTCCAGAAGCGTTCCATGCCCGCCTGGTAGCCGTTGTAGGCGCTGTAGGCCGCGTCAAAACTGCTGATGATGGAGAACAGGTCGGCGTCCTTGGGCTTGAAGGGCGCGGCCAGCGCAGCGGTCTTGCCGTGGCGGGCGCAGGCAATGATCTGCCACTGGTTGACCAGGTCGGTGTAGCGGCGCAGGGGTGACGTGGCCCACGAATACGCTTTGACGCCGATGCCTGCATGCGGCAGCGCCTTGGTGCCCATGCGCACCTTCACGCCCGGCGCCATGCTGGCCTGGCTGCGGTAGATGCCGGGTACGCCCAGCTCGGCCATCCAGCTGCCCCAGGTGCTGTTGGCCACGATCATGGCCTCGGCCACGATCAGATCGAGCGGCGCGCCGCGCTGGCGTACGCTGATCTGCACCTGCTCGTCGCCCGTGGGCTCGGCGCCGTTGTTGCCGACCAGGCGGAAGTTGTAGTCCGGCCGGTTGAAGTTCTCGGGCTTGCCGCGCACGACTTCGCGGCGGGCCTTGAGGTCCTTGGCGAGGCGGTGCAAAAACGATAGCTGCGGGCGCAATTCGGACAAGCGCTTGGGGTCGTTTTGGTGCTCAAACGCCGGGTTGGTGAGCCATTCTTCCGTCACCACGCTGTCGAGCTGGTCGTGGCGCAGGTTGGCGGCCACGTGCACGCGCTCCAGCTTGGTCTCGGAGCCTTTGAACTCCAGCGTGGCTTCGTCGATGGTGACGTACAGCGACACGGCTGGGTTGGCGCGGCCTTCGTCCAGCGTGTAGGTTTGCACCACGTCGTCGGGCAGCATGGTGATCTTGTAGCCCGGCATGTACACGGTGGACAGGCGGGCGCGGCCGAGCTGGTCAATCGCGCTGCCGGGCTGGATGGCCAGGCCCGGTGCGGCGATGTGGATGCCCAGCACCACGGTGCCGGTGCCCAGGCCCTGCACCGACAGCGCGTCGTCGATCTCGGTGGTCTGCGAGTCGTCGATGGAGTAGGCCTGCGCGGGCGACAGCGGCAGCTCGTCCGCAATGACCGGTGCAGTGACTGCCGGAAAGCCTGTGCCCTTGGGGAAGTTCTCGAACAAAAAGCGCTTCCAGTGGAACTGGTAAGCGGAGTCGATGGCGCCCGCCTTTTGCAGCAGGTCCAGCGGCGCGGTGTGCGTGGCACGGCTGGCCTCAACCACGGCCTTGTACTCGGGCGCGTTCTTGTCGGGCTTGAACAGAATCTTGTAGAGCTGGTCGCGGATGGGCTGCGGGCATTCGCCCCGGCCCAGTTGCGCTGCCCACTCGTCGATCTGCGCGAGGATGGCCTTTTTCTTCTCGATGGCGGCCAGGGCTTGTTGCAGGATCTCGGCCGATGCCTTCTTGAAGCGGCCCTTGCCTGCGCGGCGGAAGTAGTGCGGTGCGTCGTACAGACGGAACAGCGCACCGGCCTGCTGGGCCAGGGTGGCGTTCTCAGAGAAATAGTCCCGCGCCAGGTCGGCAAAGCCGAATTCGTCTTCGGGAGCGAATTCCCAGGCCAGGTCCAGTTCAATGGTCTCCGCCACGGCCTGGGCCTGGGCGATGAGTTCTGCCGGGGCGGGTTTTTCGAACTTCAGGAGGATGTGGGCGGCCTTGACCTTGACCCGTTTGCCCGAGTCCAGCTCCACTTGGGCGGAGGTATCGGCTTCGGACAGGATACGGCCGGCGAGAAATTTGCCGGCTTCTTCAAACAATGCGTGCATGGCGGCGATTGTCCCATGGGCGCCAGCGGGCGCCCGGGCGGCGGCGCATATGATCCACGGCGCGCCTTTTTGCCCCTACCTGCCATCCCATGCCCTTTGCCACCATGGCCACGCCGCTGACTCTGCTGGCACTGGCGCTGCCGTTCCTGTTCTGCTTCACGCAGGCCCCCATCAACAACTTCTGGCCCCTGCTGGCGTCCTGGGGCTGCGGCGCGGTGCTGGTGTTGCTGGCCCTGGCTCGCTGCGGCAGTTCGCTGGGGCGGGATCAGGAGGGGGAGACCGGGGGGGGGCCCGCCCTGGTGTCGAGCCGGATGCTGGCCACCGGGGTTCTGGTCGCAGCGCTGGCCAGTGCGGTCATCGGGCTGCTGCAGTATTTTGTGGGGGACCCCGGCCTGCCCGGCGTGCAGCCCTCTACCCTCGGGCAGGCCATCGGCAACCTGCGCCAGCGCAACCAGCAGGCAACGCTGCTGAGCCTGGGCGTCTGGGCGCTGCTGTGGGGCCTGGCCCAGATGCAGGCACGTCTGGACCACCCCGGCATTGCCACCACCGTGCAGGGAGGGAGGGCCTGGCCCGGGTGGTTGACGGGGTTGCTGGTGGCCTGGGGGCTGGCGTTGCTGGCGATGTCGAGCGCGGCCACGGCCTCACGCACCGGGGCCGTGCAGTGGCTGTTGATACTGGGGCTGATGTTCTGCTGGCGCGTGTCGTGGGGGCGCCTGATCCTGGGGCTGGGACTGGTGGGGCTGGTGTTGTACGGCGCAGCGGCCTGGCTGCTGCCTCGCTTGCTGCTGGATTGGACCGGGTTTGCATCGGACGGACTGTTTGTGCGCATCCTCGACGAAGAGCCGGGCTGCACCAGCCGCCGTGTGCTGTGGGCCAATGTGCTGCACCTGATCGCGCAAAAGCCCTGGGCGGGCTGGGGCTGGGGGGAGTTGGATTACGCGCACTACGTCACCGTGTTCCCGGGGGAGCGGTTTTGTGTGCTGCTGGACAACGCCCACAACCTGCCCCTGCACCTGGCGGTGGAACTGGGCGTGCCGGTGGCGCTGATCTTTTGCGCCGCCGTGGTGGTGTGGGTGCTTCGCGAAAAGCCCTGGCGCGAGACCGATCCGGCGCGGCAACTGGCCTGGGGAGTGCTGGCGCTGGTGGGGCTGCACAGCCTGCTGGAGTTTCCGCTGTGGTACGGGCCGTTCCAGCTGGTCACGGTGCTGGCCGTTGCGTTGCTGTGGCGCTGGCAGCTGCCCGGCTGGGCAACTTCGCTGGCAGCGCGCCAGGGTGCGGCCGCCATCATCGTGGGCGCGCTGGCAATCGCGGCCTATGTGGGCTGGGATTTTTACCGCGTCAGCCAGCTGTACCGGCCGCTGGCCGACCGGCCACCCTCCCTGCGCCAGGACACCGTTCGCAAGGTGGGCAACACCCCTTTCTTCACCGATCAGGTCGATTTTGCGCTGCTGACCACCATCGAGCTTTCACCCAGCAATGCGGGCCAAGTCTTTGGCGTGGCCAACAAGCTGCTGCACTTCTCGCCCGAGCCCCGGGTGATCGAGCCGCTGATCGAAAGCGCCACGATGTTGGGGCTGGACGACGAGGCGGCGTTTCACCTCAAGCGATACCGTGCTGCGTACCCGGCGGACTATGAGCGCTGGCGCGAGCAGGGGCGGCGGATTTCGTCCCACCTGAAGCCCTGACCGGAGGCGCAACGGATGGCTGCCGCGCGTTCCGTTCAGGCCAGTTGCAGGAACTGGCTCACCAGCGGCAGGTAGTCCCCATAGTCGCCCAGCGCGTGGTCGCCCCCCTCCAGCACTACTTGCTCGGCCTGCGGGTAGCGCCCCACCATCTCGCGCCAGTCCAGCACTTCGTCGCCCTTGGCAATGAGGGCCAGTTCGCGGGCGGCAGCGGGGCGGGCCCGCATGTCCAGGGCCTGCAACTCTTCAATGTACTCCGGCAAAAAATAAAAGCGCTCGCTCGGGTCGTGCCAGCTGGTCTGCTCGCCGATGTAGCGGGCGAGGTCGCGTGCCGGGTCCACAGCGGGGTTGAGTATCACGCTGGGGCAACCCGCGTGCTGCGCCACCCAGCTGGCATAGAAGCCGCCCAGCGACGAGCCAATCACGGCCATCGAATGCCGGGGCCAGCTGGCAATGCCCTGCGCCACCAGCGCCATGGCGGCACGGGGCGATGGCGGCAGCTGCGGGCACCAGAAGGTCACGGAGGGGTGGTGGGCCGCCACGTGGGCCGCAGTCTGGCGCGCCTTGGCCGACGAGGGGGACGAGCGAAAACCGTGCAGGTACAGCAGGTGGGTGGTGGTCATGAGACAGAAAGTGATCGGGGCAGGGGAATCACTGCTTTAACCGGGCTGGCGCAGGCATAAGATGTGTGCACCAGGGCGCCACACCGTGCGGCGCCTGGTTTTGCTACCCGCACCATGACCGATTTTGCCCCGCTTTCCACTGCCAGACGATGGGCGCTCGGATCAGGCGACAAGCCGCCTGCGTCGCTGGGGCGGTTTGAACTCAAGAAGCAGCTGGGCCGGGGCGCCCAGGCCACCGTGTGGCTGGCGCTGGACCCGCGCCTGCAGCGCGAGGTGGCCATCAAGCTGATGCGCCCCATGCAGGACCAGGACCCTTCCGTGCTGGAGCAGTGGCTGCGCGAGGCCCGCCACGTGGGGCGTCTGGCCCACCCCTACATCGTGCCGGTGTTTGAGGCCGATGTGCAAGGCGCGCAGCCCTACATCGTGTTCGAGTACGTGCCCGGAAGCACGCTGGCCGAGCACCTGGCCCAGCAGGGGCGCTGCACGCCCCACGATGCCGTGGCGCTCATGGTGGATGTGCTTGATGGCTTGCATGCCGCCCACCAGGCGGGCATCGTGCACCGCGATCTCAAGCCGTCCAACATCATGATCGATGCGCACCGGCACGCCCGGGTGATGGACTTTGGCATGGCGGCCCCTGTGCAGGCCGCACCGGATGCGCAACTGGCGAGCGGCACGCCCGCCTACATGGCACCGGAGGCGGCGGCGGGCGCCGCGCCCACCCCCGCGATGGACGTGTATTCCGCTGGCTTGGTGCTCATCGAGATGCTGACCGGGCGCCCCCTCATCCACCAAAAGGACACCTGGCAAGCGCTGTACCGCATTGCCAACGAAAACCTGGCCCTGCCCGCCGACCTGGGCCCCGGCGTGGACGATGGCCTGCGCGCCATTCTGCAAAGGGCCATGGCGCGTGACCCGGCGCAGCGCTACGCCACGGCGGCGGATTTTCGGGATGCGTTGCGCGCCTGGGCGGCACCGGCCAGTGCGCCATCGGCTGCCAGCAACGCCACGCTGGACTTTTTGCTGCGGCGCATGCGCCACAAGAGCGACTTCCCGGCCTTGTCGGACTCGGTGGCGCGCATCCAGCGGGTGGCCAACTCGGAAGACGACAGCATCAGCGACCTGACCCACGAAATCCTGAAAGACGTGGCGCTCACCAACAAGCTGCTGCGTCTGGTCAATAGCGTGCATTACGCCCACGCCAGCCGGGGCACCATCAGCACCGTGTCGCGCGCAGTGAGTCTGGTGGGCTTCAATGCGGTGCGCAACATGGCGCTGAGCCTGGTGCTGCTGGACCACATGCAGGACAAGGCCCATGCCAGCCAGATGCGCGAGGAATTTTTGCGCGCCATGATGGCGGGCTCGGTCGCGGCCGAACTGTGCAGCACCAGCCAGGCGGCCGAAGAGGCCTTCATCGGCGCGATGTTCCAGAACCTGGGGCGCATGCTGTGCGAGTTCTACTTTCCCGAAGAGGCGCGGCAGGTGCGCAGCCTGGTGGCGTCCGGGCGGCTGGAAGGGGGCGAGGAGGCCGCATCCGTCCAGGTGCTGGGGCTGGGGTTTGAAGACCTGGGTGTGGGCGTGGCGCGCGTCTGGGGCCTGCCCGACAGCCTGCAGCGCTGCATGCGCAAGCCCCTGGGCTCGCCCATGCAGCGTGCGCCCGAGCAGGGCGTGGAGCGTTTGCGCTGGGCCGCCATGGCGGCCAATGAGGTCGCCAGTGCCCTGTTGTTCAGCGAGCCCGCCCAGCTAGAGGGACAACTGGGACAGGTGGGCACACGCTACGCCCGCACGCTGGCGCTGTCGGCCGAGGCCATTGCTGACGCGACGCTGCGCGCGCGGCACAAGCTGGTGGCGCTGGCCGAGGCGCTGGACCTGCGCGTGGACCCCGACACGCCGGCGGCCCGCCTGCTCAAGCTGCCCCCGGCCGCCGGGGCGCAAGCCGCACCCGACGATGCCCTCGGCGCCCACGAGTTGCGGGTGACAGAAACGCAGCCCCTGCCCGCCGTGCTCGAATCCCAGGCGGGTGGCGCAGTGTCGGTAGCGCAGGTCAATGAAGTGCTGGCGGCAGGCATCCAAGACATCACCAACGCGATGGTCGAGAGTTTTCAGCTCAACGATGTGCTGCGAATGATCCTGGAGACCATGTTCCGCGCCCTGGGTTTTCGGCGCATGGTGTTTTGCCTGCGCGAGGCCCGCACCGACATGCTGACCGGCCGCTTTGGCCTGGGGGAGGGCAGCGAGGGGGCGGTCCGGGCCCTCAAGGTGCCGCTCAAGGCCCAGGGCGACCTGTTTGCCGCCGTGTGCCTGCGCGGCGCCGACACCCTGATCAACGACGCTACCGAGCCCCGCATGCAGGCGCGCCTGCCCGAGTGGTACCGCAAGGGCGTCAATGCGCCGTCGTTTCTGTTGCTGCCGCTGCAGATCAAGGGGCAGCCCTTTGCCCTCATCTATGCCGACCAGGCCACGCCGGGCGGCATTGTGGTGGACGACAAGGCCTTGGGCCTGCTGCGCACCCTGCGCAACCAGGCGGTGATGGCCTTCCGGCAGGCGGGGTAGGGCTGCGGCTCGCGATGTCCCTGCAGGGGCGTGGGCTGCTCTGGTGTGCGGCATCCGCCCGATAATCGGGGGATGGCCGTCGTTTTTGAAAAGCCCACGCTCGTCCAGCGTCTGGCGCCCCTGTTCCGGGGCTTTGACCTCCCCCTCCTGTTGCTGGTTCTGATGCTGGCCAGCGCCGGGTTGCTGGCCATGTATTCGTCGGGCTATGACCACGGCACGCGGTTTGTGGACCATGGGCGCAACATGCTCATCGCAGGGGCCATCCTGTTCATGGTGGCCCAGGTACCCCCCCAGAAAATCATGGCCTGTGCCGTGCCGCTGTACCTCACCGGCGTGGCCCTGCTGGTGGCGGTGGCGCTGTTTGGCATCACCAAAAAAGGGGCGACGCGCTGGATCAACGTGGGCATCGTCATCCAGCCCAGTGAGATCCTCAAGATCGCCATGCCGCTGATGCTGGCCTGGTGGTTCCAGAAGCGCGAGGGCACGCTGCGCCCGCTGGACTTTGCGGCTGCGGGCCTGCTGCTCGCCGTTCCGGTGGGCCTGGTCATGAAGCAGCCTGACCTGGGCACCTCGCTGCTGGTGCTGGCGGCGGGGCTGTCGGTAATCTTCTTTGCGGGCCTGTCCTGGAAGCTGATCCTGCCCCCGGTGCTGATCGGCGGTGTGGGCATCGCTACCCTGGTGCTGCTGGGCGACCAGCTGTGCGCGGATGGCGTGCGCTGGGTGGTGCTGCACGACTACCAGCAGCAGCGCATCTGCACCTTGCTGGACCCCACCCGCGACCCGCTGGGCAAGGGTTTCCACATCATCCAGGGAATGATCGCCATTGGTTCGGGCGGTCTGTGGGGCAAGGGATTCATGGCGGGTACGCAGACCCACCTGGAGTTCATCCCCGAACGCACCACCGACTTCATCTTTGCCGCCTATTCCGAAGAATTTGGCCTGGCAGGCAACCTGTTCCTGCTGGTGTGCTTTCTGCTGCTGGTCTGGCGCGGGCTGGCCATTGCTGCAGGGGCCAGCACCTTGTTCGGTCGCCTCATGGGGGGCGCGGTGTCGATGATTTTCTTCACCTACGCGTTTGTGAACATGGGCATGGTCAGCGGCATTCTGCCGGTGGTGGGCGTGCCCCTGCCCTTCATCAGCTATGGCGGCACGGCCATGGTCACCCTGGGGCTGGCACTGGGCATCCTGATGTCGGTGGCGCGGTCCCAGAAGCAGGAAACCAAGGACCCTCTCCCTGCCGCGCTGTAGGGCCTTGTGCAGGCGGTTGCCCGCAGCACGCCCTCGGGGTACAAACCGGCTGGCCAACTGTGTTTTGGTCGCTCAGCATCCGGAGGGTTTCCTATGGCGGCGAAGTTTGAGCTCAAGAAGTCGAAAAACGACAAGTTTGTTTTCAACCTGCTGGCCGCCAACGGCCAGGTCATCCTGACCAGCGAGATGTACGAGTCCCGCGCCAGCGCGCTGAACGGCATCGAAGCGGTGCGCAAAAATGCCCCGAACGATGGTCGTTTTGGTCGGCTCAGCGCCAAGAACGGTGCGCCGTATTTCACCTTGAAAGCCGCCAACGGCCAGGTGATTGGCCAAAGCCAGATGTATTCCGGTGCCAAGGCCCGGGACGAGGGCATTGAGTCGGTGCAGGCCCATGCGGCCGAGGCCGTGCTTGACGACCAGACGGCCACCTGACGTGGTGGGCGGTGCTGAAGGTGCGCCGGGTGCACATAGGGGCATGTGGGCTCTACCCGGGCAAGGGCTGGTCAGGCGCCTAAAATGCTTTGATGACTTTCCGCTCCACCACTGCCGCGCCCCAGCGTGCGGCCACCAGCCAGCGCATCGATGTTGCCCGTGAACTGCTGCTGACCCCTTTTGGCCTGGACGAAGGCCACCTTGCCCGCGCATTGGCCGAAATCCGCACCCACCAGGTGGATGATGCGGACCTGTACTTCCAGTACACCCGCAGCGAAGGCTGGAGCCTGGAGGAAGGCATCGTCAAGACCGGCTCCTTCAGCATCGATCAGGGCGTGGGAGTGCGTGCCGTCAGTAGCGAGAAGACTGCCTTTGCGTATTCGGACGACATCTCCGAGGCGTCTTTGCTGGATGCGGCCCGCACCGTGCGGTCTATTTCGGCTGCAGCGCAGGCAGGTAAAGCGCGAGTAGCTCCCAAAAAGGTAGCGGCGAGCCGCAGCCTGTACCCGGGCGTGGACCCCATCGCCTCGCTGGACAGCACGGCCAAGGTGGCGCTGCTGGAGCGGCTGGAGCAGCGCGCCCGCGCCAAGGACCCGCGCGTGGCACAGGTGATGGCCGGGCTGGCCAGTGAATACGACGTGGTGCTGGTAGCGCGCGCCGACGGCACGCTGGCGGCGGATGTGCGCCCCCTGGTGCGGCTGTCCGTCACCGTGATTGCCGAGCAGAACGGTCGCCGCGAGATGGGCTCTGCAGGCGGCGGCGGTCGTTTTGGCCTGGCCTATTTCGACGACGAGCAGATGGGTAAATACGTGGACGAGGCCGTGAATGCGGCCCTGGTCAACCTGGAGTCCCGCCCCGCCCCGGCGGGCGAGATGACCGTGGTGCTGGGCTCGGGCTGGCCCGGCATCCTGCTGCACGAGGCCATTGGCCACGGGCTGGAAGGCGACTTCAACCGCAAGGGCTCCAGCGCGTTCAGCGGCCGCATTGGCCAGCGTGTGGCGGCCAAGGGCGTCACGGTGCTGGACGACGGCACGATTGCCGACCGCCGAGGTTCGCTGAATGTGGACGACGAAGGCCACGCCAGCCAGCGCAACGTACTGATCGAGGACGGCATCCTGAAGGGCTACATCCAGGACTCTCTGAACGCTCGCCTGATGGGCGTGGCGCCCACGGGTAATGGCCGGCGCGAAAGCTATGCCCACATCCCCATGCCCCGCATGACCAACACCTACATGCTGGGCGGTGACAAGGACCCGCAAGAAATCATCGCCAGCATCAAGAAGGGCCTGTACGCCAGCAACTTCGGGGGCGGGCAGGTGGACATTACCTCGGGCAAGTTCGTGTTCTCGGCCAGCGAGGCGTACTGGGTGGAAAACGGCAAGATCCAGTACCCCGTCAAGGGCGCCACCATCATCGGCAGTGGCCCTGAATCGCTCAAGAAAGTGACCATGATCGGCAACGACATGCGCCTGGACAGCGGCGTGGGCACCTGCGGCAAGGAAGGCCAGAGCGTGCCCGTGGGCGTGGGGCAACCCACGCTGCGCATCGAAGGTCTGACGGTGGGCGGTACGGCCTGACGCCCTCGTCAGCACACAGCGCAAGCTACAGCATGAAGTTCACACGGCCGTTTTGCTGGTCAGGATTGGCGCAAGCCGTGTTGTTTCTCTTGATTGGGGCTGTGAGTGAAGCTGTGCTGGCTGAGCAGTGTTTGGTGCGCGAAACCAGCCCCACCTTGCCCGTACGCCAGCTCTTCGTGGTGGCAGGACAATCCAATGCCGCAGGTTTGGCGTCGGTGAGGGACGTCGTTGGTGGGCCGGACGACTACGCGCGACAGGACACGGTCTTCCCGAATGTAAAAATTTACGGTATCTATGGTGCCCCCCCGGGTGTGGCAGGAAGGGACGACGGAAGATTCTCGCGGGGCGTGCGTTGGAGCGGGTTTGCATCCTGGCAGCAGGCGCGGCCTGGTTTTGGCTTCAAGAACGTGACGCCAAATGCCAAGGAGTTTCCGGCCGGTGTGACTGCAATGGAGTTATTTGGCCCCGAGCTGTATTTAGCGCGGTACTTGAATAATGTCCCGCCTCATGACCACTATATTGTCAAATTAGCAGTGGCTAATACATCGCTTCGTGGCGGTGACATTCTTGATAATTGGGCGCCGGGCGGCAGCCTTAACAATGAGCTGTTGAAGATGATTGCCGACGCCTATAATACCCAGAGATCAAAAGTCAGGCTGCAGGTAGCTGGCATTTTCTGGATGCAGGGTGAAACGGATGCGCTCAATGAAGCGTCGGCCCTTCAATATAAAAACAATTTGAGTGGGTTTATCAAAAATTTCCGCCGATCGCTGGTTCGCATGAAATGCACGGACGACGCGGAGGTACCTGTGGTTTTGGGCCGGATACAGGACAATCCGGTGTGGACGCACCGGAGTCATGTCCGGCTGGCGCAGGCCAGTGTAGCCGAAGCGCTGCCACGCGTGAGCCTTATCGACACTGACGATCTGTCAGCCCACCTCGTTGTGGGGGGGGTGCATTTCAATGAAATTGCGCAGGCATGGCTGGGTGAGAGGGCTTTCAAGGCCCTCGCTGGGGATGGCGGCCATGCCAAGAAAGAGTAAATCTGTGCCCGGCTGTGCTTTGCCAGGTTGCGAGCGCTTCGGTGCTCTTTTTGGGTTTTGCTTGTAGAGCGTGTGGTTGAGCCTTTATGAATATATTGGGAATTTCTTCGTATTATCACGACAGCGCGGCGGCTATCCTGCGTTCGGGTCGGATAGTCGCCGCTGCACAGGAAGAGCGATTCACGAGAAAGAAGCACGATGCGCAGTTTCCGAAAAATGCGGTCAGATATTGCCTGCAGGAAGCTAACGTTTGTGTGAATGACCTGGATTCCATCGTCTTCTACGACAAGCCAATTTTGAAATTCGAGCGCCTGCTCGATACCTATCTGAGCTATGCGCCGAGTGGTTTTCGCTCCTTCGTCGCGGCAGTCCCCGTGTGGCTGAAGGAGAAGCTCTATCTCAAGAGAACCCTCAAGCAAGAGCTCGCGGCCCTGCTGGCGTGCAAGGAGTCGGAACTGCCTCCCATCCTGTTCGCCGAGCACCACGAGTCCCACGCCGCGTCTGCGTTCTACCCGAGCCCTTTCGACAAGGCGGCTGTCTTGTGCCTGGACGGTGTCGGCGAATGGGCCACCACTTCGGCCTGGCTGGGGGACGGGGCAGATCTCAAGCCCCTGTGGCAAATAGAGTTCCCGCATTCCCTGGGATTGCTCTATTCGGCTTTCACTTATTACCTGGGCTTCAAGGTCAATTCGGGTGAATACAAGCTCATGGGGCTGGCGCCTTATGGCAACCCCATTTACACCCAGCTGATCTGGGATAACTTGATCGACATGAAACCGGACGGATCATTCCGGTTGAATCTCGATTATTTTGATTACTGCACCGGCCTTCGGATGACGAACCAGAAGTTCGCGGACTTGTTTGGTGCACCGCCCCGAGATTCCGATGCCACCCCGACGCAGCGAGACATGGACCTGGCGGCGTCCATCCAGGCGGTGACGGAAGAGGTCGTGATCAAGCTGGCCCGCCAACTGCAGAGCGAGACGGGCGCGGACTACCTGTGCATGGCGGGCGGTGTAGCACTCAACTGTGTGGCCAACGGCCGATTGTTGAGGGAAGGCATCTTCAAGGACATATGGATCCAACCGGCGGCCGGGGATGCGGGCGGAGCGCTCGGTGCAGCCTACGCCTCGTACCACACGTACCGTGGGCAGCCCCGCGTTCAGGGTGAGGCAGGCGCAGACCAGATGCAGGGTTCGCTGCTCGGCCCGCAATATGCCCAGGCCACCGTCATCCAGGCGTTGAGCGAGCTGGGTGCGAGCTACACCGTTCTGGATGACGAGTGCCTGTACAGCACGGTTGCCGGACTGCTGGCGAGCGAAAATGTGGTGGGCTGGTTCCAGAACCGTATGGAGTTCGGTCCGCGTGCCCTGGGCGCCCGCTCGATCATCGCGGACCCCCGTTCGAGCGCCATGCAGTCCCAGTTGAATCTGAAGATCAAGTTCCGGGAGTCCTTCCGTCCCTTCGCTCCTGCCGTCAAGGAGGAGGCCGTGGAGAAGTACTTCCATCTTGATCGCCCGAGTCCCTACATGCTGCTGGTGGCGCAAGTGCACGACAGCATCCAGCTCCATCCGGACCATTCGCTGCAGGGCCTGGCGCAACTGCATCAGGTGCGCTCCAGCATTCCGGCAGTGACCCACGTGGACTATTCTGCGCGGGTGCAGACGGTGAACGCCCAGAGCAATCCGCAGTTCTACAAGTTGCTGTCGGCCTTCGAGGCGCAAACGGGTTGCCCGGTTCTGGTGAACACGTCCTTCAACGTGCGCGGCGAGCCCATCGTATGTACGCCGGAGGATGCATACCGCTGCTTCATGGGAACGGACATGGATTACCTCGTCGTGGGGAATGTTCTGCTGGCCAAGGAGGCTCAGACGAATGCCAAGGTCGAGTTCCGCAAAGGCGCCCTGGCATTGGATTGACAATCTTATGAGCGAAAAAACTGATACCGCCCCTGTGGTGAGCGATACCGAGCTGCGCAAGTTCGGTTATGTGATGGCGGGCTTCTTTGCCCTGTTCTTCGGCCTGCTGCTGCCTTGGTGGTGGTCCATGAAATCGGCTAATTGGCCCTGGGTGGTCGCGGCCGTCTTCCTCGCCCTGGCGCTCATCGCGCCCGGGCTGCTGCGCGGGCCTTACAGGTTCTGGATGCGCCTGGGCAGGGTGCTGGAGTGGGTCAACACAAGACTGGTGCTGGGCGTCGTGTTTGTTCTGGTCTTTGCGCCACTCGGGTGCGTGTTGCGCTTGCTGGGCAAGGACACCCTGCAAAAGAAATGGGATGGTCGTTTGACGACCTACAGGGTCAACAAGGTGCCTAGGAAGGCCGATCACATGGAGCGTCAATTCTGATGTTGGAATTACTGAAAGAGCTCGTACTGTTCTTCAAGGAACACAAGCGGTATTCGTTGATCCCCGTGCTGGTGGTGCTGCTGCTGCTAGGAGCCTTGATTGTTTTTGGACACGGATCGGTGTTGGCGCCCTTCATCTATACGCTGTTCTGATCCATGAAAAAATTCTTGTATCTCCTGCTGCCCTCATTGGCACTGTGCATGCTGGTGGGGCTGGGATATGGCGTCGGGGTCTACACGGTTGCAGGACGGTTCGAGAAGACAATTCACTGGGTCGAGCAGGGGGAGACCCTGGCGGGTGTGCTGGCGATCACGCCGCTCAACGACGAGCAGCGAAACGGCATCAAGAATGCCTACAGCAACCCGTATATTGACGCTCGCAACATCAGCTGGTCGGTTCCCAATCAGCCGACCCCCTTTGTGGGCACCGCCCCTGCTCCGGGGCAGCACCACAATGCGCAGATCAACTCCTGGCAAATGCGCAGCAGCGAAGAAGTTCAGATGCCAAAGCCTGCGGGCGTCTACCGGATTTTCCTGACCGGGGGATCCACCGCCTTCGGCTCTGGAGCGCCCAGCCAGGACAAGACGATCGGCAGCCTGCTGAACGGCATGCTGACCGACCGGCTGTCGCAGAAAACAGGACGGCGCTATGAGGTTTTCACCTTCGCCAACCCTTCCTGGGCATCAACGCAAGAGCGCATCGCCATCGAGAACTACCTGTCGGAGCTTCAGCCGGACCTGGTCGTTTCCCTATCTGGCAACAACGATGTCTTCTGGGGTGATGCTGGCCGTAATGTGCTGTGGTTTGCGGCCGGGGCGGATGAGTACTTCCAGACCCTGGTCAATACCGGCTTGAGAACGGCGGGCAGGAAAGAGCTGCCTGCTCTGCCGCAGGCGCGCCCCGCATCGCAGCCCGTGGCGGCGCATTTGGTCTCTTACCGGCTACAGAAGAATGTCCGCTTGGGCGCGCATGCATTGCGACAAGTGAATGCCGACTGGATCTTCTTCCTGCAGCCTACGTTGTCCGTGACACGCAAGGCGCTGAGCACCCGCGAAAAGGCGTTCATCCCGGCATCCCAGAGCTATTTCGTGCAGTGTTATGAGCTGATGTCTTCTGAACTGGCCGGATTGCGCCAGGACAACTTCAGGTTTGTCGACCTGTCCAAGGCATTCGACGGCTATCAAGCAACGGACGAAGTGTTCTTGGACCAATTTCATTTTGGCGACAAGGGAAATGCCGTCATCGCCAACGCGATGTTCTTGGCAATAGCCACTCACCTGGCGGCGCGGCCGGGTCTGCCGAAGCCATGACGCTGTGCGGCCGGGCCGACGAGCTGGCGCGGGTTGTGTCGCCCAGCCCCTTCCGGGTTGCTGCTTTGCCGTCGGGCCGGGTGCCCGCGCAAGGGGCCGGACGTCGTTTCTTCTGACGGGGAGCGCAAAATACCGCCATGCCCGCTACCATCCCGAGCCAGCAGCTGACGCTCCAGTCGTTTGGAGACATCAGCCGCTTCTTGCGCGAGGGCGTGGCGGACGAGGATTCGCGCCAGTTGCGTGACAGCCTGGGCGTGCTGTCCACGCAGATCGACGAGGTGGTGCGCACCCGCCGCACCAGCACCGACACCACCGAAATCACCCGCCGCGTGGTGGCCTTGTCCCACAGTGCGCGTGAACACCAGCTATTTTTGACCGGCCTGGGCTCAGCATGGCACGCGCTGTACGAGTTTGGCGCCTACCAGCGCGCACTGAGAGAGCTGCGCAACGCCATTGCCGACTGGCAGTCGATGCTGGAGCAGCGCAGCACCAAAGAAAGCGCCAGTTTCGACCAGTTCGAACTACTGGCCTGGCGCACGCTGGGCGAGGCGTTGCTGCTCATCGACATGTACGAGCACCAGAGCAATCCGGCAAGCGATTTGCAGGACATGCCGCCGCCGCGCAAGCCCTCGGCACTGCAGCGCTTGCGGGCATGGTTTCGGGGCGGCCGGCGGTGAATGGCCGGAGCGCCACGTGTTGGAAGCGGGCGCGTGTCGTGCATTCGCAACAGGCCGAGGGGGCCGAACCGGCGCACTCCTGTGCTACATTGGCTGCCATGCAAGTTCGCAGCGCGTTTTATTTTTGGTTTTTTATCTCGGTCCCCGGCGGATGAGAGGAAAACGCGCAAGCACACACAACCTCCCCATACCAACCGCCGACGCTGCAAAGCCCGGCGGTTTTTGTTTTTCAGCCCTCCCGTTTTTCCATCCACTCCAACCGACTCCACGAGGAAGCAACCATGACGGCCACTACCAACCCCACCAGCGATGCCTGGTACCGCAGCGTCGAGAAAACCAGCCAGACCGACGACGAACGTATCAAGGACATCACCGTGTTGCCTCCTCCCGAGCATCTGATCCGCTTCTTCCCGATCGGCGGCACGCCGGTCGAATCGCTGATCACCCAGACCCGCAAGAACATCCACAACATCATGGCTGGCAAAGATGACCGCCTGCTGGTGGTCATTGGCCCTTGCTCCATCCACGACCCTGCCGCTGCTGTCGAGTACGCCCGCCGCCTGATGGCCGTGCGCACCCAGTACGCCGACACACTCGAAATCGTGATGCGCGTGTACTTCGAAAAGCCACGCACTACCGTGGGCTGGAAGGGGCTGATCAACGACCCCTACCTTGACGAAAGCTACCGCATCGATGAAGGCCTGCGCATTGCGCGCCAGCTGCTCATCGAGATCAACCGACTGGGCATGCCTGCCGGCAGCGAGTTCCTGGACGTGATTTCGCCCCAGTACATCGGCGACCTCATCAGCTGGGGCGCGATTGGCGCGCGCACCACCGAGAGCCAGGTGCACCGCGAGCTGGCCTCCGGCATCTCGGCCCCCATCGGCTTCAAGAACGGCACGGACGGCAACATCCGCATCGCCACCGACGCCATCCAGTCGGCCAGCCGAGGCCACCACTTCCTGTCGGTGCACAAGAACGGCCAGGTCGCCATCGTGAACACCAAGGGCAACAAGGACTGCCATGTGATTTTGCGCGGCGGCAAGACGCCCAACTACGACGCTGCCAGTGTGGCCGCGGCTTGCAAAGACCTCGAAGCTGCCAAGTTGCCCGCCACATTGATGGTGGACTGCAGCCATGCCAACAGCAGCAAGCAGCACGAAAAGCAGCTGGACGTGGCCCGCGATGTGGCGGCCCAGGTGGCGGGCGGTTCGCGCAGCGTCTTCGGCCTGATGATCGAAAGCCACCTGACGGCAGGCGCCCAGAAGTTCACGCCTGGCAAGGACGACCCTTCGGCACTCGAATACGGCAAGAGCATCACCGACGCCTGCCTGGGCTGGGACGCTTCGCTGCAGGCGCTGGCCGAGCTGTCGGACTCCGTCAAGGCACGCCGCGCCCGCTGATCGCTGGCTCCATTGCAAGGTCTAAACTGGGGCCTCTTGCTGCACGCACTCTGCGTGCAGCAGCGGTCACTAGTCACCGCAACAACACAGAAAGGCGATCCATCATGCACAGCGAAGTGTCGGTCAAGCTGGCCGCAAACCAGGAATACCGTTTTGATCTGGAGGGCGCCGAGCCCATGGCCCACGAGGCGGGGCGGCGCTGGCTCGACGATCAGTTCATCGCGCTGGACTGCGAGCCTCTGCGCGCCAGCGGCAAGGTGCTGCTGGCCGACAAGGTGCTGACCGTGGCCCGCGCGGCCGGTGTGGCGCTGATGCAAGACCCCACCTGGTCCCGCGACTTTGCGCGTGCCGCCAGCGCCGCACTCGCCAAGCCCATCGTGCGGGTGGACGTGCCGGGCATGGCGGTCACGTTTTGAACGCCATTTGATAAAAATTGGCTGCTAGCGCTGGTGGAGTATGCGCCAGTAGCTATTATTTTTGTAGTGCTTGCAGCAGCTTGGCGTGGATGCCGCCAAAGCCACCATTGCTCATGCACACCACGTGGTCGCCTGGGCGTGCGGCCTGGGTGACCTGGGCCACCAGCGTATCGATGTCCGGGACCGTCTGGGCGCGCTGGCCGGGCCCGACGCCCAGCGGTGCCAGCGCCTGTGCAGCATCCCAGTCCAGCCCTGCCGTGTGGCAAAAGGCCAGATCGGCGGGCTCCAGCGCCCAGGGCAGCTGGCTTTTCATCGCGCCCAGCTTCATGGTGTTGCTGCGGGGCTCGAACACCGCCAAGATGCGTGCGCCAGCGCCTAAGGTACGGCGCAGGCCGTCAAGCGTGGTGCGCAAGGCGGTAGGGTGGTGGGCAAAGTCGTCGTAGACGGCCACACCGCCCACCGTGCCACGCAATTCCATGCGCCGCTTGACGTTCTGAAAACTGCCCAGAGCGGCCGCGGCCTGTGCGGGCGCCACGCCCACATGGTGGGCCGCCGCGATGGCCGCCAGCGCATTGAGCTGGTTGTGCACGCCGGTCAGCGACCATTCCACGCGCGCCACGGTTTGCCCTTGGTGCACCACGTCAAAAGCCTGCGGGTCACCCACGGCGTGAAAGTCGCTGACGGCGGCGCCAAAGCTGGTCACCTCGCTCCAGCAGCCGGTGTGCAGCACGCGGGCCAGGCTTTCTTCCAGTCCATTGACCACCACGCGCCCCGACGGCGGCACGGTGCGCACCAGATGGTGGAACTGGCGCTCGATGGCCGCCAAGTCGTCAAAGATGTCTGCGTGGTCGAACTCCAGGTTGTTCAGCACGGCGGTGCGGGGCCGGTAGTGCACGAACTTGCTGCGCTTGTCGAAAAAGGCGGTGTCGTATTCGTCGGCCTCGATCACGAACAGGGGCTTTGCCCCGAGCGGCGTGGCGGCTGGCGTGGGACGCTGCGCAGCGCCCAGGCGCGCGGACACGCCAAAGTTCAGCGGCACCCCGCCGATCAGAAAGCCCGGCTGCTGCCCGGCCGATTCCAGAATCCACGCCAGCATCGAGGTGGTGGTGGTCTTGCCGTGCGTTCCAGCCACGGCCAGCACATGGCGACCCTGCAGCACATGCTCGGCCAGCCATTGGGGGCCGCTGGTGTAAGGCAGGCCCGCGTCCAGAATGGCTTCCATTAACGGAAACTTGGGGGAGCCGTCGGCCAGCCGGGCGCGGCTGACAACATTGCCCACCACAAACATGTCGGGCTGGAGCGCGAGCTGGTCGGCGCTGAAGCCTTCGATCAGGTCGATGCCCAGCGCGCGGAGCTGGTCGCTCATGGGTGGGTAGACCCCGGCGTCGCAGCCCGTCACCTTGTGCCCTGCCTCGCGCGCCAAGGCCGCGAGGCCTCCCATGAACGTGCCGCAGATGCCCAGTATGTGTATATGCATGGGCGCAGATTCTAAGGCCGGGGGGTGGGTGTCTCCTTCAAGGCAAAAAGGACTGCTGGCGCCGACTCTGTCTGCCTGAGGTGCTCTCAAAATAGTAGTTCCGCTGCGCGCCGGTTGTCTGGGTCGCCAGTGCCGCCTGGGGTCATCGGCCGCCGTGTCACGGCTTCGCGCCACAATGCAGGGTCTTTAGTTCTCCACCGCTGCCATGCACACACCCCTGAGCGAAGAAATCGCCCAAACGACCGCCCGCCTGGTGGTGGAGGAGGGGCTGGAATGGGGCCCCGCCAAGCGCCGGGCGCTGCGGCAGATGGGCCTGCCAGCCCGCACCCCGCTGCCTGACAACGATCAGGTGGAAGAGGCGGTGCGGGAGTATATCCAGCTCTTCTGTGCCGACACCCAGCCGCGCGAGCTGCGGGCGTTACGCCAACTGGCCCTGGTGTGGATGGACCGCATGGCGGCTTTTCGGCCGCATCTGGCGGGGGCGGTGTGGCATGGCACGGCCACGCGCCTGTCAGACATTTACCTGCAATTGTTCTGTGATGACCCCAAATCGGCAGAGATCGCGCTGATCGATCATCATGTGGACTACGAACCGCGAACGGTCACTGGCTTTCATGGCGAATCGGTGGAGGCGCTGAGCCTGGGTAGCAAATCGCCCGAGCTCAATGAAATGATCGGTGTGCACCTGCTCATCTATGACCTGGATGACCTGCGGGGTGCGCTCAAACCCGACGCCAAGGGCCGGACACCGCGCGGTGACATCACGGCTGTGCGCCGCTTGCTTCAGGAAACCACGACCCCATGACACAGCCTGCTGAATCTCTCTCCCCGGTGACTCCCGATGCCTCCGCTCCCTCGGCAGCGCGCAGGCGCCTGTTGTATGCGGGGGTGGCCGGGGCTGCGGCGCTGGGCGGGGCGGGCTTCGCATGGTGGAAGTTTCAGCCCCATGCCGTGGAGTCGGGGGCTGAGCAGGCGCTTTGGGGGCTGGAGTTTGAAACGCCCGCCGGTAGCACCGTGGCCATGAAGTCCCTGGCTGGCAAGCCGCTGCTGCTTAATTTCTGGGCCACGTGGTGCCCACCTTGCGTGGAAGAGCTGCCCATGCTCAACGCCTTCTATCGCGAACAATCTGCTAAAGGCTGGCAAGTATTGGGTTTGGCGATTGATCAGCCTTCGGCGGTGCGCAAGTTCCTGGCCCGTATCCCGCTCGATTTTCCCGTGGGGCTCGCCGGTTTGGGCGGCACGGATCTGGGACGGTCGCTGGGCAACCTGACAGGAGGCTTGCCTTTCACGGTGGTCCTGGGCGGGGAGGGGAAAGTGCTGCATCGTAAAATGGGGCAAGTGACCGCCCAGGATTTGCAGCTTTGGGCAGGTCTGCGTTGAGGATGCGCGCCCATATACACGGGCTGTATAGGGGTTCTCGACGTGTCGTCTCTCGATGAAACGGCACTTTTCCATGTCGAAGTTCATGAAAAATGCGGGTGGAAGACTGCGATAGGGTGAAATTGGAGTAAATTCGCGCCCTATTCAGTTTTATAGCCGTTGGAGCTTCCATGGATCTGCGAAAACTCAAAACCCTCATCGATCTCGTGTCCGAGTCGAACGTCTCTGAACTCGAAATCACGGAAGCCGAGGGCAAAGTCCGCATCGTCAAGAGCGGCGGTGCTGTGGTCCAGCAGTATGTGGCGGCCCCGGTGGCAGCCCCTGCCGCGGCGCCAGCAGCCGCGCCTGTGGCTGAACTGCCTGCCCCACCGGCCGCAGCAGCCCCTACCGGTCACATCGTGAAGTCCCCCATGGTGGGCACTTTCTACCGCTCGTCCAGCCCCGGCGCCAAGCCTTTTGTCGAAGTGGGCAGTCAGGTCAAGGAAGGCGAGACCATCTGCATCATCGAGGCCATGAAGATCCTCAACGAGATCGAGGCCGACAAGTCGGGCACTGTGACCCGCATCCTGGGCGAAAACGGCCAGGCCGTGGAATACGGACAACCTTTGTTCGTCATCGAATAAGGCGCGCATGTTCAAGAAAATCCTGGTCGCAAACCGAGGGGAGATTGCCCTTCGTATCCAGCGCGCCTGCAGTGAACTCGGGATCAAGGCCGTGATGGTCTATTCCGAGGCCGACCGCGACGCTAAATACGTCAAGCTGGCCGAAGAGGCCGTCTGCATTGGCCCCGCGCCCTCGCCTCTGTCGTACCTCAACATGCCGGCCATCATCTCGGCGGCCGAGGTGACTGATGCCGAAGCCATCCACCCTGGCTACGGTTTCCTGTCCGAGAACGCCGACTTTGCCGAGCGCGTCGAAAAGAGCGGCTTCCAGTTCATCGGCCCTACGCCCGAGTCGATCCGCATCATGGGGGACAAGGTGTCGGCCAAGCAGGCCATGATCCGCGCGGGCGTGCCCTGCGTGCCGGGTTCCGAGGGTGAGTTGCCCGATGACCCAGTGCAGATCCGCCGCATCGCCAAGGCCATCGGCTACCCGGTCATCATCAAGGCTGCCGGCGGCGGCGGTGGTCGCGGCATGCGCGTGGTGCACACCGAGGCGGCCCTGGTCAATGCCGTGCAGATGACCAAGGCCGAGGCGGGCGCAGCATTCGGCAATCCGGCGGTGTACATGGAGAAGTTCCTCCAGAACCCGCGCCACATCGAAATCCAGATCCTGGCCGACAAGCACCGCAACGCGGTGTACCTGGGCGAGCGTGACTGCTCCATGCAGCGCCGCCACCAGAAGGTGATCGAAGAGGCACCAGCCCCTGGCATCCCCCGCAAGCTGATCGAGAAGATTGGTGAGCGCTGCGTGGCCGCCTGCAAGAAGATCGGCTACCGCGGTGCGGGCACGTTCGAGTTCCTGTACGAAAACGGCGAGTTCTACTTCATCGAGATGAACACCCGCGTGCAGGTGGAGCACCCTGTGACCGAATGGATCACGGGCGTGGACATCGTGAAGACGCAGATCATGGTGGCGGCTGGCGAAAAGCTGCCCTTCACCCAGCGCCAGATCGAAATCCGCGGCCACGCCATCGAGTGCCGGGTCAATGCGGAAGATCCGTACAAATTCATCCCGTCGCCGGGGCGCATCACCACGTGGCATCCACCGGGGGGGCCTGGCGTGCGTGTGGACTCGCATGCCTACAGCAACTACTTTGTGCCGCCGAACTATGACTCGATGATCGGCAAGATCATCGTGCACGGCGACACGCGTGAGCAGGCCCTGGCCCGCATGCGCACGGCGCTGTCCGAGACGGTGATCGAAGGCATCAACACCAACGTGCCGCTGCACCGCGAGCTGATGGTGGACGCCAAGTTCATGGCGGGTGGCACCAACATTCACTACCTGGAAGAGTGGCTGTCGCAGCACAAGCGCTGAGCAGGCAGACTTGCAGGTCGTTCACATGCTGGCTCCTGGCAACGGGTGCCAGCATTTCACTTTTTTCGAGAGACGCCTATGTTTGAGCTGAGTCTGATGTGCCCCGAGGACCGGATTGAAGCGGTCAGCGATGCGCTGGACGCGCTGGATGCGCTTTCCGTGTCGGTGGAAGACGCCGATGCGCAGACCGACGCCGAACAGGCGCTGTTTGGCGAGCCTGGCATGCCTCCGCCCAAGGATGGCTGGCAGCGCAGCCGTGTGGTCGCCTTGTTCCCCTCCGAGGTGGCCGCCCGCGAAGCGCAGCAGTTGCTGGTGGTGCAGGACTTTTTTGTGGGCTGCCAGGTGCTGGGCGTAGCCCAGGTGCCTGAGCAGGACTGGGTCCGGCTGACCCAGTCGCAGTTTGCACCGGTGGACATCACACCCGATTTCTGGATCGTACCTACCTGGCATGAACTGCCTGCCCAGGCGGTACGCAGCATCCGGCTCGACCCTGGTCTGGCCTTTGGCACGGGCACACACCCCACCACACGCATGTGCCTGCGCTGGATTGCGCGCAACGGCGCTACGCAGCCCGGTCAGGGCAACCCCCTGGGGCGGGTGCTGGACTATGGATGCGGGTCGGGCATTCTGGCCATTGGTGCGGCCAAGTTCGGCGCCACGGACATAGACGCAGTCGATATCGACCCTGCGGCTGTGGAGTCCACCGTACAAAACGCCGAGGCCAATCAGGTCACACTCAAATCAGGTCTGCCGGACAAGGCGCAAGGCGAATACCAGACGGTGCTGGCCAACATCCTGGCGACGCCGTTGCGGGTGTTGGCCCCGCTGCTGTGCAGCTATGTGGCTGCGGGCGGCCATCTGGTGTTGGCGGGCATTCTGGAGCGCCAGGCGGATGAGCTCAAGGAGGCCTACGCGCCCTGGCTGCCGCTGGAAGTGGCGGACACCGAGGATGGCTGGATTCTGATGACCGCACGCCGTTGAACGTGCGCGAGCGCTGTTCTGGCGGCCGCGGCATGGCCTCTACAATCCACCGCTGATGAGCCAGATCACCCGCTGCCCGTCCTGCGCCACCACCTTCAAGGTCGTGGCGGACCAATTGCGCATCTCGGAGGGATGGGTGCGTTGCGGCCAATGCAAAGAGGTATTCGATGCCTCTGCCCATTTGCTGCCGGTGGCGCCTGAAGCGCTGCTGCCCGATGTGTCGCTCACGGACCTGCGGGCGCCCACAGCCCCGGTCGTCCGAAAGCCCGATGCGCTGGGTGCGTGGGGCGGCGGCAAATCAACTGGCGCCGCTCTGCCCGCTGCTGCGAATGCAGCCAAGGCGACCACGCCTGTCACGGGAAGCGTTTCGGAGTCCGTTACCCGGGCAGCGGCGACCAACACGGTTGACGCCCCGCTTTTCTGCGTGGTGGATGATGTACCTGCAGCCCCTGTGCTGGATATCCCCAGCCCGGCGGTGCCCGCGTTTCTCACGGCAGGCGCTCGCAAGGAAACCTCTCCTGAAGTTCTGGGGGATGACCTCCTCGCCCCCTTTGCATGGAGGGCCCACAGCGCGCCACGGGCTCCGACTGCGGTGGATGCCGGGGCAACGCTATCGGCCCCAGTGCCTGCGGAGATTCCGGGGCCGATAGTGGAACCCACCACGGCTCCACGCGCCGGTGATTCCGTATTGGATGCGAACGGGTCTGTACATGGACGCGGGGATGCTGCGGCGGCGCCCTCGGGCTCGGTGACACCCGTTGTCAGCGAGGATGCCAGCAGCTTGGTCGGTGGGGCTTTGCCGCCGGTGACCGAGCCCCCCAGCCCTGCTGGCTACGAACTGCCTTTTGCAGAACTTCGCGATTCCGAAATGACACTGGATGCGTCCTTGGATGCGGATGCCGCTGGCCTCGTCGACCTGTCGGGCGATCCTATCCATTCAACGGGGGCATCGGAGGCTTTGGCGCCGCAGCCGTCCGACCCCAGTGCCGCGCTTCTGGACGAAGTGCGGAAGCTCGCGCCAGTGCCGGTCGCGGAGTCCGTTGCTCTGGCACCTCCGCTGCCTTCCGTCGACTTTGTGCCCAAGGCGGATACCCCGGAGACGCCGGCCATGGAGCTGGTGAAGGACGATTCGCACGCTGCCATCCTGCGGGCACGACCTCGGCGGGCTGCGGACGACGACGATGATGCCGAGGATCAGGAGTCCGACCCCGAGGTCAGTTTTGTGCTTGCTGCGCGCCGTAAGGCGTTCTGGCGCAAACCTGTCGTGCGGATGGCGTTGGGGCTGGTGTTCTTTATTTCCCTGCTGGGCCTGGCATTGCAGATTGCCGTGCAGGAACGCGACCGCATTGCCGCGCTGGACGCTCGCACTCGCCCCTGGCTGGTGAAACTGTGCGAGCCCTTGCGCTGCGAGCTTGCTCCCGTGCGCCAGATTGCCGATGTGGTCATCGACAGCTCTTCCTTCAACAAGGCGCGCGGCGACAGCTACCAGCTGGCGCTGACGATGAAGAGCACCGCCACCATCCCCTTGGCCATGCCTGCGGTGGAATTGACCTTGACCGATGCCCAGGACCAGCCCGTGTTGCGGCGGGTCTTGTTGCCCACCGACATGGCCGCGCCGGCGGAGTTGCCCGCGAAGGGGGAGTGGGGCACCTCGGTGTCGGTGCTCGTGACCACGGGCGGTGCACGTGTGGCGGGCTACCGGCTGCTGGCGTTCTATCCCTGATTTCTCCCAACAACTTACCGAGTTTCACTATCTATGGCTGCCCTCATTTGTGGTTCCCTGGCGTTCGACACCATCATGACTTTCGAGGGGCGTTTTGCTGAGCAGATCCTGCCGGATCAGCTGCACATTCTGAATGTGTCCTTCCTGGTTCCGTCGCTGCGCCGCGACTTCGGGGGGTGTGCGGGCAATATCGCTTACAGCCTCAAGCTGCTGGGTGGTGAGCCGCTGCCCATGGCCATGCTGGGCAGCGACGGTGCCGACTACTTGGAGCGGCTGGAGTCGCTGGGTATCAGTGCTGGCCACGTTGGGCAGGTGCAGGACACCTACACCGCACAGGCGATGATCATGACGGACCGTGACAACAACCAGATCACGGCCTTCCACCCCGGTGCCATGATGCAAGCCCATGCCAACCGCATTGGTGCCGACAGCCGTGTCGGCGTAGGAATCATCGCGCCGGATGGGCGCGATGCCATGCTGGAGCATGCAGCCCAGTTCGTCGCGGCAGGCATCCCGTTTGTGTTCGATCCGGGCCAGGGCCTGCCCATGTTCAACGGGCAGGAATTGACCCAGTTCATTGAACAAGCCACCTGGGTCACCGTCAATGACTACGAGGGGAAGATGCTGTGCGACCGCACCGGCTGGTCGCTGGCCGATATCTCCCGCAAGGTGCAGGGGCTGGTGGTGACATTGGGCGCTGAGGGCTGCGAGGTCTGGGTGAATGGTGACAAGACCCATGTCCCCCCCGTGAAACCTGCCGCCGTGGTGGACCCTACGGGCTGTGGCGACGCCTGGCGCGGCGCGCTGCTGTTTGGTCTGGAAAAGGGCTGGCCACTCGTACGTTGTGCCGAATTGGGCAACCGGGTGGGCGCCCTCAAGATCGCGCAGCGTGGCCCACAGAACTACACGCTGGATTTCGATCCGCTGGCATAAGCCACTCAGGCCACTCAGCCAATGTCGCCCGCGTTGCGGTACGTCGGGCGATACAGCGCTATTTGCTCACCGGGCGACCCTCGGGAGAACCCATACCAAGATGCAGACGAAAAAAAACCCGGTGCGTTTGCACCGGGTTGAGCGCGTGGCGCGCCAGGATCAGGGCTTGTTGCCCGTAGGGAAAGGCCAGGCTGCCTGAGGGTTCAGCGTGGTTTGTGCTGCGGGGGCAGCAGCCGCAGGGGCAGGCGCCTTGGGGGCCTTCTTGGCCGGTGCAGCTTTCTTTGCGGGGGCAGCCTTGGCAGGTGCAGCAGCCTTCTTTGCCGCTACGGCCTTCTTGGCGGGAGCGGCTTTCTTTGCTGGTGCTGCTGCCTTCTTGGCAGGTGCAGCCTTCTTCGCAGCTACGGCCTTCTTGGCGGGAGCGGCTTTCTTTGCCGGTGCTGCTGCCTTCTTGGCAGGTGCAGCCTTCTTCGCAGCTACGGCCTTCTTGGCGGGAGCGGCTTTCTTTGCCGGTGCTGCTGCCTTCTTGGCGGGTGCAGCCTTCTTCGCAGCTACGGCCTTCTTGGCAGGAGCGGCTTTCTTTGCTGGTGCTGCTGCCTTCTTGGCAGGTGCAGCCTTCTTTGCGGCTACGGGTTTGGCCGTTGCAGCCTTCTTCGCGGGAGCAGCCTTTTTAGCGGCCGGTTTTTTCGCAGTTGCCATCATGTTCTCCTTGGGTCAATTTGCAAAGAGCACTTCCTGTCTGCAGTGGACAGAAAGCGATCCATGGAGATGGATCAAAACTCCATCTCCATGAACACGGGAACGCCTCGCAGGGCAGCACTCTGCGGCGCTGTCGGTGCTGGGCGTGGTGTAAAAATCCATGTGGTGTGGCCTGCAAAAAAAAGCGCTAGTCCCAGGACAGCGCACCACCGGACTGGTATTCAATAACCCGGGTCTCGAAGAAGTTGCGTTCCTTCTTGAGGTCGATCATCTCGCTCATCCACGGGAACGGGTTTTCTTCGTTGGGGAACAGTGTCTCCAGCCCGATCTGCGTGGCGCGGCGGTTGGCGATGTAGCGCAGGTAGCCCTTGAACATGGAGGCGTTCATGCCCAGCACGCCACGGGGCATGGTGTCTTCGGCGTAGCGGTACTCCAACTCGACGGCCTTGAGGAACAGCGCCTTGATCTCGGCCTTGAATTCCGCCGTCCACAGGTGCGGGTTTTCCAGCTTGAGCTGGTTGATCAGATCGATGCCGAAGTTGCAGTGCATCGACTCGTCGCGCAGGATGTACTGGTACTGCTCCGCAGCGCCCGTCATCTTGTTCTGCCGACCCAGCGCCAGAATTTGCGTGAAGCCCACGTAGAAGAACAGGCCTTCCATCAGGCAGGCAAAAACGATCAGCGACTTGAGCAGGGTCTGGTCGGTTTCGGGGGTGCCGGTTTTGAAGGATGGGTCCATGATCGCTTCGATGAAGGGGATCAGGAACTCGTCCTTGTCGCGGATCGACTGGACTTCGTTGTAGGCGTTGAAGATCTCGCTCTCATCCAGGCCCAGCGACTCGACGATGTACTGGTAGGCGTGGGTGTGGATCGCTTCTTCGAAGGCCTGGCGCAGCAGGAACTGGCGGCACTCAGGGGCCGTGATGTGGCGGTACGTGCCCAGCACGATGTTGTTGGCGGCCAGCGAGTCTGCGGTGACGAAGAAGCCGAGGTTGCGCTTGATGATGCGGCGCTCGTCGTCGGTCAGGCCGTTGGGGTCCTTCCACAACGCGATGTCGCGCGTCATGTTCACCTCTTGGGGCATCCAGTGGTTGGCGCAGGTGGCCAAGTATTTTTCCCACGCCCACTTGTACTTGAAGGGCACCAACTGGTTGACGTCGGTCTGGCCGTTGATGATGCGCTTGTCGGCTGCATTGACGCGGCGATGCGCTGCAGCGGTGACGGGTGTCGTGGAGGTATGTGCTGCGGGGGATGTGGCGCCCACGGGTTGCAGCGAAGGTGTCTGGAAAGCGAGAGGCGGTTGTCCCACCTGGCGGTTGTTGGGCAGACCGCCGTCCAGTTGATTTTGCGATGAGGGCTTGACTTCTTCGTCCCAGGTCAACATAGATTTTCCAGTGTTCGGATTATGAAAGCAGTGCTGCGAAAAGAAAAGCACTGAAGCGTTGTGCAGCAAGGTTTTGTTGCTTCACAGCACCGAAGCAACGCCCCGGGCGATTCCGAAGCGTTGCTCGCAAAGTGCTTACTGGCAGGCCTCGCAGCCAGGATCGTCGATGGCGCAGAACTTCACGTCCGTCGCTGGCACCGCCGCGGCCTGTTGAGCAGCAGCTGTTGCAGCAGCTTCCAGCGGGCTGGGCTGCGCTTGCGCCGTGGCAGAAGCTGCCGATGCGCCGCTGTCTCCACCCGACGACACGGCATTGAGCTGGCGTGTGTTCACGGTGCTCATCTCGACGTGTGTGGCGCTCTGCGTACGCAGGTAGTAGGTGGTCTTGAGGCCACGGACCCATGCCAGCTTGTAGGTGTCGTCGAGCTTCTTGCCCGATGCGCCAGCCATGTAGATGTTCAGGCTCTGTGCCTGATCGATCCACTTCTGGCGGCGCGATGCGGCCTCCACCAGCCACTGAGGCTCGACTTCAAAAGCTGTGGAGTACAGCGCCTTGATGTCCTGCGGCACGCGGTCAATGGGATGCAGCGAACCCTTGAAGTGCTTGAGGTCCATGATCATCACGTCGTCCCACAGGCCCAGGCGTTTGAGATCGCGCACCAGCCCGCTGTTGATCACGGTGAACTCGCCCGACAGGTTGGACTTGACCGACAGGTTGCCAAACGAGGGCTCGATCGAGGCATCCACGCCGATGATGTTGGAGATGGTGGCGGTGGGCGCAATGGCCACGCAGTTGGAGTTGCGCATGCCGTCCTGCGCAATCTTCTTGCGCAGCGCGTCCCAGTCCATCGTGGACGAGCGGTCCACTTCCACATAACCGCCACGGGCCTTGGCAAGCATGTCCAGCGTATCAAACGGCAGGATGCCGCGATCCCACAGCGAACCCTTGTAGCTGGAGTACTGGCCGCGTTCCTTGGCGAGCTCGGTGGACGCCCAATAAGCGTAGTAGCAGATGGCTTCCATCGACTTGTCGGCGAATTCCACTGCTTCTTGCGAGGCATAAGGAATGCGCAGCGCATACAGGCTGTCCTGGAAGGCCATCACGCCCAGGCCCACGGGGCGGTGGCGCAGGTTGGAGTCACGGGCCTTGTTCACGGCGTAGTAGTTGATGTCGATCACGTTGTCCAGCATGCGCATGGCCACGGTGATGGTCTTCTTGAGCTTCTCGTGATCGATCTGGCCGTCTTTGATGTGCTGCAGCAGGTTGACCGAGCCAAGGTTGCAAACGGCGGTTTCGGTGTCGCTGGTGTTCAGCGTGATCTCGGTGCACAGGTTGGACGAGTGCACCACGCCAGCGTGCTGCTGGGGCGAACGCACGTTGCAGGCATCCTTGAACGTGATCCAGGGATGGCCGGTTTCAAACAGCATGGTCAGAATCTTGCGCCAGAGGTCGGTGGCCTGCACAGTCTTGGCGGGCTTGATCTCGCCGCGTGCGGCTTTTTCTTCGTAGGCCACATAGGCCTTTTCAAAGTCGGCGCCGAACAGATCGTGCAGATCCGGCACGTTGGAGGGCGAGAACAGTGTCCAGGTGCCCTTTTCCATCACGCGGCGCATGAACAGGTCGGGAATCCAGTTCGCCGTGTTCATGTCGTGCGTGCGGCGGCGGTCGTCGCCGGTGTTCTTGCGCAGTTCCAGGAACTCTTCGATGTCCAGGTGCCAGGTTTCCAGGTACGTACAGACGGCGCCCTTGCGCTTGCCGCCCTGGTTCACCGCCACGGCGGTGTCGTTGACCACCTTGAGGAACGGCACCACGCCTTGCGACTCGCCGTTGGTGCCTTTGATGTGGCTGCCCAGTGCACGCACGCGCGTCCAGTCGTTGCCCAAGCCGCCCGCGAACTTGGACAGCAGGGCGTTTTCCTTGATGGACTCGTAGATGCCGTCCAGGTCGTCCGGCACCGTGGTCAGGTAGCAGCTCGACAGCTGCGAGCGCAGCGTACCGCTGTTGAACAGCGTGGGCGTGCTGGACATGAAGTCGAAGCTGGACAGCACTTCGTAGAACTCGATGGCCCGTGCCTCGCGGTCGGTTTCGTTCAGTGCCAGGCCCATGGCGACGCGCATGAAGAAGGCCTGGGGCAGTTCGATGCGGGTCTTCTTGACGTGCAGGAAGTAGCGGTCGTACAGTGTCTGCAGGCCCAGGTAGTCGAACTGCAGGTCGCGCTCGGCCTTGAGCGCGGCACCCAGGCGGGTCAGGTCGTATTGCTTGAGCAGGCGCTCATCCAGCAGCTCGTTGTCCACCCCCTTCTGGATGAAGGTGGGGAAATAGTCCTTGTAGGCCTGGCCCATGTCGCTTTGGGTCACGTCACGCCCCAGCACCTCACGCACGATGGTGTGCAGCAGCAGGCGGGCCGTGGCGTAGGTGTAGTCGGGATCTTTTTCGATCAGGGTGCGGGCGGCCAGAATGGATGCCTTGTAGACCTCGTCCATCGGAACGCCGTCATACAGGTTGCGCATGGTCTCGGCGACGATGGGAGCAGCCTTGATGTCGGCGCCCAGGTTGGCGCAGGCCGACTCGATCAATGCGTGCAGGCGCAGGATGTCCAGTTGCACACGTTGGCCGTTGTCGATCACGTGCATCACCGGGGTGGCGGGAGCGAGCTGTTCCTGGTGGTGGGCGCGCTCCTGCGTGCGGCGTTCGCGGTACAGCACGTAGGCGCGGGCGACTTCGTGGTGCTCGCCGCGCATCAGGCCCAGCTCGACCTGGTCCTGCACATCTTCAATATGGAAGGTGCCGCCGCCAGGACGCGAGCGCATCAGGGCACGAACGACGTTCTGGGTGAGCGTGTCCACCACCTCGCGCACGCTGGCAGAGGCGGCGCCCTGCGTGCCGTGCACTGCCAGAAACGCCTTCATCATCGCCACTGCAATTTTCTGGGGCTCGAACGGCACCACCGCGCCGTTACGGCGAATGATCTGGTAGTGCGTGAGCGGGTGCCCGGAAGCTGCGGCCGCTGCAGCGTGTGTGGTGGTATCCGCAGAGGCGGTGGGCGATGGGGAAGGCGTGTTCAAAGCAGCTTGCATGGGTGTCCTCTTCTGTGGGCTGTCTGGGGTGGCGTGCGGCCTGGAGCGCCGCCGCAGTGTGTGGGTGCTGCACCGGACTTCAGTCTGGCGCACACTATATATGGTGTGTCGAGGCGGTTCAAGACACTACCGGTAGTGTACCGCCTGAATGAGTCCCCAAAACCGAAACAGCATGTTCCCAACCCCGTTGCCTTGGCAATCGGCACCTGCGGCGAACCCTTGTAAACGCGATGTGGGCGATGCAAAACCTTGCAGTGGCGTACCTTGGCGGCGGATTTCCTGCGCCAGGCCGCGCAGTGCTTGGCTGCAAAAATATGTGCGAACGCACAAAGAAAAAATTGCCTTGATGCGCCCGTGCGACAGTGAAAGCGCGGCGTCAGCGAAGCTGCTGCGGGCCCGTCTGTGTGCCTTGCGGGAATCGCTGCACTGGCCAGCCCAGGGTCTGTTGCAGCCTGGACCAGTCAAACCCCGGGCCGGGGTCAAGCTTACGCCCCGGGGCGATGTGTTCATGCCCCGCGATGTGCTCGATGGGGTAACGCAGCGCAATGTCCTGGCAGACCCGGGCCAGTGTCTCGTACTGGGCGGACTCGAAGGTGAGGCCCTCCAGGCCTTCCAGTTCAATGCCGATGGAATCGTCGTTGCACTGGCTTCTGCCTCGGTAGAACGATTGCCCCGCATGCCAGGCTCGCTGGTCGCAATCCACAAACTGCCACAGCGCACCGGTGCGCTCGATGAAAAAATGGGCGGACACCTGCAGTCCGCGAATGCCCTGGTAGTAAGGGTGCGCGTTCCAGTCCAAAGTGTTGGTGAACAGCTGTTGCACAGCGCCGCCGCCGTATTCACCCGGGGGCAGGCTGATGGAATGCACCACGATCAGGTCCACCCCCGAGGCCTGTACGGGGCGTGGTCCGAAGTTCGGCGATGCCAGACGCTGGGCTGTCAGGTGCCAACCGCCGTCCCAATGCGTGGGGGCTGCTGCCGGGGCGCTGTCAGCCCTGGTCGTCATGCGGATCCTGGTCGTTGGGTACCGCGATGTTCAGCCGGGCAATGCGGTAGCGAATCTGGCGCAGGCTGATGCCCAGGCGTGCCGCCGTGGCCGTGCGGTTGAACCCGGACTCTTTGAGCGCACGGATCAGGATCTCGCGCTCCTGCTGATCCAGCCAGGCCTGCAGGTCGCTGGGGAGGGGCACGGTGCATCCGCTGGCCAAGGGCTGCTGGGTTGGAGCGGCATCGGACGGGACGGAGGTGCCGCCGACCGAACCCTCTGCCGCAGTGGCCAACGCGGGTGTCGCGGGCCGCGCCATCTGCACCTCTGCCGCGCCGCTGGGTGCATCCACCTGCAACTCGTCCCCATCGCTCAACGCCACTGCACGGTGCAGCAGGTTTTCCAGCTCGCGGACGTTTCCGGTCAGCGGGTGGGCGGCGATAGCGTTCAGTGCGCGGTCGGTGAGCTGGGGTACCGGCATGCCGGACTCGTTGGCAATGCGGGTGAGCAGTGCTGCACACAGTGCGGGCAAATCCTCCCGACGTTCGCGCAGCGGCGGGATGACGATCTCGATCACATTGAGCCGGTAGTACAGATCCTGGCGGAACCGGCCGGCCTGGACATCGGCCGCCAGGTCGCGGTGGGTGGCGCTGACGATGCGCACGTCCACGGTTTCTTCCTGGGTGGAGCCCAGCGGCCGCACGCTGCGCTCCTGGATGGCGCGCAGCAACTTGGATTGCATCGCCAGCGGCAGGTCACCGATTTCGTCGAGGAACAGGGTGCCCCCGCGTGCGGCCTGGAAGTAGCCGTCACGGTCTTGCGAAGCCCCGGTGTAGGAGCCCTTTCGGGCACCAAAGAATTCGGCTTCCAGCAGGTTTTCAGGGATGGCTCCGCAGTTCACGGCGACCAGGGGGCCATCCGCGCGCTGGCTGCTGGCGTGCAAGGCCTGGGCCACCAACTCCTTGCCGGTGCCCGACTCGCCATGGATCAGCACGGGCGCCATGCCACGCGACACCTTGGCCACGCGCTGTTTGACGTTGCGGATGGCGTCGGACTCGCCCACCAGGCGATCCAGGGCGGCGTTGGCACTGCCGAATTCGCTGGCCGCCGCCGCATTGGCAGACCGGCTGGAGCCGTTGCTGCGTGCCGCACGCGGAGGGGGGACTCCGCCGGTGCCCTGGATGGCCGAGGCCACCACCGAGCGGAACTGCTTGAGGTCCACGGGCTTGGTGAGGTAATCGAAGGCCCCGGCGCGCAGCGCCTCGACCGCGTTTTCTGCCGATCCGTAGGCGGTCATGACCACGCAGCGCTCCCGGCGCTGCTGGTCGCGCAGGTCCTGCAGCAGCTCCATGCCAAACCCGTCGGGCAGCCGCATGTCGGTGATCACCGCGTCAAAACGCTGGGCCTTGAGCTGCTCGCGGGCCTCCTGCACGTTGGACGCAGTCTCGACCCGGTAGCCCTCACGCAGCAAGGTGAGCTCGTACAGGGTGCGCAGATCGGGTTCGTCGTCAACGACAAGGATGGAGGCGGCAGGGGCGTTCATGGAGGCTGCAGTCAGACCACGATAGTGTCAAACAAGGTAGCATTGTCGGCAGGGCGGGTCGTGCGGCGGAAGCCCACGGTGAAGGCGTTGCCTCCGATGTCTCCGCGTGCGGTGGTGCGGTTCAGGCGCTGGTAGCTGATGGAGGCGCCATGGCGCTGGCACAGCTCCCGGCAAATATAGAGGCCCAGGCCGCTGGAGCGGCTCTCGGACGAGAAGAAGGGCTCGAACAGATGCCGCTCCACGGATTTGTCCATGGGCGCTCCGTCGCTCCACACCTGCAGGCTGACTTGGCCAGCGGGCGTGTTGCGCGTGGTCACCGATAGCGAGTCGGGCTCCGGGCCCATGTAGCGCAGGGCGTTGTCCAGTAGGTTGACCAGAACGCGGCGCAGGTGCTCGGCGTCAAACTCCACCTGGGTGGCACCGGTATCCAGCGACACCATGGCGCGCCGCCGCGCGGGGTCCTGGGCCTGCCAGTCGTTCCAGATCTGGGCGACGGTTTCGTCCAGCACCACGGTGGAGGCGGGGGCGTGGCTGATCTGGTGCTGCACGCGGGCAATGTCCAGCACCTCTTCGGCAATGCGTGCCAAGCGGTCGGCGTTCTGCTGCACCATGTGCGCCAGGCGCTTTTGTGCTGGCTCGTGCAGGTCTTCTTCCAGCAGGGCATTGGCCTGCACGATGGCGGCCAGTGGGTTGCGGATTTCGTGGGCCACAGCGGCAGACATGCGGCCCATGGCCGCGAGTTTTTCGGTGCGCAGCCGCGCTTCCATTTCCCGCAGATCGTGCAGGAACATCACGCACAGCCGCTCGGAGTGCGTCTGCAAGGCCGCATTGCGGGTGGACGTGAGCCAGGTGCGCACATGCAGGCCGGTGGGGCTCTGGCCTTCGTGCAGCAGATCAACATCGGCCGTCTGGGGCTGTTCGTGACGGAAGGTGCGCCGCGCCAAAATCACCAGGGGGTGCCACGGCGCGGTGGAGGTCAGGGCAAACGGCAACTCGGTCAGTGCCACGCCACCCAACAGCTGCAGCCCTGCGGGGTTGGCAATGCGCACCACATCGGTCTCGTCCACCACCAGCACCCCGTCGGTCAGGTTCTGGATGACCAGTGCACTGACCTGCGTTTGCACGCGCGCCGCGATCTGGCTTTGTTGCGCCACTTCCTGTTCGCGCGCCAGGCGGGTGGCCAGCTGGTGCACCAGATAGCTCACGATGAAGTAGCCTGTGCCGGTCAGCGCACTTTGCAGGTAGCGCTGGCCCTCGTCGCCCGTGCTGTACTGGCCCACCCACCAGGCCCAGCCCAGCAGCAGCAGCGTGACTGCGGCGGTGGTGCCCAGGGCCAGGGTCAGCGTGCCCATGACCGCTGCGATCAGGATGGGCAGGCCAAACAGGGGCGTGTAGTTCATGGTGCCCGCATGCAGCAACTGCAGCGCAGTGATCGCCGCCAGGTCCACACCAATGGAGGGCAGCCACTGCGGGCCGGCGCTGGGCGACGGCGGGGCGTTGCGCGACAGCACCCGCAGCACCACGGTCGCCACGAGATAGGCCACGCAGACTGCGAGCACGGAGGGCGCCGCCGCTTGATTGATCAGCTGCCCGGCCCCCTGCAGCACCAAAAGTGCCAGGGCCACCATGACGCGGCCCGTCAGAAAACCGAGCCACAGCCTTGCGAAGGGGGCGTCTGCGGAAGGCGGCAGTGGGCCTGCGGGCGCTGCTTGCATGGTCACAACGGCAAGGCGTCGCTCAGGCCTGGCCCATGCGCCGGTGCTCGGCGCTGCAATAGGCCTGACTGCCCAGCATCAGGGCTTCTGCCTGCGGGATGTGCACACCGCAGTGCGCGCAGGCCAGCATGTCCTGCGGCAGGGCAGGCGGCATGGGGGGCGCTTTGGGCGCCGCCGCATCAGGGGCGCGGCGGCTGCGCCAGATACCTACGGCCACCGCGATGACGACCAACAAGACCAGGTACTTCATGCGCTGCGGCCCAGAACAACTTCCAATACAAAACGCGAGCCCACATAGGCCAGCAGCAACAGGGCCGAGCCCGCATACAACACACGCACCGCATTGCGGCCCCGCCAGCCAAAGCGGGCACGGCCCAGCAGCAACGTGGCAAAGGTCAGCCACGAGAGCATCGAGAACACGGCCTTGTGGTCCCACCGCCAGGCCCGGCCATACAGCGTCTCGCCAAACAGCCAACCGGCCAGCAAGGTGGCGGTGAGCAGTACAAACCCCGCCGTCACGAACCGGAAGGTCAGCCGCTCCAGCGTCAGCAGCGGGATGCCGCTGTGCGGGTCTTCAGCCTGCCGGATGTGGCGTTCGGCGCGTGTCATGAGCCAGGCGTGCACCACCGCCGCTGCAAACAGGCCATAACACGCAATGCCCAGCGCCAGGTGCAAAGGCAGCCAGGCAGATGCGGTCACGTGCAGCGGCTGCCCGGGGAACAGCATCGCCAGCACGATGGCGGCCGCGCCCAGCCCTGCCAGTACCCAGCGTGACTGCATTTGTGGAAACAACTGCCGTTCCACGGCATAGACCGTGAGCACCAGCCAGGCGGTCATCGACAGCGCGGGCGCAAAACCGAACCGGGGCGCATCGCCCCACAGGCCCCAGACCAGCACGGCGCCGTGCAGCAACCACGCGACCAGCAGTGCATTGCGTGCTGCTGCAGCCCCCAGGCGGGAGGCTGCAGCAGCCGGTACGGCATAGGCCACAGCAGCGGCCAGGGCCAGCAGCCAACTGACGGGGGAGCTACTCGTTAAAATCATGGGCACAGTTTAGCCTTTCGCCCACCGCCAGCGCCCTGGCGGGGCTGCGCACGCAACGCCCTTGTTGACGGCGCGCAGCCAATACCGGAAACACCCCTATGGCCTCCGCCCTTACCGACAAACTCACGCGCCTCGTCAAGGAGATGCGTGGCCAGGCCCGCATCACCGAATCCAACGTGCAGGACATGCTGCGCGAAGTGCGCATGGCGCTGCTCGAAGCCGACGTGGCCCTGCCCGTGGTGCGCGACTTCATCGCCCGCGTGAAGGAAAAGGCCCTGGGCCAGGAGGTGCTGGGCTCGCTCAAGCCCGGGCAGACGTTGGTCAGCATCGTCAACCGCGAACTGGCCGCCACCATGGGCGAGGGCGTGGCCGACATCAATCTGGCCGCCCAGCCGCCTGCCGTGATCCTGATGGCCGGCCTGCAAGGTGCGGGCAAGACCACCACCACGGCCAAGCTGGCTAAGCACCTGATCGAAAAGCGCAAGAAGAAGGTGCTGACCGTGTCGGGCGACGTGTACCGCCCGGCGGCCATCGAGCAGCTCAAGACCGTGACCAAGCAGGCCGGTGCCGAATGGTTCCCCAGCACGCCCGACCAGAAGCCGCTCGACATCGCCCGCGCTGCCCTGGACTACGCCAAGAAGCACTACTTTGACGTGCTGCTGGTCGATACGGCCGGCCGCCTGGCCATCGACGAAGCCTTGATGAAGGAAATCAAGGACCTGCACGCCGCGATCAACCCCGTCGAGACCCTGTTCGTGGTGGATGCCATGCAGGGCCAGGACGCCATCAACACGGCCAAGGCCTTCAAGGAAGCGCTGCCCCTCACCGGCATCGTGCTCACCAAGCTGGACGGCGACTCGCGTGGTGGTGCCGCGCTGTCCGTGCGCCAGATCACGGGGGCGCCCATCAAGTTTGCGGGTGTCTCGGAGAAGATCGACGGGCTGGAAGTGTTCGATGCCGAACGCCATGCGGGCCGTATCCTGGGCATGGGCGACATCGTGGCGCTGGTGGAGCAGGTCACCGCCGGGGTGGACATGGAGGCCGCACAAAAGCTGGCGGCCAAGGTCAAGAGCGGTGACGGGTTCGACCTGAACGACTTTCTCTCGCAGATCCAGCAGATGAAGCAGATGGGCGGACTGTCCAGCCTGATGGACAAGCTGCCCTCTCAGCTCACCGCCAAGGCCGGTTCGCTGGACATGGACAAAGCCGAAAAAGACATCAAGCGCAAGGAAGGCATCATCCAGAGCATGACGCCCCTGGAGCGCCGCAAGCCCGAACTCATCAAGGCCACACGCAAGAAGCGCATCGCCAACGGCGCGGGCGTGCATGTGCAGGAGGTCAACCGCCTGCTCAAGGAGTTCGAACAGATGCAGGGCATGATGAAGAAGATGAAGGGCGGCGGCCTGATGAAGATGATGAAGCGCATGGGCGGCATGAAGGGCATGGGCGGCGGAGGCATGCCCAAGATGCCTTTCTGAAAGGTTTTCAAGCCTTTTTGGCACCAGGCGCTACAACCATATGCCTGAGTTGCTATAAAAATAGGAGTAAAAAAAGCCGACATGTGTCGGCTTTTTTTATGGCCCGTCCGGCTGGGGGCGGTGGTTCGGTCTGGCACCTCAGGCAGTTTGCAAGGCCATGGGCCTTCCCATGCGCCCGGCGTGCAGCCAGGCGCGGCGCAGCACCGGGGGCGACCACGACTCCTCAGGAATCAGCAGCAGCCGCTGGGCACGCAGCGCACGGCCCAGAGCGATCTGGCTGGTCCACACCGCCAGCGGAATCGCCAGTGCCAGCGGCAAGCCCACGGGCATCAGCCACAACAGCGCGCTGCTGTCGATCAGCGCCACGCCCGCCGCAAGCAGGGCGATCACGGCGCTCATGGGGGCCAGCTGGCGCACGGCGTGGCGCCAGGGCACGGCATGGGCCTCGCGCGGGGGCGACTTCCACTCCAGCTTCAGTCCGGTCAATGCGATCAGCACGAACAGCGAATGCGCCAGCATGCGAACGGGCGCCTGCAGGATGGCCATGACGCTCTCCAGCACGGCGCTCTTGAGCAGGCTGAAAGCGCCGCCGTACTGCTTTTGCTCGCGGCGCATGAACACGGCTGTGACGCCCAGGATGCGAGGCAGGAACAGCAGGCACAGGGTCCAGGCCCACAGCGCCAGCAGCTCGGCGGGCAGGATGTGCCAGTCCGCCACCAGCTTGGCGCCCGACAGCCACAGGGCCGTGCCCAGCGTGAGGAAGGCCAGCCACAGCGGCGCAGACAGATAAGCCATGGCGCCGGTGATGAACATGGAGCGGTGCACGGGGTGGATGCCGGGCTCGGCCATCAGGCGTGCGTTTTGCAGGTTGCCCTGGCACCAGCGGCGGTCGCGCTGCAGTTCGGCCAGCAGGTCGGGCGGCTGCTGCTCGTAGCTGCCGATCAGGTCGGCCACCAGCCACACGTGGTAGCCCGCGCGGCGCATCAGTGCGGCCTCCACAAAGTCGTGCGACATGATGCCGCCAGACAGACCACCCGTGCCCTGGATGGGCGCCAGCGCGCAGTGCTGCATGAAGGGCGCCACGCGGATGATGGCGTTGTGGCCCCAGTAGTGCGATTCGCCCAGTTGCCAGTACTGCATGCCCAGCGTGAACAGGCGGCCGGTGACGCGCGACGCAAACTGCTGCGCGCGGGCATGCAGCGTGACATGGCCGATGGCCTGCGTGGCGGTCTGGATGATGCCGGCCGTGGGGTGGGCTTCCATCAGCTTGGCCATCGAGACGATGCAGTCGCCGCTCATCACGCTGTCGGCGTCCAGCACCACCATGTAGCGGTAGTCCTTGCCCCAGCGGCGGCAGAAGTCGGCCACGTTGCCTGCCTTGCGGTGCGTGCGGCGCGTGCGCAGGCGGTAGTACACCTGCACCTGGGGCTGCTGGCTGTGCTGCGCCAGGGCGTTGCGCAGGTCTTCCCAGGCAGCGCGCTCGGCGCGGGCAATGGCGGGGTCGTTGCTGTCGGAGAGCACAAACACGTCGAACGTGGTGCCGTGGCCGGTGGCGGCCACCGACTCGCAAGTGGCCCGCAGCCCGGCAAATACGGTGGCCACGTCTTCGTTGCAGATCGGCATGATGATGGCGGTGCGGGCGGCTGGCGCCAGGGTGTGCCCAGCCACGCTACGTGCCGAGAGCGCATGCCGGTCGCCGCGCAGCATCACCCAAAAGCCCATCAGCCCGGTCAAAAAGCCGGTCACCACCCAGGCGGACAGCAGGGCAAACAGCGCGATCTGGCCGTAGCTCAGCCACGCGTTTTCGTAGTCGGGCTGCACGCTGGCAAACAGGGTGCTGGCCAAGGCGGTCGTCAGCACGGTGAGCAGCGCAAACGTCCAGCGGCGGCGCTGCGCTGCGCCTTGCCAGGCGGCGGTGGATTCAGCGCGGGCTTGTGCCGCCGTGGCCGGTGCGGGTGGTGGGGATGTACGGCCCGTCAGGCGCATCAGCACGGCAGTGCCCACGCTGTTCCAGAAGCCGCGCCAGGGCAGGGGCACCATGGAGCCACGGTGCAGGGGCGGTGCCGTCACCGCATTGGGGTGGCGCTCCTCGCGCAGTGTGCTGCGTCGGTTGAGGGTTGGCCGGGGGTAAGCCACACCGCGCCGCGCGACCACGGCAGGGCCGGTGGATGCGTGGGTGCCGTGGGGGTCATGAGGGCTTACTCGGGAAGACTGATGTGCGTCCATGTTTCACTCACAGCGTGGTTGTCGTGTTGGAGAAAAGCGCGCAGCTCGATGGGCCGGTCAGCCTGCAGGCGCTGGATGCGAACGGTCATGCGCCAACCGCCGGTGGCGGGGTTGCGGTAGGCAATGTTTTCCAGCACCTTGCCGTTGGCATCGCTGGTCACAACGGCCTTGAGGGAGGCCTCCGCAGGCAGGGCCTTGAGAGCCGGGCCCTCGAAATCGACCACGTACTGAACCTGCTGGCGCAGAGCCTGGGCCGACAGCTTGGTGTAGCCCATGCCACGGCGCGACTGGGTGGCCCAGGCGCCGGGCGGGCGCTGCTGTTCGTCGCCTTGCCAGCTGAGCTCATAGGCAAATTCCAGCGGCTGGCCGGGGGCGGGCATCTGTGCGGGCACCCAGTACGCCACGATGTTGTCGTGCGTCTCGTCGGGCGTATTCAGCTGCACCAGCTCCACACGGCCCGCGCCCCAGTCGTGCAGGGGACGGACCCAGGCGCTGGGGCGGCGCTCGTAGCGGGCTTCCACGTCCTCGTAGCTCGCCCACTGGCGGTCGCGCTGCATCAGGCCAAAGCCCTTGGGGTTCTTTGTGGCGAACGAGGTGACCAGTGTTTGCCGGGGGTTCTGCAGCGGGCGCCACAGCCATTCGCCTTCGCCCGTGGCCACCATGAGGCCGTCGGAGTCATGCACTTCGGGGCGGAAGTCCTCCTTGCGTGGCTGGTTCTCGCCGAAGAAGAACATGCTGGTCAGCGGCGCAACGCCCAGCGTGGCGATGGGTGGGGTGCCCGAGGCGGCGCGCACAAAAATGCGGCTGCGCACCGTGGTGGTGGTCTGCGCGCCGGGCTGGATGTCGAAGCGGTAGGCGCCCGTGGCGCGTGGCGAGTCGAGCAGTGCGTACACCGTGACCTGGGTGGACAGCGGGTCGGGCCGCACCAGCCAGAACTCGGTGAAGCGGGGGAATTCCTCGCCCCGGCCGCCCACGGTGTCAATGGCCAGCCCGCGCGCCGACAGGCCGTACTGCTGGCCTTGGCCCAGCGCGCGGAAGTAGCTCGCACCCTGGAAGACCACCAGTTCGTCCTTGTAGGCGCTGGAGTTCAGGTGGTTGTGCAGACGAAAGCCTGCAAAGCCCAGGTCGCCCCAGGCCTCGGGCCGCAGCTGGTTCTTGCCGTAGTCAAAGTCCGCGCGGCTGTAGGGGATGTGGCGCACGCCCTGGGGCGTCACCTCGTTGATCAGCACCGGCTCTTTCTGGTACAGCCCCAGATGGAAGAACATGGCCTCGTAAGGCAGCTTCTCGGCCCGCCACAGGGCGCGATCAGGGCGCCAGCGGATGTCGCGCACCTGGTCGTAGTTGAGCTTTGCGAGGTCGGCCGGGAGCCTGTCGCTCACGGGCCGGTAGGGTTGGCTGGCGCGTTCGCGGGCGAGGCGGGTCACGCTCTCGAAGTCAAAGCCCTGTGCGTGCGCGCCGCCGGCCAGCAGGGCGGTGGCCAGGGCCATTGCGGGCCCTGCGCGCCTGCCGATCTGTCTAAAAAAGGAGGGAAGAACTGCGTGCATGCCAGGCATAGGGCAAACCCTGTGCCAGCTGCAAAAAATGCTTTGAAATCAATGGGTTGGAGTGGCCTCTGCGTGTAAGCAGTTGTGCAATGGCCTGCGGGCACTGATCAGCCCCTGCTTTTTGTCGCCAGATGGCGACAAGGGGTGGGTACTTTGATCAAAACACCCTGTAAATCAATGACTTACTCGTGTCGCTCATCCACGACATCGTCCGCATCGCCTGCATCCTGCTTGAACTGTCCCGGCGTCAGCGCGTGCTTTTGCAGCAGGCGGTAGAACTCGGTGCGGTTGCGTTGCGCCAGCCGCGCCGCATCGGCCACATTGCCGTCGGTCATCTTGAGCAGTCCCACCAGGTACTCGCGCTCGAAACGCTGGCGGGCCTCCGCAAAGCTCAGCACCTGGGTGGACGGGGTGCGCAGCGCGCGCTGCACCAGGGTCAGCGGGACCAGGGGGGTGGTGGACAGGGCGCACACCTGCTCAACCACGTTGTAGAGCTGGCGCACGTTGCCCGGCCAGGCGGCGGTGGTCAGTGCCTTGAGCGCCTCGGGCGCAAAGCCGGACAGGCGCTTGTCGTATTTGCGGGACAGCCGGTCCAGAAAGTGGTTGGCCAGCAGCGCAATGTCCTCGCGCCGCTCGGCCAGGGTGGGCAGCACCAGCGACACCACGTTCAGCCGGTAATACAGGTCCTCGCGGAACTGCGCGCTGGCCATGGCGGCCTCCAGGTCCCGGTGCGTGGCCGAGATGATGCGCACGTCGATGGGCGTGGCCTGGCTGGCACCCACGGGGCGCACAGCGCGCTCCTGTAACACCCGCAGCAGCTTGACCTGCAGGGCGGGGGGCATGTCGCCAATCTCGTCCAGCAGCAGGGTGCCGCCGTCCGCCGCCTGGAACAGCCCCTTGTGGTTGCTCACCGCATCGGTGAAGGCGCCCTTGACGTGGCCGAACAGCTCGGACTCCAGCAGCGCCTCGGGGATGGCGCCGCAGTTGACCGCCACAAACGGGCGGGCCGCGCGCGGGCTCGCCCGGTGGATGGCGCGTGCCAGCAGCTCCTTGCCCGAGCCGCTGTCGCCGCGCAGCAGCACGCTGGCGTCGGACTGGGCGACCATGTACGCCTCGGACAACAGGTCTGTCATGCGGTGCGACCGGCTCACGATCTCTGCCCGCCAGTCCTCGTTGGCATGCGGCTGCGCTACGGCAGGGGCGCTGAGCGCCAGCGCCTGTGCGATCTTCTCCAGCAGCTCTTTGCCGTCGTAGGGCTTGGTCAGGTAGGTGAACACCCCGCGCGATGTGGCCTCGACGGCGTCGGGAATGGTGCCGTGTGCGGTCAGCAGGATCACGGGCAGAGAGGGGTGGCGGGCGCGCACTTCGTCAAACAGGGCCAGGCCGTCGCGCCCGGGCAGACGCACATCGCTCAGCACCAGCTGCGGGCGCGCAATGTCCAACTGCGCCAGTGCCGCTTCGGCAGAGCCCACGGCCACCACGTCGTGCCCGGCGGCTTTCAGGCGCAGCGACAGCAGCCGCAGCATGTCGGCGTCGTCGTCCACCACCAGGATGCGGGCGGGAGGGGCGGCACGGTGGGGGGCAGAGGAGTCCATGGCGGGGGAAATGGTCAGGGGGCGGGCCGTGGCGCGGATCCGTTGCCCACCGCTGGGGCGGACTGAGATGCGGCGGGCGCTGGGCGGGTGCTCAGGCTGCGTTCGATGGCGCGCACAGCTTCCAGGCGTTCGCTGAGCTGGTCGTTGCGGCGTTGCGTGTCGCGCAGTTGTTGGGTCTGGCGATCGAGCTGGTCCTCCAGCCGGCGTTGTTGCAGCAGTCGGGCCTCCAGCAGCCGGGCCAGGGGGTGCAGGGGCTGCGCTGCGGGGCTGGTGTTGCCCAGCACACGCTGCACCAGACCCAGTGCGCGGGCGGTGTCCACGGCCTGGCGGGTTTGCGCCAAGGCCGTGGCCAGCAGCAGCGGTGTGTCGGGGGTGGCGTCCTCCGCTTCGCCCAGCCGGGCTATCTCCTTGGTGAGTTCGGCAGGGGGCAGCTTGAGCACACGGTCCGTCTGGGCCAGCAGCAGCGCGACGGGGGTGTGGTTGGTGTCCGCATCGGTGCTCCTTGCTTCGGCAGGGCCCACTTCCACCGTCGGGGCCACGGGCACGGCAATGATCATCGCGGCCGGTGGCTTCTGGGCGGGGGCGGGTGGGGGCGTGGTGGTGGCACAGCCCGCCAGCACGGCGCACAGCGCAAGCAGCGGCCATCTCAGGGCGTGGGAGGAAAGGGTGTGACTGCTAGGCGGCATGGGGAAGTTCGATGCGAAAGAAGGAGTGTGCGCCTTCGTCCACCAGGCGCACGCTGCCGCCATGGGCCTGCACATATTCCTGCACGATGGACAGACCGATGCCGGTGCCGCGCACGGCATCGTCCGGTTGGCGAACACCCCGGTAAAAGGGTTCAAACACGCGGTCACGGTCCACCCGGTCCACGCCGGGGCCTTGGTCAAAGACGTCCAGACGCACATGACCGGGAGGTTGCGAGAGCACCAGCCGCACCGTGCCTCGGGGCGGTGAAAAGCGGATGGCGTTGGACAGCAGATTGCTGACGGCGGAGGTGATCTTGTCGGCGTCAACGGGCATGCGCACGGGCGGCCCCTCTACCCGCACAGTCAGGCCCTTGGCCTGCCACTGCAGCCGCTGGGCCTCGACCTGGGCCTCCAGCAGAGCCAGCAGATCGGTGTCGCGGCGCTGCAGCTGGCGAGCCTCAAAAGCGGCGGCATTGAAGCGCAGCAGGGCCTCGATCTCACCCTGCAGCTGCAGCGTGTTGTGGTGCAGGATTTGTGCTACCTCGCGCTGGCCTGCGGTGAGTTCGCCCGTCACGCCGTCCTGCAGCAGTGCTACGCCCTCGCGCAGCGCGGCCAGCGGTGTCTTGAGTTCGTGGGACACATGGCGCAGGAAACGCGCCTTGTCGGCGTCCAGCTCCAGCAGCCGCAGCCTCAGCCATTCCAGTTGCTGGCCCAGCCGGCGCACGTCGTCCGGGCCGGAGATCAGCACCGGCTCGTCCAGCTGGTTTTCGCCCAGCTGACGGATCGCACTCTCCAGCCGCTTGAATGGCCGCGCGAGCCAGATGCCCAGCGACAACGCCAGCACCAGCGCCAGCACAATCGCGCCCACCACCTGGTGCGTCACGCTGCGGCGGCTTTGCTCCACCTCGTCCTGCAGCGCGTTGTTGCGTTGGGTGTTGAGGTCCTGCACCGTCTGCACCATGGTGCCGTGCAAGGTCTCCAGGGCCACAAACTCTTCGGCAACCAGGCGTTCGTTGTCCAGAGCGCGGTCCGGCGGTGCGTCCAGCAGGGCTTTGACGGCATCGAGGTGGGTGCGCCACGCCTGGGTCTGCGCAACGGGCAGGCCTGCGGCCTGCAAATGGTTGAGCACCGTGAGGGCTTCGACCGCCATGTCGTCGAAGCTGCGGCGCAAGGGGGCATCCCGCAGCACCAGGGACTGCCGCGCTGAGCGCTCCAGGGCTTGGCCGCGCTGGTTCAGGCCCTGTGCGGCTGCAGTCAGCGCAGTGGCCTCGGCTGTGCCGTGGCGGCTGAGCACCATGAGCTGCTCCAGCGTGTGCAAAGCCCGCAGCGAGCTGACCCCCAGCAAGCCGGCAATCAGCGCGAACGCCAGCAGCAACAGTTGCTGGAAGGAGAGGCCATGCAACAAGCCTTCGGCGGGTGGCGGTGCCGTGGGCGGTGTGCTGGGCGTGGGCATTGCAGCCAAAAGGGCGCGGGGCGTGCGGGGTGTCGGTACCCGCGCGTCAGCCGGCCAGTGCGGCGGTTTCGTGCGTCAGCACCTCGCCCCGCAGGGTGTAAGCCTTCGCTTCGGTGATGGTCACATCCACCATCTGCCCCACCAGGCGGGGCTGCCCGGCAAAGTTGACCACCCGGTTGCATTCGGTGCGGCCCATCAGCTCGCCCGCATCGCGCTTGGAGGCGCCCTCCACCAGAATGCGCTGCACCGTGCCCACGCGGCTTTCGCTGATGGACTTGATGTTGGCGTTGATCACGCCCTGCAGGTGCTGCAGGCGGCGCAGCTTCACATCGTGCGGCGTGTCGTCGTGCAGACCCGCAGCAGGCGTGCCAGGGCGGGGGCTGAAGATGAAGCTGAAGCTGTTGTCGAAGTGGATGTCGTCGATCAGCTTCATCATCTTGTTGAAGTCGTCTTCCGTCTCGCCGGGGAAGCCCACGATGAAGTCGCTGCTCATGGCCAGATCGGGGCGGATGGCGCGCAGCTTGCGCACCGTGCTCTTGTATTCCATGGCGGTGTAGCCGCGCTTCATGGCCATCAGAATGCGGTCGCTGCCGTGCTGCACGGGCAGGTGCAGGTGGCTGGCCAGCTTGGGCAGCTTGGCATAGGCCTCGATCAGCCGGGGCGTGAACTCGTTGGGGTGGCTGGTGGTGTAGCGGATGCGCTCGATGCCGGGAATGTCCGACACGTATTCGAGCAGCAGCGCAAAGTCGGCAATTTCGGCCGTGCCGCCCATCTTGCCCAGGTAGGCGTTCACGTTCTGGCCCAGCAGGGTGATTTCCTTCACGCCCTGGTCGGCCAGGCCCGCCACTTCGACCAGCACATCGTCAAACGGGCGGCTCACTTCTTCGCCACGGGTGTAGGGCACCACGCAGTAGCTGCAGTATTTGCTGCAGCCTTCCATGATCGACACAAAGGCCGAGGCGCCCTCCACGCGGGCAGGCGGCAGGTGGTCGAACTTTTCAATCTCGGGGAAGCTGATGTCCACCTGTGGCTTATCGAGCTGCTCGCGCTGGTTGAGCATCTCGGGCAGGCGGTGCAGGGTTTGCGGGCCAAACACCACGTCCACATACGGGGCGCGCTTGATGATCTCGGCGCCTTCCTGGCTGGCCACGCAGCCGCCCACGCCAATCTTCACGCCGCGCGCCTTCAGGTGCTTGATGCGGCCCAGGTCGCTGAAGACCTTTTCTTGCGCCTTTTCGCGCACCGAGCAGGTGTTGAAGAGGATGAGGTCGGCCTCGTCCACGTTCTGAGTAGGCTCGTAGCCTTGGGCGGCGTTGAGCACGTCGGCCATCTTGTCCGAGTCGTACTCGTTCATCTGGCAGCCGAAGGTTTTGATGAAGACTTTTTTGGCCATGGCAATTTCGCAAATAGCAAGCAAACACCGCGCCCGGCATGGCGCGGAGACTGTGAAGGGGCTGTGGCGCAGGGGCCTGGCAGCAGCGCCGCTGAAGGGTTACTTCAGCGCGGCGCCCGAGCTGGTCGTGATGTTGGTGATGACGGCGTCGCTGCCCTTGCGGGGCTGCGCAGCCTCGCCTTCGGTCAGGATCCAGGCGGCGTGCAGCATGCCGGTGCTGTTCTCCAGCACGTAGTTGACCTTGAAGGTCTGGCCCAGCACGGTGTGTGCCATGACCAGGGTGTTCTGGGGGCTGAACAGCCGCATGCCCGGGGCCATGCGGATGGTCTTCCCATTGAGTGTGGCTTCGTACGCGGTGTTGATGCTCAGCGTGCCACGCAGTGCGGCCTCTGGGAACGGGCGTGAAAGACCCAGGCCGGGCTGGGTCTGGGCCGAGGCGGGTGCTACGGCGCAGAGGGCTGTGCTGGCCATCACTGCCAGCACAGCAGCATGGAAATATCGAGGTGCCCGACGGGAGGGGGCTGGGCCGGAAGAGCGTGTGGTGCAGCGGTTCATGGTTTACATCCAGGGGCTGAAGGCACAATTTTAGAAGGGGGTTGCCAGCGTGGCACATCCCTCGGACAAGTCAAGCGGCCCGTGCATCAATGGTCACTGGAGCGGGTTCTTGGGCTTGCCTGAAAGAAAAAACCCACAGTGGGTGGCCTCACTGTGGGTTTTTGTATTTGGTGGTCGTAGGTGGACTTGAACCACCGACATCAGCATTATGAATGCTGCGCTCTAACCAACTGAGCTATACGACCGCAGACCAAGATTATAGAACAAAAATTATTGGTGTGTGAAGTTTGCCGTGCGTTTGTTCATGAACGCGTCCATGCCTTCCTTCTGGTCTTGGGTGGCAAACAGCGCGTGGAACAGGCGGCGCTCGAACATCACGCCGTCGGCAAGCGTGCCCTCGAAGGCACGGTTGACCGATTCCTTGGCCGCCATGACGGCAATCTGCGAGAAGCCGGCAATGATGATGGCAGCGCCCAGCGCTTCGTCCATGAGCTTGTCGTAAGCCACTACGCGGCTGACCAGCCCAGCGCGCTCAGCTTCGGTCGCGTCCATCATGCGGCCTGTCAGTGCCATGTCCATGGCCTTGGACTTGCCCACAGCGCGGGGCAGGCGCTGCGTGCCACCGGCACCAGGGATCACGCCCAGCTTGATCTCGGGCTGGCCGAACTTGGCATTGTCCGCAGCGATGATGAAGTCGCACATCATGGCCAGCTCGCAGCCGCCGCCCAGTGCAAAGCCGCTGACGGCTGCAATGACGGGCTTGCGGATGGAGCGGATGGTCTCCCAGTTGCGGGTGATGTAGTCGCCCTTGTAGGTGTCAGCAAAGCTGTACTTGGCCATGGCACCAATGTCCGCGCCCGCCGCAAAAGCCTTTTCGCTGCCGGTGACGATCATGCAGCCGATCTTTTCGTCCGCATCGAAGGCCTTGAGGGCAGCGCCCAGTTCATTCATGAGTTGGTCGTTCAGCGCATTGAGTTGCTTGGGCCTGTTGAGGGTGATTATGCCGACCTTGTCCGCTTCAACGCGCACCTCGATGGTTTCGTAAGCCATGAAATCTCCTGGGGGTTATGGTTGGTTATGAAAGCTGCAGCAATATACCCAAGGCAGTGGGGCTTTGCTGACGTCAGGTCAGCCAGCGTCCCAGCGCGGCGGCGTCTGTCACCGTCAGGCTGATGGTGTCTGGTGCCGTGGATGGGGCTGCGGTGCTGCGTCGGCCCTTGGCAGGGGCTCCAGTCGGCTGGATTGGCGGCATTTCCAAGGGCAGGCGCAGCAGCCGCCCGTCGCGTGCCACCAGGGCCTGCAGGGTGGTGTGGGTTCCCGCGTAGAAAGTGACGTCGTCGAGCTTGCTGACGCGCCAGCCCTGGCCCTGCACTTCTATGCCCAGCCACTCGTCGCCGGCAGACATTCCTGCCTTCTCTGCGGCTCCGCCACGCAGCACGGTCTTGATCTGCACGCTGTGGTTCTCGGCTACGCGCAGGCCCAGGCGCTGGGCCAGCTGCGGCCGGTCGGCCTTGAGCGCCACGCCGTGGGCGGCCAGCAGCTCTTCCAGGGGCAGATCGGCAGTGCTATGCACCCAGTGCGCCAGCTCCTTGTCGAATGGCCGCCCGGCCAGGTCGTGGAGCACGGCGCGCAGATCTGCTTCGGTCATCGGCCCGCCCGCGCAGCGCTTCCACAATGCACGCATCACATCGTCCAAAGTGGCTTTGCCCTCACGCCGCAGAGCCAGGTCCAGGCACAGGGCCACCAGCGAGCCTTTGGTGTAGTAGCTGACGGTGGTGTTGGGTGTGTTCTCGTCCTGCCGGTAGTACTTCACCCAGGCGTCAAAACTGGCCTGGGCCACACTTTGTACCGACCGGCCGGGTGTTTGCAGCACCTGGTTGATCGTTTTGGTGATGAGCTTGAGATAGGTGGCGTCGTCCAGCAGCCCGGCGCGGCGCAGCAGCAGGTCGTCGTAGTAGCTGGTGAAGCCCTCGAAGAACCACAGCAACTCGGTGTAGTTCTCCTGCGCATAGTCGTAGCCGGCGAACTCGGCGGGCCGCAAGCGCTTGACGTTCCAGGTGTGAAAGTATTCGTGGCTGATGAGTCCCAGCAGCGTGGTGTAACCCTCGCTGGCCCGCGCCTCGCCCTGGCGCGGTAGGTCACGCCGTCCGCAAATCAGCGCCGTGGAGTTGCGGTGTTCCAATCCGCCATAGCCGTCTCCCACGGCGTTGAGCATGAAGACGTAGCGTTTGAAAGGCGCTTTTCCTTCGCGGTGCCAGAAGCGGATGGCGGTTTCGCAAATTTTCTGCGTGTCGGCCAGCAAGCGCTTGCCGTCGAACGACGGAGCCGCACCCGCCACCACAAACTGGTGGGCAATGCCGCAGGCCTTGAAGCGCCCCACCCAGAAGTTGCCCAGCTCCACCGGGCAATCCACCAGCTCGTCGTAGTCGGCCGCCAGATACAGGCCAAAGCCTTGTTTGTCGGCATCCAGGGGCCGCAGACCGGTGGCGGCAGCCCAGGTCGCCGTGGCAGCCGTGCGTGCCAGCTCCAAGGTGTGGGACCGCGTCTCCTGCCCACGCACGCGCAGGCACAGGCTGGTGCCGTTGAAAAAGCCGCGTGAGGCGTCCAGCCAGGCGGTGCGTACGGAGCTGTCGTAGGCGCACACCTGATAGGTCAGCACCAAGGGCTTGCCCTCTGTGCATTGCGCTTGCCAGCGGTGCTTGTCCAGTTGGGCTATTTGCAAAGCGCGTTGGCCTTGCCGAGCCGCCAGCGCTTGCAGATTCTTGGAGAACTCCCGCACCAGGTAGCTGCCCGGGATCCAGACCGGCAGAGACAGTTCTTGCGATGCCGCTGGCCGCTGCACCGTCAGCGTCACGGTGAACAGATGCGCGTGCAGGTCTGTGGGTTCGACGCGGTAGTGAATGTCTGCGGCAGAGGCTGGGCGGGAGAGGGGCATGGCATGTGCCGCGCAAGGGCCGCGCGGAGTCGTCGGTCGGGGGCTTTCAGCGGCTATTAATTAGCGGTGGTGGTGTCGCTGGCGGCTTCGGCCAGGCGTTTTTCCACCTCCTGGGCCCCGATGGCGCCGGGCACGCGTGTGCCGTTGGCAAAAATCAGGGTGGGGGTGCCGGTGATCTTGTACTTCTTGCCAAAGGCCAGGTTACGTTGCAGTGCGCTGGTGTCGCAGCTGGCTGCCGGTGCGGGCTTGTCACGCACCATCTGGTCTTGCCACGCCGTAGCCTGGTCCTTGGAACACCAGATGTTGCGCGACTTTTCGGCCGAATCCGGACTCAGGATGGGGTACAGGAAGAGATACACCGTCACATTGTTGATTTGCTGCAGGTCGCGCTCAAAGCGTTTGCAGTAACCGCAGTTCGGGTCCTCGAACACGGCCACCTTGCGCTTGCCGTCGCCGCGCACAATGGTCACGGCATCTTTCAGGGGCAGGGCGGAGAAGTTGACCGCTGTCAGCTTATTGATGCGGTCTTCGGTCAGATTGCGGCGCGCCTTGGAGTCGATGAGTTCGCCCTGGATCACATAGTCGCCCTTGGCGTCGGTGTAGAACAGGTCTGTGCCGATGCGCACCTCGTACAACCCCTTCATGGGCGTAGCGCGCACTTCGTCGATCTTGTCCATCTGAGGAATACGTTGGGCCAATGCCTTGCGGATGGCGTCCTCTTGCGCTGTGGCGCTCAGGCTCAGGGTGGCTGCCCCAACGGTCAGCAAAGCAGTGGTCAGTTTCATCGTATTCCTGTTTATCAAACTCGCGCGTTCAGCGCATTCCCATGGCTTGGCGGGCCACAAAATCTTTCAGCATGCCGCTGCGTTCAAAGCCCTTCATGCCCCAATTGCGCAGGGCTTGCCAGGGGGCTTCCTGGCGCGCAAACAGTTGCTGCAATCCATCGGTGGCCAAGCCCATCGCTGCCAGGGCTGCTTTTTGCTGCCGCTCATAGCGGCGCAGCAGTCGCAAGTCAGCCACGCTGCGCCAGTAGTCGCGGGTGCGCAGCACCTCGGCCAGGGCTGCCACATCAGCCAGCCCCAGATTCAGCCCTTGCCCTGCCAGCGGGTGCACGTTGTGGGCGGCATCGCCCGCGAGCACCCAGCTTCGTGCAGCATTTCCGGTAGAGGTAGCGCCGCACCAGCGGTCTGCCTTGGCCAGTTGCAGCGGCCACGTGGCACGCTCTGCAATGAGTTGAACGTTGCCCAGTGTGTGCTGGCTCGCCGTCTGCAACTCTTGCGCAAAAGCGTCGGCAGGCAAGGCCATCAGTGCGGACACCCGGTCCTCAGGGACGGACCACACCACGGCCACAGAGTTCCCCTGAGCGCCCTCCAGCGGCAAAAAAGCCAGAATGCCTTGGGGCGAAAGCCACTGGCGTGCCACCTGTCCATGTGGGTGTTCGCAGCGCACCCGCGTGGCAATCGCGTGCTGGGCATAGGGCGTCACGTCAAAGCGCACGCCAAACTCGGCCCGGGTGGTGCTGGCGCGGCCTTCGCACACCACGGTCAGGGGCGCGGCCACCGGGCTGTCCACCACCTCCACCAGGGGCTGAAACCGCACAGCCTGGGCCAGGCGCTCTTCCAGGGCCGGCACATCCACGATCCAGGCGAGTGCTTCCACCCCCTGGGGGGCGGCATCGAAATGCACGCAGCCGTCCTGATCACCCTGTACCTGCATGTGCTTGACGGCGGTGGCGTGTTCAGCATCGGGCCAGCTGCGCAGCGATTCGAGCAGGCTGCGGGACGCTGCATTCAAGGCATAGGCCCTTACGTCGGCGGTCGCCGCGCTGTGTGGGCCCGGGGCGGGCACCAGGGCCACCTTCAGTCGTTCCCGTGCCAGCAACAAGGCCAAAGTTCGGCCCACGATGCCGGTGCCACGAATACAGATATCAAAGGTTGGGGCCATGAGAGGCATTGTAGGAGGGGTCTTACCCCCTGCGATGAGAGGGCAGAATTGCGGTCTGGCCTTTCTGGCCCCCTTCTTCAGGAGCACCCGGCGTGAGTTTCCCTTCCGAGTCTGATCTGTCCGGCACCATTGCGCGGCTGTTTGTGTACCCTGTCAAATCCTGTGCGGGCATCGAGGTGCAGCAGGCGCTGCTCACCGAGACCGGGTTGGATCTGGACCGCGCCTGGATGGTGGTGGATGCGCAGGGCATGTTCCTCACCCAGCGCAGCTTGCCCCGCCTGGCGCTGATCCGGCCCCAGCTCAAGAGCGACGAAATGGTGCTGCGGGCTCCGGGCATGCTGGCATTGCATGTGGCGATCGACGCGGTGGAAGCGCCGGCCACGGTGACCGTCTGGCGCGACACGGTCCCTGCGTGGGACATGGGCCCTGTGGCGGCGCAGTGGTTCAGCGATTTTCTGGGGCAGCCTTGCCGCCTGGTGCGGTTTGACCCAGAGCATCGGCGCCTGTCCAGCCTGGAGTGGACGGGGGGCGTGGAGGTCCCCAACCAGTTTGCCGACGGGTTTCCGCTGCTGGTGACCAGTGAGGCCTCCTTGCAGGACCTTAATGTGCGGCTTGCCGCCGAGGGGCATCCCTCCGTCGGCATGGAGCGGTTCCGGCCCAATGTGGTCTTGGCCGGAGTGGATGCCCACGACGAAGACCGTGTGGACATGATTCACGTGGAGGGCGATGGCACCGCCGACGTCCACCTGCAGCCGGTAAAGCCCTGCGCGCGATGCCCTATTCCTGACATCGACCCGGCCACAGCTGAGAGCCATCCGTCGGTGGGTGACACCCTGCGCACCTACCGCCAGGACAAGCGGCTGGACGGCGCCATCACCTTTGGCATGAACGCCATCGTGCGCAGCGGTGCGGGGCAGTGGCTGCGCGTGGGGCAACGCATGGCCGCCGATTTGCGGTTTGAATGAAGGCCTGATGCAGGCCCTCGGCAGCGGGTGCTGGGCGGGCCCGTAAAATCGGCGGTTTGTCTCCAGAACACCAGAAAGCCCTGCCATGAGCCTCCAATGCGGCATCGTGGGCCTGCCCAACGTCGGCAAGTCCACCCTTTTCAACGCGCTGACCAAGGCTGGTATTGCCGCCGAAAACTATCCCTTCTGCACCATCGAGCCCAATGTGGGCGTGGTGGAAGTGCCGGACCCCCGCCTCCAGCAACTGGCCGAGATCATCCACCCAGAGCGCATCGTCCCTGCCATCGTCGAGTTTGTAGACATTGCCGGTTTGGTGGCGGGCGCCAGCCAGGGGGAAGGCCTGGGCAACCAGTTCCTGGCCCACATCCGTGAAACCGATGCCATCGTCAACGTGGTGCGCTGCTTTGAAGACGACAACGTGATCCACGTGGCAGGCCGTGTGGACCCGATCTCCGACATCGAAGTGATCCAGACCGAGCTGTGCTTGGCCGACCTAGGTACGGTCGAGAAGGCCCTGAACCGCTACACCAAGGCCGCCAAGTCGGGCAACGACAAGGATGCTGCCAAGCTCGTGGCGCTGCTCACGCGCATCCAGGCTGCCCTCAACGAAGGCAAGCCTGCCCGCTCGGTCGAGATCACCAAGGAAGAGCAGCCCCTGCTCAAGTCCCTGTGCTTGATCACGGCCAAGCCCGCAATGTTCGTGGGCAACGTGAGCGAAGACGGTTTTGAGAACAACCCGTTCCTGGACCGCCTCAAGGACTACGCGGCCAGCCAGAACGCCCCTGTGGTGGCCATCTGCGCCAAGATGGAAGCCGAGATGGCCGAGATGAGCGACGAAGACCGCGACATGTTCCTGGCCGAAATGGGCCAGACCGAACCAGGCCTCGCGCGCCTGATCCGTGGCGCCTTCAAACTGCTGGGCCTGCAGACCTACTTCACGGCGGGCGTGAAGGAAGTGCGCGCCTGGACCATCCACATCGGCGACACCGCCCCCCAGGCGGCGGGCGTGATCCACGGCGACTTCGAGCGCGGCTTCATCCGCGCGCAGACCATCGCCTTTGAGGACTTCATCGCCTACAAGGGCGAGCAGGGGGCCAAGGATGCCGGCAAGATGCGCGCCGAAGGCAAGGAGTACGTGGTCAAGGACGGTGATGTGCTGAACTTCCTGTTCAACGTCTGACCACCCCCCAGACCCGTGTGGGTCTGCCGTGCTCCCCGCCATCCCTGTCTGCCCTTGGGCTGGCAGGGATTTTTTCTGGCGATGCCGCGTTCGATCCCGTGGCTGTCCACCCATTCACCCGTTCTGGGTTTTTTGCGCATGAATACCGGAATCCTCTACGCCGCCCTGGCCTATGTCGCCTGGGGATTGTTCCCGCTGTACTTCAAGCAGGTGGCCGATGTGCCCTCGCTGGAGGTGGTGATGCACCGCACGCTGTGGTCGCTGGCCGTGGTCCTGGGGCTGCTGGCGGTGCGCAGGCAATGGGCATGGATGGCGTCGGTGGTGCGCCAGCCGCGTGTGCTGGGGGCCTTTGCGCTGTCGGCAGTGCTGCTGTCGGGCAACTGGTTGACGTACGTGTGGGCCGTGCAGAACCACCATGTGGTCGATGCGAGCCTGGGGTATTTCATCTTGCCGCTGGTGAATGTGGCGCTGGGCTTCGTGTTCCTGCGCGAGCGCCCCCGGCCTGGGCAATGGCTGGCCGTGGCGGTTGCTGCGGCTGGTGTGCTGTGGCTGGCAGTGCAGGCAGGGCGACTACCCTGGATCGCGCTGGTGCTGGCCCTGACTTTCGGGTTCTATGGCCTGTTGCGCAAGGTCGCGGTGTTGGGCGCGCTGGAGGGACTCACCCTGGAAACCTTGATGCTGGCGCCGGTGGCGGCCGTGGTGCTGGCCTGGTGGAGCTGGCAAGGGCAGGGCGCTCTGGTGCAAGGGGACCTGTCCACGGTGGGGTGGCTGCTGTTGGCCGGGCCCATGACGGCCGTGCCTTTGCTGCTGTTTGCCGCCGGTGCCCGGCGCATTCCCATGTCCACGCTGGGCATCCTGCAATACATCTCCCCCAGCCTGCAGTTTGCACTGGGCGTCTGGGTTTACAACGAGGCCTTTCAGCCTGCGCGTCTGGTGGGCTTTGTACTGATCTGGGCGGCGCTGGTGGTGTACAGCCTGGAGGGCTGGTGGGCGCGCCAGCGGGCGGTGCTCACATAGCACGCCTGCGGGTGGGCGGTTGTCGCCTGGGCTACTGGAAAACGCGCAGATCGATTTTGTCAGCCACGCGTAAGATCCTGCGATTTGTCTGACGGGTGCCGCATGTGTGTTGCTGCGCCACCTTTCCTTCCTCTTCCAGGCCTGAGCCCGCCACCACATGCTTTTTGGACGCAAAAACCTGTTTTCGGCGACGGATGCCTTCCCGTTGACCGATGCCGTGCTGGAGTTCGACGATTCTTCGTCGGTGGCCGTCCGACCTGGACGGCGCGCGCTGGACGGCTTTGGCCCCCGGGGCGAACGCAGCGCTTCGTCCAAGTGGTGGGCCGTGGCGGGGCTGATTGGGCTGTACGCGCTGGCCCTGGCAGGTTTTTACGCCCTGGGCGTGGTGGGGGCTCAGGTGTTGTGGGTACTGGCTGGCCTCACGGCTGCGGGCTTTGCCGTGTTCGGTGCCGTGTTCCGTTCGGGATTGCAACGAAAGCTCAGGCTGAGGCATCTCAAGCTGGGCATTGTGACCACGGCCATCGGCGGCATGCTGGTGGTGTTTTATCTGGAGCCAGTCACGCAGATTCTGTTGGCACCGTTCATGTTCGTGGCAGTGGCCTACGGCATTTTCACCGTGCCCCGGCGCACGCTGCTGGTGCTGACGGCCGCTGTGTTGTGCGCCTATGCGGCGGTGATTGCTGCGCACTATGCAGAGCAGGGCAACGACGCCCTGTTGCGGCTGGAGCTGATGCACCTGCTGGCGCTGGCCGTATCGGTGCCGGCGTTCATCGTCCTCATGGGCCGCGTGCAGCGGCTGTACCGCAGCCTGTACCAGGCCAGCCGCAAGATCAAGAACATCCAGGAAGACGCGCAGCGCGACACCTTGCTGGGCTGCTTCAACCGCCGCTACATCCTGGCGGCGCTCGAAGAACAAAAGCAGCTGGCTGATGAAAGCGGGATTCCGTTGTGCCTGGCCGTGCTGGACATCGACCACTTCAAACGCATCAACGACGAGCTGGGCCACCTCGGAGGCGACGAGGTGTTGCGCACCTTTGCCCGCATTGCGCAGCAGGGCGTGCGTGGCGGTGATGTGTTTGGGCGGTACGGCGGGGAAGAGTTCTTGCTGATCTTCCCGGCCACCTCGCTGCTGCCCTCGCTCAACACCTGTGAGCGCATCCGGGCCCAGGTGGAGTCGCACGCCTGGACGGGCCTGCTCAAGGGCCGCGTGACGGTCTCCATCGGCGTGACGCAGTATGTGCTGGGCGAATCGGTGCTGGAGTTCTTCTCGCGGGCAGACACCGCCATGTACATGGCCAAGGAGGGTGGGCGCAACCAGGTGGTGGTCGAGGAGCCGATTGCCAAGGGCGATTCGCAGATGTCGGATTTGTCGATTCCCAGCAGCCACGCGTTCTTGTAGGGACTGGCCCGCATGGGTGCACAAGCCCCCGGGCGCCCTGCGCATCGGAGGCATCGACCCATCATGGGTCTATCTCCAAAGCCCATTGCAGCAGGGCTCTGACCGGCAACCTAAATCGCCAGATGACCAGGCATGAAATACAGCAGCACGCTGGTCATCGCCAGATAGCGCAGAAACTTGCCCACTGCCATATAGGCCAGGCATTGCCAGAACGGCAGCTTGAGCCAGCCGGCCACCGCGCACAGCGGGTCGCCCACCACCGGCAGCCAGCTCAGCAGGCATGCGCGCGCGCCAAAGCGCTTGAGCCAGTTCAGTGCCTGCACCTCGGTTGCATTGCCGCGCGCCTTGTCCACGGCCTTGTGTGCGCCCAGCCCCATCCACCAGCTCACGCCGCCGCCCAGGGTGTTGCCCACGGTGGCGACCAGGATGGCAGGCCAGAACAGCTCCGGGTTGAGCTTGATCAGGCCAAACACGGCGGGCTCGGAGCCCAGTGGCAGCAGCGTGGCCGAAACAAACGACACCACAAAGACCGTGCTCAGCCCGAACTGCGGCAGGGCCAGCCATTCGAGCAGCTGGTGCATCCAGATTTCCATAGCGGTTGAGTGTAGGGGGCTGCTGGGGCTTCGTTGGCCCCTGGGGGATCTGTCCTACAGCGGCGCGCGCCTTCGGCGCATGGCCGGGCCGGAGGGGCTTTTGTATCGTGAAAACACATTGGCCCTGAATGACACACCCAGGAGGTCGCCCATGCTGGCATTGCCCACCACGCCCGCTCCCCGCCGCTTGAATCCCACCGCTGCCATGCCGCCAGCGACCCGCTGGTCGTCCGTGGCCGCGGCCTTGCTGCTGTCGGCGTGTGCGCACAGCCCCCAGGCCGCGGTGCCCACCCCGGGACTGCAAAGCGGGGCCATGCCGTGGGAGCAGACGGCCATCTCGCCCTGCGACAAGGAGCCCACCGCAAGGCCCGCGCTGGAGCGTATTGGCCGTGAGCTGCAGTCCCAAGGGATGGCATTGCAGGCCGCCTGCAACGCTGCCAGCGGGGGCTGGGTGGTGCAGGTGCAGGTGGTGGATGGCACCAAGGCCCACAAGGTGGTGCGCGGGCCGCTGGCCGACGGGCAGGCCGTGGACATGGGCACCCCGGCGGGCGCTGCGCGGTCCGAGGCCGCAGCGGGAGCCACGGGTTTTTCCCCCGATGTGTTGCACAACCGCCAGTGGCTGCGTGCGCTCATGGCGCGCCACCAGTTCGACAACCTGCCGGATGCCTGGTGGCATTTCGCGCAGCGGGGTCTGCCGCCGGCGCAGGCTGCAGACACCGATCTCGCTGCGCGGTGAAGTGAAGCTCTTTCCCAGGGACGCGTGACCTCAGGGGGAGAGTAGAGGACGCAGGCCCATAGCGGTCCGTCAATGAAGCCTTGGCCGCAGATAGAAAGCGCGTGCACCCCATTTCAGTTGCTGAAATTTTGAGCAGGTACAATCCCGCCTCCTTTTTCAGCATCTTTTGCTGCCTCCCCGCTTCCTACCCCGCCCATGCAAATCGGCCACATTCCTTTGGCGAACCGGTTGTTCGTCGCCCCGATGGCGGGCGTCACCGACCGGCCGTTCCGCCAGCTGTGCAAGGAGCTAGGGGCAGGCTATGCGGTGAGTGAGATGGTGACCTCGCGCAAGGACCTGTGGAACAGCCTCAAGACCTCGCGCCGGGCCAACCATGAAGGGGAGCCGGGGCCCATTGCCGTGCAGATTGCCGGCACCGATGCGCCGATGATGGCCGAGGCGGCGGTCTACAACGTGGAACGCGGCGCGCAGATCATCGACATCAACATGGGCTGTCCGGCCAAGAAGGTCTGCAACAAATGGGCGGGCTCTGCGCTGATGCAGAACGAAGCCCTGGCGGTGGAGATTGCCGCTGCCGTGGTTGACGCCTGCGCACCCTACAACGTGCCCGTCACGCTGAAGATGCGCACCGGCTGGTGCCAGGAGCACAAGAACGCTGTGCAGCTTGCGCGCCAGTTCGAAGCCGTGGGCATCCAGATGCTCACCGTGCACGGCCGCACGCGTGAGCAGGGCTACAAGGGCCATGCGGAGTACGACACCATTGCCGCCGTCAAGGCGGCGGTGAAAGTGCCCGTGGTCGCCAACGGCGACATCACCTCGCCCGAGAAGGCGCGTGATGTGCTGGCCGCCACCGGCGCCGACGCGATCATGATCGGCCGTGCCGCCCAGGGCCGACCGTGGATCTTCCGCGAGATCGGCCACTTTCTGGCCACGGGCGAGCACCTGGCGCCACCGCTGGTGGCCGAGGTGCGCCGCCTGCTGCTGGACCACCTGCAAGACCATTACAGCCTGTACGGCGAGCTGACCGGGGTGCGCAGTGCGCGCAAGCACATTGCGTGGTACCTGCGCGCGTTGCCGGGTGGCGAGGCCTTCAGGCAACACATCAACACGATCGAAGACTGCACCACGCAGTGGCAGGCCGTGGCCGACTACCTGGATGCCCTGGGGCAACAGATGGACCGGCTGCCTGCCGCCACGGGCGTGGACGCAGAACCAGAAGAACAAGAGGGATTGGCTGCATGAGCAAGAAACACATAGAAGAATGCGTGCGCGAGAGCCTGCAGGGCTACTTTCGCGACCTGGGCGGCGAGACGCCCGATGGCATGTACGACATGCTGGTGCGTGTGGTCGAAAGGCCGCTGCTGGAAGTCGTGATGCAGCAGGCCGACAACAACCAGTCGCGCGCCGCCGAATGGCTGGGCCTGAACCGCAACACCCTGCGCAAGAAGCTGGTCGAGCACAAGCTGCTCTAAGAGACTGAGAGTCTCTTGTCCGAACCCGCCATGCACGCCAAAACACTCCGGCTCGTCGTTCCAAATGCTCGCCATAGCCCGAGCTATGGCTGTGCTTTGCGCCTAGATCCGAAGCGTTTTCGCGCGCCTTTCGGGCTCGGCCAAAAAACTCTCAGCCTCTGACTGCTCTACAAGATACACAACTACTAAATTAATAGCTGCCAGCGCATGATGCACTAGCGCTACAGCCCGTTTTTATTCAAAACCTCCGCACCACCACCATGAACGCACTCCTCTCCGTCTCTGACAAGACCGGCATCGTCGAATTCGCGCAAGCGCTGCACGCGCTGGGCATCAAGCTGCTGTCCACCGGCGGCACCGCCAAGCTGCTGGCCGACAAGGGCCTGCCCGTGACCGAAGTGGCCGAGGTCACCCAGTTTCCCGAAATGCTCGACGGCCGCGTGAAGACGCTGCACCCCAAGGTGCACGGCGGCCTGCTGGCCCGCCGCGAGCTGCCCGAACACATGGCCGCGCTGAAGGAGCACGGCATCGACACCATCGACCTGCTGGTGGTCAACCTGTATCCCTTTGAAGCCACCGTGGCCAAGGCTGGCTGCACGCTGGCCGACGCCATCGAGAACATCGACATCGGTGGCCCCGCCATGGTGCGCAGCGCTGCCAAGAACTGGAAGGACGTGGGCGTGATCACGTCGGCCGACCAGTACGACGCCGTGCTGGCCGAACTGAAGGCCGGTGGCAAGTTGAGCGACAAGCTGCGCTTTGCGCTGTCGGTGGCCGCGTTCAACCGCATTGCCCAGTACGACGGCGCGATCAGCGACTACCTCTCGTCCGTCACGTTCGAAGAAGACAAGCTGTCGGAAACCTACGTGCCCACGCGCACCCAGTTCCCCGGCCAGAGCAACGGCATCTTCACCAAGGTGCAGGACCTGCGCTACGGCGAAAACAGCCACCAGCAGGCTGCGCTGTACCGCGACCTGCACCCCGCACCCGGCTCGCTGGTCACCGGCGTGCAACTGCAGGGCAAGGAGCTGAGCTACAACAACATCGCCGACGCTGATGCCGCGTGGGAATGCGTGAAGAGCTTTGAAGCAGCAGCCTGCGTGATCGTCAAGCACGCCAACCCCTGCGGCGTGGCCGTGGGCCTGGACGCGCTGAGCGCCTACAGCAAGGCCTTCCAGACCGACCCGACCAGCGCTTTCGGCGGCATCATCGCGTTCAACCGCGTGGTGGACGGCGCTGCTGCAGCGCAGGTGAGCAAGCAGTTTGTCGAAGTGCTGATGGCCCCCGACTTCACCGCCGAGGCGCTGGAAATCTTCAAGGCCAAGGCCAATGTGCGCCTGCTCAAGATCGCGCTGCCCGCCCACGGTGGCAAGACCGACTGGGAGCGCGGCCGCAATGCCATGGACGCCAAGCGCATCGGCTCGGGCCTGCTGCTGCAGACGGCCGACAACCGCGAGCTGTCTCTCATCGACCTCAAGGTCGTGACCAAGAAGCAGCCCACGCTCGAAGAGATGGAAGACCTGCTGTTCGCCTGGAAGGTCGCCAAGTACGTCAAGAGCAACGCCATCGTGTTCTGCAAGGGCGGCATGACCATGGGCGTGGGCGCCGGCCAGATGAGCCGCCTGGACTCGGCCCGCATCGCCAGCATCAAGGCCGGGCATGCTGGCCTGACCTTGCAAGGCACCGTGGTGGCGAGCGATGCGTTCTTCCCCTTCCGCGACGGCTTGGACGTGGTGGTGGATGCGGGTGCGACCTGCGTGATCCAGCCCGGTGGCTCGATGCGCGACAACGAAGTGATCGACGCGGCCAACGAGCGCGGCGTGGCCATGGTCTTCAGCGGCGTGCGCCACTTCCGCCACTGAGATGACGGTGATCGCAACGGGTCTTGAAGCGGTGCGCGTGCATGCACCGCGACGATGAGACCCCGCCACCCCGGCCCCGCTGGCTGGGCTGGGCACTGATGGGGTTCATGGCGCTGGTGGTGTTGGGCATGCTCAACCTGGGCTGGCGCATGTTGCAGCGGGGGCCGGGCGCTGGCGGGCAAGGCAGCGCTGCCTCAACGCCCGCCGCATCGGCCGGACTTCGCCTGGTGGAAGCATCCGATTGCCTGCGCTGCCATGGCATGGAGCGCCACTACGTAGGCCCCTCGTTTCAGCAGATTGCAGCGCGGTACCGCGACCGCGGCGACGCTGCCGATTACCTGGCCGGCAGGATCCGCAACGGCAGTGTGGGCGAGTGGGGGCGCACCGTGATGCCCCGCCACCCGCAAGTCACGGAAGCCCAAGCGCGTGAGATGGCGCAGTGGCTGGTGTCGCTGCCGGTGCCGGCTGCTGCGGCACCCGGCGCGTCGGCCTCAGAGGCCGCATCGGCGCCACGTTGACGGCGATGGCGACCGGGCAGCAGGGGCGAGGGGCGAGATGCCTGCGGGGGTTCAGGCCCCAAAGTTCATCGGCAGGCCCACATAGTTCTCGGCCAACGACACCGAGGCAGCACGCGAGTGCACCAGGTAGTCCAGCTCGGCCTCCTGAATCTTCTGGCCGAACTCGCCCGTTTCCGGAAAGCGGTGCATCAGCGAGGTGAACCACCACGAGAAGCGCTCGGCACGCCACACGCGGCGTAGGCAGCGGTCGGAGTAGGTGTCGATGCCCACGGACGATTTCTCGTTGTAGAACTCGGACAGCGCGGTCCACAGATAGCCCACGTCGCTGGCGGCGAGGTTCAGGCCCTTGGCGCCGGTGGGGGGCACGATGTGGGCGGCATCACCGGCCAGGAACATGCGGCCAAAGCGCATGGGCTCGGCCACAAAGCTGCGCAGCGGGGCGATGCTCATCTCCAGCGCCGGGCCGGTCACCAGGTTGGCGCGGGCCTCGGGGTCCAGGCGGTTGCCTAGCTCGGTCCAGAACTGGTCGATGGTCCAGTTCTCGACCTTGTCAGTGGTAGGCACCTGCACGTAGTAGCGGCTGCGCGTGGCGCTGCGCATGCTGCACAGCGCAAACCCGCGTTCGGTGTTGGCATAGATGAGTTCGTGCGACACCGGTGGCACATCGGCCAGCACACCCAGCCATCCAAAGGGGTACACGCGCTCATAGGTCTTGAGCAGGTCGGCCGGCGCGCTGGCGCGGCATACGCCGTGGTAGCCGTCGCAGCCCGCGATGAAGTCACACGCCAGCTCGTGGGTCTGGCCGTCCTTTTCGTACGTCACGCGTGGGTGCTGGCCGTCAAAGTCGTGCACTTGCACGTTCTGCGCGTCGTACACGGTGGTGAGTCCGGCCGCTGCGCGCGCATCCATCAGGTCGCGCGTGACTTCGGTCTGGCCGTACACCGTCACGCGGCTGCCGCCGGTCAGCTCGTGCAGATCGATGCGATGGCGCTCGCCCTTGAACAGCAGCTCGATGCCGTCGTGGGGCAGGCCCTCGGCATGGGCACGGGCGCTCACGCCCGCCTGGTCCAGCAGGTCCATGCAGACCTTCTCCAGCACCCCGGCGCGGATGCGGCCGAGCACGTAGTCGGGGCTGCGCTGCTCGATGATGACGGCGTCAACGTCAGACTTGTGGAGCAACTGACCGAGCAGCAGGCCGGCGGGGCCGGCACCAACGATGGCAACCTGGGTGCGCATGGGAAACCTCTGGGAATGGGGTGTGGGAGATGGGGGATACCGAAAACCAGTGGCCTTGAGCGTAGGTTGATCCAGATCAAAGCGATATCCGGCGCTGCCGATTGCGTGCGATCAGTCGATACTTTGTGCGATGATCGCGCAGTGTCCCGAGTGGCTGGCGTCTGCAACCTGGGCCGCTATCGCTCCGAGCCGCTGCGGGGCTCCGCCAGCCCTTGTGCCCCGGGTCCATCCACCTGCACTTCACACACCACCGCCCATGGCTTCCACCCCCATCGCCAAGGCAGACTTCATCGAAGGCATGGCCAAAGGCATGGCCGTGCTGGAGAGTTTCGACACCGAGCGCCAGCGCCTGAACGCCACACTGGCGGCGCAGCGCACCGGCCTCACGCGGGCGGCGGCGCGGCGGCACCTGTTGACACTGGCGCACCTGGGGTATCTGGAAACGGATGGCAGCTACTTCTGGCTGGCGCCCAAGGTGCTTCGGTTTTCGGGCAGCTACCTTGCGTCTGCCCGGCTGCCGCGCGTGCTGCAACCCACGCTGAACCGGCTGGCAGCCCAGACCCAGCAGTCGTTCTCGGCGGTGGTGCTGGATGGGGATGAGGTGGTGATCGTGGCGCGCAGCGGCGTGTATGGCGCGCCGTCGCGGGTGCTGGCCTATGGCTTGCACCTGGGCGCGCGGCTGCCGGCCCACCCTACGTCCACCGGCCGCGTGTTGCTGGCGGCGCTGCCCCCGGCGGAGTTGACCGCCTGGCTCAAGAACCGGCCCTTGCACCGCCTCACGCCCCAAACCATTACGCAGGTAGGCCCGCTGCGGCAGGTGATCACCAAGGTGCGGCGGGACGACTATTGCCTGGCCGTGGAGGAGCACGAGCTGGGCGTGCACGCGCTGGCTGTGCCGCTGCGCAACCTGCAGGGCCATACGGTGGCGGCGCTCAACGTGGTGGCGTCGCCCAAGCAGATGGACGAGGGCAGCCTGCAGCGCGACATGCTGCCGCTGCTGCAGGAGGCCGCCCGCGAACTGCGCGGACTGCTGTGACTGTCCGCCACAAGCCTCGCCGCCATGAAAAATGGCCCTTGTGAGGGCCATTCGGTGCCAAATTGGCAGGAAGCGCTAGTGCAATATGCGCTGATAGCTATTATTTTGAGAGCGTCTTGAATACTTCACGCGCAGCAGCCACGGTGGCTGCCACGTCGTCGGCGGTGTGGGCGGCGCTCACGAAGCCCGCTTCATACAAGGCCGGTGCAATGTAGATGCCCCGGTCCAGCAGACCGTGGAACAGCTGGTTGAAGCGCGCGCTGTCGGTTTTCAGCACCTGGGCATAGTTCTGCGGCAGTTCGGGCAGCAGGAAGAAGCCAAACATGCCGCCCTCGCAGTCACCGCAGAACGGCACGCCTTCGGCCGTGGCAGCGGCTTGCAGTCCATCGACCAGCGAGCGGGTGCGGGCCGACAGCGCATCGAAGAAGCCGGGCTTTTGGATCTCGCGCAGCGTGGTCAGGCCACAGGCCGTGGCCACCGGGTTGCCCGACAGCGTGCCCGCCTGGTACACGCCGCCCAGCGGTGCGAGGTGTTCCATGATGGCGCGCGGGCCACCAAAGGCCGCCAGCGGCATGCCACCGCCGATCACCTTGCCCAGCACGGTGATGTCGGGTTGGAAGCCGGGGATGCTCTTGGCGTACACGCTTTGCGCGCTGCCCAGGGCCACGCGGAAACCGGTCATCACTTCATCCAGCACCAGCAGCGCACCGTATTCGGTGCACAGCTCACGGCAGCGCTGCATGAACGGCACGCTCGCGCGCACCAGGTTCATGTTGCCCGCGATGGGCTCGATCATCACGCAGGCCAGTTCCTTGCCGTGCAGTGCAAAGGCTTCTTCGAGCTGGGCGACGTTGTTGTATTCGAGCACCAGGGTGTGCTGCACCACTTCAGGCGGCACGCCCGCGCTGGTGGCATTGCCAAACGTGGCCAGGCCCGAGCCGGCCTTGACCAGCAGCGAGTCGGCATGGCCGTGGTAGCAGCCTTCAAACTTGATGAACTTGCTGCGGCCCGTGGCGCCACGGGCCAGGCGGATGGCGCTCATGCCCGCTTCGGTGCCCGAGCTGACCAGACGAATCATCTCCATGGACGGCACCAGGCTCAGGATCTCCTCGGCCAGCTCGACTTCGCGCTCGGTGGGGGCGCCAAAGCTGAAGCCTTCGAGCGCCGCCTTCTGCACCGCGTCGAGCACGGCGGGGTGGCCGTGGCCGAGGATCATCGGGCCCCAGGAGCCGATGTAATCAATGAAGCGCTGGTCGTTCGCATCCCAGAAGTAGGCGCCTTGCGCGCGCTTGACGAAGCGGGGTGTGCCTCCGACCGCCTTGAAGGCCCGCACGGGCGAATTCACGCCTCCGGGGATCAGCGCCTTGGCGCGTTCGAACAGGGGAATATTGAGATCAGTGCTTGGTGTCATGGGGTGGCATCACAAAACCCTCCAGGGCATGTGTTTCGTCAATCGTGGGTTCTTCTTCGTCGCCGCCGGTCTCGTCGTCCTCGGGCTGCGCCCAGAACATGCGGTCGGGCACGATGTGCCCCATGCCGGGGCGAAAGCCTGCGTCCAGGCAGCGGTCGAGGTATCCCAGCGCTTCGCTGGTGGCTTCGCCCAAGTCGTTGCCGCTGGCCACCAGGGCAGTGAGTGCGGCCGAGAGCGTATCGCCCGCACCCGAGAAGGTGGCGTCAAACAGCTCGAACTTGCCACTGCCCAGCACGGTCTGCGGCGAGGCCAGTACGTTCTCGACGAACTGCTCGGGCAAGGGGATGCCAGTGACCAATGTGTAGGGCACGCCCATCTCGGACGCTGCGCGGGCAATGTCTCGGGCGGTGGGGCTGCGCTCGCCCGTCCAGTCCGGCAGCAGCCAGCGCCACAGGGTGCTGTGGTTTCCAACCAACACCGAGGTCTGGGGCAGCAGCAGCTCGCGGAAGGCGTCGAGGTACTCGTCGATCAGCTCGTCACGCCACCAGGACAGGTTGGGCATGTAGGCGATCACGGGGACTTCGTCATAGTCGGTCGTGATCTCGGCAATGGTGCTGATGTTCTCGGGGCTGCCGACAAAGCCGACCTTGATCGCCTGCACGGGCAGGTCTTCCAGCACGGCCCGCGCCTGCTCGGACACAGCCTCGTCGTCGAAGCTGAAGTGGTCAAAAATCTGAGCGGTGTCGCGGGCATAGGCCCCGGTGACCACGGCGATCGGGTGTCCACCGACCGAGGCGATGGTGGTGATGTCGGCGGTCAGTCCGCCGGCTCCGCTGGGGTCGCTGGCATTGAACACCAGCACACAGGCCGGGCTCGCTTCCTCCGCGTCATCGTCGTCAATATCTGGGATTTCTGGGGGGGGAAGGGAGGCTTTGATGGTCATGGACCAGATCCTGCTGGAGGGGTGGCACGGAAGCTGCAGGCCGCGGAGATCACTAGATACAATCGTTGCATTCTATGTGAAGGCCCTTTAAGCTGTGACCGACTTTAAAACTTGGATGTGTTTGATTTGCGGCTGGATTTATGACGAAGCGGCGGGGTCTCCCGAACACGGCATTCCACCCAACACCCCATGGGATCAGGTCCCGATGAACTGGACCTGCCCAGAATGTGGCGCCCGCAAGGAAGATTTCGAGATGGTCCAGATCTGAGGCGCTCCAGCACCTATCGCTGCTGCGTTGTTTATTTTCTCCATCGGGAGCAGTGACAATTGACTACAACAGGCGCATCTTTCAAAGTGCTCGTGGTGGATGACAGCAACACCATCCGTCGAAGCGCCGAGATTTTTCTCAAGCAGGGGGGGCACGAAGTCTTGTTGGCCGACGACGGCTTTGATGCTTTGGCCAAGGTCAACGATTACCAGCCTCAGCTGATTTTCTGCGACATCCTCATGCCCAAGCTCGACGGGTACCAGACCTGCGCCATCATCAAGCGCAATGCCCGTTTTGCGGATACCCCGGTGGTCATGCTGTCCTCCAAGGACGGTGTGTTCGACAAGGCGCGCGGGCGCATGGTCGGCTGCCAGGAATATCTCACCAAGCCGTTTACCAAAGACCAGCTGTTGCAGGCCGTGCAGCAGTTTGGCAATTCCCAACAAGGAGCCCTCTAATGCCCATTCAGAAAGTATTGGTCGTCGACGACTCGAAGACCGAGTTGATGTTTTTGACGGACCTGCTTCAGAAAAAAGGCATGCAAGTCCGTACTGCAGAAAATGCCGAAGAGGCATTTCGCCGTCTGGCCGAAGAAAAGCCCGATCTCATCCTGATGGATGTGGTGATGCCCGGCCAAAATGGATTCCAGCTCACGCGTGCCATTACCCGCGACCCCCTTTACGCTGATGTGCCCATCATCATGTGCACCAGCAAGAACCAGGAAACCGACCGTGTCTGGGGCATGCGCCAAGGTGCGCGCGGCTACATCACCAAGCCGGTGGACCCCGCAGAGCTGCAGGCCAAAATCGACGCTCTGAACTGAGGCAGCGGCGCGCTCATGGCAAACCGCGAAGCCCTACGGGAGCTCCAGACCCGACTTGCCAGCCGCTTGCAGGCTGCAAGGTCCGAAGGTACGTCCGTGTCCTCCTGGCTGGCTGTAGAGTCCGCCGGGAATTTCTATTTGCTGCCCCTGGGGCAGTCCGGGGAGATCTTCCCCTGGGTGTCGGTGCAGGCCGTGCCTTACACCCAGAGCTGGTTTCTGGGCGTGGCCAACCTGCGCGGTGGCCTGGTGGGGGTGGTGGACCTGGCGGGTTTGCTCGGTTCCACCGTGCCGCGCACCGAGCAAGCCTTGTCCGAGGCCAGCCTGCTCGCGTTCAACGCCGCGCTCGACGTCAATGCCGCCCTGCTGGTGGACCGCCTGGCCGGGCTGCGCGGCACGGACGCGTTTGTGTCGTCCGAACCGCCGGCCGAGGATTCGCCCAGCTTCTTCGGCACCACCTATATCGATTCCAGTGGCACACGCTGGCAGGAGCTGAACTTGCAGATCCTGTCCCAACATCCCGCTTTCCTGAGCATCAGTGCTTGAGTTTTTCTGTAAGGCTGCACCATGTCCGTCGTCAATCAATTTGGAAAACTGTTCAACCGGAAACCCGCCACGCCTGATACCGGCGCAGCCACCGGCGCGACCGACGATGGGCAGGACCTCCTGGCCACGGGAGCCCTGGATGGCTCGCAACTGCGCGACTCCTACCAGGCCGAAGCCATGAACAGCGTCCAGGGCGATCCCGACGGCTACACGCCGGAACTGACCGCGCCCGAAGCGGAAGAAGACCTCATCAGCCTGCCCTTGCTGGGCCGCTCGACTGCCGCGGGCCATCAGCGCCGACTGCTGGCCTTGCTGGCCGTAGGGGTGGTGGTGCTGGCACTGATCGCCGGTTGGGTGCTGCAGCAGGCCGACCGTTCCGCGCAGCAACTGGCTGCTACCGGCCAGTCGCTGATGCAGTCGCAACGTCTCGCCAAGTCGGTGTCGCAGGCGCTGGTGGGTAGCCCACAGGCCTTCCCGGACGTGGTGGAAAGCTCGGGCGTGTTGGCCCGCAACGTGCGCGCCCTGAATTCGGGTGACAACGAGCTGGGTGTGCAGTCGCTGGGCGAGCCCTTCAAGCCCGATCTGGATGCCGTCAACCCCCTGATGGAGCGCGCAGAGCGCAATGCCAGCGTGGTGATGGGCCAGCAAAAGATCCTGACGCAGGTGGGTGACGCTCTGCGCACCATCAACCGCCAGTCGTCCGACCTGCTGGAAATCGCTGAAACGGTGTCGTCGCTCAAGCTGCAACAAAACGCTCCTGCAGCCGAAATCTCTGCCGCCGGCCAGCTGGTGATGTTGACCCAGCGTATCGGCAAGTCTGCCAACGAGTTCCAGACCATGGAAGGCGTGAGCCCCGAGGCCGTGTTCCTGCTGGGCAAGGACTTGAACTCCTTCAAGGAAATCGCACAAGGTCTGCTGGAAGGCAGCCCCGAGTTGCGCCTGTCGGCCACCAAGGACGCGCAGACCCGCGAGCAATTGGAAGCGCTGATCAAGCTGTACGAACAGACCCGTACCCAGGCCAGCGCCATTCTGGGCAACCTGCAAGGTCTGGTGTCTGCCCGCGAAGCGCAGTCCGCGATCATTGCCGACAGCGAACCCCTGCGCCGCCAGCTGGAAGGCCTGCAGAGCAAGCTGTCCGCCCAGACCGGTCTGGGCGCCGGCCAGTTCGCCGCACTGGCGCTGGCAGGCTTGTTCGTGCTGCTGTGCGGTATCGGCATTTCGCGCGTTCAGCTGCTGGACAGCCGTGGCCGTCAGGCAGCTGCTGAAAACCAGCAACGCGACGCCAAGCGCCAAGAGCAGGAAGCCAAGCGCGTCAACGACGCCAACCAGGCCGCCATTTTGCGTTTGATGAACGAACTGCAGTCGGTTGCTGAAGGTGACTTGACGCAAGAAGCCACGGTGACGGAAGACATCACCGGCGCTATTGCTGACTCGGTGAACTACACGGTGGAAGAGCTGCGCCAGCTGGTGGGCAGCGTGCAGAACACGGCGACCCGCGTGGCGCAGACGACCGCCCAGGTGGACAACACCTCGACCGAGCTGCTGGCGGCATCGACCGAGCAGCTGCGCGAAATTCGCGAAACCGGCCGCTCCGTTCTGGACATGGCGACCCGAATCAATGAGGTGTCCACACAGGCGCAAGAGTCCGCTACGGTGGCCCGTCAGTCGCTGCAAGCTGCGGACTCGGGTCTGCAGGCCGTGCAGAACGCCATCGGCGGTATGAACTCCATCCGCGACCAGATCCAGGACACTTCCAAGCGGATCAAACGCCTGGGCGAATCGTCGCAGGAGATCGGTGAAATCACCGAGCTGATTTCTGACATTACCGAGCAGACGAACGTGCTGGCTCTGAACGCCGCCATTCAGGCCGCATCTGCGGGTGAAGCCGGTCGCGGCTTCTCGGTGGTGGCGGAAGAAGTGCAGCGCCTCGCTGAACGCTCCGCAGACGCTACGCGCCAGATCTCGGCGCTGGTGAAAGCCATTCAGACCGACACCCAGGACGCCGTGGCCGCTATGGAGCGCTCCACGCAGGGTGTAGTGGAAGGGGCTCGGCTGTCCGACAGTGCCGGTACCGCACTGACCGAAATCGACCGCGTGTCGCGCCGTCTGGCTGAACTGATTGAGCAGATTTCGTCTTCGACTTCCCGGGAAGCTGTTCTGGCCAACGAAGTGGCCGACAACATCCAGCACATTTTTGCGGTGACCGAGCAGACGGGTGAAGGTACCCGCACGACTGCGCAGCAGGTGCGCGAGCTTTCGCACATGGCCGAAGAACTGCGCCAATCGGTGGCACGGTTCAAGATCGCCTGACGCAGCAGTTAGTCATCAACCAGCTGGCTCATTGCAGCCGGGGACGAATCCATGTCATCTATTGATGTCAACAATGCACCGGCCGCCGACGGGACCCAGGGAGATCAGGACCTGGGTCCTTTGGCTTGGGTGCTTGACGAGCTGCGCAAATCGCTGGACGGTGCCGTCAAGGCGATGCGGCGCTTTGTGCGTGATGCCGAGGTAGCACGCGAGTCCGATCTGGCGGCGCTGGACGCTGGCCCCCTGCGCATTGCGCGCCAGCAACTGCACCAAGCCTGTGGTGCGCTGGAAATGGTGGGCATGGGCCCTCCGGCGCTGGTGTTGCGGTCCATGGAATCGGCGGTGCAGAAGTTTGTTCAGCGCCCCGAAACCTGCAGCGATGACGCTGCCGCCGTGATCGAGCGCGCCAGTTTTGCGCTGATCGAATACCTGGAAACCGTGCTGGCCGGCAAAGCCGTGTCGCCTGTGGCGCTGTTTCCGCAATACCGCGATGCGCAGGCCCTGGCGGGCGCTGATCGTGTTCACCCCGCAGACCTGTGGCCGGTGGAACGCCGTTTCCGCGAACCTGAAGGCGCGGTGTCGCTGCCTCCGTTGCCTTATGGTCCCGAGGCGCGTGCGCGGCTGGATGCTGCGGTGCTGCGCATCGTCAAGTCGGGGGATCTGAAGGCCGCCCTCAGCTTGCGCGACACCTGCCTGGGCTTTGTGGCTGCCCAGACGGATCGGCAAGCGCGCGCGTTCTGGAAAATCTGCGCGGGCTTCTTCGATGCCTTTGGCTCAGGGCTGTTGCCGCCGGATGTATACGTGAAGCGCGTGGCGTCTCGTGTGCTCATGCAGTACGCCACCCTGGCCAAGGGCGATCCAACGATTGCCGACCGGCTGGTGCAGGATCTGCTGTTCTTCTGCTCGCAGGCGCGGGTGGCAGATCTCCCGGATGACGCTGCGCCCTCGCTGCGGGCGGTTCGCCAGGCTTTTGCGTTGGACCGGTTCAAGCCGGTGGACTACGAGACCGCCCGCTTTGGCCGTTTTGACCCGGCGGTGCTGGCCCAGGCGCGCAAGCGCATTGCTTCGGCCACGGAAACCTGGTCCGCCCTGGCGGGCGGTGACCGCAACAAACTCAAGCCAGCGGCAGACCAGTTCAGTCTGGTGTGCGATTCGCTGCGCAAGCTCCACCCCGGCAGCGAGAACCTGGCGCAGGCGCTGACGCGTGCCCTTGATTCCACCACCCGGTCGGGCGAACCCCCTTCGCCCGCATTGGCGATGGAAGTGGCTACCTCCGTGCTGTACCTGCAGGCAGCTTTTGAAGAGTTGGACACTGCGGACGAACAGATGGAAGCCCGCGCCAGCCGTCTTGCAGAGCGTCTGGATGCGGTCACGGCGGGTGCCGAACCCGAACCTCTTGAACAATGGATGGAAGAGCTGTACCGCCGGGTCAGCGACAACCAGACCATGGGCAGCGTGGTCGACGAACTCCGCGTGACCCTGGGCGAGGCCGAAAAGGCCATGGACCAGTTTTTCCGAAACCCCAAGGACACCGCTGTGCTGGCGACCGTGCCAGGGCATCTCGCGCAAATGCGTGGCGTGCTTTCGGTGCTGGGGTTGGACCAGGCGTCGCTGGCCGTGGTTCGCATGCGCGACACGGTGGAGCGTCTGCTGATCAATGAAGTGCCCGAAGAAGAACGCCAGGGCGCATTTGAAAAGCTGGGCAACAGCCTGGGAGCCTTGGGCTTCCTGATCGACATGCTGAGCTACCAGCGCACCATGGCGCGCAAGCTCTTCGTGTACGACGAAGATCTGGGCGAGCTGCGCATCCTCATGGGCAAGACCCGTGCGCGCGCCTCCGATGCGGTGGAAGAAGCGCCCGCCAAGCTGGAAGAGCGTTCAGCCACTGTGGTGCCCGACGTGATTCCCCGGTTCCCTGTGCAGGAGCCTGCCAGCGAGCCCACGGACTTTGCGCCGTTCCCTGATTTTGATTCGGCCCCTGCGGCCGATGCTGGCGTGGCGGCTGAGCCCGCCGGCCTGGCCCCGGACATTTCTTTTGACGTTCCGGCCCCTGCCGTGGTGGCCCCTGCACCAGCTGAGGCGGCGTCCCCGGTGCCCGCCGCTGCGCCCGCCGCAGTGCCCGATGTGGAAGACGAACTGCTCGACGTGTTCCTCGAAGAGGCGCGCGAAGTGGTGGTGAACGGTCTGGCTGCCATCGAGCAGCTGCGGGGAGAACCCGGTGACCTGAGCGAGCAGACCACGCTGCGCCGCGCGTTCCATACGCTCAAGGGCAGTTCGCGCATGGTGGGGCTGAACGACTTTGGCGAAGCCGCTTGGTCGATGGAGCAGGTGCTCAACGTCTGGCTCGCCGAACAAAAGCCCATGCAGCCCAGCTTGCTGCAGCTGTCGACCGATGCCCTGCATGCCTTCAGCAGCTGGGCCGATGACATCGCCGCAGGCCGGGCGACGGGCTGGGACCCCGAGTCCTTCCGTCGCTCTGCCGACGCCATGCGTCTGGACGGCACATTGGTGCCGCTGGCCATGGCCTCGGGCGACGCTGCCGCACTGGAACCCGTTCCGGCCTCGGCAGTCGCAGATATTGCAGAGGAGCCCGCACCGGAGCCGACCATGGCGGCGATGGCCCCCTCCACCGAGGCGCTCGAAGACGAACTGACGGTGCCGGACTTCCAGGCCACCGAGATCTCGGACCATGTGCCCGAACAGCCTGCCGACGTCGCCAGCGCTGCGCCAGAGGTGGCTGAGGAGATCGACTTCTCCGTGTTCACCGCAGCACTCAACGAGTCCGCTCCCGAGCCCGCACCGGCGGTGGATCCGTCCAGCGCAGACTTCGTGCTCGACCTGGAGCTGCCCGATCTGGAACCCGTGTCGGCCGAGATGCCAGCGCCAGCAATGGCTCACGCAGAGCCCGTCGACGCGCCGCTGGAAGTCCCCGCAGACGCTCTGGGCGACGAATTCCTGCTACCGGAAGACCTGGTGCTCGACGCGCCCGAACCGGAAACCGGGGTGGTCACGGAGGCCAGCGTTCCTTCGGACGGGTTAGAAGCGCTGGATGTGGCCGAGCTGGAGAAGCTGCTGGAGGCCGAGTCTGCCGAGTCTGCCGAGGCTGCTTCACTGCAGGCACCTGCCCCCGAGGACGTTGCCGAGGCAAGTCCCGAAGCCTTGCCAGACGACCTCGCTGAAGCAGAGTCCGCGCAAGACGTGGCGAATCTGCTCGATGCCCTGCCGCAGGAAGAAGGCGGCAGCGACGATGCCGTCAAGGTCATCGACACGCTGCGCATCGGCATCCCGCTCTACAACGTGTACCTGAATGAGGCTGATGAATGGTCTCGTCGCCTGGTGACCTGCTTGCAGGAATGGGCGCTGGAGCTGCACGAGCCGCTGCCTGACACGGCCGTGGCCTTGTCGCACTCGCTGGCCGGCAGTTCGGCCACGGTAGGCTTCACCGCGTTGTCCGAAATGGCCCGCGTGCTGGAGCACACGCTGCAGCATGTGCAATTGCAGTCGGGGGGCACCGAGGAACAGGCGGCCGCCTTCATGGCAGCGGCGGAAGACATCCGTCGCCTGCTGCACCAGTTTGCTGCCGGGTTCCTCAAAGAGCCCAGCCCGGAAGTGCTGGCCCAGCTGCGCCAGATTCTGGAAACCGAGGTGGTCAGCACCCAGTCTCCGCCCGAAGAGGATGCGCAGGCCTACCTCGACGCCGCCGAGCAGGAAGCGTCCGAAGCTGCCGCTGCCGAATTGGCACCAGAGCCGGTGGCGCAGGCGGCCGCAGCGGTCGCCGAGCCTGAGCCAGTTGCACCTGCAGTGCCCGAACCCGTGTCCGCACCTGCCGTGGGCCATGTGGCCCCCGCGCTGTCTGCGGTCATCCACGACCATGATCAGCACATTGACGATGCCATCGCGCACGCCATTGCCTCGATCCCGGACGCGGACGACGACATCGATGCGATCGACGTCATCGACCCTGACCTGTTCCCCATCTTCGAAGAAGAGGCGGCCGAGTTGCTGCCCCAGCTGGGTGGTGCGCTGCGCCAGTGGGCCTCGCGCCCCGACAACCTCAGCGCCCGCAGCGAAGTGTTGCGGGCCCTGCATACGCTCAAGGGCAGTTCACGACTGGCCGGTGCGATGCGCCTGGGCGAAATGGCCCATCGGCTGGAATCTGCGATCGAACAACTGGACGCAGAGACCGTCACGGCCGACCAGATCGAGCCGCTGCAAGGTAGTTTCGACGGCCTGCAAGCCAACTTCGAGGCACTGCGTGCCATTGGTCAGGCTCCCTCGGACGGTGTGGTGGCCTTGCCGGTGGAAGCCGTGCCTGCCGCCCGCGCCAGCGTGGCGGATGTGTCGGAGGCTTCCGTCCCGTCGGTGGCCGCACCGTCTGCCAAGCCGGTGGCGATGACGGCCCCGGCCGTGCGCCTGCCAGGACCCTCGCAACTGGCGCCCCTGCGCGTGGCGGCCAACCAATCGGTGCGCGTGCGTGCACAGCTGCTGGACCGCCTGGTCAACCAGGCGGGCGAGGTGATGATCAGCCGTTCGCGCCTCGACGCGCGCCTGGGCCAGTTCCGCAGCTCGCTCACCGATCTGTCGGGCAACCTGGACCGCTTGCGCCAGCAATTGCGCGACATCGAGGTGCAAGCCGAGTCGCAGATGCAGTCGCGCCTGGCGCTGTCCAAGGACTCTGCGGCAGGCTTCGATCCGCTGGAGTTCGACCGCTTCACCCGGGTGCAGGAGTTGACCCGCATGATGGCCGAGTCGGTCAACGACGTGGCCACGGTGCAGCGCAATCTGCAACGCGCCATGGAAGGCGCCGAAGACGACCTGATCGCCCAGGGCCGCCAGGCGCGCGAGCTGCAGCGCGATCTGTTGCGCACCCGCATGGTGGAGTTCGAAGGCATTGCCGAACGCCTGTACGCCGTGGTGCGCCAGGCCTCCAAGGAAACCGGCAAACAGATCAAGCTGGACATCACCGGCGGCTCCATTGAAATGGACCGTGGCGTGCTGGACCGTATGACACCCGCCTTCGAGCACTTGCTGCGCAATTGCGTGGCCCACGGCATCGAAGAGCCCGAGGTCCGCATGGCGGCTGGCAAGCCGGCGTCGGGCACCATCACGGTGGACCTGCACCACGAAGGCAATGACGTGTCGGTCGAGTTCCGTGATGACGGTGCGGGCCTGAACCTGCCGCGCATCCGCGAAAAGGCCCTGTCCCAGGGCATCGTGGAACCCGGCGTGGAGCTGAGCGACGCCGATGCCGCCAACCTGATCTTCATGCCGGGCTTCTCGACGGCCTCGGAGGTCACGGGCCTGGCAGGTCGTGGCATCGGCATGGACGTGGTGCGTGCCGAAATCAACGCGCTCGGCGGCCGTATCGAGACCACAACGGAGGCCGGTAAGGGCGCTGCATTCCGTATGGTGCTGCCGTTGACCACGGCGGTGACGCAGGTGGTGATGCTGCGCTCGGGCGATCTGGCGATCGGGGTTCCGGCCAACGTGGTCGAGATCGTTCGCCGCACCTCGGCCCCCGACCTCGCAGAGGCGTATCGCACCGGTGTGTTTGACGACGGCATGGAGAAGATCCCGTTCTTCTGGTCGGGAGCCCTGCTGCAGTCGTCCACCCGCAGCACCGAGCCAGCGGGCAAGACCCGCCCGGTGGTGATCTTCCGAAGCGCTGCCCAGCGCGTGGCCATGCACGTGGACGAAGTGCTGGGCAATCAGGAAGTCGTGGTGAAGAACTTGGGGCCGCAGTTGTCCCGTCTGCCAGGTCTGGCGGGCATGTCCGTGCTGGCCTCGGGTGCCGTGGTGCTGATCTACAACCCTGTGGCCTTGGCCACGGTGTACGGCGACCAGGTGCGCGCAGCCAGTGCCGACATGGCGCCAGCACCCGACACCCCCGCTACAGGGGGCACGGGCAAAGCCGTGGTGTCTCAGCAGTTGTCGGGCCCTAGCCAGGTGCCTTTGGTGCTGGTGGTGGACGACTCCATCACGGTGCGCCGCGTGACGCAGCGCCTGCTGCAGCGCGAAGGCTACCGTGTGGCCCTGGCGGCCGATGGTCTGCAGGCGCTGGAGCGCTTGCAGGAAGAGCGCCCGACGGTGGTTCTGTCCGATATCGAAATGCCGCGCATGGACGGCTTCGATCTGGCGCGCAACATCCGTGCAGATGGTGCCTTGCGTGATCTGCCCATCATCATGATCACCTCGCGCATTGCTGAAAAGCACCGCGAGCATGCGATGGAGCTGGGCGTGAACCATTACTTGGGCAAGCCGTATTCGGACGAAGAGCTGCTGAGCCTGATTCAGCACTACGCCCGCATCGCCGCAGCGGCCGAGGCCTGACACCATGCCGGCCCACTCCCGACCCTGCGAGTCAGCCTGGGTCGGGGGTGCTCATTCATCACCATCGCTTGTGTCCCGTGCATGGATACGGCGGACCGCGTCTCCGTGATGGACCCGCTGGCACCATCCCCATCCCCCGATCCCCGGCTGCTGGCTTGCCTGGCCCTGGTGGCGCGCGAGCGCGCTTCGGATCTGTTTCTGATGGCAGGTGCTGCGCCCACCATCAAGCGGCAGGGCGCCTTCATCCCCATTGCGCAGCAAGTCCTGTCAGCCGACGATGTGCGGCAAATGGCCTATTCCATCCTGCGGGAGGCCCAGCGCAAGGAGTTTGAGGCCACGATGGAATGTGACCTGTCGCTGCAGACCGCCGATGGCGAGCGCTTTCGGGTGAATGTGCACATGCAGCGGGGGCAGGCCGGCATGGTGATTCGCCATGTGATTGCGCGGATTCCCACGCTGGAAGAACTGGGGTTGCCGCCCGTGCTCCAGCGGCTGGCGTTTCTCAAAGGGGGATTGGTGTTGACGGTGGGCTCGGCAGGCTCAGGCAAGACCACCACGCTGGCTGCACTGCTGGACCATCGCAATACGCACACCGGCGGGCACATCCTTACGGTGGAAGACCCCATCGAATACCTGCACAGCCACAAAAAATCCCTGGTGACGCAACGCGAGGTAGGGCTCGATACCCTGTCGTATGACGAAGCGCTGCGCCGCGCCATGCGTGAGGCGCCTAACGTGATCATGATTGGCGAGATCCGCGACCGGGCCACCATGCAGCACGCGCTGCACTACGCCGAATCCGGCCACCTGTGTGTGTCCACCCTGCACGCCAACAACGCCAACCAAGCCGTGCAGCGCATCGTCAACTTCTTCCCCGAGGATGCGCACCGCCAACTGCTCATGGACCTGTCGCTCAACCTGCGCGCCGTGATTGCGCAGCGGCTGGTCCAGGGGCTTGCGGGCCATCTGGTACCCGCTACTGAGATCATGCTGCTGACGCCCTATGTGGCCGAGCTGATCCAGAAGGGGCAGATCGACGAACTCAAGACCGCCATCACCCGCAGCGGCGAGCAGGGCATGTGGAGCTTTGACCAGTCGCTGCTGGGCATGGTGGAGGCGGGCGCGATATCGCCCGAAGAAGCCATCGCCAACGCGGACAACCGCACCGATGTCCGCTTGCGGCTGCGGCTGGCCGCGGGGGCCTCGCTGGGCGGCGAGGGCATGCAGATGGCGCCGGAGGAACCCCCGCCGGACGAACCACCGCCCACGACACATCGCTGACCCACCGTGTGCCCTGCTCAACAGGGCGAGTGTTACCCCCCGGCCGTCTTGACGACGGCGTAGCGCTCCAGCGTGCGCTGCCGCGCTGCGTCATGCTCCACCACGGGCAGGGGGTAGGTGTCACCAAAGCGTACCCCCGCCTCCTGCAACTCCAGCGGCCGCGCCAGCCACGGGGCGTGCAGCGCCTTGGTGGGAAGCGCTGCGAGCAGGGGCAGGTAGCGGCGGATGAACTTGCCCTCCGGGTCGAACTTCTCGCTCTGGCTCACCGGGTTGAAGATGCGGAAATAGGGCTGGGCGTCGCACCCGCTGGAGCTGGCCCACTGCCAGCCGCCGTTGTTGGCGGCCAGGTCGAAGTCATTGAGGTGCGTGGCAAAGTAGGCCTCGCCGCGCCGCCAGTCGATGCCCAGGTCTTTCACCAGAAAGCTGGCCACTACCATGCGTAGGCGGTTGTGCATGTAGCCCGTCTGGTTGATCTGCGCCATGGCGGCGTCCACCAGCGGGTAGCCGGTGCGGCCCTCGCACCAAGCGGCAAACAGGGCATCGGCTTCAGGGCCGGTCTCCCAGGCGATGGCGTCGTAGGCAGGCTTGAAGCTCTGGCCCACCACATGCGGGTGGTGGTGCAGGATCTGGAAGTAGAAGTCCCGCCAGATCAGCTCACTGAGCCAGGTCGTGGCTCCGGGGTTGCCTTCCAGCATCAGGCGGTGCGCCGTGCGCGCGAGCAAGCGCGGCGAGATGGTGCCAAACCGCAGGTGCACGCTCAGGTAGCTGGGCCCTTTCACTGCCGGAAAGTTGCGCGTGTCCTCATAGCGCTCGATACGGCCGAGAAAATCATCGAACAGCTGTTGTGCGCCCCGGGCGCCCGTGGGCAGGCGCAGCTGGGACAGGGCCGTGGGCTCAAACCCGAGGTTCTGCAAGGTGGGCACGGGCTGGCAATGGGCCTCAGGGCGCGCTGCCAGATGGTGGGCGTGGCGCTCCACCGGATAGCTCTTGAGCTGGAACGCATTGATCTTCTTGAGCCACGCATTCTTGTACGGCGTGAACACGCTGTACGGGTTGCCGGTCTGCGTCAGCACCTCACTGCGTTCCAGCAGGGTATGGTCCTTGAAGGTGTGAAAGGCCTTGCCGGCGGCCGCCAGGCGCGTGCGTACCAGGCGGTCGCGGTCCAGCGCCTGGGGTTCATCGTCGTGGTTGACAAAGACAGCCTGCACGTCCAGGGCGCTGGCCAGGGCCGGAATGGCATCGCTGGCCACCGCGTGCCACACGATGAGGCCGCCCCTTTCCTGCCCCGAAAGCGCGCGCAGCGTGTCGTCCAGCTCCACCAGCGACTCGCGGATGAACTCCACCCGCCGGTCGGCGCGGGGCAGGGCGTCGAGGATGTCCTTGTCAAAGACGAAGGCGCAGAACACCTGCTCGCAGCGCGTCAGCGCGTGGTACAGGGCGGCTTGGTCGTGGGCGCGCAGGTCGCGGCGGAACCAGACCAGGCCGCGGGGATAGCGGGGCTCGGGGGAGGGGGGCATGTTCACCGTTAAAATTGCGGGATGTCTTTCGATTCTGCGCCCATCAACCTGACGCATCATTTCCTGATCGCGATGCCCGGCCTGGAAGATGAGTCTTTTGCGCGCAGCGTCGTCTATCTGTGCGAGCACAGCGAGCGCGGTGCGCTCGGCCTCATCATCAACAAGCCCACCGATATCACCCTCAAGGGCCTGTTCGACAAGGTGGACCTGTCCCTGCGCCGCGAGGACCTCACCAAAGAGCCCGTTTTCCAGGGCGGCCCGGTGCAGACCGAGCGCGGTTTTGTACTGCACGAACCGATGCTCATGGACAAGGGGGAAACCGACGAGTCGGCCTATGCCTCCACCATGACCATCCCCGGCGGCCTGGAGATGACCACCTCCAAGGACGTGCTAGAAGCCCTGTCCACGGGCGCCGGCCCCCGCCGCGTGCTCATCACGCTGGGGTACTCGTCCTGGGGCGAGGGGCAGCTCGAATCGGAGCTGGCCGAGAACGCCTGGCTCACCGTGGCGGCCGATCTGTCGGTGATCTTCGACACCCCTGTGCCTGAGCGTTACGACCGGGCCCTGTCGCTGCTGGGCCTGCAGGCCTGGATGCTGTCGCCCGAGGCGGGGCACGCATGACTGGCGCGCCCGCTCAGTCCATTCAGCTGCCAGCCGTTCCTGCGCATTTCCAGACTTTTCTTGCTTTTGATTTCGGGCTCAAGCGCACGGGCGTCGCCTCGGGCAACCGCATGCTCAAAAGCGCCACCCCCCAGCGCACCATCCAGGCCGAGGGCGATGCCCGCTTTGCCCAGGTGGCCGAGCGCATCAAGGAATGGCAGCCTGACGCTTTGGTGATCGGCGTGCCTTACCACCCGGACGGCGCAGCCCACGAAAACACCGCACGCGCGCTCAAGTTTGGGCGCCAGTTGCGTGGCCGCTTTGGTCTGCAGGTGTTTGAGGTGGACGAGCGGTACAGCACCACCGAGGCCATTGCGGGTGGTGCCAAGGATGCCGACGCGGCCTCGGCCTGCATCATCCTGGAACAGTTTTTGAGGAATCTCCCATGACCACCCCATCCCCCGGAATGTCCGGCAGCCTGGTGCTCGACGCCGAGGCGCTGTACCGCGAACTGCTGCGCGGCGTGCGCAGCATGCTCACCCCCACCACGCGCCTGGCGGGCATTGCCTCGGGCGGTGCCTGGCTGGCCGAGCGCCTGCAAAAAGACCTGGGCCTGGAAGGGCCCGCCGGTGTGCTCTCGTCGGTGATGCACCGCGATGACTTTGCGCAGCGCGGCCTGTCGGCCAGCGCACAGACCGCGCTGCCTTTTGACGTGAACGGCGCCGACGTGCTGGTGCTCGACGACGTGCTCTACACCGGCCGCACCATCCGTGCCGTGCTCAACGAGCTGTTCGACTACGGCCGCCCCGCCAGCGTGCGCTTGGCTGTGCTGGTGGACCGTGGCGGGCGCGAGCTGCCGGTGCAGGCTGACTTTGCCGCCGCGCGCGTGGCGCTGCCCGCCGCCCAGTCGCTGGCCCTGGCGCGGGGCGACAGCGGCACCTTCCAATTCCAAGTCCAGGACAAAGACTAAAGAGGCCCGACCGTGCTGCACAAGCGCAACCCCCAACTCAACAAGAACGGCGAGCTGATCCACCTGCTGTCCATCGAGGGCCTGCCGCGCGACATCGTCACGCACATCCTCGACACCGCCGCCAACTTCGTTAGCGTCAACGACCGCGAAGTGAAAAAGGTGCCTCTGCTGCGCGGCAAGAGCGTGTTCAACCTGTTCTTCGAGAACAGCACGCGCACCCGCACCACCTTCGAGATCGCGGCCAAGCGCCTGTCTGCCGACGTGATCAACCTGGACATCGCGCGCAGCTCGGCCAGCAAGGGCGAATCGCTGCTCGACACCATCGCCAACCTGAGCGCGATGGCGGCCGATTTGTTCGTGGTGCGGCACAGCGAGTCGGGTGCGCCCTACCTGATCGCGCAGCACGTAGCGCCCCACGTGCACGTGATCAACGCCGGCGATGGCCGCCATGCCCACCCCACGCAGGGGCTGCTGGACATGTACACCATCCGCCACTACAAGAAGGACTTCAACAACCTCACGGTGGCCATCGTGGGCGACGTGCTGCACTCGCGCGTGGCGCGCTCCGACATCCACGGCCTGACCACCTTGGGCTGTGCCGAAGTGCGTGTGGTGGGCCCGCGCACGCTGGTGCCATCTGACATGGCGCAGATGGGCGTGCGCGTGTGCCACACGCTCGAAGAAGGCATCAAGGACGCCGACGTGGTCATCATGCTGCGCCTGCAGAACGAGCGCATGAGCGGAGCGCTGCTGCCGTCCAGCCAGGAGTATTTCAAGAGCTTTGGCCTCACACAGGAGAAGCTCCAACTGGCCAAGCCCGACGCCATCGTCATGCACCCCGGCCCCATCAACCGCGGCGTGGAGATCGACTCCGCCGTGGTCGATGGCAAGCAGAGCGTGATCCTGCCGCAGGTGACCTTCGGCATCGCGGTGCGCATGGCGGTGATGTCCATCGTCGCAGGGAATGAAGCGTGACCCGTCGGGTGAATGCTCCTGTTTTAATAGCTGCTAGCGCATATATCACTGGCGCTATCGGCCTATTTGGCTTGAAATCATGAAGATACTGATCCAGAACGGCCGTGTGATCGACCCCGCCTCGGGCCTTGACCAGACCTGCGACATCGCGCTGGCGGCAGGCCGCATCGTGGGCGTCAACCGAGTGCCGCCCGACTTTGCGCCCAACCGCACCATCAACGCTGCCGGCTGCATCGTGCTGCCCGGCCTGGTGGACCTGGCTGCGCGCCTGCGTGAGCCTGGCCACGAGCACGAAGGCATGCTCGAATCCGAAATGGCTGCCGCCGTGGCCGGTGGCGTGACCAGCCTGGTCTGCCCGCCCGACACCGACCCCGTGCTCGACGAGCCCGGCCTGGTGGAGATGCTCAAGTTCCGCGCCGAGAAGCTGCACCAGTCGCGCCTGTTCCCGCTGGGCGCACTGACACGCGGCTTGGCTGGCGAGGTGCTGACCGAGATGGCCGAGTTGACCGAGTCCGGCTGCGTGGGCTTTGGCCAGGCCGAGGTGCCGCTGGCCAGCACCCAGGTGCTGCAGCGCGCGCTGCAATACGCCGCCACCTTTGGCTACACGGTGTGGTTGCGCCCGCAGGAGATGCATCTGGGCAAGGGTGTGGCCGCCAGCGGTGCGCTGGCCACGCGGCTGGGCCTGTCGGGCGTGCCCGTGGCGGCCGAGACCATTGCGCTGCACACCATCTTTGAACTGCTCAAGACCACCGGCGCGCGCGTGCACCTGTGCCGCCTCAGCAGCGCTGCGGGTGTTGATCTGGTGCGCCGCGCCAAGGCCGATGGCCTGCAAGTCACGGCCGATGTGAGCATGAACTCGCTGCACCTCACCGAGAACGACATCGGCTTCTTTGACAGCCGCGCGCGCCTGACGCCGCCGTTGCGCCAGCAGCGCGACCGCGACGCCCTGAGCGCGGCGCTGCTCGATGGCACCATCGATGCGCTTGTGTCCGACCACACCCCGGTGGATGAAGACGCCAAGACGCTGCCGTTCGCCGAGGCCGAACCCGGCGCCACGGGCCTGGAGCTGCTGCTGTCGCTGGCACTCAAGTGGTCGCAGGACAGCGGCGTGCCCTTGCAGCGCGCGCTGGCCGTGGTCACCGCCGAGCCCGCACGCGTGCTGGGCAACGCGCTGGGCACCTTGCAGGCCAGCGTGGGCCAGATCGTGGAAGGCGGCGTGGGTGACCTCTGCATCTTCGACCCGCAGGCCGCCTGGACGGTGCAGGACGACGCGCTCGCCAGCCAGGGCAAACACACGCCCTTCTCGGGCTACGAGCTGCCCGGCCGCGTGCGCATGACCCTGGTGGGCGGACAGGTCGCTTTCGACCGCAGCTGAGACGACTCAACGCGATAAGGCCCAGCCGTGAAGTTCCTGCGCGCCAGCTGGCGCCTCTTGCGGCTGCTGGGCCATATTGCCAAGGGCCTGTGGATCGTGGCGCTGCGGTTTCCGTCGCTGTCGCCGGACCAGCAACACGCCCGCGTGCAGGTGTGGTCGATGGAGCTGCTGGCCCATGCGGGCATCAGCCTGCGCATCCTCGGGCGGCCCCCGGTCACCGGCCCGGTGATGCTGGTGGCCAACCACATCTCGTGGCTCGACATCCCGGTGATGCACGCCGCACGGCACTGCCGTTTTGTCTCCAAATCCGACGTGCAGGCCTGGCCGCTGATCGGCACCCTGGCCACGGCCGCTGGCACGCTCTACATCGAGCGCAGCTCGCGCCGCGATGCGCTGCGCATGGTTCGGTCCATGCAAGAGGCGCTGGAGCGTGGCGAAGTGCTGGCCGTGTTCCCCGAGGGCACCACGGGTGACGGGCGCGAGATGCTGCCCTTCCACGCCAACCTGTTGCAGGCTGCCGTAGCCGCGCAGGCACCGGTGCAGCCCGTGGGGCTACGCTTTGCCGACAAGGCCACCGACGCCACCAGCTTCGCACCCAGCTACATTGGCGATGAAACCCTGGTGGGCTCGATCTGGCGCACGCTCAGCGCCCCGCCCATCGAAGCCGTGGTGCACTACGGCACGCCCGAGCTGGCGGGCGAGCGCGACCGCCGCACCTGGACGCAGCACCTGCACGACACGGTCGATCAGCTGCGCAAAGCCTGAGGGCGCTCGCAGGCTCAGAGCCCGGGTCCTCAAAAGCCGTCTTTGTGCGGCAAAAACGTGCATATTCCACGCTTTGGGCCTTGCCGACTGATGTCTGGACGATCTACCCGGCGCAATGTCCCTTATCGTCCGCGCTTTCCGTTTGCCTGCGGGTCATCGCAGGCCTTTGCACACTGCCGGGAGGGCACCATGAACCTGATTGAACGCGCCAAAAGCATTCTTCTGCAACCCAAGGAGGCCTGGGCCACCATCGACACGGAGACCACCGACACCGCCACCCTGTTCACCCGTTACGCGATGATCCTGGCCGCCATTCCGGCGGTCTGCGGTTTCATCGGCATGTCGCTGATCGGCTTTGGCGGTTTTGGGGTCACCATCCGCGTGCCTTTTGTCTCCGGGCTGGTGAACATGGTCGTGTCATACGGGTTGAGCCTGGTGGGCTTGCTGGTGCTCGGTTTCATCATCGATGCGCTGGCGCCCACCTTCGGCGGGCGAAAGAACGCCATCCAGGCACAGAAGGTGGCGGTGTACGCCAGCACGGCCGCTCTGCTGGGCGGAGTGTGCAGCCTGCTGCCATCGCTGGCCATGCTGGGCCTGCTGGCGGCGGCGTACTCCATCTACCTACTCTACACCGGCCTGCCTGTGCTCATGCGCAGTGCGCCCGAAAAGTCGGTGGGCTACACGGTGGTGGTCATCATTGCGGCCATCGTGATGGGTGTGGTCATCGGTGCCGTCAGTGCGCTGTTCATGCCGCGCAGCGGTGCGCTGTTTGGCGGTGCCGATGCCCCTGCCATCACCATGAACACGCCCGGTGGTAAGGTGTCCATCGACACCGCCGGTCTGGAAGCTGCCGGCAAGAAGATGGAAGAAGCCGCCCGCAAGATGGAAGAGGCCCAGAAGAGCCAGGATCCGGCCGCCATCGCAGCCGCCACGGGCGATGCCGCCAAGGCCGCTGCGGGTGTGCTGGGTGGGGGTCAGGCCATTGCGGCCCAGTCGCTCAAGGCGGCCCTGCCCGAGAAGCTGGCGGGCCTGCCCCGCACGGGTTTTGATGTGCAGGACGGTGCCGCCCTGGGCTTGCCCACCAGCCAGGCCAGCGCGCAATACGGCAACGACGACAAGCAGCTGCGCCTGGAGATCGTGGACGTGGGCGGCCTGGGGCAGATGGCGGTAATGGCCATGGGCATGGCGCAGGGCGAGAAGGAAGACCAGACCAGCGCCGAAAAGACGTGGCAAGAGGGTGGCCGCACCTTGCACCAGCGCTACGACAAGGATGGCAGCCACGCAGAGTTCAAGACCATCCTGAAGAACGGCCTTGTGGTCAGCATCGAGGGCGACAAGATCGGTGTGAAAGAGCTGCGGGGCTTGATGTCGCAGGTGGACCTGAACGGGCTGGAAGGCCTGCAGCGCAAAGGCAAGTCGTGAGCTGAAGGGTAGTTGCTATTGATTCAATAGCTATTCGGGCATGTTCGACTAGCGCATCCGGCCGATTTTGATTCCATCACCGCCTCAGCCACGCGGAAACGTCACCACATGGTCGACCTGGGCGCGGATGCCGATCCACTCGCCCAGCGCGTGGTCGTGGTGGCTGGGCACATGGGCCAGCACCGTGTGGCCACTGGCCAGGCGCAGGGTGTACAGAAACTCCGACCCCCGGAACGACTTGCGCACGATTTGCGCCTGCACGGGCGCATGGTCGTCGTGCACGATGTCGTCGGCGCGCAGCAGCACATCACATTCACCCGCGGGGTAGCTGCTGGGCAGGGGGCACTCATCCAGGTCGGTCAGGTCGCCCAAGGGTGTTTGGGCCACCACGTTGTTGCCGCGCTGCACCAGCGTGGCGGGTGCAAACACGCCGTGGCCGATGAAGTCGGCCACAAACCGCGTGGCAGGGCGGTGGTACAGGGTGTAGGCATCGTCCCACTGGTGCAGGTGGCCTTCGTTCATCACACCGATCACGTCGCCGATGGCAAACGCCTCGAACTGGTCGTGCGTCACAAACAGCGCCGTGGCGCCTGCGGCCTTGAGAATGCCGCGCACCTCGTGTGCCAGGCGCTCGCGCAGGTCCACGTCGAGGTTGGAGAACGGCTCGTCCAGCAGCATGAGCTGTGGGCGCGGCGCCAGCGCACGCGCCAGCGCCACACGCTGCTGCTGGCCGCCAGAGAGTTCGTGCGGGTAGCGGTGCTCGCTGCCCGTCAGGCCCACCAGCTGCAGCACCTCAGCCACCCGCGCGGCCTGCTCGGCCTTGGGCAACTGGTGGATGCCAAACGCCACATTGCGGCCCACCGACAGGTGCGGGAACAGCGCGTAGTCCTGGAACACCATGCCGATACGGCGCAGCTCGGGTGGCACGCTCAGGCGGGCGCTGCTGACCACGCTTTTGGTGAGGCGGATCTCGCCCCCCGTCACGGGCTCCAGCCCGGCCACGGCGCGCAGCAGGGTCGTCTTGCCGCAGCCGGAGGGGCCGATCAGCACGCCGATGTCACCCGCTTTCAGGCTGAGCGTGACGCCTTGCACGGCGGCCTGTGCGCGGCCTGCGTAGCGCACTTCGAGTTGGGAGACCTCAAGAAACATATCCACGCATTTTAGGCGGCGTGGAGTGAATGCTTAAAATTCGCATTTGCATTCCTGGGTGCTGGTGTAATGTTGCGCGCTGGATGGCACATTGAAGACCGATGGATTTTTGGTCAGGGCAAGGCGCAAACCACAGCGATACCCGAAGGTACCGCGAGGATTTGCTACGCAGCCCTGGCCGAAAAGACGCGGTTTTTAAGTGCCAGATAGCGTGCAACACTGCACCAGGGTGCCCATGCCTTTGGGCAGGTGTGCGCTTTCTTCCTTCTGCCGAGCCCACCGCCTTGCGCCGCACCCCGTTCTCTGTCTTTCGCAGCATCCCGCTGATCCTGTTTGCAGGCTTTCTGGCCTTGCCGGTGCTGGCGGTGCTGGCGTCGTGGCTGCCGTTCTCGCCCACCGGGCAGGGCGATGCGCAGACGGGCGCCATCCTGCGCGAAATGGCAGCCACGGTGCTGCCCGGCTATGTGTGGACCACGCTGTGGCTCAGCGTGCTGGTTGCGCTGGGCGCGGCCGTGGTGGGCACGCTGGCGGCTGCGGCCGTGACGCTGTTCGACTTTCCGGGCCGCCGCACCTTTGAATGGCTGCTGCTGTTGCCCCTGGCCATGCCCGCCTACGTCACGGCGTATGCGTACACCGACTTTCTGCAGTTCAGCGGCCCGCTGCAGGTGGGCCTGCGCAACACCTTCGGCCTGGAAGGCCGCTTGCTGCCCGAAGTACGCAGCCTGGGCGGCGCCGTGTGGGTGTTCATCTTCTCGCTGTACCCGTACGTTTACCTGCTGGCACGCACGGCCCTGGGGGAGCGCGCCGCCCACCTCATGGAGGCCGCACGCCTGCTGGGCGCACCGCTGCCGCGCCGCATCCGCGCCGTGGCCTTGCCGCTGGCACGCCCGGCCGTGGCGGCTGGCGTGGCGCTGGTGCTGATGGAAACCCTGGCCGACTTTGGCGTGGCCAGCTACTTCGGCATCCAGACCTTCACCACGGGTATCTACAAGGCCTGGCTGTCCATGGACAACCGCCTGGCCGCCGCGCAGCTGGCCACCATGCTGCTGGTGGTGGTGATGGCGCTGCTGCACCTGGAGCACCGCGCGCAAAAGCGCATGCGTTTTGCCACCGGCGGCGGGCGCGCTGGCTCGGCCGAGGCGCAGCCGCTTCGGCTCCATGGTGCGCGCCGGTGGGCCGCCTGGGCGGTCTGTACGGTGCCAGTGGTCATGGGTTTTGTCGCCCCGGTGGTCTTCATGCTGCGGCCGCTGGCGGCCGACTGGTCGGTGCTGCCGTGGGAGCGGTTCATGGAATGGGCTTGGCACAGCGTGCGCTTAGGATGCATCACTGCGGCGCTGGCCGTCGCCATCGCGCTCGCCCTGGCTTTTGCGGTGCGCCGCCAGCCCGACGCCATCACGCGTGGCGTGGTGCAGCTGGCCAGCGTGGGTTATGCCGTGCCCGGCGCCGTCATCGTCGTGGGGCTGTTGTTGCCCGTGGGCTGGCTGCAGGCGGCCATGCCGCAGTGGGGCGTGGGCGCGCTGGTCACGGCCACGGCCTTTGGCATTGTGTGGGCCTACCTAGTGCGGTTTTGTGCAGTCGCCCTGCAATCCATGCAGAGCGGCTACGCGCGGATTCCGCCCAGCCTGGACGACTCTGCCCGCATGCTGGGCATGGGCAGCGCAGGCCTGCTGGCACGCGTGCACTGGCCGCTGCTCAAGCGCTCTACCGCCGCCGCAGCGCTGCTGGTGTTTGTGGATGTGATGAAGGAGCTGCCTGCCACCATGGTGCTGCGCCCCTTCAACAGCGACACCCTGGCCGTGGTGGCCTATCAGCTGGCCCGCGACGAGCGCCTGGGCGAGGCGGCATTGCCGTCGCTGGCGCTGGTGGCGGTGGGGCTGGTGCCGGTGATTTTGCTCAGCCGTACGCTGCGCAGTCGGACGTAGCGCCAGACTGCAAAGCCGCCGAGGTAGGGGGAGGCGGGGGGCGCCGATGGTGAATGGTCTCGCCACTTCTCCGACAGATCGCCAAGATCCAAGGCGCCGCTGCCGTTGGCCGGGCGTCATTGCACGGGGTAGAGCGTTCCTGTGTACCGATCACCGCGCGAGTCACGAAACGGGCGCACGATCAATGTGCGGTAAGACTTGTAGTTGCCGTCTTTCAGCTCATCGCCAACCCACACAATCCATTCTTTCCGCAGGCGTTCACCACCCGCTTCGGTGGCCGGGCGGCTCACCACCCCGACGATCTTGAGGCTGAAAAATTGCGTGTCCGTTTCGATTTCCACCGTGTCTCGGTTCATGGTCACTTTGCCCAAAGCCAACAGAGTCTTCAGCGTGTGGGTTGGACCGTCTGCACGGTTGCGCAGTGAGGACGGGAAGGAGCGCAGGTCCAAGCGTTCATAAAGCGCTTTGGCCGCGTGGGCAGGCAAGGCGGCTTGGGTCACGATAAAAGGCTGGGCACCGACCATTCGCAATGCATCGCACACCAGGTATTCGCTGCGAATTTCCGCACTGCGTGTTGACTCGTCCGGAGCACTGGTAAACAAAAGGTGGGAATACTGCGCGCAGTTGTTTGCCACGCCTCCGTTGTCAAATGGCAAAGCCGTCCTGGGCGCAAAAAGCGCTCCCTTCATGTCCGTCAGTGCGGCTGCCACAGCAGCGTTCTGGGGGCTTATTTGGGTGATGGCGTGGTGAGCTGAATGGCTCGCTGCTGGTGATGCGGCCACTGAGACACAGAGAATTGCCGCCGCGGCGAGACCAAATTTCTTCAATTGATGTCCTCCAAGAGCGTGCTGCGGCCTCCTGATTGCGGCGACCGTCATCACACTGGCAAGGCAGCATTGTCTTCACTGGCTGCGGTGATTTTTTGCCGGGCGCTGCGCAGCCAGCATCAACCCCACAACACCTTAGCGCGTCGCATCCGTACGAGCCTGCTTAATGAGACTCCATGCCAGGCTCACGGGGCAAAGTCAGCGTGAAGCGCGACCCCTGGCCCTCCGAAGAGGACAGCGTGAGCGTGCCCCCCATCAGCACCGCCAACGCCCGCGATAACGCCAGCCCGAGGCCCGTGCCGCCGTGCTGGTAGCTCACCTGGTCGTTGCCTTGGCGAAATTTCTCGAAGATGGTTTCGTGCAGGTGCGTGGGGATGCCTGGGCCGGTGTCCACCACGTGGAAGCTCACGGCGTCTGGGCTGGCATCCACCTCGATGGCGACCGAGCCCGTGTCGGTGAACTTCATGGCGTTGGACAGCAGGTTGTTGAGCACCTGCTTGAGCCGCAGACCGTCGCACATCAACGTGTGCGGGGCGTCCGGGGCGATGCGCACATGGAGCACCAGGTTCTTGTTGGCGGCCGTGACGGCAAAAAAGTCGGCGGTGGACTGAACAATCTCCGCCACGTTTTGCTCGGTGGGGAGATGGGGCATGGCGCCGGCTTCCACCTTGGCCAGGTCCAGAATCTCGGTGAGCAGGGCGTTCAGGTGCTCGGCGGCCTTGCGGATCAGGCTGGCCTGTTCCTTGAAGCGGGGCTGGTCCAGCCGCATCTCCATCAGCTCGGCAAAGCCCCGGATGCTGGTGAGGGGCGTGCGCAACTCGTGTGAGACGGCGGCCAGAAACTCGCTTTTGGCCTGGCTGGCCGAGCGGGCCTCGGCCTCGCTGATACGCAGGGCGGCGTTGGTGCTTTCGAGCTTTTGCACGCTGCGCAGAAAGATGACGACAGCCCCCACGAGTGCCACGCTGAACAGTGCCATGGTGAACAGCGCCACGTTGCGGTTGCCGCGCCACCCGCTCAGGGCCTCGTCGGTACTGGTGGCCACCACCAGCAGCAGCGGGTAGTTGCCCACGCGGCTGTAGGCGTAGATGCGCTCGATGCCATCCAGCCCGCTGGCGCGTATGTAGTGACCGTTGGCCCCCAGTTCTTCGGCGTTGTTGTTGGCGGCACGGGCCACCACCTCGCCCATGCCGATGCTCTGGCCGCCCATGACGCGGGCGCGCACGGCACGGTCGTTACCGACCAGGGTCACGATGCCCGTCTTGCCCAGCTGCACGTCCCGGTACACGTCCTCGAAGTAGCCGGGGTTCACCGAGGCCACCACCAGCCCGGCAATGCTGCTGGTGCCATACGAGATGCTGCGCGACAGCTGGATGGTCGCCTTGCCTGAGACCTTGCCCACCACCGGTTTGCCGACGAACAGGCCGCTGGGCGTCATCTGCAGGCGCGCGGCTTCCGTTGCGGTGCGGGTCAGGTGCACCTGCACATGCTCACGCTCCGACAAGTCCACATGGCCTGTTTTTTCGCCGGTGGGATCGATGTTGCTGCCGACAAACCGGCCATCAGGACCTACCAGCGACAGCTGGGTGAGGATGTCGGGGGCGAGGCCCGTTTCGTTGGCAAAGCGCGTGAAGTCGGCCTTGTCAAAGTCACCTGCCAGCACTGCGTCGCGCATGCGGATCGTGGCCTGGTCTACCGCCGCCATGACCCGCACGGTCTGCTCGCCCAGGCTCAGTGCCAGGTTGCTGTTCTGGCGTATCTGCGCGTTCATCGCATCGCGCCACGACACATTGAGCAAGATCGCCACGGTGGCCCACGCCAGCAACAGCACCAGTGCGGTGCCCAGCACCACCATCGTCCGCAGGGGCAGGCTGGAGTGTGGTGGCTTGGACGGCGCAAGGTGCGCGGCCGGTGGGTGCAAGGCGGGGTTGTTTGCAGGCGGGGATGCTGGGGCCGTCATGGGCAGGTGTTTCAAAAGGCAACTGCAACCATCATAGGGCTGCGACCTGTCACGGTCACGGCCTTGCACCCCGACCCGGTATCGGCCGCAGTTTCACACCCAACCTGCGCCACCCCATTACGATGCCTGTCACGCTCATCACCGCCCCGCCCAAGCTCAGCGCGATGAGCAGCACATCCCACAGTGGTCTGCGCTCCAGCAGGGGCAGCCAGTCCCAGCTGTGCAGCATGGCAAACAGCCAGCGGCTGGTACGGCGGTGGCTGTCGGTGCGGCTTAGCACCGCACCGGTGTGCGGGTCGATGTGCACCCAGGTGGCGTGCGGGTCGTCGAACACCACGCGCAGTGCGGGCAGGGGTTTGTCGATGCCGCCAGTCATGGTGTGGGCAGCGCGGTCGTAGTAGTGCAGGTCGTAGGCTGTCAGCGTTTCGGTGCGCACCACCGCGTGGGGCAGCAGGTGCTCGGCGGCTTCTGCCACAGCACCCGGGGCCCACACATGTGCGGCGGCGTTGATGGCGTCCAGCACCGTCGGGGCGGCGGTGGGGCTGTAGGCTAGCACCAGCGTGTGTCCGGCATGGCGCACCCACCGCAGCTCACGGGTGTTGGGCGATGCCGCAGAGAGCAAGGCGTGTACCGCTGCTGCCTGCGCGGGCACTTGCAGGGGGCCGCCATGCATGGCCTGCTGGCGCAGTGGCACTGCACCGCTGTCGAAAATCTTCCATGGGTTCATGGACATGAGGCCGCTGAAGATCCAGGTGAACGTGATGACCGCAAAAACGAGCCCGAACACATGGTGCCAGCGCATCATGAAGCCCCGGTACGGCGTGCGCGCGCCCGTCTTGTACCGGCCCCGGAAGCGCCAGCGCAGCACGCCCACCACCGTGCCCGTCACCGTGAGCGTGATGCCCGCGATGGACAGCCAGTTGACGATGTCCGTCCAGTAGTCGTTGAAGACATTGCCCCGGAAGGGGTAGAGCCAGTGGAGCCAGGCGCCTGCGTAGTTCCAGGCGCGCTCTTGCAGCGGCGCATCGCGCACCACCTCGCCCGTGGTGCCGGAGACGTAGACCACGGTGCCCGCGCTGTCGCCCAGGTGCAGGCGGTGCAGCGGGCGGTGCGCGTCCAACGCGCGCGAGTGGGTGAAGGCGTCTTCGTCGATCGTGCCCTCGTAGTCGATGGACGGGTTGGCTTCCTGCGCAAAGGCGCGGGCCGAGGCGATGGCGTGCGTGGCGTCCGCGCGCTGTAGCCGTTCGCCGGTGATGGCGTCGATGACTGCAGGCGCCGGTGTCCGGTGCGGGCGTGGTGCGGTGTCGCCGGTGGGGGCGGCGGGCACCACCAGGTACACCGCGCGCCCGCCGCTGGCCACGGCCAGCCGCAGGTCCTGCAGCGGGCCTGCCAAGCCTGCGCGCGCCAAGGCGTCAGCAGGCTCCAGCAGGCGCTCCGTGCCCAGCGTGGCGCTGCGAAGGGGCGGCAGATGGGCCAGGCGCTCGGCCTGGGTGAGCTTGGGGTAGCCCACGTACATCATCACCACGCCCGAGAGGAACCACATGGCGAAGAAGGCGCACAGCAGTACGCCCAGCCAGCGGTGGACGAGGTACAGCCAGCGTTTGGCGTGTGGCATGTCGGGTGCTCCGCCTGCGTCAGAACGCGGTGTGCAGCGTCACGTCCAGCGTACGCGGTGCGCCCAGGTAGACCTGGTCGCGCGTCTCGGCCGCGTAGATGCGGTCGGTGGCGTTGCGCACGCGGCCCGTGAGGGTGGTGGTCTTGTTGATCTTCCACGCCAGGCCCAGGTCGAGCAGCGTGTACGACGGCCAGAACTTGGTGTTGGCCGCGTTGCCATACACCTTGCCCACATGGCGCACGCCCGCGCTGGCCGTGACGGTGGGCGTGATCGCGTACGAGGCCCACAGGTTGGCCACCTGCTGCGGCACCAGTTGGGGCACATTGCCCGCGCGCGAGACGCCGCCCTGCACAAAGTTTTCATACCGTGCGCGGGTCAGCGCCAGATTGCCCTGCAGCTGCCATTGCGGCGTGGGGCGCACGCCTGCCGACAGCTCGATGCCCTTGGACGACTGCTCTCCCACCAGCACCGTGAGGTTGGGGTTGGACGGGTCTTGCGATGCGATGTTCTTGCGGCGAATGTCAAACACTGCCACCGTGGCGCTGCCCTTGCCGTCCCAGAAGTCGAACTTGCTGCCCACCTCGACCTGGCGGCCCGTGGTCAGCTCACTGTTGTTGCGCACATCGGCAAACGAGGCCGAGGCCAGCGAGCCCGAGGGTGGATCGGCCGCGTTGGAAGCCTGCGCATACAGGTTGGCGCCGGGCGCAATGTCCCACACCACGCCCAGGCGGCCGGTGGTGGGGCTGTAGTTGCGGCTGAAGGTGGCGGGGGATGTGGCCGTCACCGCACGGCGGTTCACCAGGTCGAGGTCGATGCGCTCGTGCCGCAGTGCGGTGATGAGGTTCACCCCTGAGGCCACCAGGGTGCGGTTTTCCAGGTACAGCGCGGTGTTGGTGATCTTGTTGTCCTTGTCGGGGTTCAGGACGGGCGACATGCCGGGGATGTCGAAGAAGTTTTCAGTGGTGAAGTTGTAGGGATTGACCGTGCTCACGGTGACCGAGGGACCGAACGGGAAGCGCGTCTGCTTGTTCACGCTGACATCGAGGCCAAAGGCCCAGTCGCTCTTTCTGCCTGCGAGCTGGCCCTGGTAGGTGACCTCCAGCCGGTCGCCCACCAGCTGTTGATCGTGGCGTTGCAACAGCGGGGATGTGCGCGTGACCGTCGTGTTGGCAGCGTTGAAGGTGTAGGTCTCCACGTTGCGGTAGTCGCGCAGCGCGTCGTACACGTAGAACGTGTTCTTGAGCTGCAATGCATCGGACACGCGCCATTGCGCCACCGAACGCAGCCACTGCACGCGGTGCTCGTACAGGCTGTCGGCGCTGTTGTAGTTCTTGAAGCGCGTGGCGGGGTCGATGGTCAGTGCACCCACGGCGGGGTTCAGCACCGGCGTGCCCCAGTAGGGGCGGTCCACATGGTCCTTCTGGTATTCGTAGGCCAGCGTGTGGATGAAGCCGCCGCCCAGGTCCGACAGCAGCGAGGTGGCGAGCTGGGTGGACTGCGTCTTGGTGCCCTCAGTCCAGCTGCCTGCGTCGCGGTGATTGAGGTCGATGCGTGCGTAGTGCGCAGGGCCCGTGCCGCCATCGCCGCCTGCGATGCGGCGGTTCAGGCCTACCGACACTTCCTTCATGTCGTAGGAACCCAGGCGCAACTGGCCCTCTGCAAAGTCACTGCGCTCGGCCGTTTTGGTGATGTAGTTGATGGAGCCGCCCACACCGCCCGAGCCGTACAAAAAGCTTGAGGCACCGCCGATGGCTTCCACGCGGTCGTAGATCCAGCTATCGACCGCACGCGTGGCGCTGCCGTATTGCGGATTGATGCCGTTGTAGAGCTGTGCGACCGAGTTGCTGGTAAAGCCCCGGTAGTGCGCAGACATCGAACCCGGTGCGTTGTGCGCCACCACACCCGGCACGGCGCGCAGGATCTCCTGCGTGTCTTGCGCGCCGCGTGCGTCGATGGTGGCGCGGTCTACAACGGTGACGGAGGCGGGGTTCTCGCGCACCGTCAGACCCAGGCGGCTGCCGGTGTCCACGGGCGTGTCCAGGTTGAGCTTGCCGTTGGGAGATGCGGCGGCATCGACCACATCCACGGCCTGCAATGTGGGTGTAGTGGGCTGCTGTGCATGGGTAGCGACTGAGGCCAGCGCACAAGTGGCAAACACGGCCAGACACAAAGGGGAAAGGGGCAGGCGCGGCAAGGCCGCAGCGCTGCGCGAAGCAAAGGAAATACGGGACATGAAAACGCTCTTGTCTTGAAGCGACAGCGCAGCCACGCCCGCGTGGGGTGCACGCAGGGCTGCGCCATCTGGAAACCAGCGGGAACAAGGCAGCACCCGACCACCAGGTACCGGGCACTGCCAACAAGCTTCAGATCAAGAGCGCGATGGGGGCCCGCGTGCGGGCAGGGGGGCTGCAGTGGCGGCCGCAATGCGGGCCGCCTCGACGGGCTGCAGCGCATGGGCCAGGGGGTGGGGCGGCAGCACGGCGGCTACCGGTGTGGGGGGCGGGGCGCTGGGGGTGAAGCACAAGGGGCAATCCATGCCCATTGCGCCCATTTCGACGGTGCCATCGTCGGTCTGCACCATCAGCTTGATGGCGCCCGTGCCCGAGCAGATCACTTCAAAGGCCTGGGGGTGCACCAGCGGCGATGCGATGGCCACCCCCATCGACGCCACGAACCATGCGAGCACCCACAGGCGCAGCGCAGAGAAGGTTCGGAGGGCGGTCATGGGGCGCGATGATAGCGGCTGCCGTCGTGGCCGGAATCAGCGGCGCAGAGCCGATGGATTGCTTTTGCTATACAAATAATAGCTATCAGCGCATGGTTCACTAGCGCTTGCGGTCGATTTGGCTGAAGACCGTTGGCGAATGACCTTTGCGATGCCCGTCCGAGCCAACGCGGTGCAGGCGCCTGGCCCCGCCACTCCGGGGCTGGAGTGGCGTCGCGGGCGCAGGCTTGTGTCGCGCCCGCCTCAGGCCTGCGTGTACGCGGTCTTCACCGTGGTGTAGAACTCGGCAGCGTAGCGCCCCTGCTCACGCGGGCCGTAGCTGCTGCCCTTGCGGCCGCCGAAGGGCACGTGGTAGTCCACGCCCGCTGTGGGCAGGTTCACCATCACCATGCCGGCTTGCGCGTGGCGCTTGAAGTGCGTGGCGTGCTTGAGGCTGGTGGTGGCGATGCCGCTGGCCAGACCGAAGGGCGTGTCGTTGGCCAGGGCCAGCGCCTCTTCGTAGTTCTTGGCGCGCAACACGCTCACCACGGGGCCAAAGATCTCTTCGCGGTTGATGCGCATGCCGGGCATGGTTTCGGTGAACAGCGCGGGGCGCAGGTAGAAGCCGGGTGCGCCGTCGGCGTTCTTCTCCAGTGCTTCGCCGCCGTAGGCGAGCTTGGCGCCTTCCTGCTGGCCGATGGCGATGTACTCCAGGTCTTGCGCCAGCTGGCGGTCGTCCACCACGGGGCCGATGTCGGTGCCGGCCTTGCGCGCGTCATCTACCTTCAGGGTCTTCATCTTCTCGACCATGGCGGCCACGAAGCGGTCGTGGATGCCTTCGGTCACGATCACGCGGCTACTGGCCGTGCAGCGTTGGCCGGTGGAGAAAAAGCCGCTGTTAATCGCAGCGCCCACGGCCACGTTCAGGTCCGCGTCGTCCAACACCACAAACGGGTTCTTGCCGCCCATCTCCAGCTGCACCTTGGCGCCGCGTGGCACACAGGCCGCCGCCACACGCTGGCCGGTGCCGACGGAGCCGGTAAAGCTCACGCCCGCAATGCGCTCGTCTTCGAGCAGCACGGCGCCCACGTCTGAACCGCGACCCATCACCAGGTTGAACACACCGGCGGGCAGGCCCGCGCGGTGCAGGATGTCGGCCAGCGCCCAGGCAGAGCCGGGCACCACCTCGGCGGGCTTGAACACCACGCAGTTGCCATAGGCCAGGGCCGGGGCGATCTTCCAGGCCGGGATGGCGATGGGGAAGTTCCACGGCGTGATGATGCCGATGATGCCCAGCGGCTCGCGTGTGATCTCGATGCCCACGCCGGGGCGCACGGAGGGGATCATCTCGCCGCCGGGGCGCAGCGCCTCGCCCGCAAAGAACTTGAAGATGGCAGCCGCGCGGCCCACTTCGCCAATGGCCTCGGGCAGGGTCTTGCCTTCTTCGCGGGCCAGCAGGTCGCCCAACTCTGCCTTGCGGGCAATGATCTCGTTGCCCACCGCGTCGAGAATGTCAAAGCGCTGCTGGGGCGTGGACAGGCTCCAGGCCGGGAAGGCCGCGTGTGCTGCGGCCACGGCGTCGAGTGCCTGCTCGCGGCTGGCCACGGCGTAGTCGCCGATCACGTCGCGCGTGTCGGAGGGGTTGGTGTTCTGGTACGTGCGGACGCCTTCGGTCCAGTTGCCGGCGATCAGGTTTGCGTGCATGGCGGTGGTGGTGTGAAAGGGTGGGTGGTTGAAGAAAGTCGGATCAAAGCCCAGGGGCCAGGACGGCGTGGCCGAGAGCGCTGTCCGCTGCGGGCGGCGCCCATCCAGGCCACTTGGGGTACCAATGCGGGGTAATGGCGGATTTGTTGTATGTCATCGTACAACATAAGCGCATCCATGGGTACTTCGGGTAACTACTCATGGGATCACTCCCTGCCGTCTGGGCCCTCTGGGCCTGTCTGGCTCATCGGACCCACAGGTCAGCAGGTCGGCGCGCAGGGTGGACGGCATTGCCAGGCCCCTTGGTTTTCAGCCGGCCTCGGCCTGCGCGCGCCGGCGCCGTTCGCGGCTGTTGGCCAGGTGGGTGCGCATGGCCGCGCGGGCGGCGTCGGGGTCCTGGCCGACGATGGCGTCGTAGATGCTTTCGTGCTCGCCATTCACGCGGCGCAGGTACTGCCTGCGCTCGTCATTGGGGCCCTCCACCGAATCCAGCCGCGCGCGCGGAATGATCATGCTGCCCAGCGTGCCCATCAGCTCGGCAAAGTGGCTGTTCTGCGTGGCGCGCGCGATCTCCAGGTGGAACTGAAAGTCCGCCGCCACCGCGTCGCGCCCGGCATCCACGGCCGCTGCCACGGCGTCGAGCGCCTCGCGCATCGTCTTGAGGTTGGCGGGGGTGCGGCGCTGCGCTGCCAGCGCGGCGGCCTCGGTTTCTACGCCGATGCGCAGCTCCAGCACGGCAATCACATCGCGCAGGGTGCTGAACTGGTCGGGGGTGATCTTGAAGCCCGGTGCCTGCCCGAGACCCAGCACAAACGTGCCGATGCCATGCCGTGTCTCCACCAGGCCGGACGCCTGCAGCTTGGAAATGGCCTCGCGCACCACCGTGCGGCTGACGTTGAACTCGGCCATGATCGCGGCCTCGGTGGGCAGCTTGTCGCCCAGTGCCAGGCGCCCGTCGCGGATGCGGTCACCCAGGGAGTCCACCAGCTCCAGGGCCAGGGTGCGGGGCTTGCGGCGTGGGGCAATGTCGGTGCTCATGTCTCGGTGTTATCCCTATGTGTTGGACGGGTTGAAAGGAGTACATTGCCTCCTCGTTGTATGACAACTGATGACGTTCAACCACTTGTAACGCCACTGTACCAAGAACCTCCGCAAAAGCCATGCCCTGTCACCCGACACCGATCCGTTTTCAACGCTTGTTATTGACCGGGGCCGCTGGCGGACTGGGGCGTGAATTGCGCACGCGCCTGAAGGCGTACTGCACCACCTTGCGCCTGTCCGACATCGCCGACCTGGGCAGCGAGGCGCCGGGCGAAGAACTGCGCCCCGCGCGGCTGGAAGACGCCAGTGCCATGTTGCCGCTGCTCGAAGGGGTGGACGCCGTGGTGCACCTGGGGGGCGTGTCCACCGAGCAGCCCTGGGACCCCATCCTGCAGGCCAACATCATGGGGGCGTACAACCTCTATGAGGCCGTTCGCAAGCAAGGCGTCAAGCGCGTGGTGTTTGCCAGCTCCAACCATGTGACCGGCTTTTACCGCCAGGACGAAGTGGTGGGCCTGCGCGACCCGGCGCGGCCCGATGGCCTGTACGGCCTGTCCAAGGCGTTTGGCGAGGACCTCTCGCGCTTTTACTTTGACCGCTACGGCATCGAAACCGTGTGCCTGCGCATCGGCTCCTCCTTCCCCGAGCCGCGCAACCGCCGCATGCTGGCCACCTGGATGAGCTACGACGACCTGGAGCGCCTGGTGGTGGCCAGCCTCACGGCGCCGGTGGTGGGCCACAGCATCATCTATGGCATGGGCGACAACACCACCACTTGGTGGGACAACACACTCGCCCGCCACATTGGCTACCGCCCGCAGGACAGCTCCGAGCCCTTCCGCGCCAAGGTAGAGGCCGCAGACCCGCAGCCCGACCTGACCGACCCGGCCGTGATCTACCAGGGCGGGCCGTTTGTGCGCACCGGTCCGTTCGAGTGAGCGAGCCGATGGAACTCTTGCTGCCTCACCACCAGGACCAGGTGGGCGAAAGCCCGCTGTGGAGCCCTGCCGAGCAGGCGCTGTACTGGGTGGACATTGAAGGCCGCGCGCTGCGCCGCCTGCGCTGGGCCGATCGGCAACTGATGAGCTGGACGACCCCTGAGCGGCTGGCCTGTATTGCGCTGCATGCGAGCGGTGGGCTCATCGCCGGCATGGACACCGGCGTCTTCCACCTGCAGCCTGCCGACGACGGCACTTTGGTCTGCACCCTTATCTCTGCCGTGCAGCACCCGCAAGCCGGCATGCGCTTCAATGACGGCCGCTGCGACCGCCAAGGGCGCTTCTGGGCTGGCACCATGGTGCGCGACATGTCGCTGGCCCAGCCTGCGGGCGGCCTGTACCGACAGGATGCACGCGGCCTCTCGGCGCCGCAAGTGCAGGGCCTGGTCACCCAGAACGGCCTGGCCTTCAGCCCGGATGGCGCCACCATGTACCTCAGCGACAGCCACCCCAGTGTGCAGAACATCTGGTCGCTGGACCTGCACGACGACGGCAGCCTGGGGCCGCGCCGCGAGTTCGTGGACATGCGCGAACTGCCGGGCCGGCCCGACGGCGCTGCCATCGACACCGACGGTTGCTACTGGATCTGCGCCAACGATGCAGGCCTGGTGCATCGCTTCACGCCATCGGGCGTGCTGGACCGCTCGCTGGCCGTGCCGGTCAGCAAGCCCTCGATGTGCAGCTTTGGCGGGCCCGACATGGACCTGCTGTTCATCACCTCCATCCGCCCCGGCCAGCCGCAGGGCAACGATACAGCCCACGGCGGCGCGGTCTTCGTGACCCGCCCGGGCGCCCAAGGGCTCGCAGAAGCCCCGTACCAGAGCGCGTGAGCGCAGCGCGCCGACCCCATTCAACCCAGGAGACAAAGCACCATGAACGTTCCACACCTCTTTGGCCGCGTGGCCATCGCCGCCGGCATCCTGCTTGGCAGCCTGGCCGCGCAGGCCACCGAGTTCCGCTCGTCCGACATCCACCCCGAGGACTATCCCACCGTGCTGGCCGTGCGCCACATGGGCGAGACGCTGTCCAAGGCCACCGGCGGCAAGCACAGCATCAAGGTGTACGCCAAGGGCTCGCTCGGCATCGAGAAGGACACCATCGAGCAGACCAAACTGGGCGCCATCGCCATGACGCGCGTGAACGTCGCGCCCATGAACAACATCTGTCCTGCCACCATGGTGCCCACCATGCCGTTTCTGTTCCGCGACAAGGAGCACATGCGCAAGGTGCTGGACGGCGCCATCGGCGACGAGATCCTGAAGGACTGCGAATCGCAGGGCTTTGTGGGCCTGGCGTTCTATGACTCCGGCGCACGCTCGATCTACACCGTCAAGAAGCCCATTAAGACCCTGGCCGACGTGAAGGGCCTGAAGGTGCGCGTGCAGCAGAGCGACCTGTGGGTCTCGCTGCTGGAAGCCATGGGCGCCAACGCCACCCCCATGCCGTTCGGCGAGGTCTACACCGCGCTCAAGACCGGCCTGGTGGACGCCGCCGAGAACAACTACCCCAGCTACGAAAGCTCGCGCCATTTCGAAGTGGCCAAGTACTTCAACAAGACCGAGCACTCGATGGCGCCCGAGATCCTGTTGTTCAGCAAGCGCGTCTGGGACAAGCTGAGCGCCGACGAGCAAAAGGCGATCCGCGCAGCCGCGAAGGAGTCGGTGGTGTACATGCGCAAGCTCTGGGACGAGCGGGAGGAGAAGTCGCTGGCCGTCGTCAAGGCCGGTGGCGCTGACATCGTGGAAGTGGACAAGGCGCCCTTCAAGGCGGCCATGAAGCCGGTGTACGACAAGTTCCTGAAGGACCCCAAGCTCCAGGACATGGTCAAGCGCATCGACGCGGTCCAGTGACCCTGGCCATCCCTGCCGCAGGGCCCGGCGCTCTGCGGCAGGTTTCTTTGTTTGTCTTCTGAATGTTCCTTCTATGTACACGCGACTCTGTGCCTTCATCGCGCGCACCTGCCTGAAGCTTGGCGTGGGGGGGCTTGTCCTCCTGGTGTGCGCCGTGCTCTACCAGGTCATCGGCCGCTACATCTTCAACGACACACCCACCTGGGCCGAGAGCGGCGCCGTGCTGCTGGTGCTGTACGTGACCATGCTGGGCATGGCCGTGGGCGTGCGTGACGCGGGCCACATCGGCCTCGAATCCTTCCTGGTGCTGGCGCCCGACTGGCTGCGCACCAAGCTCGAGTTGCTGATCCACGCCCTGGTGCTGCTGTTCGGCATCGTCATGGCCTGGAACTGCGGTGTGCTGGCTGAATCCGTGGCGCCTTACAAGATTCCCACGCTGGGCATCTCCGAAGCCTTCAAGTACGTGCCGCCCGCCATGGCCGGCGTGCTGGTGGCCATGTTCTCGCTGGAACACATCATCGCCATCCTGCGTGGCGTTGAAGTCGAGCCTGCCTGGCACTAAAGAGACTGGGAATCCCTTGTCCATGCCCGCCTTGCACGCCAAAACGCCCCGGCTCGTCGTTGCAAATGCTCGCCATAGCGCTGGCTATGGCTGCGCTTTGCGCCTAGATCCGGAGCGTTGTGGCGCGCCTTTCGGGCACGGCCAAGGAGTTCCCAGCCTCTAAGCCCGCTCCTTAAACGTCTTCATAAAAATTCCATCACCATCATGGCGTTGACCATCCTGTGCGTGAGCTTCACGCTGCTGCTGCTGCTGGGCGTGCCCGTGGCCTTCTCGATCGGCCTGTCCTCGCTGGCCACCATCCTGTATGAAGGCCTGCCGCTGGCCGTGGGCTTCCAGCAGATGATTTCGGGCATGAACCCGTTCTCGTTTCTGGCGATCCCGTTCTTCATCTTCGCGGGCGAGATCATGATGTACGGCGGCATTGCCGACCGCATCGTCAACTTTGCCAAGAGCGTGGCGGGCCATGTGCGTGGCGGCCTGGGCATGAGCAATGTGCTGGCTTGCACGCTGTTTGGCGGCGTCTCGGGCTCGCCGGTGGCCGACGTGTCCGCCATGGGCGCCGTGCTCATTCCGCAGATGAAAAAAGAGGGCTACCACGCTGACTACGCGGTGAACGTGACCACCCACGCCTCGCTGGTGGGTGCGCTCATGCCCACCTCGCACAACCTGATCATCTTCACGCTGGCTGCTGGGGGCAAGGTGAGCATTGCGGCGCTGATCCTCGCGGGCATCGTGCCGGCCCTGCTGCTGACCATCTGCAATCTCGCAGCCGCCTACTTCGTAGCCGTCAAGCGCGGCTACCCCGCCGGCACCTTCCCGGGCTGGGAGATTGTGTGGATCTCGTTCCGCGCCTCGGTGCCCGGCCTGGCGGTGGTGGTCATCATCATCGCGGGCATTTTGTCGGGGGCGTTCACCGCCACCGAGTCGGCGTCAGTGGCGGTGCTGTGGGCGTTGATCCTTTCGGTCTTCGTCTACAAAAAGCTCACGCGCGAGCAGTTCCTCAAGGCCGCGTCCAAGGCCGTCAAGACCACGGGCACGGTGCTGCTGCTCATTGGCATCTCGTCCATGTTCGGCTACCTCATCGGCCTGTACGGCGTGGCTGAGCTCACCGGCGATGCGCTCAAGTCCATGAGCACGTCGCCCTGGGTGATCTTCCTGTCGGTGAACATCATCCTGTTCGTGCTGGGCACCTTTCTCGACATGGCGGCCACCATCCTCATCTGCACGCCCATCTTTTTGCCCATCTGCCAGCAGTTCGGCATGAGTACCGAGCAGTTCGGCATCGTCATGCTCATCAACTGCGCTCTGGGCCTGAACACGCCACCCGTGGGCACCACCCAGTTCATCGGCTGCACCATCGGGGGCGTGTCGGTGGGTGAAGTGATGAAGACTATCTGGCCGTTCTACAGTGCGCTCATCGTGGCGCTGATGCTGGTGACCTATGTGCCCCAGTTTTCGATGTGGCTGCCAGACCTGGTGCTGAAAGGAGGCACCCCCTGAGCCGCTTCGCGTCTTCCCCCTCTCCTTCGGGAGGGGTACGCACCCAGTGGCCTGGCGAAGCCAGTTCCACGGGTGCACTGGCTTGCGCTGCGCCGATTTTGCCGGCCGCTGACGGCGCCTTGCGCCATGGAACACTGAGATGAGCAGTCCTTTGACCATCCGCATGCATGCGGAAGACAACGTCGCCATCGTCGCCAACGACGGTGGCCTGCCTGCAGGCACCCTGCTGCCAGCCGGTGTGCCGGGCGCAGGCATCACGCTGCGCGACAAGGTGCCGCAGGGCCACAAGGTGGCGCTGGCAGACATCCCCGAGGGCGGCGTGGTGCGCCGCTACAACGTGCCCATCGGCTATGCGCTCAAAGACATCGCGGCGGGTAGCTGGGTGCACGAGCGCCTGCTGCAGATGCCCTCAGCCCGCGCGCTCGAAGGCCTGCCCATGGCCACCGTGAAGCCCCCGGTGCTCGAACCCCTCACGGGCTACACCTTCGAGGGTTATCGCAATGCCGATGGTTCGGTGGGCACGCGCAACATTTTGGCCATCACCACCACCGTGCAGTGCGTGGCCGGCGTGGTGGCGCAGGCCGTGCGCCGTATCAAGGCCGAGCTGCTGCCTTTGTACCCCCATGTGGACGATGTGATCGGCCTGGAGCACACCTACGGCTGCGGCGTGGCCATTGATGCACCTGACGCCATCATCCCCATCCGCACGCTGCGCAACATCAGCCTCAACCCCAACTTTGGGGGCGAGCTCATGGTGGTGAGCCTGGGCTGCGAAAAGCTGCAGCCCGACCGCCTGCTGCCCCCAGGCAGCTTCCCCATCACCGACGAGCGCGACGCGGCGCTGGGCCCCGAGACGGTGTGCCTGCAGGCCGACGAGCATGTGGGCTTCATGTCCATGCTCGACCACATCGTGCAAAGCGCGCGGCCCCACCTGGAGCGTCTGAACGCACGCCGCCGCGAGACCATCCCCGCCAGCGAGCTGGTGCTGGGTGTGCAGTGTGGTGGCAGCGACGCGTTCTCCGGCGTCACCGCCAACCCGGCCGTGGGCTTCTGCGCCGACCTGCTGGTGCGCGCGGGCGCCACCGTGATGTTCAGCGAGAACACCGAAGTGCGCGACGCCGTGGAGCAGCTCACCAGCCGCGCCGCCACGCCCGAAGTGGCTGACGCGATCGTGCGCGAGCTGGGCTGGTACGACCGCTATCTGGACCGGGGCCGTGTGGACCGCGCGGCCAACACCACGCCGGGCAACAAGGCGGGTGGCTTGTCCAACATCGCCGAGAAGGCCATGGGCTCCATCATCAAGAGCGGCACCGCGCCCATTGCGCATGTGCTGGCCCCGGGCGAGAAGCTGCGCCGCGACCAGCGCGGCTTGGTGTATGCCGCCACGCCCGCCAGCGACTTCATCTGCGGCACGCTGCAACTGGCTGCCGGCATGAACCTGCACGTGTTCACCACCGGCCGGGGCACACCCTACGGTCTGGCCGAGTGCCCTGTGGTCAAGGTCGCGACGCGCACTGATCTGGCCCGCCGCTGGCACGACCTCATGGACATCAACGCCGGCAAGATCGCCGATGGCGAGGCCACTATCGAACAGCTGGGATGGGAGATGTTCCACATGCTGCTCGACGTGGCCAGCGGTCGCAAGAAGACCTGTGCCGAGCAGTGGCAACTGCACAACGCGCTGGTGCTGTTCAACCCGGCGCCCGTCACCTAAACCCAGCCGGGCCCTGGCCCTTTGTGTTCCCCCTTCAACAGCCCTTGCCTGCAAGGGCTGTTGTCCTTGAAAGACCGCATCTCATGGGGCATTCCCGATTTTCTGACCGCAAGGTCGTGGTGGCGCTGGCGCTGCTGTGTTGCCTGCTCTGGGGCAGCTCGTACCCCGCCATCAAAACCGGGTACGCCTGGTTCGGCATCTCACGCAATGACATCCCCGCGCAGCTCGTATTCGCAGGCTGGCGGTTTCTGGGCGCCGGGTTGATCCTGCTGGCCTGGGCTGTAGCCACGCGCAAGGTCATCTGGGGCCTGGGGCCCGGGGCCGGGCGCCAGTTGGTGGTGCTGGGCTTGGCGCAGACCACGCTGCAGTACGTGTTCTTCTACGTGGGCCTGGCGCATACCACGGGCGTCAAGGGCTCCATCATGAATGCTACGGGCACGTTTTTCAGCGTGCTGCTGGCGCACTGGGTCTATCACAACGACCGCCTGAGCCACGCCAAGCTGTGGGGCTGCCTGGTGGGTTTTGCGGGCGTGATGGTGGTGAACCTAGGGCGTGGCACGCTGGACCTGGACTTCACGCTGCTGGGCGAAGGCTTCGTGGTGATCGCCGCCCTGGTGCTGGCCGCGGCCAGCATTTACGGCAAGCAGGTGTCGCAGCGCATGGACTCGGTCGTGATGACGGGCTGGCAGCTGGGCCTGGGCGGCGTGGCGTTGTTGGCCATTGGCTGGTCGCTGGGTGGTTCGCTCACGGGCTTCACCTGGGGCTCTACGGTGCTGCTGGTGTACCTGGCGCTGCTGTCGTCGGCCGCGTTTTCGCTGTGGAGCATTCTGCTCAAGCACAACCGCGTGAGCCAGATCACGGTGTTCAACTTCACCGTGCCGATCTTTGGCGCGGCGCTGTCGGCACTGTTTTTGGGCGAGGCGCTGTGGGAGTGGAAAAACCTGCTGGCCCTGGTGCTGGTGTGTGTGGGCATATGGCTGGTCACGCGCGATACGGCCAGTGCCACCAAATAGACTCGGCCCATGGCTTACACACTCTCCCGCGACGCATTCCAGCGCGACCTGCACGGCCAGCGCACCGACCTGTTCACCCTGCGCAGCCCCGGCGGCCTGCAGGTGGCGGTGAGCAACTACGGCGCCCGCCTGGTGCAGGTGGCGGTCCCCGATGGGCAGGGCGGTCTGGCCGATGTGGCGCTGGGCTACGACAGCCTGCAGGGCTACCTGGACGGGCAGCTCTCCATGGGTGCACTCATTGGCCGCTGGGCGGGGCGGCTGCGTGCGGGCACGCTGACCCTGCCGGATGGATCGCGCCAGCAACTGCCCACCAACAGCGGGCCACACCATCACCACGGCGGCCCGCTCGGCAGCCGCTTTCAGGTGTTTGCGGTGGAGCAGGTACAGGCTGATGCACTCACCCTGAGCCACACCTTCCGCACCGAAGACGACGGCGTGCCCGGCACGGTGTGCGTGCGGCTCCACCTGCAGGTCACTGCCGACAACGCGCTGCACATGGCCTGGACGGCCGAAGTGCTGGATGCGCCCACGGTGCTTAATCTCACCGGGCATGCGTTCTTTAACCTGGCAGGCCAGGGCAGCACCCACGGCCACACCCTGCAGGTGCCCGCCAGCCGCTACGTGCCATTGGCCGCTGACGTGTGCCCCACGGGCGGGCTGTCGGGAGTGCAGGGCACGCCGTTCGACTTCCGCCAGCCCCGCCGTGTGGCGGATGCCATCGCAACACCCCATGAGCAGCTGGCTGTGGCGGGCGGGCTGGACCACTACCTGGTGCTGGACGAACAGGCTCCGCCCCTTGCCCCTCCGTCGTCATCCATCACGCCACCGGGCTTGCGCCTGGCCGCGCTGCTGGGCGAACCGGTGAGCGGCCGCGCGATGGAGGTGTGGAGCACCGCGCCCGGCGTGCAGGTGTATGCGGGCCACGGCCTCAAGGCCGACCCCTCGCGGGACCGGGGGCGTGGAGTGGGGCAGGGCGGCTGGCTGTGGCAGCCGGGCGACGGTATCTGCCTGGAGCCCATGGAGTACCCGGATGCACCCAACCACGCAGGCTTTCCGGTGCGCTGGTGGCAGCCGGGCGAGGTGGTGCGGGGCGCTATCGTGTACCGCTTCGTCAGTGGTTGAAGGCCCGTAGTGGGTTGGCATGGGAGGCCCGTGCCGCGCTACCATGCCGCCTGGCTTTTAACCAAGGTGGCTCATGCACATGTCCAACGCCCCCAGCACCCAGTGGAAAGAAGTGGTGGCACCCGATGAAGCGCAGCGCTTTGCGGGCTATGCGCGCCAGTTTGCCGAGCTGCAGGCGCGCAAGTCGCAAAAATACGGCGCTGGGCGGGGGCTGCACCGCAAGCAACTCACGGCCGCGTATGGCCGCCTGGAGGTGCTGGGCGATCTGCCCGCGTTTGCGGCCCAGGGCTTGTTCGCGCAGCCGGCGCAGTACGACGTGCGGGTGCGGATGAGCAACGGCGGCATGGACAAGGCGGCGGACCACAAGCCCGACATCCGGGGCTTTGCGATAAGTGTGCGGGGCGTGCAGGGCGACTCTGCCTTGGGCAACGGGCCCGCAAATAGCCAGGACTTCCTGCTCATCAACCAGGAAAAGTTCGCCTTCCCCCAGAGCGCAGAGTTTGTGGATTTTGTGGTCGCTGCGTCGCACGGCGGCGGCGCGCTGATCAAGTTCCTGGTGCAGCGCCATGGCTTGCTGGGTGCGGCCCGGCAGATCGCCAAGACGGTCAAGACCTTTGGGCGGCCCTTTGGGGGCTTTGCATCCCATCCCATGTTCAGCGCTGCGCCCATTGCCTGCGGGCCCTATGCCGTGCGTGTGCGCCTCGTGCCCCATGCATCCAACGGCGCGCCCGTCAGGCAGGTACAGCACGACTGGGATGCCGAATTCTCCGGCCGCCTGCGCCAGCAGGACCTGCAGTGGGACCTGCAGCTGCAGCCTTTTGTGGACGAGGCCACCACCCCCATTGAAGACGCCAGCGTGGACTGGCCCACGCCCTACACCACCGTGGCCCGGCTCACCCTGCCAAGGCAGGACCCGGCTGCCGACGCAGCCCTGGCCGCCGAGGTGGAGGCCGCCGTGTTCGACCCCTGGCAGGCGCTCGCTGCGCACCGGCCCCTGGGCGACGTGATGCGGGCCCGCAAGGTGGTGTATTTCGAAAGCCAGAAAGGCCGTGGCGCCGCGTGACCTGCGGGGTGCTGCGATCGTGGCGCTTCGTGAGGAGCGCTCTCACATGACTCAGAAAAGCAAACAGGGACTTTGAACAGGTTCTAAGTTTCGTCTAAGTGTTGGTGCCCACACTGCCCTCCATCGCAACTCCGATTGGAAAGGCACCACACCATGAACACGACAACGCTGACCTCCACCCCCCGCCGCCTCATCCTGGCCCTGGTGGCCGCCGGTGCGGTGGGTGCCACGGGCGCAGGCCTCATCACCGGGCACCAGGCCCGCGCCCTGACCCCGCCCCCCGCCATCGTGGCCCAGACGCCCGCCGCCCCCGGCGGGGCCTTGCCCAGCTTCGCTCAGATCACTGCGCAAAACGGCCCGGCAGTGGTCAACATCAGCGTGACGGGCAGCACCAAGGCCGCCATGGCCGATGACGACGGTGAAGACGAAGGCCAGCCCGCCGCGCGCCAGGGCCGGGCACCGCAAATGGACCCCAACGATCCGTTCTACCAGTTCTTCCGCCAGTTCGGCTTTCCGGGCGGCATGGGGCCACAGGCCCAGCCCAACGTACCCACGCACGGCCAGGGCTCGGGCTTTATCGTCAGCCCCGATGGCCTGGTGCTGACCAACGCGCATGTGGTCAAGGGTGCCAGCGAAGTCATCGTCAAGCTCACCGACCGGCGCGAGTTCCGCGCCAAGGTGCTGGGCTCTGACCCCAAGACCGACGTGGCCGTGCTCAAGATCGACGCCAAGAACCTGCCCACCGTGCGCCTGGGCAGCACCCGCGACCTGCAGGTAGGCGAGTGGGTGCTGGCCATTGGCTCGCCCTTTGGCTTTGAAAACAGCGTGACGGCCGGCGTGGTCAGTGCCAAGGGCCGGTCGCTGCCCGACGACAGCCTGGTGCCCTTCATCCAGACCGACGTGGCGGTCAACCCCGGCAACTCCGGTGGTCCGCTGTTCAACGCCCGTGGCGAGGTGGTGGGCATCAACTCGCAGATCTACAGTCGCTCGGGCGGCTACCAGGGGGTGTCGTTCTCCATCCCCATCGAGCTGGCCGCCAAGATCAAGGACCAGATCGTTGCCACCGGCAAGGTGCGCCACGCGCAACTGGGCGTGGCAGTGCAGGAGGTGAACCAGGCGTTTGCCGAGTCGTTCAACCTCGACAAGCCCGAAGGCGCGCTGGTGGCCAGCGTCAGCAAGGGCAGCCCGGCTGAGAAGGCCGGCCTGCAGGCGGGCGACGTGATCCGCCAGGTGGACGGCCAGCCCATCGTCGCTTCGGGCGACCTGCCCGCCTGGGTGGGCCAGGCGCAGCCGGGCCAGCAGGCCAAGTTGTCGGTGTGGCGCCAGGGCAAGCCGCTGGAGCTGACCGCCACCCTGGGCGACGCCAGCGACAAGGCAGTCAAGCAGGCGCGCAACGATGACGCCGTGGGCAAGGGCCAACTGGGTCTGTCGCTGCGCCCGCTGGACCCGCAGGAGCGGCGTGCGGCGGGCCTCAATGAAGGCCTGGTCATCGAGCAGGCACGGGGCCCCGCTGCTGCGGCCGGTGTGCAGCCGGGCGACGTGCTGCTGGCCATCAACGGTGCGCCCATCAAGGACATCACGCAGGTGCGTGCCGCCATGGCCAAGGCGGGCAAGTCGGTGGCGCTGCTGATTGAGCGCGACGGCGACAAGATCTTTGTGCCTGTGCGCCTGGGCTGACCCATGGCCTGCGCCCGCCGTCGGTTGGTACCCTGCGGCGGGCGCTGCGCATCAGCGCGGCAGGGGCTCTACTTCCTTCGTCCAGCGGTCGATCAGGCGGCGGCGTTCGGCAGCCTTGCCGTATTTCTCGAAGTCGTATTTGATGAGCTTCACGTTGTCCAGCGTCGGGATGCGCGGGTCCATCTTGAAGGTCTTGTTGGCAGGCACCTGGTAGCTGCCCACCTGCGCGCCCACGGCCTGACCTTCGGGGCTCATCAGCCAGTCGTAATATTTTTTGGCGTTGTCCATGTTGCGCGCGCCCTTGACCAGCGCAATGCCGCCCACCTCGTAGCTGGTGCCTTCACAAGGCGCCTGGGTTTTTACCGGGTACTTGTCGGCCTTCCATTTTTCAAAGTTGAACATGAAGGTGATGCCCACACCCACCTCGCCCTTGGCCACGTTGGGCGCCTGCGCCTGGCCGCTGCGGGTGTAGGTGGTGGTGTTCTTGTGCAGGGCCTTGAGGTAGTCGAACGCCTTGTCTTCGCCCATCAGCTGCACCAGCCCCGCAATCACGGTGTAGGCCGTGCCGCTGGAGGCGGGGTGCGAGATTTCTACCTCGCCCTTGTAGGCGGGCTTGATCACGTCGGACCAGCACTGGGGCTCGGGCAGCTTTTTCTTCTTGAGCGTTTCGGTGTTGTAGCCAAAGCCGATGGCCGAGCTGTAAAAGCCTCCGACCTGGTGGCCCGACATGGCGTACTGGCGCACACTCCAGCTATGCAGGTCATGCAGGTAGGCAGGGCGGTATTCGGCCAGCAGGCCCTGCTCGGCCGCCTGCAGGAACGGATCACCCGTGCCTCCCCACCAGATGTCGGTCTTGGGGTTGTTGGCCTCGGCGCGCAGCTGCGCGGCAATCTCGCCCGTGCCTTTGTGAGCCTGGTTCACCTTGATGCCGGTCTTCCGGGTGAACTCCTTGGCGGCTGCTTCGCACCAGGGGGCGTCGGTGCTGCACAGCGCGTTGACCACGCCCTGTGCCTGGGCGCCCGTGGCAGACAGCGCGGCCAGCGCAACGGCTGCAGCAACGTGGTGGAGAGGAGGGAATGTGATTGGAATTGCCATCGGTCTTGCTCCTTGTGTGTTGTCGTAATGGCCCGGCCCCTGGGGCGGGCGGTGTGCGCGTGGCGCTTTCATTGTGACAGTGATGTGTCAAATTTAAGTCGTTCTGGCAGCCCGGTGCTGCGCCAGCGCCCATGCCGCCGCTATCCTTGGCAGCCAGCCCTTTTACTGAACTCCTGACCGACCGATCTTTCTGCCCCTTTGCCATGCGCCTGCTGCTTGTTGAAGACGATTCCATGATCGGCGAAGCCGTGCTGGACCTGCTGCGCGCCGAGCAGTACGCGGTGGACTGGGCGCGCGATGGCGATGCGGCCGATACGGCACTGCGCACCCAGGCATACGACCTGGTGCTGCTGGACCTGGGCCTGCCCAAACGCGACGGCCTGGCCGTGCTGCGCGACCTGCGCGCCCGCAAAAACCGCACCCCCGTGCTGGTAGCCACCGCGCGCGATGCCGTGGCGCAGCGCATCGAGGGGCTGGATGCCGGGGCCGATGACTACGTGCTCAAGCCCTACGACCTGGACGAGCTGCTGGCCCGCATCCGCGCCCTGCTGCGCCGCGCAGCGGGCCGGGCCGAACCGGTGTACGAGCACCAGGGCGTCAGCATCAACCCTGCCACGCGCGAGGTCACCGTGCGCGGCACGCCCGTGGTGCTGTCGGGGCGCGAATGGGCGGTGCTGGAGCCGCTGATTGCGCGGCCCGGCATGGTGCTGTCGCGCCAGCAGCTGGAGGACAAGCTCTACGGCTGGGGCGACGAGGTGAGCAGCAACGCGGTGGAGGTTTATATCCACGGCCTGCGCAAGAAGCTGGGGCCCGAGCTGGTGCTGAACGTGCGCGGTGTCGGGTATCTGGTACCGAAGATGTGATGGAAAAAATCTTGCGCACCTTCCAGGGCCTGCTTCCGCGCTCCTTGCGCATGCGGCTGCTGATGTTCTTGCTCGCCGCCATCGTGCTGGCCGGGGCGGTGCAGGGCGCGCTGGCCTACCGGGGCGCGCTGGAAGAGGCCGATGCGCTGTTCGACTACCACATGCAGCAAACCGCGCTGGCCCTGCGCTCGGGCCTGCCGGTGGATGCGCAGGGTCTGGGCCCCGGGCTGGACCCCGAGGACGAAAACCACGAATTCATCGTGCAGGTGTGGACTAACGAGGGCCTGCGCATTTTTGAATCCGCCGTGGGCGCGGCGCTGCCGCAGATTGCCGTGCTGGGCTTCACCAACGTGCAGGCGCGCGGCGGCACCTACCGGGTGTTCTCCATGCAGACGCGCTCGCAGGTCATCCAGGTGGCGCAGAACATGGCCGCGCGGCGCGACATGGCCCGCAGCCTGGCACTGCGCACGCTGGCGCCGCTGGCCATCATGGCGCCGCTGCTGGTGCTGGCCGTGTGGTGGGGCGTGAGCCGGTCGCTGGCCCCGGTGGAGCGCGTGCGCCGCCAGCTGGCAAAGCGCCAGGCCGACGACCTCTCGCCCGTGAGCGACGCGCAGCTGCCCGACGAGGTGCAGCCGCTGGTGAGCGAACTCAACCTGCTGTTCGAGCGTGTGCAGCATGCGTTCGAGGCACAGCAGCACTTTGTGGCCGACGCCGCGCACGAGCTGCGGTCCCCCCTGGCCGCACTGCGCCTGCAGCTGCAGGGCCTGCAGCGTGCGGGCGACGACGCCGCGCGGGCGGCCGCCGTCGAACGCCTGTCGGCCGGCATCGAGCGCGCCACGCGCCTGGTCGAGCAGCTGCTCACCCTGGCGCGGCAGGAGGCCAGCACGGCCGTCAACGATCCGGTTGACCTGCGCGCCACGGCGCAACTGGCGCTGGCCGACGTGGCCCCCGCCGCCCAGGCGCGCAGCATGGATGTGGGCCTGCTGGAATCGGACGCCGCCACCGTCACCGGCAACGCCGAGGCCCTGCGCATGCTGGCCCGCAACCTGCTGGACAACGCCATCAAATACAGCCCGCCTGGCGGCCAGGTGGACCTGCAGGTGCGCCGCGAGGGCGACCACGCCGTGCTCACCGTGGAAGACAGCGGCCCCGGCATTGCCCCCGAGCACCGCGAGCGGGCCATGCAGCGGTTTGTGCGCGTCACCGCCGACGGTGTCCCCGGCAGCGGCCTGGGCCTTGCCATCGTGCAGGCCATTGCCCAAGGCCATGGCGCCACCGTGGTGCTGGACAGCTCGCCGCGCCTGTGCGGCTTGCGGGTGACCGTGCGGTTTGCAGCCGCCAAGCCTTGAGCTGTGTGATGAACTGTTTGCTATTAATTACATAGCTGTTCAGGCAAGTTGCACTAGCGCTACCGGCCAAAAAGCCTTCAAAAGCACCCGCAGAGCGCTTCAATGCGCCTCGTCACGTGTGCGCCACGCCGCCAGGGGCCTGCCCCGCACAATGCGGGGTAGCGCGCAGGCTGTGCCGGTTCCCGGTCTGCCTGCGTCCACTTCCACCTCAGCACACACGCATCGGCATGAACTTCATCGTTTTGGGCGCAGGCGCCATTGGTTGTTATGTGGGTGGGCGCCTGGCCGCGCACGGCCAGCCCGTGTGCCTGGTGGGCCGCCCGCATGCGCTGGAGCCCATCGCGCAGCACGGCCTGAAGGTCACCGACCTGGACGGCTTTGACCGCACCGTGCCCGCGTCCGCACTGCAAATGGCCCCTACGCTGGCCGATGCCGCGCCCGGTGCCGACAGCGTCATCCTGCTGTGCGTCAAAAGCGGCGCCACCGAGTCGGCCGCGCGCGAGCTGGCGGCGGCCTGTGCGCCCGGCACGCCGGTGATCTCGCTGCAAAACGGCGTGGACAACGTGGCCCGCATCGCAGCCTTGGCGCCCGGCCTGAACGTGCTGGCGGGCATGGTGCCCTACAACGTGGTGCTGCGTGGCGCGCAGGTGCACCGCGCCACCGCAGGCCATTTGCAGCTGCAGCGTGACGCGGTCACCGAGCGCATCGCGCCCCTCTTCAACGCCGCCGGTCTGGCCACCATGCTGCCGCCAGACATCCGCGCCGTGCAGTGGGGCAAGCTGCTGCTCAACCTCAACAACCCGGTCAACGCGCTGTCCGACCTGCCCCTGCGGCAAGAGCTGCTGGACCGCGACTGCCGCCGCGTCTTTGCCGCGCTGCAGACCGAGGCGCTGCGCGTGATGGCGCGCGCGGGCATCACCCCCGCCCAGGTCACCGCCGTGTCGCCCACGCTGCTGCCCCATGTGCTGCGCCTGCCCAACTGGTTGTTCACCCGGCTGGCAAAGCGCATGCTGCAGATCGACGCTACGGCCCGCTCGTCGATGTGGGACGACCTGGAGGCCGGACGCGTGACCGAGATCGACGCCCTGTCTGGCGCCGTGGTGCGGCTGGCGGCGCAACACGGCATCGCAGCGCCGCTCAATGCGCGCATGTGCGAGCTGCTGGGCGGGCCGCGCCAGCGCCTCACGGGCAAGCAGATGCGCCAGATGCTTGGGCTGTGATCGGGGTTATGGCCTCGTGATCAGGCCGCGGGTGCTGCGCTGTCCAGCGGCACGCGCAGCCCGGTCTTGAGGCTGGCCAGCGCCACCGAGGTCCGAAAGCGCTTGATGTTGTCGTCCCCCTCAAACAGCCGCCGCGTCAGCGCCTCGTAGTCTGCCATCGACGCCACGTTCACCACCAGCAGGTAGTCTGCCTCGCCCGTCACGCTGTAGCACTGCTGCACCGCGTCTTCCGCCGCAATGCGCGCGCGCAGCGGGGCGGTGCGGTCGGGGCGCTCGTTGTCCAGGTGCACCTCCAGCACGATGGTCAGCGGCTTGCCCACCTTCACCGGGTCCAGCACGGCCACGTTGGCGCGGATCACGCCGCTGTCCTTGAGCCGCTGAATGCGCCGCTGTACCGCAGGCGCCGACAGGTTCACCGCCTGCGCAATCGCGCGCTGGGGCGTGGTGTTGTCGGCCTGCAGGATGTCGAGGATCGCGAGGTCGAAGCGGTCAAGTGCTGCCGGGGTGGACATGGGGGTTCCTTGGAACGGGGTCTCAGGGTGAGCGAAAGTTGCGTGCAGGCCCCGAAATTCGAGCCAAAAGCACGCTGGGGTCGCACTATATTTTCAGCCCATGAGCGCTTCCCCCCTCCGTTCTCTTCTGCACCGGTTCTTCCCCTTCCTGGCCGTGCTGGGTTCCGTCACCGCATTGGGCATTGGCACTTCGTGGGCCAAACACTGGCTGTTTCCGGTGGTCGGGGCGCAGGGCACCACCGCCGTGCGCGTGGGTTTTTCGGCGCTGCTGGTGCTGCTGCTGTGGCGGCCCTGGCGCTGGTACCTGTCGCGCGCCGACGCGCGGGCCGTCATGCTGTACGGCGCGGCGCTGGGCGGCATGAACCTCATGTTCTACATGTCGCTGCGCACCCTGCCGTTTGGCCTGGCGGTGGCCATCGAGTTCGCAGGCCCGCTGGCGGTGGCGATCTGGTCATCGCGCCGCGCGGTGGATTTTGTGTGGGTGGCGCTGGCCATCGCGGGCTTGGGCATGCTGCTGCCGCTGGGGCTCAACGGCAGCACACTGGACCCGGTGGGCGTCTTCTACGCCCTGGGCGCGGCCGTGTTCTGGGGGCTGTATATCGTGTTCGGCAAGCGCGCCGGGCATCTGCACGCGGGGCATTCGGTATCGCTGGGCCTGCTGGTGGCCGCGCTGGTGGTGGTGCCCGTGGGCGTGGTGCATGCGGGCACGGCGCTCTTGTCGCCCGCTGTGCTGCTCATTGGCGTGGCGGTGGCGGCGGTGTCGAGCGCCATCCCGATCTCGCTGGAGATGATGGCCCTGAAGCGCCTGCCCAAGGAGGCCTTCGGCATCATGATCAGCATGGAGCCTGCGGTGGCTGCACTGGTGGCCATGGCGCTGCTGGGCGAGCACCTGAGCGTGGTGCAGTGGCTGGCCATTGGCTGCATCATGGCCGCGTCGATGGGCAGTGCGATGACGGCTGCCCGGCCCGCTGCTGCAGACCGCGCGGCACCGCAGGCGGCCTGAGGGCGGTGCCATGGCACGGCGCATTGCCTGACAGTGGTGTGGTCTGCAGGCTGGCAAGGGCGGCCTAGCTGCAGGGCTAAAAAAGGGACAGTGACGGCACCCCGTTGGCGCCGTCGCCCCATGTCCAAGGAGCCGATCATGATTCCATCCACCATCCATTCCGCTGCGACCGCCACACCGGTGGACGAAGACCTGGCCGAGCAAGCACGCCCCGGCTACGGCATCCCATCGCAAGACCCCCGGACCGGCGCACAGACCGCGTTGGAGCCTGAAGACGCAGAGCGCGAAGCCCACTCCGCCTTGATGGGCGGCGGCATGATGGCTGGCGCCGCAGCCGGCGCCGTCGTGGGCGTGGCCGTCGCGGGCCCGGTGGGGGTGGTGGTTGGGGGCACTTTGGGCGGCATCGCCGGTGCGCTGGGTGGTGCCGCAGCGGGCACCCTGGTCAGCCCGGACGATCTTTCGTCCGATGCTGTGGCCGCAGAACACCTTGCGCTGCCCCTGCGAGGGCCGGAAGGCAGGACAGACCCGAAGTAGGGTGTGCGGGGCTCACTACAGGCTGGCTGGTGCAGCGTACGTAGTGTGTGAGTCTGCTTCAAATTTGATAGCTTACAGCGCATATTGCACTAGCGCTTGCCGCTATTTTGGCTGTGAATTTGGTCCCCTCGACAGGAATCGAACCTGTATCTAGCGCTTAGGAGGCACTCGTTCTATCCATTGAACTACGAGGAGCAAGGCAGCCGCGCATTGTAGTGGCGCGCGGGTGCCTTCCTGGCCGGTTGCGCCTCAGTCGTACTTCACGGTGTAGATGATGTCCACCGCGCTTTTCTCGCCAGTCTGCCCGCGCAGCGTGAGGCGGCGGGACAGGTCGTAAAAGATGTACAGCGTGCCCAGCGTGCCCGACAGGCTGCGCTCATATGTCACGTACAGGTCTTTGGACAGGCGCTTGCCGAAGGTGAGGGCGGCGGCGCTGGCGTCTTCGCCCGTGGTGGCGCCGCGAAAGCCGATTTCGTCCAGGCCCAGGCGGCTGGCGGCGTTGGCCGTGGGGCTTTGGCCGCCGTTGCGGCCCAGCAGCGCCAGCGCGGCCTGTTGCAGCACGGCCGCTTCGGCGCCTCCGGCCGAGGCATTGCGGCCCAGGACCACCCACGACAGCTTTTCGGCATCGGGCAGTTCAGGGTCGGAATACAGCGTGACGCGTGGCGCCTGCGCGCTGCCGGTGACCTGCACGCCCGCGCGTACGCTGATGTTGGGGCGCAGCGCCAGGATGTCGAGCGAGGGGTTGTTGTACGGGCCGTTGAAGCGGATCAGGCCCGTCTCCACGTCCAGCATCTGGCCCCAGGCGCGGTAGCGGCCCTGGTCGGTGCGCACCTCGCCGGTCACACGCGGCGGGGCGCCGGGCACGGCGCTGCTGCGGATGTCCACCTCGCCGGTCAGCCGGGTGGTGATGCCCTGGCCTTGCAGCGCAAAGTCGCGCCCCAGGTTGAGGGTGACGGCGATGTCGGGCGGCTTGGCGGTCTCTGCCTGCGCGGCCACCTGGTTGGCCTTGGCGGCGGCCTGGGCCTTGGCCTGGTCTTCGCGGTCCTTGGCGGCGGAGCGCACGACCACGTCCGAGCCCAGGCGCGGCGCGGATTCGTCCGGCAGGATGATGGTGGCGCGGTCGGTGGTGAGCTTGCCGCGCAGGCTGATCTGGCCCTGCTGCAACTGGGCCTGCAACTGGCCCGACACGCTGACCTGCCGGTCGGCACGCACCAGCACCTGCAGGGCCTTGGCCTCGGCCTGCAGAGACATGGTGATGCCTGACATGCCCGTGCCTGCAGTGGCGCTGTCGCCCCAGGCCACGCGGCCGGTGGCGGTCAGCGTGCCGCCGTCTTGCGCGGCGGCTGTGCGGTTGCCGCTGAAGCCTGCGATGCGCGCGCTGCTGCCCCGCCCGCCTTGCAGGCGGAACTCGGTGATGTGGAGCTGGTTGCCCTGCAGCGTGGCGCGAAGTCGGCCGCCTTGCAGGTCCACGCCGTCCACCACCGATCTCACTGCCATGTCATCGGCGCCCAGGGTGCCCGCCCAGCGCGGCGCATCGCGCGTGCCCGACAAGGTCGCACTGGCGTCCAGCGTGCCGCGCACGCGCCAGCCGGGTGGTGCCAGCGCAGACCACACGCCCACGTCGGGCAGGCGGGCGCGCAAGGTGCCGGCCAGTGGCGCGTCGGCAGGCCAGGTGAAGGGGGCATCGGCGTTGGCGGCGGCGAGGCGCGTGCTGGCGGTGGCGTCGATCTCGCCTGCGCGGTCGCTGGCCCAGAGCAGGCGCGCGCGCAGCGTGTCGCCTTCGGCGGTGACCGTGATTTCTGCCTGGCGCACGCCGGCGGGAGTGCCTGGGGCGCTCGATGTGCTGGATGCACCTGCAGGCGGGGTGGCCGCAGTCGCCAGCACGGTGGTGGCTCCGGCGCCGGTGCCCTGGCCGCTGCTTTGCACCGCTGTGACGGCCGTGGCATCGCCCGCCAGGATGCGCAGGTCGCCACTGGCGCGGCGCAGGCTGACGCTGGCGCGCAGGGCGTCGCCCGTGGTGTCCACGTTCCATTGCCCGTCGAGCACGACGGTGCTGGCCAGCCCCATGCGCGCAAGTAACGGCTGCGCGGGCCGGCCCGCGGCGGCGGGCGTCTCGCCTAGGCCCAGCGCATCCACCCAGGCCATGGGCAGGCCCTGTAGCGTGCCCTGCGTCTGCAAGCGCGAGAGGGCGCCCGGTGCCGTCGCTGCTGACCATTGCACCGGCGACCAGCGCAGGGTGACGGTGCCCGGCAAGGGACCGGTGATGCGGGCCTGACCGGCCGATGCCTGCAGGCTGAGGGAGCTGGTGGTGGGCGATGGTGACGCCCGCCCGCTGGCCGGTGACCTGGGGGCTCCAGGTGTAGGGGCGCCGGTGCGCACGGTCAGGCCCAGGGGCTCAGCCAGTTGCAGCGTCCACGGCCCGGGGCGCTGGGCGACCTGGGCTTGCAGGCGCAGTTCGCTGACCTGCAACTGCCATTGCCCGGCACCCACCAGGGTGCTGGCAAGGCGGGTCTGCACCGTGGTCTGCAGGGCCTGGGGCGCTGGCGTGCGGACCTCGCCGGTCAACGCCAGAGAGGCCTGCGCCAGGTTGCCCCCCAGTTCGGCTTTGAAGGCGCGCAGTTGCAGGGCTTGCCCGGCGGATGTGCCGCCGCTGGCGTTGGTGGTGGCCGGGAGCGTCAGGTCCAGCTGGGGGGTGTTCAGCGTGGCTTGCAGATCAAAGCGGTCGGGGTTGCGGGCGGCTGCGCTGTGGGTGGTGGCAGTCTGAAGTTGCTCGGTCAGCGTCTGCCAGCCGCCCTTCCACCGCGCTGCGATCTGTGCGGCGCCCTGGGCGCTGGCCCCTTGCAGAGTGCGCTGCACGGCGGTGCCCACCACTGGCAGGCCCGCCAGCCAGCGCTGCGTGAGCGCTGCGTCGGCCCACTGCACCTGCAGGTCGCCCGCGCCGCTGCGCGGGGCCAGCGTGCCTTGTGCCTGTGCGGTGGCGCCGGGCACTGCCAGGGTGACCTTGCCTTGTGCGGACTGCGTGCCCAGTGCGACCTGCAGCCCGGTGGCTTCCACGCGGGCCTGCAGTGCGTCCAGGAGCAGGCGGTCCAGCCGCACCGTGCCGCCGTCTGCGGCCTGCCAGGTGCCTTGGGTGCTGACGGTGTTGATGCGCAGCGGTGCGCCCGCTGCCGCCGGGGTCTTTGTGGTTGCCGCGCGCGCAGCCGGGCCGGTGTCTGCCCGCACATCGGCACTGAAGCGCACGGCCTCGCCCTGGGTTTGTGCGGTGACGCGGCCGGAGAGCGGGGCGGCGGCCAGCAGCGTGTGCAGGGCGTCGGGGCGCAGCGCGCGCAGGGTGGCCTGGCCCTCCAGCGCGTGGGTGGCGGGGGTGTAGTGGCCCTGCGCGGTGATGTTGCCCGTGCCCGCTTGCAGGGTGGCGTTGGGCACGGTCCAGCGGGTACCGTCGTAGCTTGCGCTGGCGTCCAGGGCGGTCAGGGGCAGGCGGGTGGTGTCCCAGGGGCCGGGCAGGTCGTTGCGCAGCGCGGCCTGCAGGCTCCAGCCTGCTGTGCCTGCCGTGCCTGCGCCGCCGGATTTGGGCCCGGCTTGCAGCGTGCCGTGCAGCTGCGTGACCGGTGCCTGCGGCCACAGGGCCGCCAGGTTGACGGCGCGCAACGTGGCGTTGGCGGACTGTAGGGGCTGCTGCGCCCACGGCGCCAGCGTGGCGGCCAGATCAGCCTGCATGGGGTCGGCAGCGGGCGCAGGGGTTGTGCGTGGGGTAGGAAGTCTTGATGCGCCCGGTTGGCTGGCGGGCGCGGCGGCGGGTGGTGTGGCGGTTTCGCTGGTCGGCTCGGGCTTCAGGCGCGCCTGCAGTTGTAGCTGCGCAGCGGCGGTGGCCAGCGTGCCCTGCAGCGTGGCGTGGGCGCCCACCTGCAACGCAGCGCCGCCGCCGGGCACAGCGGTGCGCACGGTGCCATCCACGGTGGCGTCCAGCGCCATGGGGGCTTGTGCGTCCAGCGTGGCGCGGGCGCTGTACTGGCCCTGGGCCAGCTCCACCGCGCCGATGTTCAGGCGGTGCTGGCGGCCATCAAACCGGTAGTCGCCCAGCAGGCCTTGGGCTTCCACGGCGGGTGACCCGGCCCACAGCAACTGGTTGACCCGGAACGGCACGCCCAGCTGCAGCGGCAGCACCAGGCTGGTAAGGGGCGTGGGGGGTGGCTCGGGTGTGTCAGTGGTTTTGGGCTGGGGTGTGATCTCCACGCGGGCGGCATGCACCTCGCCCAGCTCCAGGCGGCGCTGCAGCAAGGGGGCCAGCTGCCAGCCCAGGCGGATGTCGGTCACTTCCACCGCCAGGGTGGGGCTGCTCCAGCGCAGCCAGCCAATGCGCCCGCCGCTGCGCAGCGAGCCGCTGACATCGCGGCTCTCGAGCGTCTGGTTGGCGGGCAGGTATTGCGCTGCACGGGCCAGCGTGGTGGCCAGCGACGTGCCGCTGCCCGCCCACCACCACAGCAGCGCGCTGGCCGCCAGCAATAAGGCCAGCAGCGTTGCCAGCAGCCAGCCCACGGCTCGGAGCCAGCGCGGCGTGCGAGGGGGTTGAGGGCGGGGTGCCGACGAGGACCCGGCGCTGAAGTCCGACGCACGGGCGCGCGGCTTGGGAGTGTGGGGGGCGTCGCTCATCGCCATCAGAAGCTGAACCCCAGCCGCAGGTGCAGCCGCACCTCTTTGGTCTTGAGGCCATAGGCCAGGTCGGCCTGCAGCGGGCCCACGGGGCTGCGCCAGCGCACACCGGCGCCCACTCCCACGCGCGGGCTCAGGTCGCCCACCTTGTCGGCGACGGCACCGGCATCCACAAACAGCGTGCTTTCCCAGTCGGTCATCGCTCCCTTGTAAACGATGGGGCGTTGCCATTCCACGCTGCCCACGGCCAGGTAGCGGCCCCCGTACAGCTGGCCGTTGTCGGTGCGCGCGCCGATGCTGCGGTAGCCGTAGCCGCGCACGGTGGTGTCGCCGCCCGTCACAAACAGCTGCGTGACGGGGATCTGCGCGCCCTCGCGCGCCAGCACCGCGCCGGCCTCGGCCCGCAGGGCCACACGGGCATTGCGGCCGATGCCTGCGTCGTCCTGCACGCGCCCTGCGGGGATGAAGGACTGCCACCGCACCAGGGTGCGCACAAACGGGTCGCGCTCGGGTCGCAGCGTGGTGCCCAGGCCCAGCTCCACCGCCACGCCATGGCCCCGCGTGGGGGCGGTCATGCTGTTGAAATAGCGGCCGGTCCACCCGTAGTTGATGCTCAGGGCGGTGCTGGTGTCGGAGGGCGACAGCGTGTTGTCGGTCAGGCCCTGGCTGTTGGCGTAGTCGTACTGCAGGAAGTAGTTGCGGTCGATGGATTTGGTGCTTTTGCTGCGACCCGCGCGCAAGCGACCGCTGTTCACGTCGTAGTCGCCCGTGGCCTCGCGCAGCAACTGGCCGCCCGCAAACCAGCGCCAGCCGTTGTCATTGGGCAGGTCCGTCCATTCGGTGTTGGCGAGCTTGGTTTCGCGGTCGAGCGCGAGTTTGGTCACCGCGCGCCAGCCCAGCACGGGCATCTGGTTGTGGATGTGTTCCAGGGACAGGCGTGCGCCGCTGTCGGTCGAGAAGCCCGGGCCGAACACCAGCTTTTGCATCGGGGCCTCGCGCACCTGGGCCACCACGGGGGCGGCCTGCGGGTCGGTGCCTTCGGTGTCGAGCGTGAGGAACACGGCGTCGTAGTAGCCGCTGCTGGCCAGGCGCAGCTGGGCGTCCAGCATCTCTGCCTCGTCATACACGGCGCCCGTGGGCAGGCGGGCAAGGCGCCGCGCACCGTCGCTGTCGTAGCGCTGGCTGCCCTGCACGCGCAAGGGGCCGAAGCGGTAGGCGGGGCCGGGGTCGTAGCTCACGCCCAGCTGGGCTTGGTGCCGGTCGGCATCGATCTCGGCCCGGCTGTTGGCGATGTGGGCCGTGGGATAGCGCCGGGCCTGCAGCTGGCGCAGCCCGTCGGTCTTGGCGCTGTCCCAGGCCGACTGGGTAAAGGGCTGGCCGGGGGCGAGGGACCAGTTGCGCTGCAGGCGTTGCTGCCGTCGCGCCAGGTTGTCCTTGTCGGCTTCGTCGGTGCCTGCCACCGTGATGTCGGCACGGGCAATGCGGGTTTGGGGGCCGGGCTCCACGGTGACCGTGACGGTGCGGGGCGCGCCCTTGCGAGTGCCCGTAGTCTCCTGCGCCTCGGTCAGCTCCACGGTGATGGTGGGCGCAAAGTAGCCCAGGGTGCCGAGCAGTTCGCGCGCGTTGGCGTCGGTGGCGCCCAGCAGGCGCTGCAGCTCGTTGGCCTGCAGGTCGGGCAGCTGGCGAAAGCGCTGCAGCTCCAGGTGGCGCTCCAGCGTCTCGCGTACCGCGTCGGGGGCGCGCACCACCACGTCAAACGATGGGGCGCCACTGCCGGCTTCGGGGCCGGCAATGTCGCTGCGGGTGTCGCCGGGCGTGGGCTCGTCGGCACGCGGCAGCAGGCTGCAGCCGCTCAGGCACAGTGCGCCGGAAAGCAGCAACGCCGACCACAGGGCCGGCGTTGGGGTACTAGCAGTGGCGGGGCGCAAAACGCGGAAGGGCACGGTGCGAGAGGATGTGTCAGGGGATCGTGTGGGGGGCAAGCCTATCGGCCCGCCCGATGCATCCCCGACTATGCCCTGAAACGGCGGCGCCCCCTGTCGGACAGATGCTCACAAGGCATCCGTCCCTGCGGCAGGGCCTATTTGGACAGCAGCCGCATCGTCTCTTCCAGCCCCTTGAGCGACAGCGGGTACATGCGGTTGCCCACCAGCTGCTGGATGATGCTGATGCTCTGGCGGTACTGCCACACGCCCTGGGGCTCGGGGTTGATCCACGCAAACTTGGGGAAGGCGTGCGTGAGGCGTTGGATCCACTCGGCGCCCGGCTCCTCGTTGTTGTATTCCACGCTGCCGCCGGGCTGCAGGATTTCATACGGGCTCATGGTCGCGTCGCCCACAAAGATCAGCTTGTAGTCCTTGTTGTACTTGCGGATGATGTCCCAGGTCGGGAATTTCTCGGCAAAGCGGCGGCGGTTGTTCTTCCACATGAAGTCGTAGACGCAGTTGTGGAAGTAATAGAACTCGAGGTGCTTGAACTCGCTCTTGACCGCGCTGAACAGTTCTTCGACGCGCTGAACGTGTTCGTCCATGGTGCCGCCCACGTCCATCAGCAGCAGCACCTTCACGTTGTTGTGCCGCTCGGGCACCATCTTGATGTCCAGGTAGCCCGCATTGGCGGCCGTGCTGCGGATGGTGTCGGGCAGGTCCAGCTCCAGCTCATGTCCTTCGCGCGCAAACTTGCGCAGGCGGCGCAGCGCCACCTTGATGTTGCGCGTGCCCAGCTCCTGCTGATCGTCGTAGTCCTTGTAGGCGCGCTGCTCCCACACCTTCACCGCGCTCTTGTTCTTGCCCGCGCCACCAATGCGCACGCCCTGCGGGTTATAGCCGCCGTGGCCAAAGGGGCTGGTGCCGCCGGTGCCGATCCACTTGTTGCCGCCTTCGTGGCGTTCTTTCTGTTCTTCGAGGCGCTTCTTCAGCGTTTCCATGAGTTCGTCCCAGCCCATCTTCTCGATGGCGGCCTTCTGCTCGGGCGTGAGTTCGTTCTCCAGGATCTTGCGCAGCCAGTCGGCCGGAATCTGCTTGGTGAAGTCGGCCACCATTTCGACGCCCTTGAAGTAGGCGCCGAAGGCCCGGTCGAACTTGTCGTAGTGCTTCTCGTCCTTGACCAGCGTGAGGCGCGAGAGGTTGTAGAAATCGTCCAGGCTCCACGCGTCATCTGACTTGGGGCCCACCACACCGGCCTGCAGCGCTTCGAGCAGGGTGAGGTATTCCTTGACCGACACGGGCAGCTTGGCCGAGCGCAGGGTGTAGAAGAAGTCGATGAGCATGATTTGGACCTCTAGCGCCAGTGTTTATTGCGCGTGACGCTCTAAAAGATATAGCAACTGTGCCCTGGCCTCCGGCCATTCGCCAGCACGCATGCTGTACATCACCGTATCGCGGATGGTGCCGTCACGGCGCAGCGCGTGGCCGCGCAGCACGCCGTCCTTCTTGGCGCCCAGGCGCTCGATGGCGCGTTGCGACGCAAAGTTGTAGTTGTCGGTGCGCCAGCCCACCACATGGCAGCCCAGCGTATCGAACGCGTGGCCCATCATCAGCAGCTTGGCGGTGGTGTTGACGTGGGTGCGCTGCACGCTGTGGCGGTACCAGGTCCAGCCGATTTCCACGCGCTTCACGGCGGGCACGATGTCGTGGTAGCTGGTGGAACCGAGCACTTTGTCGGTGGCATCTTCCACCACGGCAAAGGCAAAGCGGTTGCCGTCTTCGCGCATCTTGAGCGCGGCTTCGATGTACGCGCGGGTGTCCTGCGGATCGGGCACCGAGGTGATGCGCAGCTTCCACAGCTCGCCATCGGCAGCAGCGGCCCGCAAGCCGTCTTCGTGGGCCAGCGCCAGCGGCTCCAGGCGGACGCCGCGATCCCGCAGCGTGACAGGTTCTACAAAAGCCATGGGTCTCTACCCTTTGATCATCAGTCTTTGGACGGCTGGCTGCGGCGGCTGTTCTGCCAGCGCCGGGCCCCATGCAGGCCCAGGCCGCCGCCGAGGCCCACCAGGGCAATGCCCACCAGGCTGCCGGTGCCGTAGCCAGGCGCGAAAATGTCGAGCCCCAGCAGCTGGCCGAGCCAGAAGCCCAGCAGCGCACCCCCCACAAAGCCCACGGCATCCGCAACGCCGTTGACCAGCAGCTGGCGGGTGTTGTCGTGGCCGTTGCTGTGGCTCACTCAGCGGTTCCTCTGGTTCATGAACACCAGCTTTTCAAACAGGCTCACGTCCTGTTCGTTCTTGAGCAGCGCGCCCACCAGCGGGGGCACGGCCACCTTGTTGTCGGCGCTTTGCAGGGCGGTGAGCGGAATGTCTTCGGCCACCAGCAGCTTGAGCCAGTCGATCAGCTCGCTGGTCGAAGGCTTCTTTTTGAGGCCGGGCAGGTTGCGCACGTCATAGAACGTCTTCATCGCCACGGTGAGCAGTTCGCTCTTGAGCGTGGGGAAGTGCACGTTGATGATCTGCCGCATGGTGTCGGCTTCGGGGAACTTGATGAAGTGGAAGAAGCAGCGGCGCAAGAATGCGTCGGGCAGTTCCTTTTCGTTGTTCGAGGTGATGAACACCAGCGGGCGGTGCTTGGCCTTGATGAGTTCGCGCGTTTCGTAGCAGTAGAACTCCATGCGGTCAATTTCGCGCAGCAGGTCGTTCGGGAATTCGATGTCGGCCTTGTCGATCTCGTCGATCAGCAGCGCTACGGGGCGGTCGGCCGTGAAGGCCTGCCACAGCACGCCCTGGATGATGTAGTTGCGGATGTTCTTCACGCGCTCGGCGCTGTCGCCATCGTTGAGCTGGCTGTCCCGCAAGCGACTCACCGCGTCATATTCATACAGGCCCTGCTGGGCCTTGGTGGTGGACTTGATGTGCCACTGCAGCAGCGGCATGTCCAGCGCCTGTGCCACTTCCTCGGCCAGCATCGTCTTGCCCGTGCCGGGCTCGCCCTTGATCAGCAGCGGCCGTTGCAGCGTGATGGCTGCATTCACGGCAAGCATCAGGTCTTGGGTGGCGACGTAGTTCTGGGAGCCTTGGAATTTCATGGGGGAAAACACCGGATCGTTGATGAATGGGCTTGACAGGGCGCTGGCTATAATCAACGGCTGATCAGAGCCCAGAGCTGAACTTCCACGAGATTGTGCGCGCAAAATGAACAAAACGTTGACCACGCTATTTGCCCTGGCTGTCGCTTCCGTGACCGCCTTGTCCCACGCCCAGGAAGCCAAGGGCGACGTGGAAGCCGGCAAGCAAAAGATTGCCATGTGCATTGGGTGCCACGGCATCGTCGGCTACCAGGCCAGCTTCCCCGAGGTGCACAAGGTGCCCATGATCTCGGGCCAAAGCGCCAAGTACATTTCGGCAGCGCTGGTCGCCTACCAAAAGGGTGAGCGCAAGCACCCCACCATGCGCGGCATCGCCGAGTCGCTGTCTGAAAAAGACATCGCTGACGTGTCGGCCTATTACGAACAACACGGCAAGACCGGCGCCGAGCTGCCCGCCAAGCCTTCGCGCGAACCCAGCGTGCAAGTGGCTGAGCTGCTGAAGAAGGGCGCTTGCGTTTCGTGCCACGGCGACAACTTCGCCAAGCCCATCGACCCGTCTTATCCCAAGATCGCTGGTCAGCACGCTGATTACCTGTTCGTCGCTCTCAAGTCCTACAAGGTCGAGAAGAACGCCAACGTGGGTCGTGGCAACGCCATCATGGGCGGTGTGGCCAAGCAGTTCACCAACGCCGAGCTGAAGGCTTTGGCCAACTACGTGAGCAGCCTGGATGGCGACCTGCACACAGTGCCCCAGTCGCGCTTCCGTTGATCAGCAGTCTTGCTGAGCGCAACAAAAAAGCCCGCTTCTGCGGGCTTTTTGCTGGGCGACTGAATTCTCAACGGCTGGCGGCCCATGCCCCCACCGCCAGACACACGCAAGCCGTGACCGTGAGGCGCCATCGCAGCGGCAAGTACCACGCAGGAAGCGAGGTGCGCGCAGCCAGTCGATGGTCTTGCACCAGGTGCGCAGCAAAGCCCGCGACCAGCAGCACCGACCCTGCTACAGGGGGCAATAGCGTGGCAGGCCAGGCCATCAGCGATGGCACCACGCTCCATACAAAGCAGCGCGTGCGCTCTGGGGCGCTCAGCCCGCTTTGCGCCATGGCAAAGCCCCAGTGCAGCGCCCCCACAAAACTCAGAATCACTCCGCCGTAGGCCAGCAGCGCTGCGCTCCACCACGGTGTGCTTGGCGCCCACAGGCCCACCGCTGCCAGCGCCAGGAACGGCAGCAGGCCGCCGTAGCCCAGCCAGGCCACTACCGGCGGGATAGGGGCGGAGGAGGGCGAAGGCAAAGGTGGTGTGGGCGTGTGGATATGCGTCGACATGAAAGCCTCCAGATGTGTGTCTGCATTGTCTGGAAAGTGAGACTCCCGAGTGCCATGCATGGTTGTGCGTGCCAGCCTTCTTTTCGCGGGTGCCTCAAGCCCTATGCCTACAAAGCAGCCCGGTATCGCCAGTTAAAATATTCGCTGGGTGTCGGCGCCATGGTGGCCCGGCAGGTTCATGCGCTGGTCGGGCCGCCGCGCGGCTTTTCTGCGACCCATGAACTCCTCCCCCACCCTGATCCAGGTGGTTGGTGCCGTCCTGTTCGGCCTGGCCATTCTTCACACCTTCTCCACCAAGTATTTCGAGCACCTTGCGCATACGCAGCCACGGCACGCGGGCATCTGGCATCTGCTGGGCGAGGTAGAGGTCGTCTTCGGCTTCTGGGCGATGGTACTCATGCTGTTCATGTTCTCCATCAGCGGCAAGCAGGAGGCCACGGCCTACCTGGACTCGCGCAATTTCACCGAGCCGCTGTTCGTGTTCGCAATCATGGTGATCGCCGCCACCCGCCCCATCCTTGAGATGGCCGGGGCGCTCGTCCGGGCGCTTGCCGCTTTGTTGCCGGTGCAGCGCGGCATGGCCATGTATTTTGTGGTGCTAGCGTTCGTGCCGCTGCTCGGGTCGTTCATTACCGAACCGGCGGCCATGACGCTGGCCGCGCTGATGCTGCGGGACACGCTGTTCTCCCACCCCATCTCCAGCCGGCTCAAGTATTCGACCATCGGCGTGCTGTTCGTGAACATATCCATTGGTGGAACGCTCACGTCCTTTGCGGCGCCGCCCGTGCTGATGGTGGCTGCCAAGTGGAACTGGGACATCTGGTTCATGCTGTCCAACTTCGGCTGGAAGGCGGCGGTGGCCGTGCTCATCAATGCGGCCATCGCGATGCTGATCTTTCGCAACCAGCTGGGCCACATGGGCCGCAAGATCCCTGCCTCCGAGTCCCCCGTGCCGTGGACCGTGACGGGCGTGCACCTTGCCTTCCTGGTGCTGGTGGTGGTGTTTGCCCACCATCCCGCCGTGTTCCTGGGCCTGTTCCTGTTCTTCATGGGGTTCACCACGGCGTACCAGCGCTACCAAAGCCCGCTGATCTTGCGCGAGGCGCTGCTGGTGGCGTTCTTCCTGGCTGGGCTGGTGGTGCTGGGCGGCCTGCAGCAATGGTGGCTGCAGCCCCTGCTCATGAAGATGGATGCCAACGCTGTGTTCTTTGGCGCCGCGGCACTCACCGCGTTCACCGACAACGCTGCGCTGACCTACCTGGGCTCGCTGGTCGAAGGCCTCAGTGACGAGTTCAAGGTGGCCCTGGTGGCGGGTGCCGTCACGGGGGGCGGCCTGACGGTGATTGCCAACGCGCCCAACCCGGCCGGTGCGTCCATCCTGAAGGAGAAATTCTCGGACGGCGTCATCAACCCGCTGGGCCTGCTGCTGGGGGCCTTGCCGCCTACGCTGGTGGCGGTGATGGCGTTTCGGGTGTTATAGGTGCAAGGAACAGCGCCGGGCTACTTGGTAGCGAAGCATGGCAAGGGGCCTAAGGCGCACGTCTATCTCTGCCCGCGAAAACTCCGCCATTGCACGCGGGTGAACCACGCGCACACACCGCCGAGCCCCGCGTAGAAGGCAAACAGGCTCCAATCCACTGCTGGGAAGTGCCAGACATCGCTGATCACCGCAGACACGCTGATCGCGCACAGAAGGCCGGAAAGCAGCGCCAAGATCAAAGCAATGGACCGTTCCACGCCGGACTTGACCTGCTCCATGGTGTGTCGGGTTTGTTGCCATGCGTCTGCCGCATCTTTGAGTGGGCTATCGGCCTGCGCAGCCAGCGCCTGCGCGATGTTGTGCTTTTCCACCAAGGCGGCAAAGTCCCCTTGCCGGGGGCGTGCCGCACGTCCGCGCAACCAAAAGCCCCCAAAAACCAAGGCAATAGCCAGAAGAATGAGACCTGCGTACAGCAATTGGTCTTGCCATGGGACCGTGGATGCATGAAGCAGGTAGTGGAGCATGGGCAGTCGGTGGTGCGACCTGGGGGCGGGCGTTGGTTGCCTCTAGCGAATTGACCGTGGCAGTTCAGTCACGCGTGGCGCGGCGTTGCACGGCGGCAATGTAGGCGTTGCCATCGGGCGGGCGGCCGGAGCGCTGGCTTTCCCAAAGCATCTCGCCCAGGCAGTCCATGGCGGCGTGGTGCGCGTCGTGCAGCGAGTCGAGGCGTGCTGTCAGCAACTCGACCGCCTGGCGGATGCCACGGGGCTGGTCGATGCTGCACTGTTCACTGATCGACAGGTGCATCGACAGGTGCAAAAACGGATTGGTCTGGCCCGGTGTTTCGTCGTAGTTGCGCGCCACGGCTGCGTCGGCATCCGACAGGTCGGCGTGGTATTCGGGGTGCTCGGCGATCCACAGGCTGGCCAAAGTTTCGATGGCTTCCATGGGGGCGCCGCTCTGGGTCTTGGCGTGCACGCCGCACAGAAAGCGGCGCACATCGGCTTGGGAGGGGCTGAACATGGAGCGTGAGGGTAGCACGCAGGGCAAGGGCTTGGCATGCGCAGGGGCGGTAACTACGGAGGACAGAGATTGGGCCGTGCGGTTCGCGCCTGTGCGCTACAGGGCGCCGGGGCGGCGTCCTACGCGGGCGGCGGGTTCGCGCACCTACATTGGGCTGGCGCAAAGGCAGGGAGCCGGGTCCCCTTTGTCGCAGCCCTCAAAACCCGGCACTTTGGGAGAACTGTCATGAAGGCAATGCGAATTGTGGGTGTCCTGCTGCTGGTGCTGGGCCTGGCCGGGTTTTTGACCGGTGGCTTCAGCTTTACCAAGGACACCACTCAGGCCAAGCTGGGGCCGCTGGAACTCACCGTGAAGGAAAAAGAGTCGGTCAACATTCCGCAGTGGATGAGCCTGGGCGCGATGGTGCTGGGCGGCGTGGTGTTGGTGCTCGGCTTTCGCAAGAACTGATTTCACCCGTCGTGGCGAGCGACTGGGGCTGCGGCTCTGGCTCTTGCCCTATCCACGTAAGACGAGTGTCTGAGGTTCATCTCTAGGCGCTCGTTGCGATGGGTGATCCCCAAAGTTCGCCGGGCGTCGTCCTGCTTCCTCCTGGACTCTTACCCCCTTGGCGCCCCCATCATGCGCGAAATGGTTCGCGCCGCACTCAGCAGCGCGGGCAGCAGGCTGTCCTGCATCATGGCCGCACTCGTGCGGTTGGCCTGACCGCTGATGTTGAGCGCCGCCACCGTCTGCCCTGTGCGGTTGGTCAGAGGCGCAGCAATCGAAATCAAACCCTCTTCCAGTTCCTGGTTCACCAGGCACCAGCCTTGCTGCCGCGCCTGGCGGATGTGCGCCAGCAGCGCCTCCATATCCGTGGTGGTGTGCGCGGTAAAGCGTTGCAGGGGGTGGCTCTCCAGTCGGGCCTGCAGTTCGTCGTCCGGCAGCCCGGCCAGCAGCATGCGGCCCATGGACGTCCAGCACGCGGGCAGGCGCGAGCCCACGCCCAGCGTGGTGCGCATGATCTTGTGCGTGGGCACGCGCAGCACATAGACGATGTCCAGGCCGTCGAGCACGGCGGCCGATGACGACTCGCGCACCTCTTCCACGAGGTCTTCCATCACCGGCTCGGCCAGGTTCCAGATGGGCAGCGAGGACAGGTATGCAAACCCCAAATCCAGGATGCGCGGGCTCAGGCGAAACAGCTTGCCGTCCGTTTCCACATAGCCCAGCGTCTGCAGCGTGAGCAGGATGCGGCGCGCGCCTGCGCGGGTCAGGCCGGTCTGCGCGGCCACTTCACTCAATGTCTGCTGCGGTGTGGCCGCGCTGAACGAGCGGATCACCTCCAGCCCGCGCGCGAACGACTGCACATAGCTGTCGCTCGGTTTGGGGTCTTTGGCTTCAGGGGTTTGGGAATTCATACGTATGCCAACTATAATTCTTTAAGCGAACATTTGTTCTATATACGAACAAATTTCAGAGAGATGAGACAACAAACAAGCAAACCAAGAAAGCGCTGCAATGATCAACAAACTGGCGGACTCGGTGGCCCAGGCCCTTGCGGGAGTGAAGGATGGTGCCACGGTGTTGATAGGCGGGTTCGGCACGGCCGGCATTCCGGGTGAGCTGATCGACGGCCTCATCGCCCAGGGCGCACGCGACCTCACCGTGGTCAACAACAACGCGGGCAATGCCGACCAGGGCCTGGCCGCCCTGCTCAATGCCGGGCAGGTGCGCAAGATCATCTGCAGCTTTCCGCGCCAGGTCGACAGCTATGTGTTCGACGAGCTGTACCGCAGCGGCAAGCTCGAACTCGAACTCGTGCCCCAGGGCAATCTGGCCGAGCGCCTGCGCGCTGCGGGCGCGGGCATTGGCGCCTTCTTCTGCCCGACGGCCTACGGCACTGAATTGGCGGCGGGCAAGGAGACGCGCGAGATCAATGGCAAACACTACGTGCTGGAGTACCCCATCCACGGCGACGTGGCCCTGATCAAGGCCGAGAAGGGTGACCGCTGGGGCAACCTTACCTACCGCATGTCGGCGCGCAACTTCGGCCCCGTGATGGCCACGGCTGCCAAGACCACGATTGCCACCGTGCATGAGGTGGTGGAGCTGGGCGCGCTGGACCCGGAGGCCATCGTCACCCCCGGCATCTACGTGACGCACGTCGTCAAGATCGACCGCACGGCCACGCAGGCGGGCGGATTCAAGAAATCCGCTTGATATTAGCCGCAAGCGCAGGAAAAATAAGCATGAGAAGCTATCAAAAGCGTAGCAAGGAAGAGTTGGCGAAACGCGTGGCGCAAGACATCCACGACGGCGCCTACGTCAACCTGGGCATCGGCCAACCCACCCTGGTGGCCAACCACATTCCTCCCGGCCGCGAGGTCATCCTGCAAAGCGAAAACGGCATCCTGGGCATGGGCCCGGCGCCCGCTGCGGGACTGGAGGATTACGACCTCATCAACGCGGGCAAGCAGCCCGTGACCCTGCTGCCCGGCGGCGCGTACTTCCACCACGCCGACAGCTTCGCGATGATGCGCGGCGGCCACCTCGACATCTGCGTGCTGGGCGCGTTCCAGGTGTCGGCCACGGGCGACCTGGCCAACTGGAGCACGGGCGAGCCCGCCGCCATCCCCGCCGTGGGCGGCGCGATGGACCTGGCCATCGGGGCCAAGCAGACCTGGGTGATGATGGACCTGCTGACCAAGCAGGGCGCGAGCAAGATCGTCACGCAATGCACCTACCCGCTCACCGGTGTCGCGTGCGTGAAGCGCATCTACACCGATCTGTGCACACTGGCCTGCACGCCCACCGGGCTGCAGCTCATCGACACCGTGCCCGGCCTGTCGCTGGCGGAGCTGGAGCAATTGGTGGGCCTGCCCATCCGGGCCCCGCAGACCACGGCGGCCTGACCGCACCTATCAAACCCACCCGAGAACCGAGGAGACAAAAACCATGACGACCCGCCAAGCCTTCATCTGCGACGCGATCCGCACCCCCTTCGGCCGCTATGGCGGCGCGCTCTCCAGCGTGCGCACCGACGACCTGGGCGCCGTCCCCATCAAGGCGCTGATGGAGCGCAACCCCGGCGTGGACTGGGCGGCCGTGACCGACGTGCTCTACGGCTGCGCCAACCAGGCCGGTGAAGACAACCGCAACGTGGCCCACATGAGCAGCCTCCTCGCGGGCCTTCCGATCGACGTGCCTGGTGCCACCATCAATCGCTTGTGCGGTTCGGGCCTGGATGCTGTGGGCACCGCCGCACGCGCCATCAAGGCGGGCGAGGCCGGCCTGATGATCGCGGGCGGCGTGGAAAGCATGAGCCGCGCGCCCTTTGTCATGCCCAAGGCCGAGTCGGCCTTCAGCCGCAACAACGCGGTGTATGACACGACGATTGGCTGGCGCTTTGTCAACAAGCTGATGAAGGAAAAGTACGGCGTGGACTCCATGCCCGAAACCGCCGAGAACGTGGCGACCGACTTCAAGATTGAGCGCGAAGCCCAGGACCAGATGGCCCTGCGCAGCCAGCTCAACGCCGTGGCGGCCATCAAGGCCGGCCACCTGGCGCGCGAGATCGTGCCTGTGAACATCCCGCAAAAGAAGGGCGATGCCATCATCGTCAGCCAGGACGAACACCCGCGCGAGACCAGCCTGGAAGCGCTGGCCAAACTCAAGGGCGTGGTGCGGCCCGATGGCACGGTGACGGCGGGCAACGCCAGTGGTGTGAATGACGGCGCCTGCGCGCTGCTGCTGGCCGATGAAGCCCACGCCGCCAAGTACGGCCTCAAGCCCCGCGCCCGCGTGGTGGGCATGGCCGTGGCCGGTGTGGCGCCGCGCATCATGGGCTTTGGCCCCACGCCGGCGACGCAAAAGGTGCTGGCGCAGACGGGCCTGACCATCGATCACATGGATGTGATCGAACTCAATGAAGCCTTTGCCGCGCAAGGCCTGGCCGTGCTGCGCGCGCTGGGCATCAAGGACGACGACGCGCGCGTGAACGCCTGGGGCGGCGCCATTGCACTGGGCCACCCGCTGGGCGCCAGCGGCGCGCGCCTGGTCACTACCGCCGTCAACCGCCTGCACGAGCACGCCGGAAAGTACGCGCTGTGCACCATGTGCATCGGCGTGGGCCAAGGCATTGCCGTGATCCTGGAGCGCGTGTGACCGAGATCGAGCGCAACCCCACACCGGTCACCGTCATCACGGGTGCCAGCAACGGCATCGGCCGCGCGATTGCCGAAGCCGTGCTGGCCCAGGGACACGCCGTGGTCAACCTGGACTACGTGCTGCCCACCTGGAGCCACCCGCAACTCACCTCGTACCAGGGCGACCTGACCGATGAGGCAACGACGCGCGAACGCGCGGCCGAGATCGCCGCGAAGCACAACGTCACCGCCTTGGTGAACAACGCGGGCGCCACGCGCCCCGGCACCATCGACACCGCCACCACCGCGCAGCTGGATGACGTGGTGGGCCTGCATCTGCGCGCGCCCATGCTGCTGGTGCAAGCCTTTTTGCCCACGCTGCGCGCCAGCGGCCAGGGCCGCATCGTCAATATGTCGTCGCGTGCCGCTCTGGGCAAGGGCGAGCGCATCGTGTATTCGGCCACCAAGGCCGGGATGATCGGCATGACGCGTACGCTGGCCATGGAGCTGGGGCGCGACGGCATCACCGTCAACGCGATTGGTCCAGGCCCGATTGCCACCGAACTCTTCCGCCAGAGCAACCCCGACGGAGCGCCGCAGACGCAGCGCATCCTGAACAGCATCGCCGTGGGCCGCATGGGCACGCCCGACGACGTGGCGCGCGCGGCGCTGTTTTTCCTCTCGCCCGACAACGGATTCGTGACCGGGCAGGTGTTGTACGTGTGCGGCGGCACCACGCTGGGAGTGGCGCCGGTTTAGCAATCTGAACTGATCTTCCCTGCCGCCCCGTAAGGGGCACCCCCTGTTCTCGCCCGGAGGCCTCGGCGCCCGGTTGAGGCCACGGCGCGGCCGGATGTCGCGTCCGTGGGACCTATTTCATCCACCTTCTTGAAGGAGACAAACCATGACCCGTTCCATCCACACCACCCGCCGGTTCGCGCTATCGGCCGCCGCTGTCACCGCCCTCGCAGGTATCGGCCTGCTGGGCAGCAGCGCTGCGATGGCCCAGGCCTACCCGAGCAAGCCCGTCACCATCGTCGTGCCTTTTGCGGCAGGCGGCACCACCGACATCCTGGCCCGCATCATCGGCCAGGCGCTGACCACCGAGCTGGGCCAGTCGGTCATCGTGGACAACCGCGCGGGTGCGGGCGGCAACATCGGCGGCGCCATGGCGGCCAAGGCCCCGGCAGATGGCTACACCTTGTTCATGGGCACGGTGGGCACCCACGCCATCAACGCCAGCCTGTACAAGAAGATGCCGTTTGACCCCATCAAGGACTTCGCGCCGCTGACGCGCGTGGCCAACGTGCCCAACCTGCTGGTGGCCAACCCCGCCCAGCCCTACAAGACGGTGAAGGAACTGATCGCCTACGCCAAGGCCAACCCCGGCAAGGTCAACTTTGGCTCGTCGGGCAACGGCAGCTCCATCCACCTGTCGGGCGAGCTGTTCAAGAGCCTTGCCAAGGTGGACATGGTGCACGTGCCCTACAAGGGCAGCGCCCCGGCCGTGACCGACCTGCTGGGCAACCAGATCGGCATCATGTTCGACAACATGCCCTCGGCCATCCAGCATGTACGCAGCGGCAAGCTAGTGCCCATTGCCGTGACCACCGCCAAGCGCTCGCCCGAGCTGCCCAACGTGCCCACCATCGCCGAAGCGGGCGTGCCGGGCTATGAAGCCACCTCGTGGTTCGGCATGTTTGCACCCGCAGGCACACCCGGGCCGGTGCTGGCTAAGCTCAACTCCGCACTGGTCAAGGTGCTGAACCAGGCCGATGTGAAGAAGAAGATCAACGAGCAGGGCGCAGAGACCTACAGCGAAACGCCCGAGCAGTTCGCTGCTTTCATCCAGGCCGAGTCGGTCAAGTGGGGCAAGGTCGTGAAGGAATCTGGGGCGAGCCTGGACTAAGCGCTACTGAGATTTTTCAGCTACCAAATTGATAGCTGCTACCGCGTGTACAACAGGCGGTAGCAGCTATTTTTGTTTTATATCAGGCAGCCGGGCTCACTGCACCCGGTACACACGCCCCGTCTGCGCACCTTCCACGCTGCGCTGGTAGGCCAGCGCCACGCGCGCGGCGGGCACGGGCTCGAACCCCGGGAAGAACGGTCCGTAGCTGCCCATCGACTCGGCCAGCACCGTGGGGCTGATGGCGTTGATGCGCAGGCCGCGCGGCAGCTCGATGGCTGCGGCGGCCACAAAGCCTTCGATGGCCGCGTTCACTGCTGTGGCGCTGGCGCCGTTGCGAATGGGCTCGACCGACAGGATGCCCGCCGTGAGCGTGATGGAGCCACCATCGTTCAGGTAATTCTGGCCGACCAGTGCCAGCTGCACCTGGCCCAGCAGCTTGTCCTGCAGGCCGATGTTGAACTGCTCGGCCGTCATCTCTGCCAGCGGGCCAAAGTGCAGATTGCCCGCCGTGCTCACGATGGTATCCACCTTGCCCACGGCCTCGAACAGTTGGGAGACCGCGCCTGGCTGTGAGAAGTCTGCGCGGTGCGTACCGCTGCTGCGGCCCACGGTGATCACGTCGTGGCGTGCGCCCAGGTTGGCCAGCACAGCTTGCCCGATGGTGCCGCTGGCGCCGATGAGAAGAATCTTGGACATGGTGTTTTCCTTGGGTGTGAAAAAGGGGTTGATGAGGAACTGACAACCCGATTCTTTTGCTAATCAATCAATGCATAAAGCATCTGCAAGTTATTCTTGTACTAACTATTGATAAGGAATATTCAGGAGCCATGGACAAGCTGCGCAACATGGAAGTCATGGTGGCGGTGGTGGAGGCGGGCAGCTTTGCCGGCGCCGCGCGCCAGCTGCAGATATCGGCCGTGATGGTGGGCAAACACATCCAGCAGCTAGAGGCCCATCTGGGCGCGCGCCTGTTCCAGCGCAGCACCCGCCAGAACAGCCTGACCGAGGTGGGCGCCGCGTTCTACGAAGACAGCAAACGCGTGCTGGAGCAGGTGCGCTGGGCCGAGTCCGCCGTGGAGCGCAGCCGCGCCGTGCCCCAGGGCCTGCTGCGGGTGAGTGCGCCGTTCACGCTGGGCAACCACGTGATCGCGCCGCTGGTGGCCGACTTTCTGCAGCGCCACGACCAGGTCCGCGTGGACCTGCAGCTCACCGACAGCGTGGTGGACCTGGCAGGCGAGGGCTTTGACGTGGCCGTGCGCATTGGCCAGGTGGTGAACGAGGGCCTGGTGGCGCGCCCGCTGCGCCCCTACCGGATGGTGATTGCCGCCGCACCCGCTTACCTGCAGCGCCACGGCTCGCCCAGGCTCGCGGCCGACCTGGCGCGGCACCAATGCCTGAGCCACTCGGTGTGGCAGCGCCGGGTGGAATGGACGCTGCGCGACGGCAAGGAGGAGTTCTTCTGGCCTGAGAACGCGCGCTTTGTATGCAACCAGGGCGACGGCCTGCGCCAGGCGGCACTGCGCGGCCTGGGCCTCATCATGCAGCCCGAAGTGCTATTGGCCGACGACCTGGCCAGCGGCGCGCTGGTGCCGGTGATGCAGCACTGCCTGCCAGCGCCGCGCCCGGTGCATCTGGTGTATGCGCCCGACCGGCGGCAGTTGCCCAAGCTGGCGCGGTTTGTGGAGTTTGTGGTGGGTGCGCTGGGCACCGCCTGAGCGGTGCGGTTCAGGTTTGGACCACTGTGGCCTGCGGCCCAGGGCTGCTCACTCCACCGCGTTGCTGGGCGCCTCAGGCCCGATCTTGAACACCCCGCTAACCCGCGCGCACGGTACGCCGTCGGCGGTGACCAGGCCCTGCGCAAACACCAGCGAGCGTGTGATGCGCAGCGGCTCGGCCTCGCCCTCCACCCAGGCGCCCAGCGGGGCTGGGGCCAGGTAGTCAATCTGCAGGCTGATGGTGGGCAGGAAGCGGTTTGACACCTGGTCGCTTTTGCGGTGCACCGACAGGGGCACCAGCATGTCGCAAAAGGTGGCCATCATGCCGCCGTGCAGGTTGCCCATGGGATTGGTGTGGCGCGGCTCCACGCGAAAGCCGAACTTCACCACGTTGCCCTGGTGCAGCACATACAGCGGACCGTTGTGCTGGATGTAAGGGCCGCCCGCCACCAGCGGGGCAAAGCCCTCGGGAAGGGGGGCGGTGGTGGTGTTCTCGGGGGCGTGGGTCATCAGCGGGCTTCCTTTTCAATGTCGTTGGCAAAACTGGCGTCCTGCAGGCTGCTGCGGGTGGCGTCGCCCTGCAGCCAGCCGTCGTACACCATGCGAAAGTCGGCCACGATCTGTGCGAGCGGCAGGTCGTCAAACGCGCCGCGCTGGTGCACGTATTCCATGTGGCGTGCGCCCGACTTGTCGAACGGGTGGTAGATGGAATCGTTCTCGCCATCGAACTCCAGGGGCAGCAGGCCAAAGCGCTCGCACAGCTCGATGTTGAACGCGGGCGTGGCCTTGCGCCAGGCGCCATCGAGCCAGATGTCGGTGTAGCCGTGCCAGATGAAGAGGTCGGTCTTCATGGTCTCGCGCATGCGCTCGGTGCTGAGGTGGTTGCGCACATCGGCAAAACCCATGCGCGCCGGGATGCCCGCCGCGCGGCACACAGCGGTGAGCAGCGCGGCCTTGGGCACGCACCAGCCGTAACCGTTGGCCAGCACGGTGCTGGCCTTCATGCCCTGGGGCGACAGGTCGATGCGGTAAGGGTCGTAGCGGAAACCGTCGCGCACGGCGAGGTACAGGGCCACGGCGCGCTCGCGGTCGGTGGTGCCGCGCGCGTGTTGGGCGGCAAAGGCCTTGATGGCGGGGGCGTCGCTGTCGATGAGGGCCGTTGCAAGCAGGTGGGCGGGCGTGGGGGCGGTGGTCATTGTGGTGTGTCTCCTGCAGTCGGACGGGGGCCAGTGTGCGGGCCCCGGGCCCCTGATGCTGTCACAGGCGCGCCAGCCTTGCTCGGCAGGGCTATATGCGCCTGTCACACCCTCCAGGCGGGTAGCTCCCAGTTGCGCCACACCGCCAGCCCGCGCAGCCCGGCCGTGAGCACCACGCAGGCCACCAGCGGCGCCCAATCCGGCGCCTGCAGGTGGCGCAGGGCCACGTCGGCCCAGCCACCGGCAAATGCGCACAGGGCGTAGGGCCGGTGGTCGCTGAAGGCCTGGGGCACCTCGTTGCACAGCACGTCGCGCAGCACACCGCCAAACACGCCGGTGATCACGCCCATCATCACGCCGATGATGGGGGGCATGCCGATGGCGGTGGCAATGTCCACACCCACGGCGGCGAACAAGCCCAGGCCGATGGCATCGGGCAGCAGCATGGCGCGTTCGGTGGGCTCAAAGTGCCGCTGGCGCATGAACAGCATGGCGCCAATGCACAGCGCCAGAATGCCCCACACAAATTCGGTGTGGCGGATCCAGAAGAAGGGCCGCTGGTCCAGCAACAGGTCGCGCAGCGTGCCGCCGCCGAACGCAGCCACAAAAGCCACCACGCACACGCCCACAGCATCCAGACGCTTGCGTGCGGCGGCCATCACGCCCGACAGTGCGAACGCCACGGTGGCGGCCACCTCCAGGATGAGGCGCAGGGTCTGAATCCATGTGGCGTCGAGTGGAATGTTCATGGGCACGATTACGGCGGGGCAATGGGGTAAGTGTCGCTATAAGCAGTAACTGCTTGAGGAATAAACGCCATGAAAGACGGAGCCAGGAATCTCTCTTCTTCAGCGATTTGAAGTCTGCTTTTCTACCTCCGGCGCGTCCTCTGCTCCGCCGCGCCTCTCTCCGTCTGCGACTCCGCTATACCCCGGGTACTCCACCCCCGCCGCATTCATCGCCGCACTCTCCTGCCGCTCCCGTGCCATCTGCTCCGCAAACTGGTTGCGGCCTTCGCGCGCCACGGCAATGAACTTGGCGCGGTCCTTGTGGTGCGGGTACATGCGGTCGGCCAGCGCGATGTTGTGGGTGCGAAATCGCTGGGTGATGGCGGTGGCCTGCGCGGGGGGCAGGCCCATCAGCTCCAGCACGGTGTGGGCGCTTTGCAGGCTGGACTCGAACAGCTCGCGCTGCACCAGTGTCACGCCCAGGTCGCGCAGCTTGTTCCAGTGGGTCACATCCCGTGCGCGGGCCACGATTTGCAGGTGGGGGAAGTGCTCGCGCGCGAGCTTGGCGATTTGCAGAGACTGCTCGGCATCGTCCACGGCCACCACCAGGATGCGCGCGTGTTCGGCCCCGGCAATACGCAGCAGGTCGAGGCGGGTGGCGTCGCCGTAGAACACGCGGTAGCCAAAGGTGCGCGCCACTTCCAGCATGTCCACGCTGTGGTCCAGCACGGTGGTGGGGATGCCCTGGGCCAGCAGCACGCGCGAGACGATCTGTCCGTAGCGGCCGAAGCCCGCGATGATGATGGGCGCCTCCTGCGGCTCGGAGATTTCCTCGGCCTGGGGCTTGGCGGACTTGAGCTGGGCATAGCGACGCAGCAGCACGCGGTCCAGCAGCACCAGTAGCAGCGGGCTGATCAGCATCGACAACGCCACGGCGCCAATCAGCAGCGAGGCGGTTTCGGCGGGGAACACGCTGGCACCCGCCGCGGCCTGGAACACTACAAACGCGAACTCGCCGCCCTGGGCCAACAGCAGGGTGAAGACGGGGCGCTCCTGGTAGGGAATCTCGACCACCTTGGCCAGGGCGTAGATGACCACCGCCTTGGCCGCGAGGAAGCCGACCAGGATGGCGGCCATGAGGCCGGGCGAGCGCAAGATGACACCGAAGTCAATGCTCATGCCCACGGCGATGAAGAACAGCCCCAGCAGCAGGCCCTTGAAGGGCTCGATGTCGGCCTCCAGCTCGCGCCGGTATTCGCTGTCGGCCAGCAGCACGCCGGCGAGGAAGGCGCCCAGCGCCATCGACAGGCCCACCAGCACCATCAGGTAGGCAATGCCCACCACCAGCAGCAGCGCGGCGGCGGTGAAGATTTCGGGGGTTTTGCTCTTGGCGATCCAGCGCAGCACGGGGCGCAGCAGCAGGCGCCCGCCGAGGATGATGGCGGCGATCACGCCGACGATCTTCAGCACCTCCAGCACCATCTCGCCCGGGGTGTGGCCTGCGCCTTCACCGGCGGCCGCGCCCAGCACGGGCAGCAGGGCCAGGATGGGGATGGCCGCCACGTCCTGGAACAGCAGGATCGAGAAGCCGGCCTGGCCGCTTTGTGTGCGCATCAGGTTGCGCTCGGCCAGTGATTGCAGCGCAATGGCGGTGGACGACAGCGCCAGGCCCAGCGCGCCCACCAGGCTCACGCGCCAGGGCAGGCCGGCCAGCGCACCCAGCGCGAACAGCACCGCCGCGCAACCCAGCACCTGGGCGGTGCCAGTGCCAAAAATGGGGCGGCGCAGCGCCCACAGGCGGCTGGGTTGCAGCTCCAGCCCAACCAGGAACAGCATGAGCACCACGCCAAACTCGGCAAAGTGCAGGATGTCCTGCACGTTGCTGACCAGCCCCAGGCCCCAGGGCCCGATGGCGATGCCCGCTGCCAGGTAGCCAATGATGGCGCCGAGGCCCAGCGCCTTGGCAATGGGCACGGCCAGCACAGCGGCGGTGAGGTACAGGAAACCGTAGGTGAGCCAGGTGGGGGCGTGTTCCATGGATGGGCGTGCGCTTGGGGGTCGTCGTGGGGAGGCAGAACACCGCGCCCCCGAGGAGTGGGGCGGGTGTGGCAGATTCTGGCACCGCTGCAAGGCGTTGGGTTGGGTGCCGTGGGTTGGATCTGTGGCGCTATTTATTTGATAGCTATTAAGGCATGATTATCTAGCGCCTGAGCCTGTTTTTATGCAGATCATGGTGCATGGAGCCCCGCGTTGCTAAGATGCGGGCCCTTCTTCGCACACAGGCACGGTGACCCATGGATTTGCAGACTTGGCTGGCTTTTTTTGCGGCGTCTTGCCTGATTGCGGTGTCGCCGGGCTCCGGGGCCGTGTTGTCGATGAGCCATGGGCTGTCGTTCGGCGTGCGCAAGACGGGCGCCACCATCCTGGGCCTGCAGCTGGGGCTGCTGCTGATTTTGCTGATCGCCGGGGCGGGCGTGGGCTCGCTGCTGCTGGCGTCCGAGGTGGCTTTCAGCGTCGTCAAGGTGCTGGGCGCGTGTTACCTGATCTATGTGGGCTTCTGCCAGTGGCGGGCTGGCGACAAGTCGCCCGTGCAAGGGAACGAGACCGAGTCGGCGGGCACTTGGCAAAAACGCTGCCTCACAGGTTTTCTGACCAACGCCACCAACCCCAAGGGCATCATCTTCATGGTGGCCGTGTTGCCCCAGTTCATGACCGACACGCGCCCGCTGTGGACGCAGCTGCTGGTGATGGCTGCCACCACCGTGACGGTGGACGTGGTGGTCATGCACGGCTACGCTGCGGGGGCCAGTGCCCTGCGCCGTCTGATGCGCAGTGCGCGGGCGGTGCGGGCGCAGAACCGCGTGTTCGGCGGTTTGCTGATGGCGGTGGGGGCGGGGCTGTTCTTCGTCAAGCGCGGTGGTCAGCACGCCTGAGGCGGCTGCGGCACCGCTGGGTGTCAGGGGATGCTTCTGATTTGATAGCTGCTAGCGCATATGGATATTGCGCTTAAGGCTGATTTGGCTTGTATTTTCACGGACCTGCAGATTCCAAGGAGCTTGTCATGCCAGTAGTTGTTGTCGCCAACCCGAAGGGCGGAGTGGGCAAGTCCACGCTGTCCACCAACATCGCGGGCTACTTTGCCAGCCAGGGGCATCCCGTGATTCTGGGCGACACCGACCGGCAGGAGTCCGCCCGGCTGTGGCTGGGCCTGCGCCCGCCCGCTGCGCGCCCCATCGGCAGCTGGGACACCAGCTCGGACGTCATCAGCCGCCCGCCCAAGGGCACCACCCACGCGGTGCTGGACACGCCCGCCGGCCTACACGGCTGGCGCCTGAACGATGTGCTCAAGCTGGCCGACAAGGTCATCGTGCCGCTGCAGCCTAGCGTGTTCGACATCTTTGCCACGCGGGCCTTTCTGGACCAGCTGGCCGAGCACCGCCACGCCGCCGGGGTGCCCGTGGGCATCGTCGGCATGCGGGTGGATGCGCGCACCAAGGCGGCCGAGCAACTGCACCACTTTGTGGACAGCCTGGGGTTTCCGGTGCTGGGCTATCTGCGCGACACGCAAAACTACATCCACCTGGCAGCGCACGGCCTCACGCTGTTTGACGTGGCCCCCGGCCGCGTGGCGCGCGACCTGGAGCAGTGGCAAGGGATCTGCACGTGGCTCAATTCTTGAAGGACAGCGTGAAGCACGACGTACATCCACTCCCCCGGGAAAACACCTGTCACCCGGCAGACAAGGCGCGCCAGAGCGCGGGGCTACATTGCAACGATGAAAATCTTCCGCTCTTATTCCGAAGTCAGCGCCTGCGTAGGTCAAGAGGTCGCCGTGACCGACTGGATCACCATCACGCAGGAACAGGTCAACCTGTTTGCCCAGGCCACGGGCGACCACCAGTGGATCCATGTGGACCCCGAGCGTGCCAAGGCCGGGCCGTTTGGCGCGCCCATTGCGCATGGGTTTCTCACGCTGTCGCTGATTCCGCAGTTCTTCGAGACGGGCCTGACCATAGAGGGTGCGCGCATGGGCGTCAACTACGGGCTGAACAAGGTGCGTTTCACCGCGCCGGTGCCGGTGGGCAGCCGCTTGCGGGCGCGCCTCACGCTGCAGGCTGCCGAGCCCGTGGCGCCCGATGGCATGCAGATGACCTGGCTGGTGACCGTGGAGCGCGAGGGCAGCGACAAGCCGGTGTGTGTGGCGGAATCCCTCGCGCGCAACTTCGGCGCTCCGGCCTGAGCCGGTTTGCCACCGGGCAGGAGGTCTGAACCATGGACCGCCTGCAAGCCATGAAAATTTTCGAGCGCGTGGTGGAAGAGGGCGGCTTTGCTGCCGCTGCCCGCGCCATGGACATGTCGCCCCCCGTGGTCACCCGCATGGTGGCCGAGCTGGAGCAGCACCTGGGCACGCGCCTGCTGCAACGCACCACCCGCAAGCTGGCGCTGACCGACGCGGGAGAGTCGTACCTGCAGCGGGTGCGCGCCATCCTGCACGAGATCGATGATGCCGAGGCCGCTGCCGCTGCCAGCACGCGCGATCTACGCGGCACCATCCGCATCGTGGCGGCGCCGGTGCTGGCCACCAACTTTCTGGCCCCCATGGTGGCGGTGTGGCATGCCTACTATCCCAAGCTCATGCTCGACATCAGCATGGACGCCTATGCCTCCAGCCGTGTGGATGAGTTCGACGTGACCATCATGGTGGCGGGCGAGGACTTTGATGCCAACATCGTCGCGCGTCCTCTGGTGCAGGGTGAGGCGATTGTGGTGGCGTCCCCCGATTACCTGGAGCGCCGGGGCATTCCGCGCGAGCCGCAAGACCTGATTCACCACGACTACCTGCGCGACTCGAGCGCGCCCGTGCGCCTGCAGTCAGGGCCTGGCCGCAAGCTGCGCCTGCAGTCGCTGCGGGCGGATGTGCCAGACGAAGAGGTGGACGCACCGGCGGTGCTGCAGTCCGTCAGTACCGAGCTGCTGATGCGTGCCGCTGTGGACGGGGCGGGCGTGGCTGTCACGTCGCGCCTGCTGGCCGAGGAGCACCTGGCCCGGGGCGAGCTGGTGCACATCTTGCCGGGCTGGATCTTTTCGCGTTACACGATCTACGCAGCGTTGCCCTCGGGCCGCATGCTGCCCGCGCGCACGCGGGTGTTTCTGGACTTCCTGACCGAACATGTGCCCCGCGCCATGGCGGAAAAGTCCGGCCAGCTCAGTTGAGCTGTGCGAACCCGCTGATGATCGTGCCCTCGGGCTCGACCATCACCTGCCCATCAGGCATGGCAAAGCTGTTCTGCCGCCAGGCCTCGAACACGGTGACCGCCACGGCGTTGGACAAATTGAGGCTGCGCTGACCGGGCACCATGGGCAGGCGCAGGCGCTGCGCTGGTGGGAAGCTCTCGCGCAACTCGGGGGGCAGCCCCCGCGTTTCCGCGCCAAACACCAGCCAGTCGCCGGGCAGAAAGCAGGTGGAGTGCACGGGTTGCGAGCCGTGGGTGGTCATCGCAAACATCCGGGTCGGGTCCGGCTGGGTGTCCCGCAGAAAGGCCGTCCAGCCTGCATGGACCTGCACGCTGGCATATTCGTGGTAATCCAGCCCTGCACGACGCATCTGGCGGTCTTCCATCGAGAACCCCAGGGGCTCGATCAGGTGCAGCGAGCACCCGGTGTTGGCCGCCAGGCGAATCACATTGCCGGTGTTGGGCGGAATCTCGGGTTCGACGAGGACGATATGGAACATGACCGCCATTGTCATCGTTGGACCTGTGAGTTGAGCAACCGCTCGTAATCAAAAGTATCCCTTTAGTACCTGTTCGGTGTTCGTTCGGTGCCGGTTCGGTACCTGTCTGGCGCTTTTCAGTCAAGCCCCGTGCGCGCCAGCACAGTGGCCGTGACATGCGCGACACCTGCCTCGCGCAGTGCCAAGGTGGCTGCATGCAGGGTGGCGCCCGTGGTCATCACGTCATCGATCAGTACCACCCGCTGGCCACGCAGGCTGGCTGCGCGGGCGGGCTCTACGGCGAAGGCGCCGCGGAGATTGCGCAGCCGCTGCACCCGGGGCAGGCCGCTTTGGACTTCGGTGGCATGCAGTCGCAGTAGGGTGTGGCAGTCCGCCTTGGTGCCAGCCAGTTGCCTTGCCAGAAGGGCCGACTGGTTGAAGCCCCGCTCGCGCAGGCGCTCGGTGGACAGGGGGACTGCCAGTACCCGGTCGGCCGCCTCCAGTGCCGGCTCCATCCAGGGCGTGCTGCGCATCAGGGTGGCCAAGGCCCTGGCCCATCCCGGGTCGCCCCTGAACTTGAACTGCGCCAGAGCGTCGGCCCATGGGTACGCGTAGTCCACGGCGGCAATGCAGGCGTCGAAGCTGGGCGGGTTCTGCAGGCAGGCGCCGCACACGGCAACCCCTGCGGGCACCCGCAGCGCGCAGCGCTGGCAACGCGTGGCAGGCTGGGCAAACCGCATCACACACGCATTGCAGACACGCTGCGACGGCCAGGCGTGGCACACGGCGCACTGGCTAGGCACTTTGTCCACCCAGGCGTGGAGGCGGCGTGAAATCCCTGGCAAACCCAAAAAGAGCATGAATCAATATACTCGCGCGTCCTTCTGCCCCGCCCATGTCCTCCGAGCGTCCCCCCACCATTGATCCTGTTGCCGCAGCCCGCTGGCATGCTGCGGCCCCGGCCGCGTCCCCCTGGCTGCACGAAGAGGTGGCGCGCCGCATGGAGGACCGGTTGCAGTGGATTCGCCAGGCACCCGCCTCCTGGTGCCATTGGGACCCAGTGCGTGGGGGTCTGCAGGCGCATGCCCTGGTGAGTGCTCGCTACCCGCAGGCGCGTTGCCAGGTGTATGAGACCAGCGCGCATTGCGAACCTGTGGCGAGGCAGGCATTGGCCAAGCCCTGGTGGAACCCCGCCCGCTGGGGTGCAGGGGCCTTGCAAGTCGGGCCGCCAGCCGATGCCAGCGTACAGATGTTGTGGTCCAACATGGCGCTGCACATGGCGGCCGACCCGCAAGACCTGATCGGCCGCTGGCACCGCGCCCTGGCGGTGGACGGCTATCTGATGTTCTCGTGTCTCGGACCGGACACCCTCCGTGAGCTGCACGGCGTGTACGCCGCCATGGGGTGGCCGCCCGCGGGCCATGCATTCACCGACATGCACGACTGGGGAGACATGCTGGTGCACGCCGGTTTTGCAGAGCCGGTGATGGATATGGAACGCATCACGCTTACCTTTGCCACGCCCGAGCGGCTGGTTCAAGAGCTGCGCGAGCTGGGTGCGAATTTGCATCCTGATCGCTTTCCCTCATTGCGCGGACGGCGCTGGCGCGACAAGCTCTACCAAGTGCTGTCCGAGCGTCTGGCCGATCCGGGCCAGAAAGGTCAGTTGGCACTGACTTTTGAAATCATCTATGGCCATGCCTTCAAGCCTGCACCCCGGGTGCGCGTCAGTTCAAGCAGTGCGGTGTCGCTGCAGGACATGCGCGCCATGTTGCGCAAGGGCGGCACTGAGAACTAACCTGTAACGGCGTGTCAATGACTTGGAACAAGGCACGCTACAATTCTTGGTTATTGAGATTTCGGGCATCTTCCCGCGCAATTTGGCAGGCTGTGCCTGTTGTGCCCAAGGCGCAACGTGTGCTGCAGCCGGCAGTCTTGTGAGCACTCACGGTGACGGGCTTGGTTTTTCGTTTTGCCACGGTGTCGGGTCAGCGCATTGACTGGCGTCTGGTTCGCAATTGTTCGGTCACGCCGACGCAATTGGGCTGGATGTATCTGTCGCTGTGTGTGGTGTCCCTGGGAATCGCGACATTCTTCTGGATGCTCGGCGCCCACCTGGTGATGCCCTTCGCCTGGCTCGAAATCGTGGCAGTAGGGATTGCATTCGCCATGTACGGTCGCCATGCGGCAGATGGCGAGAGGATTTCATTGCAGGGCTCACGCCTTGTAGTGGAGCTGGAGACAGCAGGCAGGCTGGAGCGCGCGGAGTTTGACCGGAGCCGGGTTCGCGTAGAGCCCAAGACGGGAGACCATTCGCTGATCACGCTGTCTGCACAGGGCCGTTCGGTGGAGGTGGGGCGCTATGTGCGCCCAGAGCTCCGGCCGGCCTTGGCATCGGAGATCCGCATGGCCTTGCGCGCTGCCTGACCCCACGCAGGCGCGCGAAAGGGATTGGTTAAATTGAGGCTTAGAAGTAAGTGAGAACTATGAAGAGCATTTCCAACAAGCTGGCTTCTCTGCTGCTGATTGCCGGTGCATGGGTGGGCTCCGCAGCCCATGCCGTTCAGGACCTGCCTGGCGGCCCTGCAGTCAACCAGCTGAACCTGGCGCCGCCCGTCACCAAGATTGCAGAAGAGCAGCATTTTCTGCACTGGATGATGCTGATCATCTGCACGGTGATCTTTGTTGCAGTGTTCTCCGTGATGTTCTACTCGATCTGGAAGCATCGCCGCTCCAAGGGCGCGAAGGCGGCTAACTTCCACGAGTCGGTGACGGTTGAAGTGGTGTGGACCATTGTTCCGTTCATCATCGTGATCCTCATGGCCTTGCCCGCCACCAAGGTGCTGGTCGCCCAGAAGGACACCACCAACGCCGACCTCACGATCAAGACCACGGGCTACCAGTGGAAGTGGGGCTATGACTACATCACCGGCGAAGGCGAAGGCCTCGCCTTCATCTCCACGCTGGACAGCAGCCACCGTGTGATGTCTGACAGCGGCAACGTCAAGGACGCCCCCGCCAACTACCTGCTCAAGGTGGACAACCCCATGGTGGTGCCGGTCAACAAGAAGATCCGCATCATCACCACGGCCAACGACGTGATCCACGCCTTCATGGTGCCTGCCTTCGGCATCAAGCAGGACGCTATCCCTGGTTTCGTGCGTGACACCTGGTTCCGCGCCGAGAAGATCGGCGACTACTACGGGCAGTGCGCAGAACTGTGCGGCAAGGAACACGCCTACATGCCCATCCACGTGAAGGTGGTGTCCGCCGAGGACTACACCGCCTGGGTGGCCGAACAGAAGAAGAAGGCCGCAGCCAAGCTGGACGACCCCACGAAGGTGTGGGCCCTGGACGACATCCTCAAGCGCGGCGAGAAGGTGTATGCGGCCAATTGCGCTGCCTGCCACCAGGCCAACGGCAAGGGCGCCGGCCCCATCAAGCCACTCGACGGCGCTGCCGTGGTGCTGGATGCCGACCATGCCAAGCAGATCCAGGTCTTGCTCAAGGGCCAGAACAATGGCGCCATGCCTGCATGGGCGCAGCTGAGCGACACCGACATCGCCGCCGTGGTCACCTACACCAAGAACAACTGGTCCAACAAGACCGGCCAGCTGGTGCAGCCTGCTGAAGTTCTGGCCCTGCGTGGCAAGTAATCATCGCCCCATCGTATTGAGGAATTCACCATGAGCGCAGTACTCGACAACCACGGGCACGCTGGCGACCACGCACACGACGGCCACGACCACCATGGCCCCACCGGCTGGCGCCGCTGGGTGTTCGCCACCAACCACAAAGACATCGGTACGCTGTACCTGCTGTTCTCGTTCACCATGCTGATGGTCGGGGGCATCCTGGCCCTGCTGATCCGCGCCGAGCTGTTCCAGCCCGGCCTGCAACTGGTGAACCCTGAGCTGTTCAACCAGCTCACCACCATGCACGGCCTCATCATGGTGTTCGGCGCCATCATGCCGGCCTTCGTGGGTTTTGCGAACTGGATGATCCCGCTGCAGATCGGCGCCTCCGACATGGCCTTTGCGCGCATGAACAACTTCAGCTTCTGGCTGATGATTCCTGCTGCACTGATGCTGGTCAGCTCGTTCTTCATGCCCGGTGGCGCTCCCGCTGCCGGCTGGACGCTGTACGCACCGTTGACGTTGCAAATGGGTCCTTCCATGGATGCCGGCATCTTCGCGATGCACATCCTGGGTGCTTCGTCCATCATGGGCTCGATCAACATCATCGTGACCATCCTGAACATGCGCGCCCCTGGCATGACGCTGATGAAGATGCCCATGTTCGCCTGGACCTGGCTCATCACCGCCTATCTGCTGATTGCCGTGATGCCCGTGCTGGCTGGCGCGATCACCATGACGCTGACGGACCGTCACTTCGGCACCAGCTTCTTCAACCCCGCCGGCGGCGGTGACCCGGTGATGTACCAGCACATCTTCTGGTTCTTCGGTCACCCCGAGGTGTACATCATGATCTTGCCGGCTTTCGGCATCATCAGCCAGATCGTGCCTGCGTTCAGCCGCAAGAAGCTGTTCGGCTATGCCTCCATGGTGTACGCCACTTCGTCCATCGCCATTCTGTCGTTCATCGTGTGGGCCCACCATATGTTCACGACCGGCATGCCTGTGACTGGCCAGCTGTTCTTCATGTACGCCACGATGCTGATCTCCGTGCCCACGGCCGTGAAGATCTTCAACTGGATCGCCACCATGTGGCGCGGTTCGATGACGTTTGAAACCCCCATGCTGTTTGCCGTGGGCTTCATCTTCGTGTTCACCATGGGTGGTTTCACCGGCCTGATCCTGGCCATGGCCCCCATCGACATCCAGCTGCAAGACACCTACTACGTGGTGGCCCACTTCCACTACGTGCTCGTGGCCGGTTCGCTGTTCTCCATGTTTGCTGGCGTGTACTACTGGCTGCCCAAGTGGACCGGCGTGATGTATTCCGAAACTCGTGGTCAGATCCACTTCTGGGGCTCGCTGATCACGTTCAACATCACCTTCTTCCCGATGCACTTCCTGGGTCTGGCTGGCATGCCCCGTCGTTATGCCGACTACCCCATGCAGTTCGCTGACTTCAACGCGATTGCCTCGGTGGGCGCGTTTGGCTTCGGTCTGATGCAGGTGTATTTCTTCCTGGCCGTGGTGTTGCCAGCCATGCGTGGCAATGGCGCCAAGGCCCCTGCCAAGCCATGGGACGGTGCCGAGGGTCTGGAGTGGGAAGTTCCTTCCCCCGCGCCTTTCCACACGTTTGAGAATCCTCCCAAGCTGGACGCCACGGCAACCCGAGTGATTGGCTGAACACCATGTCCATGACCCCAGAGCAAAAGAAGAACAACCTGCGGTTGGCGCTGATCCTGGCGTCCGTGGCGGCGGTGTTCTTTGTCGGGTTCATGGTCAAGGTGGTGTTGCTGTCCCGCTGAGCCACCGGCCGACTCTATGAGCCTGCACCGCGAAAACGCCAAGATGGTCGGCAAGCTGGTCGTTATTGCGGCCGGCATGTTCGCCTTCGGCTACGTGCTGATCCCCATCTACAAGCACATCTGTGAGATGACGGGTATCAATATCCTGTCGCTGTCGGAGCGGCAGGTGCCGGGCAACGGTGTGGCCGGTAAGGACGTGCGCGTACCCGCCAACACCCAGGTGGACAAGTCGCGCACCATCACGGTGGAGTTCGACGCGAACTCGCGCGGACCTTGGGACTTCAAGCCGGCGCAGCGTTCCGTGCAGGTGCACCCTGGTGAGCTGACGACGGTGATGTACGAGTTCCAGAACGTGCAGAACCGCCGCATGGCCGCCCAGGCGATTCCCAGTTACGCGCCCCGGCAGGCCGCTGCGCACTTCAACAAGCTGGAATGCTTTTGCTTCAATCAGTACACCCTGGAGCCCGGTGAAAAGAAAACCTGGCCCGTGGCGTTCGTGATTGATCCGAAATTGTCCAAAGACGTCACCACGATCACGCTGTCGTACACCTTCTTTGAAGTGGGTGGCAAGACACCCGCAGCCCCCGAATCAACGGCTGCAGCCGTGATGCCGGGTGCCAATGCGGCGGCCTTGCAAGGAGCGGGCTCATGAGCGCGCCGCGCGGGCCATCCGCAGACGTGAAGCCGTCGCAACGCAAAGGCTCATTGCTGCGCACGGTGCGCGCGGTGGCATGGTCGCTGATTGGCTTGCGCAAAGGCAGCGAGTACCAGCAAGATGTCGAAAAACTCAACCCGATCCACATCATCGTGGTGGGATTGATGGCAGTTTTTTTGTTGGTCATGGGCCTGATCGGGCTGGTGAACTGGGTCGTGTGAGTGCGTTGGCTGGTTTGTGCGAACAAATACTGAAAACAAAGATTTTGAGAATCAGGAGCTGAAATGAGTGCATCAACCCATGGCGGAACCCCGTACTACTATGTGCCCGCCGAGTCCCGCCACCCGGTGATGGCCGCGGCCGGTCTGTTCTTTGTGATCCTCGGCGCTGGCCAGTGGATCAATGGTCACGACTGGGGCAAATATTCGCTGGCCGTGGGGCTGGTGTGGTGGCTGTTCACGCTGTACCAGTGGTTTGGCGACGCAGTGCGCGAGAGCGAAGGCGGCCTGTACGGTCACAAGATCGACCTGTCGTATCGCTGGAGCATGAGCTGGTTCATCTTCTCCGAGGTGATGTTCTTTGGAGCGTTCTTCACCGCCCTGTGGTGGGCGCGCTCGCACTCGGTGCCTGCGCTGGGCAGCCTGGACAACGCGCTGCTGTGGCCTGACTTCAAGGCCGTCTGGCCCAGCATGGCTGCAGGTGTCACGGCATCGCCCGCCGGCATCATCGAACCCTTCCAGACCGTAGGCCCCTTCTGGCTGCCCACGATCAACACCGCGCTGCTGTTGACCTCGGGCGTGACGCTGACCATTGCCCACCACGCCCTGCGTGAAAACCAACGTGGCAAGACCATCGGCTTCATGTGGGCCACGGTGCTGCTGGGCTTCGTGTTCCTGCTGGTGCAGGGTTACGAGTACTACCACCTCTACACCGACCTGAACCTCAAGCTCAGTTCGGGTGTGTTTGGTTCCACGTTCTTTATGCTCACCGGGTTCCACGGCTTCCACGTGTTCCTGGGTATGCTGATGCTGCTGGTGATCACGCTGCGCCTGCAAAAGGGCCACTTTACGGCCGACAAGCACTTTGGCTTTGAAGGTGCTGCCTGGTACTGGCACTTTGTGGACGTGGTGTGGCTGGGCCTGTACGTGCTGGTCTACTGGATGTAAGCCAGGTCCGGACGCCATCAAAAAAAGCGCCTCGCGGCGCTTTTTTTGTTCTACCGCTCGGTGGTGCGGGTCAGTAGTGGCCTGTGATGGGCGCAGGTTCTCCGGTTGGTGTGTCAAGCCCCAGGGTCAACGGGTGGCGGGCAGCCCGGTGGGCTGGATGTATCCCAGCTGCCAGGCCACCAGAATGCACAAGAACAGCACGATGGACAGCCCCACACGCACCGCCAGCGCCTTGGCCATGTGGTTGCCCTTGCTCTTGTCGTCGCGTCCGTTGCGCATCATGAAGAACAGGGCGGATGCCAGGCTGGCCAAAATGGCGATGAACGCCAGCACTACGAGGTATTTCATGGAGCGCATTATCCTGTGACCCCCCTTCGCCGTCCTGCGGGCCTGCGTTTTTGGCTCATTACCCTGGCTGCCGTGGTGGGCATGCTGGTCACCGCCTCTTTGGGGCGTTGGCAATTGTCGCGAGCCGCCCAGAAAGAGTCGCTGCAGGCGATGCTGGATACGCGGGCCAGCCAGCCAGCCATAGACGGGCGTACGCTGACAGACGCGGCTAGCGCGACTCCCGAGGCGCAACAAGCCCTCGTACACCGTGCTGTGGTGCTGCAGGGGCGCTGGCTGCCTGAACACACGGTGTATCTGGACAACAGGCAGATGCAGGGGCGCCCTGGGTTTTTTGTGCTCACACCACTGCAACTTCCTGGCGATGGCGCTGGGGTGGTGCTTGTGCAACGGGGATGGGTGGCTCGCAATTTCCAGGACCGCACCCAACTGCCTTCCGTGACCACGCCGGCGGATACCGAGGTACGCATTCAAGGCCGTGTGGCCTTGTCGCCCTCGCGGCTGTACGAGTTCCAAGGGGGCGATAGTGCACAGGGGTCTTCCCGCATCCGGCAAAATCTGGACTTGGCAGCGTTCCGCACCGAAACCGGTCTGGCGCTCGCCCCCCTCACGGTGTTGCAGACGGGCCCAGTGGGCGACGCGGGCGATGGCCTGCTGCGCGACTGGCCTGTGGTCGGCGCAGGTGTCGAAAAACACTACGGTTACGCATTTCAATGGTTCGGGCTCTGCGGCCTGCTAGCACTCCTTTATGTCTGGTTCCAAATCGTCCGACGGTTCATTCGCCCGCGCAGCCAGCCTGCCGCCTGAGGCGCGTGCGGAGCACCCGCTGGGGTTGACCGTACACACCTTGCCTGAGGCGGGGGAGGCGGTCGCCACCGCACAACGTGCGCGCCATGGGCGCTGGAAGATGCTGGGCGTGCTGCTGATCTGCGCCGCGCCGGTGGTCGCCTCGTACTTCACCTACTACGTGATCCGCCCGGAGGGGCGGCGCGTTTATGGCGAGCTGATCAACCCCCAGCGCACCGTGCCTGCGCTCACCGCCTCCGCGCTCAATGGCGCGGCCACGCGGCTGGAGTCGCTCAAAGGCCAATGGCTGCTGGTGAGTGTGGCCGGAGGCGATTGCGATCCGGCCTGCCAGAAGCACCTGTACCTGCAGCGCCAGCTGCGCGAGAGCCTGGGCAAGGAAAAAGACCGGGTGGACTGGGTCTGGCTGATCAACGACAACGCCCTGCCACCCGCTGCCCTCACGCCCGCCCTGCAGCAAGCCACTGTCTTGCGGGTCGATCCCAGCGCCCTCAAGGCCTGGCTGGAGCCAGTCCCGGGCCAGCAACTGGCAGACCACCTCTACGTGGTGGACCCGATGGGTAACTGGATGATGCGTTTTCCGGCGGCCATGGACACCAGCGGCGCCGCCAAGGCCAAGCGGGACCTGGAGCGCCTGCTGCGTGCTTCTTCTTCGTGGGACGAGCCGGGGCGGCCGGTCAAGCCATGACCGATACCCAACCGCTGTACGACCTGGCCCCAGTGCTCGAGCTGATGCTGCTCGGCCTGGTGATCGCGCTGGGGCCGCTGGTCTGGGTGTGGGCGCGCAACCGGGGCAGCACGCCCATGCGGCGCCTGCAGGCGCTCACGGTGCTCACGCTGTTCCTCACGTTTGATTTGGTGCTGTTCGGCGCCTTCACACGCCTGACCGATTCGGGCCTGGGTTGTCCCGACTGGCCCGGCTGTTATGGCAGCGCCAGCCCGGTGGGTGCCCGCGCCGAGATTGCGGCCGCCCAGGAAGCCATGCCGACCGGCCCCGTGACGCACGGCAAGGCCTGGATCGAGATGATCCACCGTTACTTGGCGACGGGGGTGGGGGTGCTGATCATTGTGATCACTGTGTCGTCCTGGGTACAGCAACGGCGTGCCCGGCGCGATGGCGGACAGCAGGCGCCGCCGCTCAGCCCCTGGTGGCCCACGGTGACCTTGTTGTGGGTGTGCCTGCAGGGTGCGTTCGGCGCACTCACGGTGACTATGAAGCTCTTTCCCGCCATCGTCACCCTGCATCTGATCGGTGGTCTGGTGCTGCTGGCCCTGTTGTGTGTGCAGGCCGTGCGCCATACCCACAGCGCTCAGGGGCGCTCACCGGTGGCCTTGTCCCCCGTACTGCGCTGGGGGCTGGTACTAACGGCCCTGCTGCTGGCCCTGCAAGTCGTGCTGGGCGGCTGGGTCAGCACCAACTATGCGGTGCTGGCATGCACCACCTTCCCCACCTGCCAGGGCAGCTGGTGGCCCGCCATGGACTTTGCGCAGGGCTTCCAGATCTGGCGCAAGCTGGGCCTGCTGCAAGACGGCAGCCACATCAGCTTTGCAGCGCTCACCGCCATTCATTACGTGCACCGCCTGATGGCCTATGTGGTGCTGCTGGCACTGGGCCTGGTGGCCTGGCGCTTCCATCGCAATGGCGTGTTGCCTACGCAGGCCCGGTGGATTGGCGGTCTGGCCTTGCTGCAGCTGGTGACGGGTTTGTCCAACGTGGTGCTGGACTGGCCCCTGGTGGCCGCGGTGTTGCATACCGGCGGCGCCGCTGCCCTGGTGGTGGTGCTGACCTGGGCCCTGGTGTCCAGCCGCGCGGCACCTGCGCCCCAAGAGTTTTCCGCGCCCACGGGCGCATCGAGAGTATCTGCATGAGTGTTGCCCCCTCCGCCGTTGCTGCGCCGCCCTCGCGGTTCCAGCAGTTTTATGCGCTGACCAAGCCCCGCGTGGTGCAGCTCATCGTCTTTTGTGCGCTGATTGGCATGGTGCTGGCCGTGCCCGGCCTGCCCAACGCTGCGCAACTGGCCCACATGGCGCTGGCGTGCCTGGGCGTGTGGCTGGTGGCCGGTGCTGCGGCCGCGTTCAATTGCATCGTCGAGCAGGGTATCGACGCCAAGATGAAGCGCACCGCTTGGCGTCCGACGGCCAAGGGCGAGCTGTCCAATGCGCAGACGCTGCTGTTCTCAGCCGTACTCTGTGCCGTAGGTTCCGCGCTGCTGTACGTCTGGATCAACCCGCTGACCATGTGGCTCACCTTCGCCACCTTTGTGGGCTATGCGGTGGTCTACACCGTGATTCTCAAACCCCTCACGCCCCAGAATATCGTGATCGGCGGCGCCTCCGGGGCCATGCCACCGGTGCTGGGCTGGGCGGCCATGACCAACGATGTGGGGCCCGAGGCGCTTATCCTCTTCCTCATCATCTTTTTGTGGACGCCGCCGCACTTCTGGGCACTAGCCCTGTACCGGGTGGAGGACTACCGCAAGTCCGGCCTGCCCATGCTGCCCGTCACGCACGGCAACGAGTTCACGCGGTTGCAGGTGTTCCTGTACACGCTGATCCTGCTGGCCGGGTGCATGATGCCGTTCATCTATGGCATGAGTTCCTGGATCTATCTGGCTGCCGCCGTGCTCCTCAGCCTCGGTTTTTGCGGGTACGCGTTCGCGCTGTGGCGCAATTATTCGGACGCTCTGGCCCGTAAGACCTTCCGCTTTTCCCTCATCCACCTGAGCGTGCTGTTTGCGGCACTGCTGGTGGACCACTACGTGCTGTGATGACCTCCATGCAGAAACGAAATGCTCTTCAATTGATAGCTGCTAGCGCACTGTCTCTCTGCGCTACAGGCCTCCTGGGCGCATGTTCCGAGAAAAAGGCCGAATTCCGGGGTGTGGACGTCACCGGCGCTGAATACGCCCGCGACATTCCCCTGACCGACCACAACGGCCAACCCCGCCACATCAAGGACTTTGCCGGCAAGGTGGTGGTGGTGTTCTTTGGCTACACCCAGTGCCCCGACGTGTGCCCCACGTCGATGCAGGAGCTGGCCGAGGTTAAGCAGATGCTGGGCAAGGACGGCGACCGCCTGCAGGGTATTTTTGTGACCGTAGACCCGGAGCGCGACACGCCCGAGGTGCTCAAGGCCTACATGGCCAATTTCGATCCAAGCTTCCTGGCGCTGTATGGCACGCCCGAGCAGCTGGCTGCCGTGGCCAAGGACTTCAAGATTTACTACAAAAAGGTCGATGGCAAGACGCCCACCAGCTACACCATGGACCACTCGGCGGGCAGCTACGTGTACGACCCTGCAGGCCGCCTGCGGGTCTACAACCGCTACGGCAGCGGCGCGCAGGCCCTGGCGGCCGATGTGAAGGTGTTGTTGGCCGAGGCCGGGGGCTAAGCCCCAGCCTCTGGGTGACCCGTGGCCTGTGCCAGGCCGCCGTGTCGCGGGCCGCTGTGCGGCCCCGCATGAGCTGGCGCCCTAGGGCCTTATTCGGCCTTGATACCGCGCATCGCAATCACGCCGCCCAGCAGATTGGTGTCGGCCTTGATGCGGTTGGCCAGGCCTTCAGGCGACGAGCCCACCGTCTGCCACCCTTGCTGGAACAGCTTGCTGCGCACATCCTCGCTGCGGGCGATCTCGCTGAGCAGCGCGGCCAGCTTGGCCTGGATGGGTTTGGGCATGGTGGAGGGCGCTGCGAAGGCGTTCCAGATCTCCAGGTTGAAGTTGCTGATGCCAGCCTCGGCCAGGCTCGGCACATCGGGGGCCAGCGGGCTGCGTCCGGACGAGGTCACACCGATCGCGCGCAGCTTGCCTGCACGCACCTGGGCCTGGGCCAGCGCCGGGGGCAGCAGCGCCATCTGCAACTGGCCGCCCAGCATCGCGTTGGCCACCTGCGGATAGCCGGGGTAGGGCACATGCACGGGGTTGATGTTGCTGCGTGCCTTGAGCAGTTCGGTGCCGATGTGACCCACCGTGCCCACGCCCGGCGTGCCATAGCTCCACTTGTCCCCCCCGTTGCGTGCGGCCACGAAGAAGTCCCGCGCCGTGCCGTTGGCGGCCACGCCAGGCTGGTTGACGGGTGCGGTCAGGATCAGCGGCGAGGTGCCGATCAGGCTCAACGGTGCCAGGTCCTTGATCGGGTCATACGGAACGGCCGGGTTCAGCAGCTTGGCAATCGTCATGTTGCCGTTGATCATCAGGCCGATGGTGTGGTCGTCACGGGCCTTGGCTACTGCGTCGGCGCCAATGTTGCCGCCTGCACCCACCTTGTTGTCCACGATCACGGGTTGGCCCAGGGCCTTGGACAGGGGCTCCGAGAACGTGCGCGCCGTCAGGTCAGGTGACGAACCGGCCGGAAAGCCCACGATGATCTTTAGCGGCTTGGTCGGCCAAGCCAGTGGTGCGGGCGCCGTAGCAGCAGCCTTGACGTTGTTCTGCGCCAGCGCCCAGGGGGATGCGGCAGCCAGGGCGATCAACAGCGAAGCACGACGGGAAACACGGCCGGTAAGGGCGGGACGTGAGGGCATGGGGTGCAATCTCCTTGAAGAATATTCGGGGGCCCAAACGACGCGGGGCCCCAGAACTGGGGCCCCGCGAGGCAACTTCTGCAGCCGGGGATATTAACCCCGCTGCCCGGCCCGGTCAGGCGTATTCGGCCAGGGCCTTTTTCATCTTCTTCATGGCGGCCACTTCGATCTGGCGAATACGCTCGGCGCTCACGCCGTACACGGCGGCCAGGTCGTGCAGCGTCATGCCGCCGCTGCCATCGTCGTTGACCTTGAGCCAGCGCTCTTCCACGATGCGGCGGCTGCGGTCGTCCAGGCTGGCCAGGGCGTTGGCAATGCCGTCGGTGGCCAGCGCGTCGCGCTGGCGCGACTCGATCATGGCCGTGGGTTCGTGCGATGCATCGGCCAGGTAGGCAATGGGGCCAAACGCCTGCTCGCCGTCATCGGCCGGGGCCGGGTCCAGCAGCACATCACCACCCGCCATGCGAGTTTCCATTTCGATGACTTCTTCGCGCTTCACGTTGAGCTGTGCGGCAACGGCGTCGATCTCATGGTCCGACAGGGTGTCACGGTGCGTGGCAACATCAGCGGCCGACGCGTCGGCCTTGAAGCCCTGCTTCATGGAGCGCAAGTTGAAGAACAGCTTGCGCTGTGCCTTGGTGGTGGCCACCTTGACCATGCGCCAGTTCTTCAGGATGTATTCGTGGATCTCGGCCTTGATCCAGTGCATGGCGTAGCTCACCAGGCGCACACCCTGGTCGGGGTCAAAGCGCTTGACAGCCTTCATCAGGCCCACATTGCCTTCCTGGATCAGGTCGCCATGGGGCAGGCCGTACCCCAGGTACTGGCGTGCAATCGAGACCACCAGACGCAGGTGCGACATCACCAGCCGGCCGGCGGCGTCCAGATCGTTGTTGTCCTTGAGTTGGCGTGCGTAGGTCTGCTCTTCTTCGTGCGTGAGCAGGGGCAGTCGGTTGACAGCCGAAATATAGGCGTCCAGGTTGCCCAAGGGGGGCACCAGCGCCCAGGGATTGGCGGGTGCCAGAGACATCGTCGCGGTTCCAGATTGAATGTTCATTCCGGGAATCCTTTCCTCTAAGCCATCATATTAGCACTCTCTCTGATTGAGTGCTAAGCACGGAGTTCCCGTCGGGTTGCTCATTGATACCGTTTGATATTTTCTGAGTCAAATCGGCATCAAGTGTTAGTGGAGAATGCCTTTGAAGCTATCAAAAGCATAGTAATCCACTCTCCATGAGTCGCCTTCAAACGGTCAGGTCCACCTGCTGCACCGTGCCCACGCTGCCGTCTTCCCGCAGATAGGCGCTGGTGGAGCGCACGGTGCCCAGGCTGGCGTTGTCGGCGGTGCGCAGGGCAAAGGGGGTGGCAACGGCGTGGGTGGAGAGGGCGCCCACGCCCACGTCGGCCAGGGTGCGCAGGTTCCCAGCCCCATCGGCGCCATCCGCCGATGGGGTCCACACCTGCAGTTGCTGAAAGACCGGGTCGGCCTCGTCAATCCAGCCGTTGCCGTCGCTGTCATAGACGGCCAGCTCGGCAAAGCCGTTGCCGGTGCCGGGGCCGAACAGCTCCCGGCCGTTGTCGATGCGGCCGTTGTGGTTCAGGTCCAGGGCCAGGTAGCCCCGGTTGCCTGCGAGCAGGGGCACGTTGTCGGTCTGGCCGTCACTGTCCAGGTCAAACGCGAAGCGCAGGTCCTGCAACTGCGCGGCCGAGCCGTCGAAGTTGATGACCAGCGGGTCGACCGCTGCGGCGTCTCCAAGGCGCAGGCTGAAGGACGATGCCTGGCGGTAGCTACGCTGCATGTCCAGCTGCAGGCTGAAGCGGATTTCCTGCCCATCGGCAGTGCGCACCATGCCCTGGGCGGTGAATTGGGTGCTTTCGGTTTCTACGACCACCTCGCGCTGCTCCACCAGCAGGCCCCACACGGAACGCGGGCGACCTGCCTCGGCCGCAGGCGTGGTGGCCGGGCGGCTCGCGGGCAAGGAGGGTGGGGACGGTACGGGTTCCGTCTGGCCGGTGTACACCCGCACCTGTACGCCCGTCATGCGGGCAATCAGGTCGCGGATCATGGCCAGCTGGGGTGTCAGTCCTTCGTCCGGGCTGCTGTCTGTATCGGTGGCCATCGCCGCGTCGGCTTCCCGGGTAGCGCGGGCCAGGCGCGCGGCGCTGGAGATATGGACGGCGGGGGGCGGTCGGGTGAGTCCCGGGGCGCTGGCGGGGCGGCGATCGCCCACCCAGGCCTCCATGCGGCTGCTTTGGGTGTGCACGCGGCTGGCCACATGCTGGGCCTGCATCTGCAGGGTGGACGATTCAATCTTCATGGGACACCTCCACGGTTTCCACGCAGAGATATCGACGCCACAACACAGGAACTTGAACGGCGCCTGGCCCGTTTCCATTCGTCGCTGGTGCCCCCTGGCGGGCGTGGTCGCGTCTCAGCCTCCCTATACGCCCTGCCGCACCCGGTTTTCAAAGTCTTCCAGCGTGAGCGGGCGGCCAAACAAGTAGCCCTGAAAGGCCTGGCAGCCGTGCGCCAGCAGAAACTGATGGTGGGCGGTGGTTTCCACCCCTTCGGCGATGACGGACAGGCCCAGGCTGCCGGCCAGCGCGATGATGGAGCGGGCGATGGCCGCGTCGCTGGCGTCCAGCAGCACGTCGCGCACAAAGCCCTGGTCGATCTTGATCTGGTCGAGCGGCAGGCGCTTGAGGTAGCTGAGCGACGAGTACCCCGTGCCGAAGTCGTCCAGCGAAAACCCCAGGCCATGGGCCTTGAGGGCGCGCATGGTGGCGATCACGCTGTCCACGTTGTCCAGCAGCAGGCTTTCGGTCAGCTCCAGCTTGATCTGTGCGGGGTTGGCGCCGGTCTGCCGCACCAGGGCCAGCACCTGGGCCACAAAGTCGTCCTGCAAGAACTGGCGCGCGCTCACGTTGATGGCCAGGCTCAGGTGCGCAAACAGCGGGTCTTGCTGCCAGCGGGCTTGCTGGCGCAGGGCGGTTTCCATGACCCATTGGCCCAGCGGCAGGATCAGGCCCGACTCCTCGGCCAGCGGGATGAACTCTGACGGTGGCACCATGCCCTGCACCGGGTGCTGCCAGCGCACCAGGGCCTCTGCGCCGGTCACCCGCCCCTGGCTGTCCACCTGCGGCTGGTACAGCAGCAGGAACTGCGAGCGTCGCAGGCCGTTGTGCAGCTCCGTCTCCAGCAGGGCACGGCGATTCACGGACTCTTGCATTTCGGGATCAAAAAAGCGCAGCGTGTTGCGTCCGGCATCCTTGGCGCGGTACATGGCCATGTCGGCCTGCTTGAGCACCTCGTCGACCGAGTCGCGCTGGTGGGTGAGCAGCGTCACGCCAATGCTGGCTGTGAAGTGGTGCTCGTGCCCCGCCAGCTCGTACGGCTGGCGCAACTGCGCCAGGATCAGCTCGCCCAGCGTGCGCGCCTGCGCGGCGGCCTCGGGGGCGTCGCTGCTCAGGTTCTGCAGCACCACCACAAACTCGTCGCCCCCCAGGCGGGCCACGGTGTCCTGCTCGCGCACGCAGCTGCGCAGGTGCTGGGCCACGTCCTTGAGCAGCAGGTCGCCCACCTCGTGCCCCCGGGTATCGTTCAGGGTCTTGAAGTTGTCCAGGTCCACAAACAGCACGGCCGTGGTCAGGCCTGATCGGGCACCGTTGACCAGCACCTGCTGCAGCCGGTCCACCAGCAGGCGGCGGTTGGGCAACTGGGTGAGCGCGTCGTAAAACGCCAGATAGCGGGCCTCGTCCTCGGCGGCCTTGCGGCCTGAGATGTCGATGTCGATGCAGAACATCTCGGGCGGGTGGCCTGGTACCTGGATGTAGGCATGGCTGGAGAACACGTGCACCGGCGTGCCGTCTTTGCGCTGCAGCTGCAGCTCGCCCGCCGGGATCACCTCGCCGGTGGCGAACATGTGCTGCATGTGCGCCCGCACATCGTTGCGCATGGGCGGGGGGATGATGAGGTCGAGCAGATTGGCACCGATGGCCTCCTCGGCGGTGTAGCCGTACAGCTGTTCGGACGCCTGGTTCCAGTAGCTGGTGGTGCCGTCCTGCAGGTAGCCCTGTACCGAGATGGACGGAATATTGCGCAGCAGCGAGCGAAAACGCAGTTCCGACTCGCGCAGCGCACTTTCTGCCTGCTTGCGCTTGGTGATGTCGCGGGCCAGAAACACCACGGCCGCCTGGCCGCCCACCTGCACGCCCAGGGGCTGGGTGCGCCCCTCAAACTGGCGCAGCCCTGACAGGATCTGCATTTCATATTCCACGCTGTGGGTCTGGCCAGACTGCAGCGTGTCCCGGATGAGCTGCATGAACCGTTCGGCCTGCTCGGCGGGCAGCACGTCGTGCAGCCGCTGGCCCACCAGCACCGGGGCGCTGGCCACTAGGGCGGAGTCGTTGGGGGACAGCACCTCGACATACCGGCCCTGGGCATCCAGCACCAGCAGCACATCTGGGATGGCCTGGGTGATGGCATGCAGGCGCGCGGCCGTGCCCGTCAGCGCCCGCTCGGTGGCCATGCGCTGCTCCACGTCGTGCAGCAACAGGCCCAGCACCACGGTGGCGGGGGTGAAGGTCAGCAGATAGGGCAGGGCCAGCGTCTGGTTGATGCGCTGCACGGCCTCGGGGGGCAGCAGCTGGAACAGCGCGATCACCGCCGTGTGCAGCAGCAGCCCGAACAGTGCCAGAGTAACGGGCTCCACACCCAGCCGCCCCCGGGCGCGGCCCACGCGGTACACCAGCCCCATGGCGGTGCACAGCCCGATCACCATCAGCCCCACCTCGGCCCCGGCGCCCCCCAGCCACAGGCGGCCGGTGGCCGCCATCAGCGCCGCAATGCCCGCTACCAGCGGGCCGCCAAACAGGCCGGCCATGCTCAGCACCACCGAGCGTGCGTCAAAGATCACGCCTGGCATCAGCACCACCGGGGTGAGCATGCCCACTACGCAGATGCCGCCGAAGATCAGTCCCGAAAAGACCTGGCCCACCCACGGGTGCTGGCGCCAGACGCGGATATTGAACCCGTGCAGAAAGCACAGCGCCAGTAGCAGCGCAACGCCTTTGACCAGCTCAATGAACATGGGCCTCCGTGCTTTCCAAGGGGAAAGCCCATGATGGAGGAAACGTTGCGATCCGTAAACGTGTAAATGGCCCCGGATGGGGCCATTTCTAAGGGGAAGGTTGTGTTGCTGAGGCTCAGCTCAGCAAGGCCTGGGCAAATTCGCGGGCGTTGAAGGTTTCCAGGTCTTCGAGCTTTTCGCCCACACCGATGAAGTACACCGGGATGGGGCGCTCCTGCGCGATGGCGGCCAGCACGCCGCCCTTGGCCGTGCCGTCGAGCTTGGTGACGATCAGGCCGGTGAGCTGCAGCGCGTCGTCAAACGCGCGCACCTGGGCCAGGGCGTTCTGGCCGGTGTTGCCGTCAATCACCAGCAGCACCTCGTGCGGGGCCGTGGCGTCGGCCTTGGTGACCACGCGGCGGATCTTCTTCAGCTCTTCCATCAGGTGCAGCTGCGTGGGCAGGCGGCCGGCAGTGTCCACTAGCACCACATCCTTGCCGCGCGCCTTGCCAGCGGTCACGGCATCAAAGCTCACGGCAGCGGGGTCACCGCCTTCCTGGCTCACGATCTCGACCGTGTTGCGGTCAGCCCACACACCGAGCTGCTCGCGCGCAGCGGCACGGAAGGTGTCGGCGGCGGCCAGCAGCACGGCGGCACCTTCGTCTGCCAGATGTTTGGTGAGCTTGCCGATGGAGGTGGTCTTGCCCGCACCGTTCACGCCGGCCACCATGATCACGGTGGGGGTGTGCTCGCCAATCACCAGGGCTTTTTCGAGCGGGCGCAGCAGGTCGGCCAGTGCATCGGCCAGCAGGCCCTTGACGGCCGCAGGGTCGGTGGTCTTGCTGTCTTTCACGCGGCGCTTGAGGTCCGCCAACAGGTGCGTGGTGGCCTTCACACCGGTGTCGGCCATCAGCAGAGCCTCTTCCAGCTCTTCATACAGCGCGTCGTCAATCTGGGTGCCGGTGAAGACGGTGGCAATGCTGCTGCCGGTCTTGCGCAGGCCCGCCTTGAGGCGGTCGAGCCAGCCTTTGCGCTCGGGCGCCGGGGCAGGGGGGGCAGCCGACACGGCGGGTGCGGCCACGGGCGCAGGCGGTGGCGTGATGGGCGCGGGCGGGGTCACCGGCGCGGGTGCGGCAACGGGAACCGGGGGCGCGACGGGGGGGAATGCTGGGCTTGCGGCGACTGGACCAGCGGCCGGTATGGTGACTGCAGGCGCGGCAGGGGGCGGTGTGACGATCGGCGCCACCGGTGGCATCGCCACGGGCGCCGGAGCGGGCTCGATGGCGGGCGCGGGTGCGGCGGGGTGCGGCGCAGCGGGCTCGGGGGCTTTGCTGCCAAACGGGTTGCGCAGCCAGCCAAAACCGGCCGGGGCGGGCGCCGCCACGGGCGCGGGTGCGACCGGCGCAGGGGCGGTAGGGGTCGCCACGGGCGGCGTGGCGGGTGGGGTCGGCGCTACGGGCGCCTCCACGGCGGGCGCCGGCGCGCCTACCGGCTGGGCCGGGACGGGCGCATCGGTGGGGGCGGGCGAGGGAGCGGGCTTTTTCTTGAAAAAACTGAACATTGGCGGGTTCTTAGAATCTCCCCATTCTATGAAACGCGCTTTCACCCTTCTGGGCCTGCTGGCCTGCCTCTCGTCCGGGGCTGCCTTTGCTGCCACCACCCCGGTGTCTCAACCCTCCAGCGCGCCGTCTGCCACGGCTTCGGGCGCGCAGCAGTTCACCCTCAAGAATGGCATGCAGCTCATCGTGCAGCCCGACCGCCGCGCGCCGACGGCGGTGCACATGGTCTGGGTGCGTGTGGGCTCGATGGACGAGGTGGACGGCACCTCGGGCGTGGCCCATGCGCTGGAGCACATGATGTTCAAGGGCACCAAGACCTTGCCGCCGGGCGAGTTCTCGCGCCGCGTGGCGGCGCTGGGCGGGCGGGAGAACGCATTCACCAGCCGCGACTACACCGGCTACTACCAGCAGATCCCGTCCAACCGGCTGGAGGACGTGATGAAGCTCGAATCGGACCGGTTTGCCAACAACCACTGGCCAGACGAGGAGTTCAAGAAAGAGATCGAGGTCGTCAAGGAAGAGCGCCGCCTGCGCACCGAAGACCAGCCCCGCGCCATGCTGGCCGAGCAGTTGTTTGCTGCCACCTTCAACGCGTCGCCCTACCGCCGCCCCATCGTGGGCTGGATGAGCGACCTGGACGCGATGACGCCCGACGACGTGCGCGCCTTTCACCGCCAGTGGTACACCCCGACCAACGCCGCCGTCGTGGTGGCAGGTGATGTGGATGTGGCCCAGGTGCGTGCGCTGGCCGAGAAGTATTACGGCAGCCTGCCCGTGCACGCGCTGCCTGCGCGCAAGCCGCGTACCGAGCCCGAGCAGAAGGGCCTGCGCCGCATCGCCGTCAAAGCCCCGGCCGAGCAGGCCTACGTGGCCCTGGCCTTCCGCGCGCCCAGCCTGGACCGCGTGGACAACCTCACCGACGAAGACCGCGACGCCCTCGCGCTGATGGTGCTGTCGGCCGTGTTCAACGGCTACGACGGCGCCCGGCTGGACCGCGCACTGACACAGGGCCCCAATCGCGTGGCCGACAGCGCCAGCAGCTCCGCCATGGTGACGGGGCGCGGCCCCAGCCTGTTCATGCTCAGCGGCGTGCCCGCTGCGGGCAAGACCGCCCAGCAGGTCGAAGACGCGCTGCGCGCCGAGGTGACCCGGGTGGCGAAGGAGGGGGTGAGCGAGGCCGAGCTGAACCGCGTCAAGACGCAATGGATCGCCTCCACCGTGTACGAGCGCGACTCGGTGATGAGCCAGGCGCAGGAGCTGGGCGGCAACTGGGTGCAGGGCTTTCCGCTGGACGCCAACGAGCGCCTGCTGGCCCTGCTGCGCACCGTGACCCCGGCGCAGGTGCAGGCCGTGGCCGCCAAGTATTTTGGCGACGACCAGCTCACCGTGGCCACGCTGCTGCCCCAGCCGCTGGATGCCCCCCGCGCCCGCCCCCAGTTGCCTGCGGGTGCTGTCATCCGCTGAACCCGCCCTGCGGAAACTGCCCATGATTACTATCAAAAACATAGCTGTCCGTGCTTTATGCACTAGCGCTATCGCCCTTTTTTCTTCCAATTCGGCCTGGGCGCTGCTGCCCATCCAGCACTGGACGGAGCCCAATGGAGCCAAGGTCTACCTGGTCGAAAGCCCGGTCATTCCCATGGTGGACGTGCAGATCGACTTTGACGCCGGCACGCGCCGCGACCCGGCGGGCCAGTCCGGCTTGGCCAATGCGGTGGCCGCCATGGCGAGCAAGGGCGTGAAGGCCGGGCGCGATGCGAGTGCCGAGCCGGCGCTGGACGAAAACGGCCTGGGCGAGGCCTGGGCCGACCTGGGCGCCAGCTTTGAAGCCAATGCCGACAACGACACGCTGCACTACGTGCTGCGCTCGCTGACCGACCCGCCGCTGCTCGAGCGCGCCGCACGCCTGGCGGCCCGCCAGATTGCCGAGCCCATGACGACCGAAGACGTCTGGCAACGCGATCGCGCCCGCTGGAGCGCCAGCCTGAAAGAAGCCAACACACGCCCCGCCACCGTGGCCAACCACGCGTTTGCCGCTGCGGTGTATGGCAGCCACCCCTACGGCGTGCGCACCACCGAAGAGACGCTGGCCCGCATCGGCGTGGCCGACATGCAGGGCTTTCACGCACAGTACGTGGCCGCCTGCCGCGCCAAGGTCAGCATCGTGGGCGCTGTATCGCGCGCCCAGGCGCAGACACTGGTGGCCACGCTGCTGTCGCGCCTGCCTGCCACGGCAGGCTGCGCACCGCTGCCGCCCGTGGGCGAGGTGGCGGCGCTGACGGCGCCTGCCGAGAAGGCCATCCCATTTGCGTCGGCCCAGGCCCATGTGCTGATCGGCCAGCCGGGCTTCCAGCGCCGCGACCCGGACTTCCTCGCACTGCTGGTGGGCAACCACATTCTGGGCGGCGGCGGTTTTGTCTCGCGCCTGACCCACGAGGTGCGCGAAAAGCGCGGCCTGAGCTACAGCGTCTACAGCTACTTTGCCCCTGGCCTGCACGCCGGGGCCTTCACCGTGGGCCTGCAGACGCGCCCGGACCAGGCCGCCCAGGCCGTGCAGGTTTCGCGCGACGTGATCGCCCGCTTCGTGGCCGAAGGCCCCACCGAGGCTGAACTGCGCGCCGCCAAGGACAACCTCATCGGCGGCTTTGCGCTGCGCATCGACAGCAACAAGAAGCTGCTGGGCAACGTGGCCAACATCGCCTGGAACGACCTGCCGCTGGACTATCTGGACCAGTGGGCCAAAAAGGTCGAGGCCCTCACGGTGGCCGACGTGCGCACCGCCATGGCCCAAAAGCTGCAGCCCGACCGCATGGTGACCGTGGTGGTGGGAGGCAAGCAGCCATGAGCCGATCCACCCTGCGCGGCAGCGCCATCACCGCCGAAATCCGCAAGGCCCAGGCCGCCGCCGCTACGGCCCCCGTGGACCCCAAGGCCGCCAAGAAAAACGCCAAGGACAAAGCGGCGGCGGCCGCCCCCAAGGGCGCGGGCGAAATCCGCATCATCGGCGGGCAATGGAAGCGCACCCGCCTGCCCGTGGCCCAGCGCCCCGGCCTGCGCCCCACGCCCGACCGCGTGCGCGAAACCCTGTTCAACTGGCTGGGCCAGGACCTGAGCGGTTGGCGCTGTCTGGACGCCTTTGCGGGCACGGGTGCGCTGGGGCTGGAGGCCGCGTCGCGCGGCGCCGCATCGGTGCTGCTGGTGGAAAACGATGCGGCCCTGGTCGCCCAGCTGCAGGTGCTGAAGGCCAAGCTGCAGGCCAGCGCCGTGCGCGTGCAGCGCGGCGACGGCGTGTCTGCACTGAAGCAGGCCACACCCGCCGGCCTGGACCTGGTGCTGCTGGACCCGCCATTCGATGGCCCGTTTTTTGAACCCGCCCTGCAGGCGGGCGCCCAGGCCGTGGCGGCCGGGGGCTTCATCTACCTCGAAGCGCCCCGCGCGTGGACGGACGAGGAACTGGCAAAACATGGCCTGGTGCTGTACCGGCACCTCAAGGCCGGTGCGGTGCACGCGCACCTGCTGCAGCGCGGCTGAACACCTTGGCGCTGCAGACCCAGGGCGGGTGTTCCCCGCGTTTGCGCTGGCTGCTGGGGCGCTGATTTTTGGGGAAAATCGCCTCAAGCGCCGGTGTTGTATGTGCTGGATGCTATTGTTTTTGCGGCGACTGGCTGCTGTCGACGGGGCCAGCCTCCGGTATCACCACCAACTGCAGCGCGCCACCTTCGAGCGCGTAGCTGAAGGTGTAGTGGCCCGGTGCCAGCGTGGCCTGGCCACCGGGGAAGGACTGGTCGGTGACATGCGTGAGCTGGCGCTGGCCGATCTGGATGCGGGTCTTGCGGTAGTGCGCCAGCGTGGCGGGCAGCGCGTGCCTGCGGCTGGTGTCGCCGGGCAGCAGCGGGCCCAGGTCCACATTGGTGCCCTGCTGCGGCAGGCCCTGCCAGACATGGGTGAAGGCCTCCTGGCTGCTGTTGCGCACGCGCAGCCACACGTGGGCGCTGCCTTGCGCGCGGGTAGCGGTGGGGCGCAGCAGTGGCGCCAAGGCGGCAGCCAGCAGGGGCAGGCGCTGCAGCAGTGCGCGGCGCATCATGGCGAATCCTTCAGGCTCTCCAGGTCGTTGGTGAGCACGCACACGCGGGCGCGTCGGCGCTCCAGCGCCGCACCGCCAATGTTCAGCGCGGCCGAGCTACCCTGTTCGGCAAAGATGGCGCTGTCCCACTGGCCCTGGGCGGTGTCAAACGCGAGCCAGGCGCGCTGGGCGGCCCGCAGGGTGTCGCGCCGGCCGGGGCCCGCGGCCTTGAGTACCTGGGCGTAGATGCGGTTCAGCTCCTTGTCCCACGCGGCGTAGGCCGCGTTCTGGGCGTCGATCAGGTCCACCGTCACACCGCCGCTGCGCTCGGAGGCGGCGCCCAGGGCCTTGTCGATGGGGTGGGCGGTGCGCTGGCCGCAGAAATGTTCGGCGGCCTGGGCGGCCTGCGGGCCAGAGGCCAGCAGCAGGAAGGTGGTCAGCAGCGCAAGTGCGGTGCGATTGAGGTTGCGGAGGCGGTGGTGATGGTAGTGGTGCATGTGGGTGTGTCCCTCGGGGTCCGCTGTTGTGCTGGCTTAGAGCGGCTAACAAAACTCTTCTGGCGTCGTTGCTGTGTCTTGTCGTACTACTCGTACTGCCTGCGACACAGCGCCTAGCCAGAACCGCTTCGCTGAGTTTTGTTAGCCGCTCTTAATCGCTTGGGTCTATCCGTTGCGGCGTTGTCCGCTCATGCCCCCACCCACAGCAGCGCCGCCAGGGTGGACACCAGCGCCAGCACGGTGAAGGCGACCACCGCGCCGCCGCTGGCCGCTGCCACGCTGGCCACGGTGGACCAGCCGCGCGCCTGGCACCAGTTCGCCAGGTGGCGGGCCATCCACAGCGCGGCGAGCCAGCCCAGCACCAGCAGCACGGCCAGAGTGACCAGCAGCTTTCCGCCCTGGGTGGAGTTCATGCCGTTGCTGCCCAGCAGTGCCGTGAACAGGAAGAACAGCGCGGGCAGCAGGTTGGCGGCACCTGCGATGAGCAGGGTGACGGCGGTGGATGACATGGATGGGACAGCGGCTTATTCGGTGACGGCGTAGCTCAGCACGTCCAGCGACTGCGTGTCCTTGGGGTTCCACGACAGGGCGGCCGCACGCGCAATGACCGTATAGGTTTTGCCTTGTTCCAGCTTGCCGCCGGGCTGCAGTGCGGCGGTGCGCGGGTCCACATAGAGCATGGTGGTCAGGCCTTCAGCACTGCGCAGCAGCACGGGCTGCTTGCCGCTTTGGACCTTTGCGTCGTTGACCCAGGCGGCCTTGTTGCCAGAGGGAGGGTTCAGGCTTTCCACGGTGCCTGACAGGCGCACGATCTTGCGCCACACCTTGCTGTCGTTGGGGTTGGTGACCTTGCCGTTCTCGGCAGCGTCTGCCTTCTGGATGTCGCCTAGCGACTGGTAGGCGATGGTCCAGTCGGCGCGGCTGGTGTCGCGGCGGATGTGGTCGGCCGCGAGCATCAGGTTCTCGGTCCAGTTGCCGCAGGCGTTCTTTTTCTTGCACAGCGCCCAGGCGGTGTTCATCCAGCGCTTGAGCTGCTCGGTCTTGTCATGGCTGCCCATCTCCAGCGCCACGCCCGCGCCCAGCACGGCGGCGGCCTGGTTCTGCTCGGGCGCCACCACCAGCACGGCGCCGTTGCCCACGTCGAGCTTGCCCACGCGCAGCTGGCGCATCATGGCGTGCGCGTAGTCCTCGGCGCTCTTGCCGTCCAGGTCCTTCACCAGCAGGGTGACGATCTCCACGCCCGTCTTTTGCGCATGCTCGTACATCTGCTTTTCAAATTGGGCGCGGATGGCCGGGTCCAGGATGCCGAACTCGTCGTAGATGAACTGCGTGCCCTTGGACGGGATTGCGGCCACGTCGACCTTGGGCAGGGTTTCGGCGGCGGCAGCTGCCAGGGCCGGGGCCGGCGCCTTGGCCGCAGGGGTGGCTGGCGTGGGGGTGGACGCAGCCGTGGGTGCTGGGGCCTTGGCCACTGGGGTAGCGGGCGCCTGCACTGGTGATGGCGCGGCAGGCGCCGCCGCTGCCGTGCGCACCGGCAGCCCGCCGGAGCATTGTGGCCCGCCGCCCTGCAGCTCGCAGGCTTCCTTCCAGCCCGACTCGATGGCGGCCAGGCGCTTTCTGCGGCCGGGGTGGGTTTCGCCGTCCTTCTCGGGGATCAGCGTGGCGATGGCGCGCTGGGCGTCGGCCAGCGGCGCGCCCATCTTGTAGAGCACAAAGCCGCTGAACTTGTCGGACTCCAGCTCGATGGGCGGCTGGCTGCCGCCGGGCACGATGGTGTGGCCCGAAAGGTGGTGCCCGATCTCGTGGGCCATGATGCTCACGGGCGCCCAGTTGTTGGACTTGGTGGCCTCGATCACCTGGCCCATGAAGGCCGGGTTGTAGGCAATCACGCGGCGTGGCACCTGGTCGGGCCCTTGCATGATCACGGCGGCCGCGTTGGGCACCTTGCCCTCCACCACCACAAAGTTGGCGGGCAGGCCGGTGTATTTCATGATCTCGGCCACCACCTGCTTGCCGGTGCCGCCGCCCTTGGACAGGTCGGGCGGTGAAAACGCCAGCGGGCTGCCGTCGTACGAGCAGGCCTGCAGTGTGGCGGCGAGGTCGGCCACCAGCTGCGCCTTGCTGGGCTTGGCCACGGCGGCGTTCTTTTGGGCCATGGCAAGGCCGCCTACGGCCAGGCCGACGAGGGCGCAGCAGGCCAGGGCGACGGGGCGCAGTTGGCGTAGGTGGGGCAGGTGGGGCAAGGAGTGGCGAGACAAGGTCATGGGCAGGGGCCTTTCATGCGACGCTCGGCGCCGCGCTAGGAATAAAAGAGACAAAAACAGAGAGAAAGAAGTCAGACCACCAGCGCCGCCACGCGCAGCACGCGCTGGGCCAGTTCGGCCTGGCCCCGGGTGCCGGTCTTGGCATACAGGCTGGCCAGCTGCGATCGCACGGTGGGCATCTTTACTTGGCGGGTGTCGGCCATTTCGCGCGGTGTCATGCCTTGCAGCAACAGGGGCAGCAGGGCCGCTTCGGCAGGGGTGAGGCCGTAGAGCGCGCTGCACACCGACACGGTGGCGCCCGCGTGGGGCGGGGTTTCGGGCACCAGGATGAACTGGGCCAGCGCCTCGCCAGTGGCGGGGGCCGTACCGCCGCGCAGGGGCGCGGCCAGGGCCACCAGCGTGGCAGGGGCCCCGGGGTGCTGGGGCTGCAGCCGGGCAGAGACGGGTGTCTGCGTGCTCAGGCTGGTGCCCAGCAGCGGCACCAGCGCGGGGTGGATCTGTGCCAGCTGCAGTGGCTGGCGCGCCTGCCAACCTGTGGCGCTGTGCAGCAGGATGCGGCAGGCGTCCTCAATGCCCAGCCATGTACGGGCGTGTTCGTTCAGGTAGCGCAGCTCACCCCGGCGGTTCACGTGCATCACGCCCAGGGGCAGCTGGTCCAGTGTGCGCTCCAGCGCGCTGGTGTGGCGCTGGGCCTGCTGCAGGCGGCGCTGGGCGCGCATGAGGCTGCGCACCCAGGGCGTGGCGGCGCGCAGGCGGGCAAACTGCTCGGGCGTGAACTCGCTCTGGCCCAGGTCGTTGTACATCGCCAGCACATGCATGCCGACCTCGGGCGAGGCCTCGACGATGCTGTTGACCATGGCATCAATGCCCAGGGGCTTGAGGTAGTCGGCATAAAACGCGCCCCGGCGCAGCGCCGGGGTGCTGACCAGCTGCTGGCTGAGCGAGCCGCCGCGCGCCAGTGCGGCACCCTGCTGCCGTTCCAGCGCCTCGCTCCAGGCGTCGCAGCCCTGGATGAGCTGGGCGTAGCGCGCCAGAAAATCGTCGGGCATGCCCCACTGGTAGGCAGCCAGCGGGTCGTCCGAGCCGGGCAGGGGGCAGAACAGCACCACCTTGTGGCTGCCCAGCGCCTCGCCCAGGCGACGCAGCAGGCGCTCCACCATGCCGGGCTCGCCCAGGGCCTCCAGGCTTTCGGCCATCAAGGCCTCAAAACCTGGGATGCCCGGGTGTTGCCCCATGCGCTGCATATCCCACTCCTGACCGGCCAAGGCGGCCTCCTTTTCGCTGATTTGGTTGAACTGCGGCGGATCGTAGGTGCGTTGCCGCCAGGGCAACATCATTCAGGTGAAGGATGTGGTGGCACTCCGACACACAATCGTGAACTGGTTCACATTTTTCAGCGGGCGCCGGGTGGCTCAGCCGCCCATCTGCCAGAGCACCAGCTCCACCACGCCCCGGGCATAGAGCTGGGTGGCCTGCCACTTGAGCCCGGCAAACAGCGCCCCGGCCAGCAGCAGCCAGCCCGCGTCGCGGCGCGGGTCCAGCAGAAAGAACTGCCGCAGCGCCAGCATGAACATCAACGTCTGCAGCGCCGTCATGTACCAGGGCGACCACTGCTTGTGCCACTTGAGCAGCTCCGGCGAGTGCGCCAGCACCAGGGGCAGCTGGTTCACCATCTGCAGCGCAATGAACACCGCCTGGCAGTACAGCGCCAGCGCCAGCAGCTCCGCCATGTTGTAGCCGCGCCGGCGGAACACCAGCCACATGCTGGCAGAAGCCGCCACCGCCCCCAGCGAAAATGACCACTTTGAGTACGCAGTCACCAGCGCATACATGCGCTGCGCGGCCTCGCTGGGCAGCTCGGGCCGCAGGTAGTCGGTTTGGCCCAGCACGATCAGCAAAAAGCCGATGGACAGGAACAGCAGCGTGAGCGGGTGCGGGTGGTCCTTGCGCTGCCCCAGCACATACTCGCGCGCCATGGTGCCGGGCTGCGGCAGCACCCTCAGCGCGTTGCGGATAGTGCTCCACTCAAACCACCGGAACCGCTCCCAGGCCTCCTTGCGCACCATGCGGGTACCCATGCGCGCGGCCTTTTTCTGCCCACAGTGCGCGCAAAACGGCCCCGTGAGCGGCGCACCACAGTTGAGGCAGGCCGAGGTGTCGAACAGGGCGTCGTGGATCGGGACGGGGGGGGTGGGTGCAGAGGTCACAGGCTGGGCATACCGTGCAGCAAAACGGGCTGCGGATGGTAGGCCGCGAGCCCGCGCCTGGCATCGTTCAGGTGGACGATGCGGCGGCCGGGCGGGGTGGCATCCGGGTTCATGTTGCACTGCACTGCATAATGCGCGCACGCGGCCCGGCGGGCCCTGCGGGGAGCGCCCCGGGGGCCGGGGCCAACGTCAATCGCCAGACAGGAGACAACCAGCCATGGCCCAGAACGTGCTCGCCGTGTACCCCGGAACCTTCGACCCCATCACCCTGGGCCATGAAGATGTGGTGCGCAGAGCCACCCAGTTGTTTGAACGTGTGATCGTGGCCGTGGCGGCGGGCCACCACAAGAAGACCCTGTTCTCGCTGGAAGAACGCATCGACATGGTGCGCGAGGCCGTGAAGATGTATCCCCAGGTGCAGGTCGAGCCCTTCTCGGGCCTGCTGCGCGACTTTGTGGTGTCGCGCGGCGGCAAGGCCATGGTGCGCGGCCTGCGCGCCGTGACGGACTTTGACTACGAGTTCCAGCTCGCGGGCATGAACCGCAGCCTGATGCCGCAGGTCGAAACCGTGTTCCTCACCCCCAGCGACAAGTACCAGTTCATCAGCAGCACCTTTGTGCGCGAGATCGCGGTGCTGGGCGGCGAGGTGACCAAGTTCGTGTCGCCTTCGGTCGAGGAGCGGCTGGCAGTCAAGGTGCGCAGCCTGGCAGCGCCGGGCGGCTGAGGACACGTCCGAAACGCTCCAAGAGCCGCACTTGTGGCTCTTTTTTGCCGGTAGCGATAGTGCAATATGCCTGGGCTGCTATCAAAATCGTAGTTTATAGATCGTGTGGCCTCAGTCCATGGCGGGCGGTAGCCTCTCCGCAATGGCGTGTGCCTGCGCGCGCAGGGCCTCCAGCATGGGCACGACCTCGGGCAACGGTGGGCGGTACAGCGGCAGCAGCGCCGTCACGCTGAACGGGATGGAAAACGCCAGCCGCCGCAGCACCAGTCGCTCGCTGGCGGCTGCCAGGGCGGTGACCGGGTTGACGATGGCGATGCCCAGGCCCTGCTCGACCATGGCGCACACTGCGGCGGCGCTGTGGGTCTCCACGCGAAGCGTGCGCTCCACGCCCGCCTCGGCAAACCGGGCGTCGATCAGGCGGCGGTAGGGGTCTTCGGCCGAGAGGCTCACAAAAAACTCGCCCGCAAAGTCGGCCAGGTCCAGCACCGGCTGGTGCGCGAGTGCGTGGCCTGCGGGCAGCACGGCCACCTCGTCCAGCGTCAGCAGCACCTCCGCCCGCGCGCCGGGCGGGGCGGTGGTCTGCTCGCACAGGCCCAGGTCAAACCGCTGGGCGCTCATCCATTCTTCGAGCAGGGGCGATTCCTGCGGTGTGACCGATAAGCGCGTTGTGGAGTGTGCCTCGGGGTGCGACTGCATCAGCCGCGCCGCCGCGCCCGGCAGCAGCGCATGGGCCAGCGCGGGCAGGCACAGCACCGACAACTGCACGGCTCCCGACCGGCCCAGCGCCACGGCCCGGTCCACCACACGCTCCAGCCCCTGCCAGGACCGCTGCACCTCATCCCACAGCGCCAGCGCCCGCGCGTTGGGGCGCAGGCGACCCTGCACGCGTTCAAACAGCGCATAGCCCAGCAGCGACTCCAGCCGCGCCAGCTCGCGGCTCACAGTGGGCTGCGAGCTGTGCAGCAGGTCGGCCGCGCCGGTGGCGCTGCCTGCGGTCATCACGGCGCGGAAGACCTCGATGTGGCGGTGGGTGATGCGGTGGGTGGTACGGTAATTCAGTGGGGGCTCGGTCATGCCAGTCATGCACAGAGCATATCCATATTGAATGGATGGCGTAAATCAAAGCATTCGACTGAATGCATGGATGGCGGCATCATCCGCGCATCGTTCACGCTGAGAGCGGCTAACAAAACTCTTCTGGCGTCGTTGCGGTGTCTTGTCGTACTGCTCGTACTGCCTGCAACACAGCGCCTGGCCAGAACCGCTTCGCTGAGTTTTGTTAGCCGCTCTTAGTACCCTTGGAGCCTCCCCATGTCCAACCCCTTTTCGCCCGCCCAGCTCTGGGCCCTGGCCGACCAGTTTGGCACCCCGCTGTGGGTGTATGACGCGGCGACCATCCGCCAGCGCATTGCGCAGGTGTCCAACTTCGAGACCATCCGTTTTGCCCAAAAGGCCTGCTCCAACATCCACATCCTCAAGCTCATGCGCGAGCAGGGCGTGAAGGTGGATGCGGTTTCGCGCGGCGAGATCCTGCGTGCGCTGGCGGCGGGTTATGTGGCGGGTGGCGAGCCGTCGGAGATCGTGTTCACCGCCGACCTGTTCGACGCCGCTACGCTCGACTGCGTGGTGGAGCACGGCGTGCCGGTCAACGCGGGCTCCATCGACATGCTGCACCAGCTGGGCGCGCGTTCGCCGGGCCATGCGGTGTGGCTGCGCATCAACCCCGGCTTTGGCCACGGCCACAGCAACAAGACCAACACCGGCGGCGAGCACAGCAAGCACGGCATCTGGCACACCGACTTGTCTGCGGCGCTGGCTGCGATCAAGCAGCATGGCCTGAAGCTGGTGGGTCTGCACATGCACATCGGCTCGGGCGTGGACTACAGCCACCTGCAGGAAGTGTGTGGCGCCATGGTCAACCTGGTGCGCACGGCGCATGCGGCGGGGCATGACCTGCACGCCATCTCGGCGGGCGGTGGCCTGTCCATCCCCTACCGCAGTGGCGACCCGGTGGTGGACACGCAGCACTACCACGGCTTGTGGGACGCCGCACGCCAGCAGGCCGAGGCCATCGTGGGCCACAAGCTCGGCCTGGAGATCGAGCCCGGCCGCTTTCTGGTGGCCGAATCGGGCGTGCTGCTGGGCCAGGTGCGCGCCACCAAGAACGCGGGCAGCAACCACTTCGTGCTGGTCGATACCGGCTTCAATGAACTCATGCGCCCGTCCATGTACGGCAGCTACCACGCCATGAGCGTGCTGCGCCGCGACGGCTCCACGGCCGCCGAGCAGCCCACGGTGGTGGCAGGCCCGCTGTGCGAGTCGGGCGACGTGTTCACCCAAGGCGACGGCGGCGTGGTGTTGCCGCGCGACCTGCCCGCCGCCCAGGTGGGTGACCTGCTGGTGATCCACGACACGGGCGCGTACGGCGCCAGCATGTCCTCCAACTACAACACGCGCCCGCTGATTGCCGAGGTGCTGGTGGACGGCGGCGGCCAGGCCCGCCTGATCCGCCGCCGTCAGACGGTGGACGAGCTGCTGGCGCTGGAGCTGGGGCTGTAATCCCGGCCGCAGCGCTGGCCTCCTACGCTGTGGGGTGGATCTGCCACAGGTCCGGGTAGGTGAGGGCCTACGGGTTTGGGGTGCAAAGCCGGACAAGGGGCGGCCGGGGTGAGAAATACAGTGAAACCACCTGAACTTCTCACCCTTTCAAGGAGATCCCCATGCCTCTCATTGCCTGGCTACTTGGCGTCCCGCTGTCGGTTGTGCTGCTGCTGATGTTGTTTGGGGTGTTCTGAACCCGCATCCTGGCGCGCATGGCATTGACGCCGCCAAACAAAAGGCCCCTGTGGAGTTCCGCAGGGGCCTTTTGTCTTGGGGGATCAGTAGGGGTCACATCAGCTCGGAGGCCGGCCCGCGCCCCATCAGCGTGACAACCGCGTCGGCCGGGGTGAGCTGGCCATCCAGCAGCGCTACCACCGCGCGGGTGATGGGCATGTCCACCCCGAGCGCTGCCGCCCGCTGCGCCACGGTGCGCGCGCTGTAGACGCCCTCCGCCACATGGCCCAGCGACTCGACGGCCTGCGGCAGGGTCTTGCCCTCGGCCAGCAGCATGCCCACGCGCCGGTTGCGCGACAGGTCGCCCGTGGCGGTCAGCACCAGGTCGCCCAGGCCCGACAGGCCCATGAAGGTATCGGGGCGCGCGCCCAGCGCCAAGCCCAGCCGCGTCATCTCGGCCAGGCCGCGCGTGATGAGTGCTGCGCGGGCGTTCAGCCCCAGCGCCAGCCCGTCGCACAGGCCGGTGGCAATGGCCAGCACGTTTTTCACCGCGCCACCCACCTCCACGCCCACGATGTCTTCGTTGGCATACACGCGCACGCTGGGGCTGTGGAAGGCACTGACCAGCGCATCGCGCACCTGCGCATGGGGGCTGGCTGCCACCAGGGCGGTGGGCTGGCCCAGCGCCACTTCTTGCGCAAAGCTGGGGCCGCTGAATACGCCCGCTATCAAATTGGGAGCTATCTGCGCTTGTATTTCGTGCGCTAGCAGCCCAAAAGATGCCGGATCGGCCCCCGCAGGCACGGCTTCAAAACCCTTGCACAGCCAGGCCACCGGCGCGGCGCAGCCGTGCAGGGCCTGCAGCATGCCGCGCAAGGCGGCCATGGGTGTGGCCACGATGACGAGGTCGGCCCTGGTCCACAGCGCAGCAAAGTCGCCATGGGCCAGAGTGAGGGAGGGGGGGAGGGTGATGCCGGGCAGGTAGCGCGCGTTGTGCCGCTGCGTCTGCATCTGGGCCGCCTGGGCGGCATCGCGCGCCCACAAGGTGACGGCATGGCCTGCGGGGTGCTGGGCGGCACTCATGGCCACCGCTGTCCCCCAGGCTCCAGCGCCCAATACTATGATTTTCATAGCTGTATGCGCTTATTCATCCAGCACTACAGGCATAAATGCCTGTGAATGCTTACTGCGTGATGATGGGCGAAGCTTGGCCAGCAGCCTGGGCTTGCTGTTGCTCGTACATGGCCTGGAAGTTGATTTCGGCCAGGTGCACGGGCGGGAAGCCAGCGCGGTTGATCAGGTCGGCCACGTTGCCGCGCAGGTAGGGGTACACGATCTGGGGGCAGGCGATGCCCATGATGGGGCCCATCTGGTCCTGGGGCACATTGCGGATTTCGAAGATGCCGGCTTGCTTGGCTTCGACCAGGAACACGGTCTTGTCCTTGATCTTGGTCTGCACGGTGGCCGTGACGGCCACTTCAAAGATGCCTTCGGCCACGGGGGTGGCTTCCACGCCGAGCTGGATGTCCACGCTGGGCTGCTCTTGTTCGAGCAGGATGGCGGGGGAGTTGGGTTGCTCCAGCGACATGTCCTTGAGGTAGACGCGCTGGATCTGGAACACGGGGTTTTCTTGGTCGGCCATGGTGAAGTCTCTTTGCTCTTACGAAATTGCTAGCAAAACAAAACCCGCCGGGGAGCAGCTCCCGCAGCGGGCACATGGGGCTGCATTATGCAGCGCCCGAAGAGGTGGTCAGGCGCCGAGCAGGAGCATCAGCTCGCCACGGCTGTCCAGTGCCACCAGGTCGTCGTGGCCGCCCACGTGGGTGTCGCCGATGTAGATCTGCGGCACCGTGCGGCGGCCGGTGATTTCCATCATGTGGCTGCGCGCGGCGGGGTCGGTGTCGATGCGGATCTCCTCGATCTGCTCCACGCCCTTGGACTTGAGGATCTGCTTGGCTCGGATGCAGTAGGGGCAGACGGCGGTGGTGTACATCTTCACGGGTTGCATGGCGAACCTTCCTCTTTCTTCCTGTGGGACTGAAAAACCAGTCGCAAGACTAGCGCTGAGCGAATAACTGGGGGCGGATCAGGCTTTTTCCACAGGCAGGCTGGCTTCGCGCCAGGCCTTCATGCCGCCGGCCATGGCCTGGGCGTTGTCATAGCCCAGCTTTTTGGCAATGCCGACAGCGCGATTGGCGCGGGCGCCGCTGGCACAGACCAGCACCACGGGCAGGGCCTTGTTCTTGACCACAGTGGGCAGGCGCTCTTCCAGTTGGGAGACGGGCACGTTCTTGGCGCCGGTGACGTGGCCGGCCGCGAATTCCTCGGCTTCGCACACGTCGATGACCACCGCTTTTTCGCGGTTGATGAGCTGCACGGCGCGTGCGGGTGTCAGCGAGCCGCCACTGGCGTTCTGCAGGACCGGCCACAGCAGCATGCTGCCCGAAGCCAGTGCAACGAGGAACAGATACCAGTTATCAATAATGAATTTCACGAAGCTTCCTTGGGTTGGCGAACCGCGTAATTCTAGAATGCCGGGTTTGGTCTGCTTTTTCTTTAGCCCGTATTTCCTGGGGAAACCATGTACAAGCTCGTTTTGATCCGCCACGGCGAATCCACTTGGAACCTTGAAAACCGCTTCACCGGCTGGACTGATGTGGACCTCACGCCCACTGGCATCTCCCAGGCCATGTCGGCCGGCAAGCTGCTCAAGGCTGAGGGCTACGAGTTCGATCTGGCGTTCACCAGCGTACTCAAGCGCGCTATCCACACTCTCTGGTACACGCTGGACGAAATGGACTGCACCTGGCTGCCCGTGGTCAAAGACTGGCGCCTGAACGAGCGCCACTATGGCGCCCTGCAGGGCCTGAACAAGGCCGACATGGCCAAGCAATACGGCGACGAGCAGGTGCTGGTGTGGCGCCGCAGCTATGACACGCCGCCGCCCGCACTGGAAGCCACCGACCCCCGCAGCGAGCGCGGCGACCGACGCTACGCCGGTGTGGCTGCCGAGAACGTGCCCTTGACCGAGTGCCTGAAAGACACCGTGGCCCGCGTGCTGCCGTTCTGGAACGAGGCCATGGCGCCCGCCATCCGTTCGGGCAAGCGGGTGGTGGTGGCTGCGCATGGCAACTCTATCCGCGCGCTGGTGAAGTACCTGGACAACATCTCCGAGACCGACATCGTGGGCCTGAACATTCCCAACGGGATTCCACTGGTATACGAACTGGACGCCGACCTCAAGCCCATCCGTCACTACTATCTGGGCGATGCCGAAGCGGCGGCCAAGGCTGCAGCTGCCGTGGCATCGCAGGGCAAAGCGTAAATCGCAGGTAAAGAGCGGGGAAAACCCCGCTTATCCCCGCCAAAGTGAGCGTCCATGCGGAACTGCGGCGGGTTTGGCCCTTCCAAGGTGTATATTGGTTTCGAAGCGGTAAAAGGTGTTGTATGGGCCACAAACTCAAGATTGCAGGATGGGTATCGGTAGGTGTGGTGGCGGGTGCGCTCACCACGGTGTCACTGCAAACGGTGGCGCGCGGCGCCATGACACCGCTACCACTTGAGGAAATCCAGCAACTCTCCGCCGTGTTTGGTCTGGTCAAGACCGATTACGTCGAGCCGGTGGATGACAAGAAGCTCATCACCGACGCCATCTCCGGCATGGTGTCCAGCCTGGACCCTCACTCCCAGTATTTCGACAAGAAGTCTTTCAAGGAATTCCGCGAGGGCACGTCCGGCCGCTTTGTGGGCGTGGGCATCGAGATCACGCAGGAAGACGGACTGATCAAGATCGTGTCGCCCATCGAAGGCTCTCCTGCCTTCCGTGCTGGTCTCAAGACCAACGACCTGATCACCAAGATCGACGAGACCGCCGTCAAGGGCTTGGCGCTCAATGACGCCGTCAAGCGTATGCGCGGCGAGCCCAGCACCAAGGTCACGCTCACCATCTTCCGCAAGGACGAGAACCGCACGTTCCCTGTCACCATCACCCGGGAAGAGATCAAGACCCAGTCCGTCAAGGGCAAGGTGATCGAGCCGGGCTACGCCTGGATCCGCCTGTCTCAATTCCAGGAACGCACGGTGGACGACTTTGTGCGCAAGGTGGAAGAGGTTTACAAGCAGGAGCCCAACCTCAAGGGCCTGGTGCTGGACTTGCGCAACGACCCGGGCGGCCTGCTGGATGCCGCCGTGGCAATCTCTGCGGCCTTCCTGCCCGAGAACGTGACCGTGGTGACCACCAACGGCCAGCTGGCCGACAGCAAGGCCACCTACAAGGCCGCGCCCGACTACTACCAGCGCCGGGGCGGCGGTGATCCGCTCAAGCGCCTGCCTGCATCCCTCAAGTCGGTGCCTCTGGTGGTGTTGGTCAATGAAGGCTCTGCCTCCGCCAGCGAAATCGTGGCGGGCGCATTGCAGGACCACAAGCGCGCCACCATCATGGGCAGCCAGACTTTTGGCAAGGGCTCGGTGCAGACCGTGCGGCCTTTGGGCCCTGACACCGGCATCAAGCTGACCACTGCCCGTTACTACACCCCCAGCGGCAAGTCGATCCAGGCCAAGGGCATCGTGCCCGACGTGATGATTGACGAGTCGGAAGAGGGCAATATCTTCGCCGCCCTGCGCATGCGCGAGGCGGACCTGGACAAGCACTTGAACAGCGGCCAGGGTGAAGAGAAGAAGGACGAGGCCCGCGAGAAAGCCCGCGAGGAAGCCCGCAAGCGCATGGAAGAAGAGGCCAAGAAGCCTGCGGCCGACCGCAGGGTGCCCGAGTTTGGCTCCGACAAGGACTTCCAGCTGGTGCAGGCCCTCAATCAGCTCAAGGGCCGCCCTGTGCTGGTCAGCAAGACGCTGACAGAGCGCAAGGAAGAAAAGAAAGAGAATTGAGCCTTTCGCGCTCCGACCCCGGGCTGGATTTCGCGAGGAATCCAGCCTTTTTCATGTCTGCCTGTTTCACCGTTGATTTTTTGGCCACTGCCGGCCAGCCTTCCCATGACCGATGACCAGCTCCTGCGCTATTCCCGCCACATCCTGCTCGACGAGGTCGGCATCGAAGGGCAGGAGCGGGTGCTGGCGGCCCATGCGCTCGTCATCGGCGCTGGCGGATTGGGGTCGCCCGCTGCGCTGTATTTGGCATCCGCTGGTGTGGGGCGCATTACCCTCGTTGATGACGATGTGGTGGACCTGACCAACCTGCAGCGCCAGATCGCGCACACCACAGCCCGTGTGGGCACTCCCAAGGTCCAATCGGCAGCGCAGGCCATGGCCGACATCAACCCCGAGGTGCAGGTCACCTCCCTACAGGCCCGGGTGGATGCTGCGGCTTTGGACCGCCTGGTGCGCGATGCCACAGTGGTGCTCGACTGCAGCGACAACTACGTAACCCGCCAGGCGATCAATGCGGCGTGTGTGCGCCACCACAAGCCGTTGGTAGCCGGCGCTGTGATCCAGTTTGACGGGCAGATCACGGTGGTGGACCCGCGCGATGCGCAGTCGCCTTGTTATGCCTGCATCTTCCCGCCCGACGCGGAGTTCGAAGAAGTCCGCTGCTCAACGATGGGGGTGTTTGCACCGCTGGTGGGTGTGGTGGGCGCGATACAGGCGGCCGAAGCGCTCAAGCTCATCGCGGGGGTGGGGCAGTCGCTTGCGGGTCGGCTGCTCATGCTGGATGGCCGGGCCATGGAGTGGAACACCATGCGGGTGCAGCGCCATGCCGACTGTCCGGTATGTGTTGCGCGGTAGGACTCTTCCTACATGGCCAGCGTGCTGTGGCTGGCAGAATCCGGCGGACAGAGGCCTTAAATTCAAGGCTAGGACAGCGCGATCTGCACTGTCCGTACAGATGGACCCGCCCGTGAAACTGCGCACCTACATTGTTGAAGACAACGCCACCATCCGCGAGAACCTGATTGGAACCCTGGAGGAGTTGGCGTCTGTCGAAGCAGTGGGCGTGGCAGAAACGGAAGACGAGGGCACGAACTGGCTCTCCACCCACCCCGAGGCATGGGACTTGGCCATCGTCGATCTGTTCTTGCGGCAAGGCAGCGGGCTGGGTGTGCTGGCGGCTTGCCGTACGCGTCGGCCGGGGCAGAAGATGGTCGTGCTCAGCAACTATGCCACGCCGGATGTGCGCATGCGCTGTGCGCAACTGGGCGTGGATGCGGTGTTCGACAAGTCCAACGAGATCGATGCCCTGGTGGACTACTGCGTGCAACACAGCAGCGTGTCCCACGCCATGGGCGCCACCAGCAGCGGCGGAGCGCCAGCTGCTTCATCAGGCGCGGCGCAGTGACACCACCCGCCGCCGCGTGCGTAGTTGCATGCGGTGGTCGCGGTGTTTGTTTTTCTTCCCTTTTTTGGAGTGCGGCAGGTGGCCTTGCCCGGGCCCTGCGAGGCAGCAGGGCGCAGGCAGGCGAGGCGATGTCAGTCGATCAGGCGATTCTTGAGCGCGTAGTAGGTCAGGTCGCTGTTGGACGACAGGCTCATTTTTTCCATCAGGCGTGTGCGGTAGGTGCTCACCGTCTTCACGCTCAGCGAGAGCGACTTGGCAATATCCCCCGCCGTCTCTCCCTTGGCCAGCTTGAGAAACACCTGGAACTCGCGCTCCGACAGCTGCTCATGCGGCGGCGCGTCGTCCTTGCGGTTGAGTTGCTGCGCAAGCAGCTCGGCAACGGCAGGCGTCAGGTAACGGCGGCCCAGCGCGATGGTGCGGATGGCTTCCACAATTTCCGACGGCTCGCACTCCTTGTTCAGGTAGCCGCTCGCGCCCTGGCGGATCAGGTTGATCGCATAGTGTTCTTCGGGGTACCCGCTCAGGATCAGGATGCCCATGTCAGGCGCCTTGGCGCGCAGCATGGCCAGGGCATCCAGCCCGCTTTGGCCGGGCATCGACAGGTCCATCAGCAGTACATCGATTTCCTTGTTGCGCACCAGGTCGATGGCCTCACGGCCGTTGGCAGCTTCGCCCTCGACCCGAAGGTCCACATGCTCGGACAGGAACTGCTTGAGCCCGGAACGAACAATCGCATGGTCATCCACAATGCCGATCTTGATCATTGATGCTTCTTTCGAGGCGGCAGCCACAGACTGCCGGTGTGTGTTGAAGTCCAGATGCCCCATCGTGTCATGGCACGGCAGGGGCGTCAAAACGGTAGTCGGTCATTATCCAGAATAAGCGTATGAATCTCCAAGAAAACACCCGGCGTTGGTTACCAAAAGTCCGACAGATGGCCTTGAGCCTGCCCATGGCGCTGCTGGCGGCCATGGTGCTGGTGGGCATCAATGAAACGGGGCACATGCGTTCGCAAGATGCGGTGGAACAACTGGCCCAAGGACTTACCACACGGTCTGATGTGAACAAGCTGTTGCAGAGCATGCTGGACGCAGAAACCGGCCAACGCGGCTATCTGCTCACGGGCAATGAAACCTACCTGGAGCCCTACGACAAGGCCGTGGCCACCGTGCAGACCAATCTCGACAGCCTGCGCATGCGATTCATGGATGCGCCTGCAGACATGCAGGAGTTTGCGCTGCTATCGCGGCAGATATCGCGCAAGCTGGCCGAGATGGAATTGAGCTTGCGCCTGCGCCGCCAGGGCAACGAAGACGCGTGGAAGTTCATCCTCAACACCGATGTGGGCAAGGAACACATGGAGGCGATCCGCCAACATGCGCAAGAGCTCATCGCCCGCAGCGACAAGCGCCTGCAGCAGGGCCGCGAGCAGATCGAGCAGTCGCTGATGCTGTCGCGCATCGGCATTGCCACCGTCACCGCCATCGGCCTGCTGGCCTTTTACATGTACCTGCGCCAGACGCAGGCAGTGCAAACGGTGAACCTGCGCGAGCAAGAGGTGCTGGAGCGCGAGCGCGACCGTCTGGAGGGCCTGGTGCGGGACCGCACCGCCACGTTGTCTGAGCTGGCCAACCACCTGCAGCAGGTGCGGGAAGAAGAGCGCGGCCATCTGGCGCGAGAGCTGCATGACGAACTGGGCGCGTTGCTGACGGCCGCCAAGCTCGATGTGGCGCGCCTCAAGTCCAAGATCGACGCCACCGCACCCGATGTGTCGGAGCGGCTCAAGCACCTGACGGAGACGCTCAACAGCGGCATTGCGCTCAAGCGCCGCATCATTGAAGACCTGCGGCCTTCGTCCCTGTCGAACCTGGGGCTCACGGCCGCGCTGGAGATCCTGACGCGCGAATACGCCGAGCGCGCGGGCATCGACGTGGAGACCAGCCTGGAGCCGGTGCAATTGCCCGATGCAGCGCAGCTTACGGTGTACCGTATGGTGCAGGAGGCGCTGACCAATATCGGCAAGTACGCCAAGGCCAGCAAGGTACTGGTGTCGGTGCACGGCTACCCCACCCATGTGGCGGTGCAGGTGCGCGACGATGGTGTGGGTTTCGACCCGGGCACCGTCCGCCCCACCTCGCACGGCTTGGCTGGCATGCGCCACCGGGTCGAGGCGGCGGGTGGGCGCCTCACGCTCACCTCGCGCCCAGGGAACGGCACGCTGCTATCGGCTGTTTTGCCGCTGCCGCGCAATGCCTCAGATACACGCCGCGACGCCGCTGCGCACGACGCCTGAAAGCCAGGCTTGCGGCTTTTCCCATCCCTATTCTTTCCCTCTCGCCGCGATGCAAGGCAAACCGGGTACGGCCATCACGGGCACAGGGCGCTGCACCTGGGCCGCAGTGTCGCCCTGCGCGGCGCAGCCGTCGGTATCTGCCCGTGCGTGCCGTCCTACACCACCCCCACTGCGCCGCCGACACGGGGGCGCGCCGCACACCGGCATTCAGGGCTGCGGGCGATACCTACAGTTGACCCCAGGCGCTGAGGTTTTGGCGCCACCCGATCTGCCGGCAAGCCGGCCACCCATAAGGAGATGGAAATGTTGCACTACGCAGTTGTTTTTCTGGTGATCGCGCTGATTGCAGCCCTCTTCGGTTTTGGCGGTATTGCTGCCGGCGCCGTGGGCATCGCAAAGATTCTGTTCTTTGTGTTCGTGATCATGGCCGTGGTCACCTTCGTGCTGGGTCTGCTCAAAAAGGGGTAAGCCTGGCCTGACGGCCCGGCCTTCGACCCACCCCCTCGCGCATTCCCCTTTTGCATATCCCAAGGAGTTTTCTGATGAGCCTTCAGACCGCAACCGACAAAGTGACGACGGGCGTTCGCAACCTCACCGATGACGTGCTGCAAAGTGCCCAAGAGGCTGTGCAGACCACGCGTGCTGCCGCAGACCAGTCGCTCGATAAGGCCGAAGCCAGCGTGCGTGCCCTGCGCCGCCAGGCAGACCCCGCCATTGACGACCTGGCGGCCCGTGCCCAGGACCTGGCTGCCCGCAGCATTGACTACTGCGCCGAGACCAGCGCGCGTGCACGCCGCCAGATGCAGCAGGCCGCAGAGGCTACCAGCAAGTACGTGGCCGAGCAGCCCGGCAAGTCGCTGGTGATCGCCGCCGCATCGGGTGCCCTGCTGGCCACCGTGGCGATGTGGATATCGCGCCGCCGCGATGCATACTGAGCGTTGAAGGTGGGTGATGCTGGCGTTCATCCGCCGGTGCCCCGCCAGCGCTGATTTTTTGGCCCCTTTCCCACAGTCCGCCGGTCGCGGAGGGTGCAACAGACCGGTGGATTGAATATGTCCCAGCACCCGCGTTCCCAACCATTCTTGAACAAGGAAAACACCATGAAATACGCACGTGCCCTCGCTTTCGCCGCAGTCGCTGGCATCACCATCGTTACGGCCACGGGCTGCTCGGTGGCTCGCGAACAGCAGACTGTAGGTTCTTATGTGGATGACGCCGGCATCACCGCTGCCGTGAAGGCCAAGATGGCCGAAGACAAGAACGTGTCCGCCACCTCCATCAGCGTGGAAACGCTGAACGGCACGGTCCAGCTGTCGGGCTTTGCCAAGTCACAGACCGAAAAGAACCAGGCTGAAAACATTGCCCGCAACACCAAGCACGTGCGCGAAGTGCGCAACAGCATCGTTGTGCGTCCCTGACCGGACGGGGCTTGCGCCACGCGCATGGGCCTAGCGCTCACGCCCGATGGCGTTACCCCCTGAAGCAGGCTCCGGGCATATCTCGGGGCCTGTTTTTTTGTGGGCTCCTCCGGTGCTGTGTCGGGAGAGCCTGCGCTTGGTTCACTCTCATTGCCCCGACCCACGGGGTATAAGCTCCACACCATGCGGGTATTCAATTGCGACCATTGCGGTCATCTGGTGTTTTTTGACAGCGTGCAATGCCTGCATTGCGGCAGTGCGCTGGCGTTTTTGCCCGATGCGCTGACCATGGCCGCGCTGACCCCTGCGCCGCAGGACGGTGCCGACCTGTGGCGCCGCCGGGGCAGGCAGGGGGGCGCTCATTCCAGCGGGCGCCTGTACCGCATGTGCCGCAACCACACGGACCACCAAGCCTGCAACTTTGCGATACCCGTCCACGATTTCACAGAGCTGTGTGTGTCGTGCCGCCAGACCCGCGTGATGCCCGACCTGTCCGAGCCTGCGAACATGGGGCGGTGGATGCAGATCGAAGCCGCCAAGCGGCGGCTGTTCTACAGCCTGGCCCGCTTGGGGCTGGAGCCTGCGCCCGGCGGCACGAGCCCGGTGTTTGAATTTTTGGCGGAGGTGCCGGGCGGCCCGCCCGTGCTGACGGGCCACAACAATGGCACCATCACCCTCAACGTGGCCGAGGCCGATGACGATGAGCGTGCGCGCCGCCGCATCGCGCTGGGTGAGCCCTACCGTACGCTGATTGGTCACCTGCGCCACGAGTCCGGCCACTTCTACTGGGACCAGCTGGTGCGCGATGGCGAGCGGCTGGATGACTTTCGTCAGATGTTTGGTGATGAGCGCCAGGACTATGCAGCGGCCCTAGAGGCCCACTACGCCAAGGGCAATGACGGCAACGACTGGGCCGACCACCATGTGAGCGCCTACGCCGCCGCCCACCCCTGGGAAGACTGGGCCGAAACCTGGGCGCACTACCTGCACATGATCGACCTGCTGGAAACCTCGGCCAGTTATGCCACCGAGGTCACCATCCCTGGCATCTACGGCCCGCAGCGCAGCAGCGCCATCGACCCCTTTGCCAGTCCGGCGCCCGACTTTCAGTCCATGGTGCAGCACTTGGTGCCGCTGACGCTGCTGCTCAACAGCCTCACACGCAGCCTGGGGCAGCCTGACGCCTACCCGTTTGCGCTGGCGAGCGCGGTGCTGGCCAAACTGCGCTTTGTGCACGACATGGTGCGCGAAGCCGCCTTGCGGCCAGCTCCTGTGGCAGCTCCGGTCCCCGTGCCGCCAGCCGCACCTGCTGCCCATCAAGGGATCAAAAAGAATAGCAAATCAGCCAATAAAGACCGGCGCTAGCAGGCGGTTTGGCTTAAACTCGGCGGCCACGCCGTCCGCAGGGCCTGAAAACGGCCTGGAACTTGCTTGAGGGCTTGCAGGAGATTGGCTCTCATGCAGAAGTTCGACGAGATGGTTACCTGGCTTCCCCTGGCCGGCCTGGACGGTGCGGCAGGCTGGGCGGGCAGCGATGTCCGGCCCCACTATGCGCGGTTTGCGCAATGGCTGGCGCGCCAGAGCGCCGAGTCCATGCAGGCGCGCCGCGCCGAGGCCGAGGTCATCTTCCGGCGCGTGGGCATTACCTTTGCCGTGTACGGCGCCAAGGACGAGGACGGCGCAGGCACCGAGCGGCTCATCCCCTTTGACCTGATCCCGCGCATCATTCCGCAGCAGGAATGGGCGCACATGCAGCGCGGCCTGGTGCAGCGGGTCACGGCGCTCAACCGCTTCATTCACGACGTGTACCACGGCCAGGACATCCTGCGCGCCGGCATCGTGCCCGCCGAGCAAATCCTGCGCAACGCCCAGTTCCGGCCCGAGATGGTCGGCGTTCATGTGCCGCTCGACATCTACTCCCACATCAGCGGCATCGACATCGTGCGTGCGCCGGATGCGTCGGGCGAGGGCGTGTACTACGTGCTGGAAGACAACCTGCGCGTGCCCAGCGGCGTGAGCTACATGCTCGAAGACCGCAAGATGATGATGCGGCTGTTCCCCGAACTGTTCGCACAGCACCAGGTGTCACCGGTGGCGCACTACCCGGACCTGCTGCTGGACACACTGCGCGCCAGCGCCCCGGCCGGCGCGGCCGACCCGACCGTGGTGGTGCTCACGCCCGGCATGTACAACAGCGCCTACTTCGAGCACGCCTTCCTCGCGCAGCAGATGGGCGTGGAACTGGTCGAGGGGCAGGACCTCGTGGTCAAGGACCAGTTTGTGTACATGCGCACCACGCGTGGGCTGCAGCGGGTGGATGTGATCTACCGCCGCGTGGATGACGATTTTCTCGACCCCGACGTTTTCTGCCCCACCTCCACCCTGGGCTGTGCGGGGCTCATGGCCGCCTACCGGGCAGGCAATGTCGCCATCTGCAACGCCGTGGGCACGGGCGTGGCCGACGACAAATCCATCTACCCCTATGTGCCGGACATGATCCGCTTCTACCTGGGGGAGGAGCCCATCCTGCAGAACGTCCCCACCTGGATGTGCCGCAAGCCGGATGACCTGCGGTACGTGCTGGACCACCTGCACGAACTGGTGGTGAAGGAAGTCCATGGCGCGGGCGGCTACGGCATGCTGATTGGCCCTGCAGCCACCCGGGCCGAGATCGACGCTTTCCGCGCCGCAGTCATCGCCAAGCCCGACGGCTACATCGCCCAGCCCACGCTCAGCCTCTCCAGCTGCCCCACCTATGTGGACAACGGCATTGCACCCCGCCACATCGACCTGCGGCCCTTTGTGCTCAGCGGCCAGAAGGTGCAGATGGTGGCGGGCGGCCTCACGCGCGTGGCCCTCAAGGAGGGATCGCTGGTGGTCAATTCGTCGCAGGGCGGGGGCACCAAGGACACCTGGGTGCTGGGCGACCAGCCTGCGGCAGCGCAGGCCTCGTCCCTGCCCACGCAAACACAAAGCCAAGGGAGGGAATGACCATGCTGAGCCGTACTGCCGATCATTTGTTCTGGATGGCCCGTTACACCGAGCGGGCAGAAAAGCCCTGCGCAGCGGGGCTTTCGAAAAAATACGGCAAGCGTGTGCAACACGCTCGGGGTTCTCTGCCCTCGTCCAAGAAGGAGATCACATGCTAAGCCGCACCGCCGATCATTTGTTCTGGATGGCCCGTTACACCGAAAGGGCAGAGAACACCGCCCGGATGCTGGACGTCAATTACCAGAGCGCGTTGCTGCCCCAATCGACCGAGGTCGCCACCCTCGGCTGGCAGGGCTTGCTGTCCATCAGCGAGCTGCTGCCCGCCTACACCGCCCAGCATGGCGAGGTGACGCCCGTCAAGGTGCTCGACTTCATGGTCAAGGACCCGAGCAACCCTTCGTCCATCGTGGCCTGCCTGCAGGCCGCGCGCGAGAACGCGCGGGCGGTGCGCGGGGCGCTCAACACCGAGGCCTGGGAGATCCAGAACCAGACCTGGCTTGAAGTGAACCGCCTGATTGCGAGCGGTGCGTTGGAGCAGGACCCTGCACGGTTCTTCGAATGGGTGAAGTTCCGCTCGCACCTGTCGCGCGGGGTGACGGTGGGCACCCTGCTGCAGGACGAGGCGCTGCACTTCGTGCGGCTGGGCACGTTTCTGGAGCGGGCCGACAACACAGCGCGGCTGCTGGACGTGAAGTTCCACGCGGTGCAAAGCGACTTCAGGGGCGCGGCCGCGGCGCAGGACCAAGACTATGACTTCTATCACTGGAGCGCCATCTTGCTCAGCGTGTCGGGCTTCGAGACCTACCGCAAGGTGTACCGCGATGTGATCACCCCCGAGCGTGTGGCCGAGCTGCTGATCCTGCGGGCCGACATGCCCCGCTCGCTGCACGCCTGCATGAAGGAGGTGCTGGGCAACCTCGACATGCTGGCCAGCGGCCAGTCGGCCGAGACCCAGCGGCACGCGGGGCGGCTGCTGGCGCACCTCAGGTTCGCGCGCATCGATGAAATCCTGACCCATGGCCTGCACGCCTACCTCACCCAGTTCCTGGAGCGGGTGAACGACCTGGGGGCGCGGATCAGCCGGGACTTCCTGGTGCCTGCGGCGGTGTGAGGGGTGCGTCTGACGCAGTCAGTGCAGCGGCCGCAGCACTAGTGGCCGCGGCTTCGGGCACCGGCTCCACCGTCACCCCCACCTGCAGCACATGGTGGTCGCCGCCGTGGATCACACCGCGCAGCGGCGACACATCCGAAAAATCGCGGCCGATGGCTAGCGTCACATAGTCCTCGCCCGCCGGCCGGTCGTTGGTGGGGTCCAGGTCAAACCAGGCGTTCTCGTTCTGCGCGCTGTCTCCACCATCCGCTGAAGGCGACCACACCGACACCCAGGCGTGCGAGGCATCGGCGCCCACCAGCCGGGGCTGTCCGGGCGGGGGCTCGGTCAGCAGGTAGCCGCTCACATAGCGGGCTGCCAGGCCCAGGCTGCGCAGGCAGCCAATCATCACGTGGGCAAAGTCCTGGCACACGCCCCGGCGCAGCCGCAGCGATTCGAGCGCGGGCGTACCCGCATCGGTGGCGTTGGCGGTGTAGGCAAAGTCGGCATGGATGCGCGACATCAGGTGGCTGGCGGCCTGCATCAGCGGGCGGCCTGGCGCAAAGCTCTCGGCGGCATAGGCCGCAAAGTCGGCGTGCCGGGGGATATAGGGCGAGGCAAAGCTGAACTCGGTGGCCGCGTGGTAGGGCTGGCCGCGCCGGTAGCTCAGGCGCTCGCGCACGGCCTCCCATGGCTCGCCGGGCGGTGCGGCGGGCACGGGTCGGGTCTCCAGCAGGCTTTCGGCGCGTACCCGCAGTTGCTCGTGGGTGAAGGGCAGGCTGAAGAACGTGCGGGTGTTGCCAAACACGTCCTGCACCATGTTGCACTGGGTTGGGGCGGGGTCCACCTGCAGGCTGTGGGTTAGCACTCGCTGCACCATGCCGGTGCGCGGGCGCAGATGGGCCATGTGCTGGGCGTTCTGCACCGTGGGGGTGTAGTGGTACACCGTTTCGTGGATGACGCGCAGCTTCATGGTCAAGCTCCTACGCTGTGCCGCAACGCATCGATGGAGTGGGTGAAGTAGCGCGTGGCTAGCACATCCGACAGTCCCAACACACCCCGCACACAGCGGCCCAGATACTCCTCCAGCGCGGCATGGCGGCCCTCGGCATCCTGTGTGCATAGGGCCACCAGCGACAGGTCGGAGGCCTCGGGGATGCCCATGGCGGCGGATTCGCCGGGCGTGCCCGCAGCCGCTTCGATCTTGGCAATGCGCCCGCGCAGCGTCTGCGCCACCCAGGCCAGCGAGCGGGGGTTGTCGCGGTCGATCACCAGCAGGTCCAGCAGCGCGGGCATGTCGCGCCGCTGCTGGTACTGCGCGTGGAACGTGATGGTGCTGTCAAACAGCGCCACCATGGCCTCAAAGCCGCCTTCATCGTGCACGGCGCCGGTCTGCAGGCCGCTTTCCAGTGCCGAGGCCAGAAAGCCCAGGCGCTCCAGATGCCGCCCGATGGACAGCAGGCGCCAGCCGTCGTCGCGGGTCATGCGGTCGGTCTGCTGGCCGGTCATGGCGGCGGTGTGGCCGCTCAGCACTTCCAACTGGCGCAGCGCATCCAGCGGCGAATAGTCGCCGTCGTCTTCGGCCCCGGTGCGGGGCGCAAAAAACTCCGCCTCGGCCCGCACGATGAGGTTCCAGTGCTCTTGCGACAGGCGGTCGCGCACGGCCGATGCGGCGCCCAGAATGCCGCGCAGGTTGAAGCCCACGCTGGTCACCTGAGCGGGCTGCGTCAGCCCGGCGATCAGCGAGCGCTCGAACACGCGCCGCGCCTGCCCCGCCGCCGGCACCGTGGGCAGCACCAGCCCCTGGCTCACTCCCATGGCGCTGAGCCAGGCCAGCAGCGGTTGCGAGGTCTGGTCCTCGCCGTTCAGGCATTGCAGCGTGATGCGCGCCAGGCGCGTGACGTTCTCGGTGCGCTCGGTGTAGCGGCCCAGCCAGAATAGGTTTTCAGCCGCGCGGCTGGTCACCTGGCGGCTGCGCTGCACCACGGCGGGCGCGGCCTGGTTGTGGGCCAGCAGCGTGGTGGTGTCCACGGGGCCATCGGTTTGCACCCACACATCGGCGCTGCTGCCGCCGCGCTGCATGGACGTGATGCCGCTGTCGCCTTGGGCCAGGCGGGCCAGCCCGCCCGGCAACACGCGCCAGGAGCCCGGGCCATCACACACTGCAAACACGCGCAGCATCACCGAGCGGGGGGCGATGGGGCTGCTATTCGGCGCGGCATCCTCCGTGTCCTTCGTGCGCCAGGTGGGCATTTGCGACAGCGGCAGGTGGGCCTGCACGGTGTATTCATCGCCCTGCGCTTCGATGCGCGCAGACCACTGCATCAGGTCTTGCGCCGACAGCGCGCCGCCCAACACAGGCACGCGCTGCGCCATGGGCCAGGTGGGGCGGATCACGCTGTGCGCGAGCTGCGGCAGCACCGCCTGCATGGCCGAGCGTTCGCCACACCACCAGGTGGGCAGCGACGGCAGGGCCAGCTCTTCGCCCAGCAGGTGGCGCGACAGCGCGGGCATAAAGCCCAGCAGCGCCGACGATTCGAGGAACGCCGAGCCCGGCGCATTGGCCACCAGCACGTTGCCCGCGCGGATGGCCTGTAGCAAGCCGGGCACGCCCAGGCGCGAGTCGCTGCGCAGCTCCAGCGGGTCTAGAAACTCGTCGTCCAGGCGCTTCAGGATGCCGTGCACCGGCTGCAGGCCGTGCAGGGTCTTGAGGTACAGGCGCGCGTCGCGCACCGTAAGGTCGTTGCCCTCCACCAGCGTCAGGCCCAGATAGCGCGCCAGGTAGGCATGCTCAAAATAGGTCTCGTTGTACGGGCCGGGCGTGAGCAGCACGATGCGCGCATCGGCCCCCGCAGGGCTCATCTGCCGCAGCCCGTCGAGCAACGCGCGGTAGGTGGCGGCCAGGCGCTGCACATGCATCTGGCTGAACGCCTCGGGGAACAGGCGCGAGATGAGCAGCCGGTTCTCCAGCAAATACCCCAGGCCCGAGGGCGCCTGCGTGCGCTGCGTGACCACCCACCAGTCGCCCTGCGCATCGCGCGCCATGTCGAACGCGGCGATGTGCAGATGGGTGCCGCCCACGGGCTGCACGCCGTGCATGGCGCGCAGGTAGCCGGGGTGCCCCTGCACCAGGGCGCTGGGCAGCAGGCCGCTGCGCAGCAGCTCCTGCGGGCCATACACGTCGGCCATCACGCGGTCGAGCAGGCGGGCGCGCTGCAACACGCCGCGCTCGATGTGCGCCCAGTCGCCCTGCGAGAGGATCAGCGGGAACAGGTCCACCGACCAGGGCCGCTGCGGGCCGTCGGCATCGGCATAGACGTTGTAGGTGATGCCGTTGTCGCGCACCTGGCGCTGCAGGCTCTGCATGCGCCGGTCCAGGTCCTGAAAGCCCTCAGGGCCCAATTGATCAAAAAATTGGGCCCAGGCGCTAGTGATGTTTGGGTTGTTTGCTATTGATTGAGAAGTTGATGCTGCGGTGGCCGTGCTGGATGCGTCCGGCACACGGGCACCCCGCAACTCGTCAAAATGCCCGGCCGCCGCTGCAGGCGCCAGCGCAGCCGCCCATTGGGCCGCGCTGTCGGAAGGGTCGGGGGGGGGAAGGCTGTCGTTGAGATGGTTCACTGCGCTCGATTTTCGGGCATTTGGTCTCGGGCACTCTGCGGGTTACCTGCAGCGTCGAAACTGGCGCGGCCCAGGCCAGGGACGCCGAGCAAGGGCCGTCCCGCAGCGAGGGCGTCGTCCCCCTTCAAGGGGGAAGGCGCCGCAGGCGACTCAGGGGGTGGCTTTCCTACGGCCGCATCTTGCGCCGCAGATCCAGCGTGAACGGAAACTCCCGGCTGCCCGGCAGCTCAATCGTCGCAGGCGGCACCGCCAGCCGCCCCGGCGTGTGGCCCATGCGCGAGAAGCGCGCCAGGCGGCGGCTTTCGGCCTCGTACGCGTTGACCGGGAAGGTGTCGTAGTTGCGCCCACCCGGGTGCGCCACGTGGTACTGGCAGCCGCCCAGCGACCGGTTCATCCAGGTGTCCACGATGTCGAACGTGAGCGGAGCGTGGGCGCCAATGGTGGGGTGCAGGGCCGAGGGCGGGTTCCAGGCCTTGTAGCGCACACCCGCTACAAACTCGCCGGTCGTGCCCGTGCTTTGCAGGGGCAGCGGCTGGCCGTTGACGGTGACCACATGGCGGCTTTCGTTCATGCCCGTCACGCGCACCTCGATGCGCTCCAGCGACGAGTCCACATAGCGCACGGTGCCGCCCGCAGAGCCTTCTTCGCCCATCACATGCCAGGGCTCCAGCGCGTTGCGCAGGGTCAGCTCCACGCCCATCGATTGGACGGTACCGACCATGGGGAAGCGGAACTCGAACTGCGGCGCAAACCAGGCGGGGTCGAACGCATAACCTGCGGCGTTCATCTCGGCCACCACGTCGTGCATGTCCTGCTGGATGAAGGTGGGCAGCATCCAGCGGTCGTGCAGCTCGGTGCCCCAACGGGCGGCGGGGGCGCGGTAGGGCGCCTTCCAGAAGCGCGCAATCAAGGCGCGCAGCAGCAACTGCTGCACCACGCTCATGTGGGCGTGGGGCGGCATCTCAAAGGCGCGCAGCTCCAGCAGGCCCAGGCGGCCGGTGCTGCTGTCGGGCGAGAACATCTTGTCGATGCTGAACTCGCTGCGGTGCGTGTTGCCGGTCACATCCACCAGGATGTTGCGCAGCGTGCGGTCCACCAGCCAGGGCGGCATGTCCTGGCCATAGATCGCGCGGTTGGCCTCGATCTCGCGCAGGGCGATTTCCAGTTCGTAGAGCTGGTCGTTGCGGGCCTCGTCCACACGCGGCGACTGGCTGGTGGGGCCAATGAACAGGCCGCTGAACAGGTAGCTCAGGCTCGGGTGGTTGTGCCAGTACAGCAGCAGGCTGGCCAGCAGCTCGGGCTTGCGCAAGAAGGGCGAGTCCGCCGGGGTGGCGCCGCCCATCACAAAGTGGTTGCCGCCGCCGGTGCCGGTGTGGCGGCCATCGGTCATGAACTTCTCGGCCGACAGGCGGGTCTCCCACGCGGCTTGGTAAAGAAACTCGGTGTGCTGCACCAGCTCCTTCCAGTGGCTGGCGGGGTGGATGTTCACCTCGATCACGCCGGGGTCGGGCGTCACGGCCAGCACCTTCAGGCGTGCGTCGCGCGGCGGCGGGTAGCCTTCCAGCACGATCTTCATGCCCAGTTCTTCGGCCGTGGCCTCGATGGCCGCCAGCAGGTCCAGGTAGTCCTCCAGGCGCGCCAGCGGGGGCATGAAGACGTAGAGCACGCCGTACTTCTCACCCACCTTCTCGGCCTTGGGGCCGCTGGCGCGGCGCGGGTCGCGCACTTCCACACACAGGGCAGTGCGCGACAGGCCTGCGGCCGACTGGAACTTGCCCGGGGGCTGCATGCCCGCATGCGGGTCGGGCTGCCCGGCCTGGCGTGCGTGGTCGCCGCCTGCGGTGCCTTGCACCACGCGGCGTGCTTCGCCCGGTGCGGTGGCGCCCGCCAGGTAGGGCAGGTCACGGTCGCCGGTGACGGGGCCCGCTGGAAGGGAATACCGCGCCCGCAGCGTGGTCGCAGCGGGCAGCGGGCCTTGGGGTGCGGTCGGGTCTTGCGGGATCAGGTGCTCGGTGTCCGACGCCTTCACCCAGGGCAGGGCGTCCAGCGGCAGGCGGTAGCCCATGGGCGAATCGCCGGGGATCAGCAGCATGCGGTCGTCGCGGAAGAACCAAGGCCCCGTGCTCCACGCGCTGCCCGCCCCGACGCCCGCCTGCAGCGGCAGCACATAGCCCACCACGCTGTCGAGCTTTTGCTCAAACACGCGGCGCAGGCGGGCGCGCTCCAGCTCATCGTCCAGGCGCGCGTCGAACGGGTCCACGTTGATGGGCAGGCGCCGCTCGCGCCACAGGTAATAGAAGGTGTCTTCGTAGCCCGGCTGAATGTAGCGGTCGGTGATGCCCAGCTTGCGCGTGAGCGTACGCACAAAACGTTCGGCGTCGGCACTGGTGTAGTGCGATGGGTCACGCTCGTCGGCAAACAGCGCGGGGTTCTGCCACGCGGGCTGGCCGTCGGCGCGCCAGCAGATCGACAGCGCCCAGCGCGGCAACTGCTCGCCGGGGTACCACTTGCCCTGGCCAAAGTGCAAAAAACCGCCCTGGCCGTATTCGGCGCGCAGCTTGTGCGTGAGTTCGGTGGCAAAGCCGCGTTTGGTGGGGCCCAGGGCATCGGTGTTCCACTCGGGCGCGTCGCGGTCGCCCACGGCCACAAAGGTGGGCTCGCCACCCATGGTCAGGCGCACATCGCCTGCTACCAGGTCGGCGTCCACCTGCTCGCCCAGCGCCAGCACGGCCTGCCACTGGTCTTCGGTGTAGGGCTTGGTCACGCGGGGGGATTCGTAAATGCGCGTCACGCGCATCTCGTGACTGAAGTCCACCTCGGCCTTGTCCACGCCGCCTTCAATCGGCGCGGCCCCCGAGGGCTGCGGCGTGCAGGCCAGCGGGATGTGGCCCTCTCCCGCCATCAGGCCGCTGGTGGCATCCAGGCCAATCCAGCCCGCGCCGGGCAGGTAGACCTCGCACCAGGCGTGCAGGTCGGTGAAGTCGTGGTCGGTGCCACTGGGGCCATCTAGCGCCTTCACATCGGGGGTCAGCTGGATCAGGTAGCCCGACACAAACCGCGCCGCCAGCCCCAGGTGGCGCAGCAGCTGCACCAGCAGCCAGCCCGAGTCGCGGCACGAGCCGCTGGCCTTTTGCAGCGTCTCCTCGGGCGTCTGCACGCCGGGCTCCAGGCGGATCAGGTAGCGAATGTCCTGCGACACCTGCTGGTTCAGCTTGACCAGAAAGTCCACTGTGCGCCGTTTGCTGCGGTCGATCTTGTCCAGGTACGCCTGCACCAGCGGCGTCATCGGCTCGGTGGCCAGGTAGGGCGCCAGCTCCTGCTGCACATCGCTGCTGTACTTGAAGGGGATGTGCTCGGCCTCGGGCTCCAGGAAGAAGTCGAAGGGGTTGTAAACCGCCATCTCCACCACCAGGTCCACCGTGACCTTGAACTCGCGCGTCTTCTCCGGGAAGACGAGCCGTGCCTGGTAATTGGCAAACGGATCCTGCTGCCAGTTGATGAAGTGCTGCGCGGGCTCGACCTTGAGCGAGTACGAAATCACATTGCTGCGGCAATGGGGCGCAGGCCGCAATCGGATGGTCTGCGGCCCGAGGCCGACCAGCCGGTCGTATTGGTAATGCGTGACGTGGTGGAGCGCGGCGTGGATGGGCATATGCAGGCCATGCTAGCAAGTCCCGAGCCATCGCGGGCAACTATTCCGGGGGCGGTGACAAGCGGCCATCGGCTGTTCACAATGTGCGGTCCGTGCCCCGCTGCTGGGGCTGTCTGCATGCTTCTCATCGTGCACCAACTTGGTGATGCCTCTTTTCATCCATGTCCCACTCCCCCAACTTCTGCTCCTGCCCGGTCTGGCCGCCGATGAACGCATGTGGCGCGGCGTGCTGCCGCTGCTGCCCGCCGCGCTGCGCCCCGAGGTCGCCACCGCCCACCAGGATGTGAACCTGCATCGCATCGAGGACTTTGCCGCACGGCTGCTGGCACAGCACGCGGGGCCGCTGGTGCTGGCCGGTGCGTCGATGGGCGGCATGATCGCCATGGAGGCCGCGCGCCAGGCGCCGCAGCGGGTTGCGGGGCTGGCCTTGCTGGGCACCACCGCGCGACCCGAGACACCCGACATGCGCGCCCTGCGCGAAGGTGCCATCGAACTGTTTGAACAGGGCCGGGTGCGCGAGGTCATCGAGCCCAACGTGGCCCTGGCCTTCCACCCCGTGAACGCCGCCAAGGCGGAGCTGGTGCAGGCCTATCTGGACTTTGTGCTGGACGCGGGCCCCGACCACCTGGTGCGCCAGAACCGTGCCGTGATCCACCGCCCCGATGCGCGCTTGCACCTGCCTCAGGTAGCTTGCCCCGTGCTGGTGGTGTGTGGCGCAGCCGACCAGCTCACGCCGCCCGAATGCTCGGCAGAGATTGCGGCGCTGGTGCCCGCTGCCGAACACCACCTGCTACCCGACAGCGGCCACATGCTGACCATGGAGCAGCCGGAGGTGGTGACCGGCTTGCTGGTGCAGTGGCTGGGCCGCAATGGATGGATTTGATCTAGTGCTTGAGGTTTTTTTGGCCGCTACCGCGCGATGGGTAAGCTCTGATAGCTATTGAATTAATAGCTAATCAAAACTCCAGGTTGTCAATCAACCGCGTGCTGCCCAGCCGCGCAGCACCCAGCGCCACCAGCGTGCCTGCCGCATCCTCGGCCGTGGCGGGCAGCAAGTCGGCGCGGCGGCGCACCGTGAGGTAGTCGGGCGCCCAGCCCCGCGCGCGCAGCGCGTCCTGCGCCTGGGCCTCCAGCGCGCTGCGGTCGCTGGCATCCAGCCACTGCTGCGCCAGCCGCTTCAGGGCCTGCGACAGGGCCACGGCCTCCTGGCGTTCTTCCAGGCTGAGGTAGCCATTGCGCGAACTCAGGGCCAGCCCATCGGCCGCGCGGCAGGTTTCGCCCGCCACGATCTCGATGGGCAGCGCAAACTGCCGCACCATGTGGCGGATCACCATGAGCTGCTGGTAGTCCTTCTTGCCAAACACGGCCACGCCACCGGTGGCGCCCAGCACGCAGGCAAACAGCTTCATCACCACCGTGCTCACGCCCACAAAAAAGCCGGGGCGGAAGTGGCCTTCGAGCATGTCGGCGAGCTGCGGGTCGGGGTGCACCTTGAAGGTCTGGGGCTCGGGGTACAGGTCCGCCTCGCGCGGGGCAAACAGCACATCGCAACCAGCGGCCTGCAGTTTTGCGCAGTCGGCCTCCCATGTGCGCGGGTAGCTGTCAAAGTCCTCGTGCGGCAGAAACTGCAGGCGGTTCACAAAGATGCTGGCCACGGTCACATCGCCCAGGGGTTGGGCCTGGCGCACCAGGGCGATATGCCCCTCATGCAGGTTGCCCATGGTGGGCACAAAAGCCGGGCGGCGGTAGGGGGCCAGGGCCTGGCGCAGGTCGGCAATGGAGCGGGCAATCAGCATGGGGTGGGAAGGGTCAGAGAGATAGGAAAAAGGCTCACCAGGCGTGCACAGCGTTGTCCGGGAAACGCCCATGCTTCACGGCCTGCACATACGCCTCCATGGCGCCGCGCACGCTGTCCGCGTCCTGCATGAAGTTGTGCACGAACTTCGGCATCTTCCCGAGGTTCATCCCAAGCATGTCGTGCAACACCAGCACCTGCCCGGCCGTGCCGTTGCCCGCGCCGATGCCGATGGTGTGGCAGTGCGGCAGCTCGGCCGTAAGGTCAGCGGCCAGCGCAGCGGGCACCATCTCCAGCACCAGCATGGCGGCGCCTGCGTCCTGCAACTCATGCGCCTCTTTGCGCAGGGTGCGGGCGGCATCGTCGGTCTTCCCCTGCACGCGGTAGCCGCCCAGGGCATGCACCGTCTGCGGCGTGAGGCCCAGGTGGGCGCACACCGGCACGCCGCGCTGCACCAGGAATTCCACTGTCGGCGCGGTCCAGCCGCCGCCTTCGAGCTTGACCATGTGCGCCCCGGCCTGCATCAGCACACAGGCGCTGCGCAGCGCCTGTTCGCGGCTTTCGGCATAGGTGCCGTAGGGCAGGTCGGCCACCAGCCAGGCCGTGCCCTGCACGCGGTGCAGGCCGCGCGCCACGCTGGCCGTGTGGTAGGCCATGGTGTCCAGCGTCACTCCCACCGTGCTCGGCAGGCCCTGGCACACCATGCCGAGCGAATCACCCACCAGAATGCATTCCACCCCCGCCGCATCGGCCACGGCGGCAAAGGTGGCGTCGTAGGCGGTCAGCATGGTGATCTTCTCGCCCGCTGCGCGCATCTGCGCCAGGCGCGGCAGGCTCACAGGGCGGCGCTGGGGCAAGGGCGATGCGGGCGGCAGCGTGCCGTAGGGCGTGGCAGAAACAGGGCTGGTGGCGGTCATGGAGCGCGGTGGTGCCAAAAAATTGCCGCGAGTCTATGCGACCAATACTGGGTGTACTTATTGGTTTCCTGCGCGGGCAGGGTGGGCCTGCGCTGGCACAGTGGCCTTTGCGTTCCCGGTATGCTCGCGGCCCATGACAGCAGCGACACCCCCCGCGAAAAGCACTATGAGAGACAACGATGTAAAGGCCCTGGCCCAGGCCGATGTGGCCCGCGCTCTGGCCGAAGACGTGGGCACTGGCGACCTCACCGCCGGCCTGATCGACCCCGCCCGCCGCGCCCGCGCGCGCATCCTGGCGCGTGAAGAAGCCGTGATCTGCGGCGCCCCTTGGGCCGAAGCCGCGCTGCGCGCCCTCGACCCCACGGTGCAGATCACCTGGCATGTGGCCGAAGGCCAGCGCTGCGCCCCCGACCAGGTGGTGCTGGAGCTGGAAGGCCAGGCCCGCGCACTGCTGAGCGCCGAGCGCACCGCACTCAACTTTCTGCAGCTGCTCTCGGCCGTCGCCACCAAAACCCGCACCTATGTGGATGTGGTGGCGGGCACGCGCGCGCAGATCGTGGACACGCGCAAGACCCTTCCCGGCCTGCGCCTAGCGCAAAAGTACGCCGTGCGCGTGGGTGGCGGCACCAACCACCGCATTGGCCTGCACGATGCGGTGTTGATCAAAGAGAACCACATTGCAGCCGCCGGTGGCGTGACGGCGGTGCTGCGCGCCGCACAGGCCGTGGCCGCGCAGGCGACCTTCATCGAGATCGAAGTCGAAACCCTGGAGCAGCTGACCGAGGCGCTGAATGCGGGTGCCAAGATGGTGTTGCTGGACAACATGCCGCTGCCCATGCTGCGCGAGGCGGTGCGCATCAATGCGGGCCGCGCGATTCTGGAAATCTCGGGCGGTGTCACGCTCGAAGGCCTGCGCGAACTGGCCGAGACCGGCGTGGACCGCATCTCCATCGGCACGCTGACCAAAGACGTGAAGGCCACCGACTTTTCGATGCGCCTGCAGGAGCTGGCATGAGCACCGCAACCCTGAACCGCATCGACGTCGAATACGAGCAGCCCGACGAGGCGACATCGGGCGCCGTCTGTTCCACCAAACACGCCTGGGCGCGCGTGCCGCCCGAGCCGTCGCAGGCAGAACGCGCCGCGCTCAAAGACAAGATCCGTCGCCTGCTCAAGGAAAAGAATGCGGTCATGGTGTCGCACTACTACGTGCACCCGGACCTGCAGGACCTGGCCGAGGAAACCGGCGGCCTGGTGAGCGACTCGCTGGAGATGGCCCGCTTTGGCCGGGACCACGCGGCGCAGACCCTGGTGGTGAGCGGCGTGCGCTTCATGGGCGAGACGGCCAAGATCCTGAGCCCGGAAAAGACCGTGCTCATGCCCGACCTGGACGCCACCTGCTCGCTGGACCTGGGCTGCCCCATCGACGAATTCAGCGCGTTCTGCGACCAGCACCCCGACCGCACTGTGGTGGTCTACGCCAACACCAGCGCGGCCGTGAAGGCGCGCGCGGACTGGCTCGTCACATCGAGCTGCGCGCTCGACATCGTGAGCGCCCTCAAGGCCGCAGGCCAGAAGATCCTGTGGGCGCCCGACCGCCACCTGGGCGCATACATCCAGCGCGAGACAGGCGCCGACATGGTGTTCTGGAACGGTGCCTGCATCGTGCATGACGAGTTCAAGGCGCTGGAGCTGGAGCTGCTGAAAAAGCAGCACCCACAGGCCAAAGTGCTGGTCCACCCCGAAAGCCCCGCCGACGTGGTGGCCCTGGCCGATGCCGTGGGCTCCACCAGCGCCATCCTCAAGGCCGCGCGCGAGATGGATGCCACCGAGTTCATCGTGGCCACCGACAACGGCATGATGCACAAGCTGCGCACGCTCAACCCCGGCAAGACGTTTTACGAAGCCCCCACGGCGGGCAACAGCGCCACCTGCAAGAGCTGCGCGCACTGCCCCTGGATGGCAATGAACGGTCTGGCCGATGTGGCCCGCGTGCTGGAGACGGGTGCGAATGCCGTGCATGTGGACCCCGCGCTCATCCCGCGTGCGCGCCAGCCGATTGACCGCATGCTGGCCTTCACGGCGGCGCTCAAGAACGGTCAACCCACCGGCGCACTGGTGCCCCACCTGGGCGCTGCCTGAAAGCGCACGAAGTGTTGATGTTTGCTCATTTTTTGATAGCTATAGGCGCATGATCCGCTAGCGCCTCCGCCTGCTTTGACCCATAGTTGCCGCATTGACTTCACCCAGCCGCTGACTGCGGGCGCCACGCGCCTGCGCCACCGGTTTGAGGCACCGCGCGAGGTGCTGGTGGCCCACGCACTGCACGAGGTACGCAGTGTGCTCGACGCCGTGTTCGCCGCCGCCCAGCAGGGTCGTTGGTGCGTGGGCCATGTGCGTTACGAGGCCGCGCCGGCCTTTGATGCCGCATTGCAGACCCACGCGGCCGACGGCCCGCTGGCCTGGTTTGCGTTGTACGACGCGCCCCAACCCGGGGCCGACGACGCGGCCGACGATGCGGCGGCCGCTGCCCCTGCGCAGGTGGTGTGGAACGACAGCCCCGAGCGCGAGGCGTTTGACGCCGCGCTGGCGCAAATCCAGCAGGCCATCGCAGCGGGTGAGCTGTACCAGGTCAACTACACCGCGCCCTTTCGCGGCACGCTGCAGGGCTCGCCGCAGGCGCTGTTTGCTGCGTTGCTGCGCGCTCAGCCTGGGGGCTATGCCGCCTACCTGCAGGCGGGTGACGAGCAGGTGCTGTCGGTGTCGCCCGAGCTGTTTTTTGACTGGCAGGACGCGCCGGAAGGCGGCACCCTGCTGGCCCGCCCCATGAAGGGAACGGCCCCGCGCGGCGCCACTCCAGAACAGGACGCGCAGCAGGCCGAGCACCTGCGCACGGCGCCCAAGGAGCGTGCCGAGAACGTGATGATCGTGGACCTGCTGCGCAACGACATGTCGCGCATTGCGCTGCCGCACAGTGTGCAGGTGCCTGCGCTGTTTGCCACGCAGGCCTTGCCCACGGTGTGGCAGATGACCTCGGACGTGACCGCACGCACGCGGCCCGGCACCACGCTGACGGATGTGTTTGCGGCGCTGTTCCCTTGTGGCTCCGTCACGGGGGCGCCCAAGGTGCGCGCCATGCAGATGATCCGCGCGCTGGAGCCCGCGCCGCGCGGCGTCTATTGCGGCGCGGTGGGCGTGGTGCGGCCGGGCGGCGCAGCGGGGCCGGACGGCCTGCACCCGGTGGCGGCTACCTTTAACGTGCCCATCCGCACCGTGGTGCTGCGCGGCGTGGGTACTGGTGCGGGCTCGGGTGCGGATGCCTCCCCCGTCGTGGCCGAGGCCACCTGCGGCATTGGCAGCGGCATCACCTCCGGTGCCGAGGCGGGCGCCGAATGGGCCGAGTGGCACCACAAGCGCGCCTTTGTCGAGCGGGCCAGCGCTCCGTTCGAGGTGCTCGAAACCCTGGGCTTGCACCACGGCAAGTTCGTGCACGCTGACCAGCATGTGCGCCGAATGGGCGAGGCGGCCGCGCATTTTGGCTTTGCATTCAACGCCCATGCGGTGCGCCAGGAGCTGCAGATTGCCGCCCTACAACACCGCGATGGCGACTGGCGGGTGCGCCTGCTGCTGGCGGCGGACGGCAGCTCGCGCGCCGAGGCCTTTGCGCTGCAGACCACGGCAGTGCCAGTGCGCCTGCAACTGGCGCCACGCCCCTTTGCGGCCGCACACAGCGAGTTTGTGCGCTACAAGACCACGCGCCGCGCGCACTACGCGGCGTTTGCGCCCACGACCCCCGGCGTGTTCGACACCGTGCTGTGGAACGAGGCGGGCGAGATCACCGAAGGCACCTTTGGCAACATCGCCGCGCTCATCGATGGGCGCTGGGTGACGCCGCCCTTGTCCTGCGGCCTGCTGCCCGGCGTGGGCCGCGCCGTCGCACTGCAGGACGGCCACGTGGTGGAGGCCGTGCTGCGCGTGGCCGACATTCCCCGCGTGCAAGGCTGGGCGTTCATCAACAGCCTGCGCGGCTGGCTGGACGCCACGCTCGACGCGTAGCGAGCCCTTTTCCCTCTATCTCCCTGTTGGCAAGCAGGTGCCCACGGCGCCTGGCGGCCGTGGCCTTGGCCGTTCCAACGCGCATCCGGTGCATCAGGATGTGACGCTGCTGTCCGTTCTGTGGGCGCTTGCCATGGCGCCCGCTCAGCTTGACAGCGTTCACCGCGCGAGGCCTGTTACTGCAGCCCGGCAAATACCTCCTTGCATCCCGCAACCTCCTGTGCGCTTGCTTACACCGCATGGCGCCCAGCCCACAGACCTATAGGACACGGCCTACAAAAAGCGCTGCGGGGCCCCACGAACATGAACCCACACAAGACGCGTTTCAACGCTTTGTGTGCAACCTTTGTTCAACCACTTCGACAGGAGCCACCATGTCTCAAAACAACCCGCAGAACCAGCCCAACACCCCTTCGTCTCAGCGCCAGTCGCCCGCCGGGCAGCAGCAGGCCGAGCATAGCACGGGCGGCAACACCCACCGCCAGCAAGGTGCCCGCAACGACGCCGACACACACGCGCAGGGCCGCGACCAGAAGCAGCAAGGCAGCCGCGATTCGCACAAGAGCCAGCCTTGAGACCGGGCGGGCCACAACAGCATGTGGCCAGCCGCACCCTTCCATTCCTATTCACTCTCAACTTTTGATATTCCCATTGACCGCAAGGAGAACACCATGGGCTACAGAGACAGCGACGACAGCAACTTTTCCCGCCATGGCATGGGCCGCGATGCCGACGACATGCGCTTTACCGAGCGCGGTGACCACCAGGGCTACGGCAGCGAAGACCATCGCGGCAGCAGCCCTGGCGGTTACCGCCAGGAGTTCGAGAACCGCAATGACCGCAGCGACCGCTATGAGCAAGAACGCAATGGCCTCGAACGTTATGGCCAGTACGGCCTGAACCGCAGCCGTGGCGAATCGCAGGGCTACCCGCGCTCGGGGCGCGAAGGTTTTGGCGCGTATGGGCCTCAGGGCCGTTCAGGCTACGACAACGGCCCCGGCCGTCAGCACCAGGCCTGGGGAGCCCCGTACGAGAGCCAGGGCTTTCGCGAAGACGAAGGGCGCTTTGCCTCGCCCTATCGCGATGATGAACGAGGCCAGGGTGGCTATGGCAACGCCTATGGTTTCACCCGCAATGCACCGCCCGCCCAGCAGAGCCGGGGCCACCGCGATCCCGACTACCAGCAGTGGCGCGACGAGCAACTGCGCATGCTGGATGACGACTACGACAGCTGGCGCAAGGAGCGCTACCAGAAGTTCTCGGATGACTTCAGCCAGTGGCGCTCCACACGCACCAGCGGCAGTTCGGGCCAGCAGCAGCCTGTCCAGCAGAACCAGAAAGGCGCGGGCTCCCAGAGCGCATCCAGCACTGCGTCTGGCGGCAACCAGGGCAATACCGGCAAGTCCAAGGATGCCGGCTGACCGTTGCAGTTACTGACGCGGCCGGGTCGGGGCAGTGTGTGCTGCTCCGGCCCGGTCCGGTCGTTGAACTCGCCGCCCGTACCGCCGTGGGCGCACTGGCCTGGAAGCCCAGGCGCCCTTTTTTTGGCTCCGGTTGACCTGGAGCCCCTGTCGGCAGAAAGACATTCCGCCGTGACCGCCTCCGTCCCCTTCGCTCCCGGCCACCAAGGGTGCGATCCATGCCTTTACCCAGGTGCTGGCGCACAACTGGCCGACCGGGGAATCCGCGTGAAAGCGGTGGCGCCGGGGCCGGTGTGGGCACCGCGGATCCCGGCGGAGCGCCCGGCCAAAGAGTTGGAAAAGGTTGGCGTTACCACGCGTCTGGACCGCCCGGCGCAACCCGAGGAGATTTCGCCCGCCTACGTGTTCCTGACGGCCCCGTGTTGTTCCAGCTACAACACGGGCATCGTGCAGCCGATCACCGGCAACGCAGGCGACGGGGCCTGAGGCGGGGGCAGGAGCGCAGCGTCAGAGCCGCTCTTTGGCGTACGAGCCCCGATCCATATCGACGATCTCCACGCTCAATTGCACCATCACGCCCTGGGGCTTGGGGGTGCGCTCGCGCAGCACCGCGGCAATGAGGTCGGACAGCTCCTTCTTGGCCTCGGGCGTGCGGCCTGACAGCAGGCGCAGCTGTGCGTGCACAAAGGCGCGGTTGGCGGGTGCGATGCCGATCTCGAAGCTGTCGGCCACGATGAAGCGCGTCTTCAGATCTGCCTCGTCCTGCACCTGGGGATGTGCGCACAGGGCGGCGTTCAGGGCCGTCAAGGTTTCGGCTTCGGGGTAGTGGGGTAGGTTGGCCGAGTATTCGATGGTCAGGTGGGGCATGGAATCGTCTCGCTGGAAGGATAGGTGAGGGCCTGCACTGGCAGGGCGCCTGGGCTGTGCATGGTACTGCGGCTTGTCAACGACTCACCAACGGTGTCGCCAGCGCATGCAGCGCGGCCAGCAGTTGCGCCACATCGTCGGTGGTGTGCGCGGCGGACAGCGCAATGCGCAGCCGCGCCGTGCCCGCTGGCACGGTGGGCGGGCGGATGGCAGGCACCCACAGTCCTTTGGCGCGCAGGCCTTCCATCACCGCCAGCGCCGCTTCGTTGCTGCCGATGATCAGGGCCTGCACGGGGGTGTGCGACGGCAGCAGGTGCCAGCCCAGCGATGCAGGCAATGTGGACAGTCCTTGGCGCAGTTGCGCGATGAGTCCGTCCAGGTGCGCGCGCCGGTCGTCGGCTTCCTCCATGAGCTGCAGGCTTTGGCGCAGTGCGCTCGCCAGCAGCGGTGGCGCGGCGGTGGCAAAGATGTAGGTGCGCGTTTTTTGCAGCAGCCATTCGATGAGGGCTGCATCGCCGGCCACAAAAGCGCCCGCCACGCCCGCTGCCTTGCCCAGCGTGGCCATGTACAGCACGCGGCGCGAGGCGTGGGGGCCCGTCAGCCCCGCCTGTGCCAGGCTGCCGCGCCCCTGGGGGCCCAGCACGCCAAAGCCGTGGGCATCGTCCAGCAACAACAGCGCGTCGTAGCGCTCACACAGCGCGAGCAGGGCTGGGATGTCGATGCGATCGCCGTCCATGCTGAACACCGCATCGCTGATCACCAGCTTGCGCCTTGCGGGACTGACGGCAAGCTGCGCTTCCAGCGCTGCCAGGTCGGCGTGGGGATAGCGGTGGATGGTGGCGCGCGACAGGCGGGCACCGTCGATCAGGCAGGCGTGGTTGAGTGCATCGGAGAACAGCGCATCGCCGTCGCCCACCAGCGCAGGGATGATGCCGGTGTTGGTGGCATAGCCCGCATAAAAGTACAGCGCGCGGGGCAGCTGCACGTAGGCGGCCAGGTCGTGCTCCAGGGCATCGTTGGCGGCGCTGTGGCCGCTGACCAGGGGCGATCCGCCAGAGCCCACGCCAAAACGCGCAGTGGCCTCGCACGCGGCCTGGGCCAGTGCGGGGTGGCTGGCCAGGCCCAGGTAGTCATTGCTGCAAAAGGCCAGCATGGGCTGGCCGTCCACCCGCAGGCGGGCGCCGCCTGCGGGCTCCACCACACGACGGCGGCGCAGCAGGTGGGCGCGTTCGATGTCGGCCAGCCGCGCAGGGATCTCGTCGAGCCAGGACGCTTGCGGCGCCGTGGGGCTCGTCATTGCCAGTCCTTGGGCAGGTCAAACACCAGGCTGCCGGGTTCGGGCAGTTCCTGGTATGGCACATCGGCCAGCAGTGGTGCATTCAGCCGTGCACGCAGGTAGGCGATGTTGTCTTCCACCGCCTCCATGTCGGGGTCCACGCGGTTGGCCACCCAGCCCGCCAGCGTGAGGCCGCGTGCGCCGATCGCCTCGGCCGTGAGCAGGGCGTGGTTCAGGCAGCCCAGGCGCAGGCCCACCACCAGCACAACCGGCAGCGCCAGGGCTTGGGCGAGGTCGGCGCCGGTCAATGTTTCGGTGAGGGGCACGTGAAAGCCACCTGCACCCTCCACCACCACGGCGTCGGCCTGGGCGGCGAGTGCCTGGTAGCTGCGCACGATGGCAGCGATGTCGATCTGCACACCCGCCCGCGCCGCGGCGATGTGGGGCGAGAGCGGGTCGGGCAGCAGCACGGGGTTGTCCAGCGCTGGCGGCACGGCCAGGGTAGAGGCCGAGCGCAGCGCAATCGCGTCTTCACTGGCCCAGTCGTCCCCCCAGGGCACCAGGCCAGCCGCTACGGGCTTCATGCCCACCACGCGGCGGTGGTGGCGCGCCAGAGCGTGTAGCAGCCCGGCGGACACCAGCGTCTTGCCGACACCGGTGTCGGTGCCGGTCACAAAACATCCCATCATCAACTTTCCTCCTGCAGGGTGGCGTTCAGCGCATCAAGCGCGCCGCTGGCGAGGCACTGGACGGCCTCGTCGTCGAGCGCATAGGGCGGCATGGCGTACAGCGTTTTGTCAATGGGTCGCAGTACCAATCCGCGTGCCATGGCTTGCTGGTGGTAACGGCGCGCAAAGTCGGGCAGGGTAGTGTCTACATCCCAGGCCCAGATCATTCCAAGATGGCGTGCATGCTGCACACGCGGGTGCAGCGTGAGGGGTGCACAGGCCACATCGATGCGCTGCGCCAGCGTCTGGTTGGTTTTCAGTGCATCCAGTTGCTCAAACAATTCGAGCGTGGCCAGCGCTGCGCGGCAGGCCAGCGGGTTGCCGGTGTACGAGTGCGAGTGCAGAAAGCCCCGCGCCACGTCGTCGTCGTAGAACGCGGCGTACACCGCATCGGTGGTGAGCACGGCCGACAGCGGCAGTGTGCCGCCCGTGAGGCCTTTGGACAGGCAAATGAAATCCGGCCGGATTCCGGCCTGCTGGTGGGCGAACATGGTGCCCGTGCGGCCAAAGCCCACGGCGATTTCGTCTACCACCAGGTGCACCTCGTAGCGGCTGCACAGCGCACGTGCCAGGCGCAGGTATTCGGGGTCGTGCATCGCCATGCCGGCCGCGCATTGCACCAGGGGCTCGACGATGAAGGCGGCGGTGGTTGTGTGGTGCTCCTGCAGCCATGCTTCCAGCGCGGCAGCTGCGCGTCGGGCCACGTCCTGTGCGGTCTCCACCGGTGCCGCATCGCGTGCGTCAGGGCTGGGCACGGTGTCGGCCAGGCGCACCAGCGGGGCATAGGCTTCGCGAAAGATCGCAATGTCGGTCACGGCCAGCGCGCCCACGGTTTCGCCGTGGTAGCCACCGGCCAGACCCACAAAGCGGCTCTTGGCGGGGCGACCGGTGTTGCGCCAGTAGTGCGCGCTCATCTTCAGAGCGATCTCGGTGGCGGCTGCGCCGTCGCTGCCATAGAACGCATGGCCCAGGCCGGTGAGGGCGGCCAGGCGCTCGGAGAGTTCCACCACGGGCGCGTGGGTGAAGCCCGCCAGCATCACATGGTCCAGCTGGCCCAGCTGGTCCACCAGCGCGGCCTGGATGTGTGGGTGGCTGTGGCCGAACAGGTTGACCCACCAGGAGCTGATGCCGTCCAGGTAGCGCTTCCCATCGGTGCCATAGAGCCACGGGCCCTGCGCGCGGGCAATCGCCACGGGGGGCTGGGCCTCGTGCCGCTTCATCTGGGTGCACGGGTGCCAGACGGCAGCCAGGCTGCGGGCCGCCAGAGCGTCATGGGTCGGCGCCATCGTTACAGGGCCTGCGTGGGCACTGCGTGGCGCAGTTCCGTCTGGCGGTTGTGGTCGTCCACAAACACCAGTTGCGGCTGATGCGTGGCCACCTGGTCTTCGTGCACCTGGGCAAAGGCCGCAATGATGATGAGATCGCCCACTGCAGCCCGGCGTGCGGCCGAGCCGTTCACCGAGATCATGCCGCTGCCGCGCTGGCCCTTGATGGCATAGGTGACAAAGCGCTCGCCGTTGTTGATGTTCCAGATGTGGATTTGCTCGTTCTCTGCGATGTTGGCGGCGTCCAGCAGGTCTTCGTCGATGGCGCAGGAGCCTTCGTAGTGCAGCTCGCACTGGGTCACGGCCACGCGGTGGATCTTGGATTTGAGCAGAGTGCGGAACATCGGCTTCCTTGAATGAAGTCTGTGGATGGGGGAGTGCCTGCCGGAGGCAGGGCCGTGGCCGGTCAGGGCTGCGTAAAGTCCAGCGCGCAGCTGTCGCCCAGTGCCTCGCGCCACACGCGCACGCGGCTCACGCTGGCGCGCAAGTCGGTGGGCAGTGCCTGGGCGATGAACAGGCACAGGTTTTCCAGCGTCGGCGTGCCCAGGCCGGGCACCTCGTCGAGCATGTGGTGGTCCAGCTGCTCGCGCACCACGGCCAGGCCCTGGCGCAGCAGGCCCAGGTCCAGCACCATGCCGGTGGCGGGGTCGCGCGGGCCGGTCAGGAACACTTCGGCATGGTAGGTGTGGCCGTGCACGCGGCGGCTGCCTTCGGCCTCGATCTCGCGGCGCAGGGTGTGGGCGGCGTCGAAGAAGAAGCTCTGGGAGATGGTGAACAACATACGGTGATTTAGAAGGACTTGGAGAGGCTAACAAAGCTCAGCGAAGCGGCCCTGGCTAGGCGTTCCGCCGCAGGCAGTACGAGTAGTACGACAAGGCGGGACAACGACGCCAGGGGAGTTTTGTTGGCCTCTCTCACCTGATGCCGGTGAGCTTGTGGGTTTGCAGGCTCAACCGCCATGCAGGGTGGGCCAGGCAGGCGTCAATGCAAGCGGCGGTGTTCTGCCGCTGCAGCAGTCCATCCATGGGCTGCAGAAAGCGGTGGGTGAACTGCGTGTCCTGCTCCAGCGCCTGTAGGTCAAAGCCGGGCTGGGGCCAGACGAGTTTCAGCTCCTGCCCGCTGCGCTGCACCCACGGCGCGCCGGCCTTGGGGCTGATGCACAGCCAGTCGATGCCTTCGGGTGCGGCGACAGTGCCGTTGCTTTCGACCGCGATGCGGAATTGCTGCGCGTGCAGCGCGTCGATGAGTTCGCGATCCACCTGCAGCAGGGGCTCGCCACCCGTCAGCACCACCAGGCGGTGGCCTGCGCCCGCAGGCCATTGGGCGGCGATCAATTCGGCCAGTGCGGTGGCCGTCTCGAACTTGCCGCCCAGCGTGCCATCGGTGCCTACAAAGTCGGTGTCGCAGAACTGGCAGCTGGCCTGGGTGCGGTCTTGCTCGCGGCCCGTCCAGAGGTTGCAGCCCGCAAAGCGGCAGAACACCGCGGGCGTGCCCGCCTGGCAGCCTTCGCCTTGCAAGGTGTAGAAAATTTCTTTGACGCTGTAGGTCATCGGGGCACCGGGGGGACGAGGATGGTGGGCGCTGCTGGGGCGGCGACTTCGGGGTAGTCGCGGCTGAAATGCAGGCCCCGGCTTTCGCGGCGCAGCTGGGCGCTTTTCACGATCAGGTCGGCCACCTGCACCAGGTTGCGCAACTCCAGCAAATCGCGCGTGACGTGGAAGTGCGCGTAGAACTCCTGGATCTCGCCCTGCAGCATCGCAATGCGGTGCGCGGCGCGCTCCAGGCGCTTGTTGGTGCGTACGATGCCCACGTAGTCCCACATGAAGCGGCGCAGCTCGTCCCAGTTGTGGGAGATGACGACGGACTCGTCGGCATCGGTCACGCGGCTGTCGTCCCAGGCGGGCACTGTGGGCAGTTCGGTGGCCGGGGCGGCTGCAATCGCCTGCGCGGCGGCGCGTGCGAACACCATGCATTCCAGCAGAGAGTTGCTGGCTAGGCGGTTGGCGCCGTGCAGGCCGGTGCAGGCCACCTCGCCCACGGCATACAGGCCGGGCAGGTCGGTGCGGCCCGCCAGGTCGGTCAGCACGCCGCCGCAGGTGAAGTGGGCCGTGGGCACCACGGGGATGGGCTCTTTGGTGATGTCGATGCCCAGCGATGCGCAGTGCGCGAGGATGTTGGGGAAGTGCTCCTGCAGAAACGCCGGGCTCTGGTGCGAGATGTCGAGGTGCACGCAGTCCAGCCCATGCTTCTTCATCTCGAAGTCGATGGCGCGGGCCACCACGTCGCGGGGAGCCAGCTCGGCACGTGGGTCGTGGTCGAGCATGAAGCGGGTGCCGCCTGCCAAGGGGGGCAGCTTGAGTTGCCCGCCTTCGCCACGCACCGCCTCGCTGATGAGGAAAGACTTTTCGTGCGGGTGGTACAGCCCTGTGGGGTGGAACTGGATGAACTCCATGTTCGCCACGCGGCAGCCCGTGCGCCAGGCGGCGGCAATGCCGTCGCCCGTGGCGGTGTCGGGGTTGGTGGTGTACAGGTACACCTTGCCCGCGCCGCCGGTGGCCAGAATGGTTTGGGGGGCGCGGAAGGTGACGACCTCATCGGTGTCGCTGTCCAGCGCATACAGGCCCAGGCAGCGGTTGCCGCTCAATCCCAGCTTGCGCGTAGTGATCAGGTCCACCAGCGTGTGCTGCTCAAACAGCGTGATGCCGGGCGTGCTGCGCACCACGTCGATCAGCGTGCGCTGCACGGCGGCGCCGGTGGCATCGGTCACGTGTGCAATGCGGCGGGCGCTGTGGCCGCCTTCGCGCGTCAGGTGCAGCTGGTCGCCTTCGAGCGTGAAGGGCACGCCCAGGCCGCGCAGCCAGGCGATGGACTCGGGCGCGTTCTCCACCACAAAGCGGGTGGTGGCCAGGTCGCACAGGCCTGTGCCTGCGACCAGCGTGTCTTCGATGTGCGCGGCAAAGCTGTCGTCGTCGGCCAGCACGGCGGCAATGCCGCCCTGGGCCCAGCCGCTGGAGCCATCCTGCAGCGTGCGCTTGGTGATCACGGCCACGCGGTGGGTGGGCGCCAGGTGCAGCGCGGCGGAGAGGCCTGCGAGGCCGCTGCCTACGATGAGAACGTCGAAGTCGTGGGATGCCATGGCTTGCGGGTATGGAGTAATGCCACGGCCACCGGCCAGGGCGGTGAACAGTGGGAAGCGGCGCTAGGCCGGCGTGTAGGCCAGGCGCACGTAGATGGGCGCAAAAGCTTCGGCCTGCGTGATCTCGATCAGCGTCTCTTTGGCCAGCTCCAGCAGCGCGATGAAGGTCACCACCAGCACGGTGCTGCCTTTTTCGGGCTCGAAGAGTTCTTCAAACTCCACAAAGCGGCGGCCCTGCAGGGTCTTGAGCACCATGCTCATGTACTCGCGCACGCTCAGTTCTTCGCGCGTGATCTTGTGGTGCTGTACAAGCTTGGCGCGCTTGAGGATGTCGCGCCACGCCTCCTGCAGCTCCACCACATGCACATCGGGAAAGCGTGGCTGCAGGCTTTGTTCGATGTAGACCTGCGCCTTCAAAAAGTCGCGGCCGTACTGCGGCAGGTTGGCCAGGCGCATGGCGGCCATCTTCATCTGCTCGTATTCGAGCAGGCGGCGCACCAGCTCGGCACGCGGGTCTTCGGGTTCCTCGCCGCCTTCCTGCTTCTTGGGCGGCAGCAGCATGCGCGACTTGATCTCGATAAGCATGGCAGCCATCAGCAAATACTCGGCCGCCAGCTCCAGGTTGCGGCTGCGGATTTCGTCCACATACGCCAGGTACTGCTTGGTCACCCCCACCATGGGGATGTCGAGGATGTTGAAGTTCTGCTTGCGGATCAGGTACAGCAGCAAGTCCAGCGGGCCTTCAAAGGCTTCGAGGAAGACTTCGAGCGCGTCGGGCGGGATGTACAGGTCCTGCGGCAGCGCAAACAGCGGCTCGCCATACAGGCGCGCCAGGGCCACCTGATCGACCACATCGGGCATGCCGGCCCCATCCAGCGAGGGCGTGCCGGGCGAGTCTGCCGCTTCGGCTGCGTTCGCGGTGGTCATGATCTGCTATTGAATCAGTAGCTGCCAGCGCAATAAACACCTGCGCTTGTGGCTAAAAACATGCTCAATCGGCGTTGGTCTGGTACACGTAGGGCTTCTGGGGCACCTGGGCGTCGCGGTACTCGCCCCAGATCTTGCGGTCCACTTGCTTGTCCCACAGCAGGGCACGGCCGGCTTGCTGCTGCTGGTCCAGCTCGGGACGGCTTGCCTTGAGCTGGTTGATGAACTGGGTGGCGTCGGATTGGTAGTCGGGGCGGCGGAAAATAGACATGGACTGTGAACTCTTTCTTGGAACGCGTCAGGCACAGTGATGCACCGAAGGTCCAAGATTTTACCGGGACGAATTTATGCGCTTGATATATCGCTCGGCCGCCCTGGCGGCTGCCACCTTTTCCCTGCTGGTGCTTGCCGCCTGCGACCCGCAACGCATCAGCGAGCTCAAAGAGGGCGTCTCGACCGAAGCCGACGTGCGCGACCGCTTCGGCGCCCCCGAGAACGTGTGGAACGAGCCCGGTGGTGCACGTACCTTCGAATACAACCGCCAGCCTGCCGGCCAGGTCAACTACATGATCACCATCGGCCCCGACGGCCGCATGACCGCGCTGCGCCAGGTGCTCACACCCGAAACCTTTGCCCGCGTGTCGCCCGGCATGCGCATGGACGAGGTGCGCCGCCTGCTGGGCAAGCCCGCCAAGGTCACGCCCTACGAGTTGAAGAAGGAGACCTGGGCCGACTGGCGCTTCCTGGAGGCACCCAACCAGTCCAAGGTCTTCACGGTGGTCTATGGACCCGACCAGTTTGTGTTGCGCACGCAGACGGGCGCGGACACTGAGGCACCGGAGTTCAAGGGCGGGAAGTAGCGGCATGTTCGCGCACTGGCCCGCTCTGGTTCGCACTGGCGCGTTGCTTGCTTCTCATCTTGCAGACTGACCGCTGGATGCGCGCCGGGCTGCCCCCAAGTGCCCAGCACTCCACCGGCGGAAAGCCTCCGCGCCTTTGCCACGCCCCCCATCGCCGAACGCCCATGTCCGATACCCCGCCCACCGCCAATGACACTGCCCCGCCGCTGTCCGCCCTGCGCCATGGCGCCTTTGAAGATGCCCAGGCCCTGTTCGCAGGCACCTTGTTTGTGGCCATGGCGCTCATGCTGTTCAACCAGGCGGGGTTGCTGGTGGGCGGCACGGCGGGCGTGGCGTTCTTGCTGCATTACGTCAACAGCATTTCGTTTGGCAAGCTGTTCTTTGTGGTCAACCTGCCGTTCTATTGGTTTGCCTGGACGCGCATGGGGCGCGAGTTCACGATCAAGACATTTGTCTGCGTGGGCCTGCTGTCGCTGCTGACCGAGCTGTTCCCGCACGTGATGCATGTGGACTATCTCAACCCGCTGTTCGCATCGCTGCTGGGCGGGCTGTTGCTGGGCACGGGCTGTCTCTTTCTGGCACGCCACCGCTCCAGCCTGGGCGGGGCCACGGTGGTGTCGCTGTACTTGCAAGGCCGCTACGGCATGCGTGCGGGCAAGGTGCAGATGATGATTGACGGCACAGTGGTGCTGCTCGCGCTGTTCGTGGTGCCGGTGGAGCGGGTGGCGTATTCGGTGCTGGCAGTGCTGGTGATGAGCGGGTTCCTGTGGATCAGCCACCGGCCGGGCCGCTACGTGGGCCATTGAGAAAGAGAGCCACCCGCACGGTGGCTGAGCGCCTCGTCCGCTGAACAAGACCCTGGGGTTCTGGGCCCCGCTCAACGCCTTCGGGCCATTCCATTCCCTGCGTCAACCCTGCTTCAGTGGGGTGCGCTTGCGCGTCCTCCCGCCATAGAGTTCCAGGCACCCCGCCTGCATCCGCACGGGGGAGCCGGACCCGTCTGTGCCTCCCGAGGGGTGAAGCGTCCACCCCCCGTTCACAGACCCGGAGACCCCTGATGTATCGAAATTTTTCCGCCACGGCCGAGGCCCTGCGTGCGAGGCTTGCCGGTGCGGCCCGGACGTTGTCCCTGGTCGTGGCTGGCGCCCTGGCAGCTTGTGGCGGTGGCGGAGACTCTGCCGGGCCACCGCCTCCACCCCCACCACCTTCCGTTGTGCAGCATCCGGTAGGGGGCACGGTGACGGGGCTGACGGGCACGCTGGTGCTCGCCAACGGAACCGGTGCGGAAGTGACCATCACGGCCAGCGGCAGTTATGTCACCAACGTTGCGCAGGGGCAGACTTACAACATCGTTGTGCGCACCCAGCCAGTGGGCCAGACCTGCGCGGTGGAAAACGGCACGGGCGTGGTGACGGGCCCTGTCTCCAACATCCGGGTGACCTGCACCACCAACACCTATGCCGTGGGTGGGACCGTCACGGGCCTGGCGGGCGCATTGAGGCTGCGGCTGAACGGCGCTGCAGATCTGCTGCTGACAGAGAACGGCGCTTTCCGGTTTGAATCTCTGGTCTCTCACGGTAGCGCCTACGCGGTCACGGTGGTTGCGCAGCCTGGGGATCAGGCCTGCTCGGTCGAAGCTGGCACCGGAGTCGCCGTGGCGCCGGTCACCCAGGTGAGGGTGCTCTGCAGCACGATCTATACCCCGCCTCCGCCACCGCCCCCACCGCCGCCAGCCCCCCCGGCACCGGGTGGCCTGGGCATTGGCTACGGAACGAAGGCGCTGGTTTTCTCGTGGACTTCGGCACCGGGTGCAACCAGCTATACGGTGTACGAGGACCCGGATGGCGCCGGTCCATTGACACCCGTGCAGATCGGATCCACCACCACCACGGGGCTGACCTATGCCGTACCGGTGCTGCTGCACCTGCGGCTGAATGCCACCTACACCGTGCAGGCCTGCAATGCGGGGGGCTGCAGTGCCCCGTCAACTTCTGTGGCGGCCGACATGGTGCGCGCCGTGGGGTACTTCAAGGCATCGGCGACCACGGTGGAGGGCCGGTTTGGCAACCGTGTGGCCTTGTCCAGCAAAGGCACCACCCTGGCTGTGGGGGCGTATGGAGAGGGGGGTAACACCGGCGCGGTGTATGTCTTCACGAAGAGCGGCGCCACATGGTCGCAGCAGGCACGCATTGCGGCCCCCAACGGCGAGGCCAACGACTATTTTGGCAATGCCGTGGCGCTGTCGGCCGACGGCAACACGCTGGCCATTGGCGCGGATGGCGAGAGCGGCGACCAGAAGGGCACGTTTGCGACCATGCCCGCCACCAACAACCTGGCCAGCAGCTCAGGCGCAGTCTATGTGTATTCGCGCGCTGGTGCGGTCTGGTCGCAGCAGGCATTCATCAAGGCGAACAACGCGGATGCCGACGATCTTTTCGGCTCGTTCGTAGCCCTCTCGAACGACGGCAACACCCTGGCAGTCGGGGCATACAACGAGGATGGCGACCTGACCGGAACACACGGCAATGCCGCCTATGCTGCGTCCGGTGCGGCCTACGTCTTCACCCGCACCGGCACCAACTGGGCGCAGCAAAGCTACCTCAAGGCATCCAATGCGGGTGCGGGAGATTTCTTCGGCATCTACCTCAGCCTGTCTGGCGCGGGAGACACCTTGGCGGTGGGCGCGTTCTTCGAGCGCAGCGCGCTGGCGAGTGATCCGGCGGACGACACCCTGGCCAACGCCGGTGCGGCCTACGTGTTCCAGCGCAATGCAGGGGCGTGGTCGCAGCAGGCCTACCTGAAGGCCCCCAACCCCCAGGCACAGGACCGCTTCGGTGTGTCGGTCATCCTGTCGGGCGACGGCAACACGCTGGCGGTTGGCATGGATGGAGACAGCAGCAACTACACCGGCACCTTCGTCGTGCCGCCGCCCAGCAACACCCTGGCACTCAACTCTGGCGCGGTGTTTGTGTTTATTCGCGTAGGTGGCGTCTGGCAGTCACAGGCGTATTTGAAAGCCTCCAACACCCGTACGCCGCATCGTTTCGGCAACAACCTGGCCATGTCCAGCGACGGAAACACGCTGGTGGTGCCGTCATACCGCGACGACAGCAATGCGCGCGGATTCAATGGGGACCAGGCCAACACCGCGGCCGCAGATGCTGGCGCTGTGCTGGTGTTCCGCCGCAGCGCGGGCAATTGGACGCAACAGGCCTACCTAAAGGCGCCCAACACTGGCACCGGTGACCGGTTTGGTGGCCGTGTGGCGATATCGGGGGACGGCACTACGTTGGCCGTGGGGGCATCTACCGAAGACAGTGGATCGACTGGCATTGGGGGCAACCAGGCGGACGAAAGCAGCACCAACGCGGGCGCGGTGTATCTGTACTGAGCGCTTGCTGAAGGGCAGTCTTCACCGGGCTGCCCCGTTCTCAGTCGGCGCACGGGGGGGCTCAGCGCCTCCCGGTAACCTTGACCGTCGCTGTATTTGCCGGCCCTGCGTGCCTTACCGCACCCTCATGCCCGGCGTGGCGCCCGGCCAGGGGTTGAGCACGTAGATGCCAGGGTTGGCCTTTTCATCGCCATGACTGGCGGCCAGCACCATGCCTTCGCTCACGCCAAACTTCATCTTGCGTGGGGCCAGGTTGGCCACCATCACGGTGTGTTTGCCCACCAGGTCTTCGGGCTTGTAGGCGCTGGCAATGCCGGAGAAGACATTGCGCATGCGGCCTTCGCCCACGTCCAGCGTCAGGCGCAGCAGCTTGGTGGAACCTTCCACCGGCTCGCAGTTCACGATCAGCGCGATGCGCAGGTCGATCTTGGTGAAGTCGTCGATGGTGATCGTGGGGGCGAGTTCTTCACCACCAGGGGTTGCTACGGTTTCAGTAGCTGCTGGCGCTTGCTCTGTTTGCGCTGGGGGCTCAAACAGTGCTTCAAGCTGCTCGGGCGTCACGCGCTGCATCAGGTGCTGGTAGGGAGCTATTTCCGTGGGCAATGGCGATGCATCGCTCCACTCAAATGAGCGGTTCAGCTTGAAAAGTTCTCTAGCAACACGCTCCGAGAGTGCGGGCAGTACAGGGGCAAGAAGCACCGACAGAAGCTTGAATCCATGCAGAACGCGAGAGCAGATGTCTTGAAGCTCTTCGCGCTTTGTCTCGTCCTTAGCCAGGATCCAAGGCTTTGCTGCATCGAATGATGCATTCAAGCTGTCCGCGACGGTCATGATCTCTCTGAGAGCTTTGCTGTACTCACGGCTCTCGTATGCTTCTTTGACCAAAAATGCCGAGCCTTCGGCGCCCTGGGTCAGGGACGACGTATCACCGGTGAACTTCAATTGACCATCAAAATGCTTCGAAATGAAGTTGGCGGCACGTGATGCAATGTTCACGTACTTGCCGATCAGGTCGCTGTTCACCCGCAGCATGAAGTCTTCGGCGTTGAAGTCGATGTCTTCGTTGCGCGCGCTCAGCTTGGCGGCCAGGTAGTAGCGCAGCCACTCGGCGTTCATGCCCAGGCTCAGGTACTTGAGCGGGTCCAGGCCGGTGCCCCGGCTCTTGCTCATCTTCTCGCCGTTGTTCACCGTCAAAAAGCCGTGCACGAACACGTTGTTGGGCGTCTTGCGGCCGCTGAAGTGCAGCATGGCGGGCCAGAACAGGGTGTGGAAGGTGACGATGTCCTTGCCGATGAAGTGGTACTGCTCCATCGCCGGGTCGGCCATGTAGGCGTCGTAGCTCTCGCCGCGCTTTTCCAGCAGGTTCTTCAGCGATGCCAGATAGCCCACGGGCGCGTCCAGCCACACATAGAAGTATTTGCCGGGTGCGTCGGGGATCTCGATGCCGAAGTAGGGCGCGTCGCGGCTGATGTCCCAGTCGCCCAGGCCTTCGCTGGTGGTGCCATCGGGGTTGGTGCGGACGGTGAACCATTCTTTGATCTTGTTGGCCACCTCGGGCTGCAGCTTGCCGTCCTGCGTCCAGTTCTCCAGAAACTCCACGCAGCGCGGGTCTGAGAGCTTGAAGAAGAAATGCTCGGAGTGCTTAAGCTCGGGCTTGGCGCCGGAGAGGGCCGAGAAGGGGTTGATCAGGTCGGTGGGGGCGTACACGGTGCCGCACACCTCGCAGTTGTCGCCGTACTGGTCCTTGGCGTGACACTTGGGGCATTCGCCCTTGATGTAGCGGTCGGGCAGGAACATGTTCTTCTCGGGGTCGAAGAACTGCTCGATGGTGCGCACCTCAATCAGGCTGCCGTCAGCACGGTCGCGCAGGTCGCGGTAGATCTGGCGGGCCAGGTCGTGGTTTTCGGGCGCGTCGGTGCTGTGCCAGTTGTCAAAGCTGATATGAAAGCCGTCCAGGTACTGCTTGCGGCCCGCTGCGATATCGGCCACGAACTGCTGGGGCGTCTTGCCCGCCTTTTCGGCGGCAATCATGATGGGCGCGCCGTGGGTGTCGTCTGCGCCTACAAAATTCACCGCGTTGCCCTGCATGCGCTGAAACCGCACCCAGATGTCGGCCTGGATGTATTCCATGATGTGGCCGATGTGGAAGTTGCCATTGGCGTACGGCAGGGCGGTGGTAACGAAGAGTTTGCGGGCGGAGGTCGTCATGAAAAGCAGCTTTCTCAGGCGGAACCCGCGATTTTAGGCGGTCGGCAGCACGTTGGGCGGCTGCGGGTTCTGATCCGCCAAGGCCGGGTCGCGCAGGTGCCAATCAGGGCGTGCGTTCAGCCCGCCGACAGGGCCACAATGCCCCGCATTCCAACAATCAACAGGAGACAACACATGGCCGGCACATGGGCAAAGCGAGTAGGGTGGGGCGTGGGGGGCGCCGTGGTGGCGGTGGCAGCCTATCTGGCGGCATGGCCCGTGCCCATACAGCCGGTGGCATGGACCGCGCCTGTGGCCCCCGGCTACCAGGGCGTGCATGCGCCCAACCAGCGCCTGGCGCGGCTGAACATCATCGACCTGAAGGGGGAGGTGGGCCCGGAGCACATTGCGTTCGGCAAGGACGGTAAGCTCTACACCACGGTGCTCAGCGGCAACATCCTGCGCATGAACCCCGACGGCTCGGGCCAGGAAGTGTTTGCCAATACCGGCGGGCGGGTGCTGGGGTTTGACTTTGATGCGGCGGGCAATCTGATCGCAGCCGATGCGGTCAAGGGCCTGCTGTCCATCGCACCGGACGGCAAGCTCACCGTGCTGGCCGACAAGGTGGGTAACGACCCCATCCGCTATGCCGACGCGGTGGTGGTGGCCCAGAACGGCAAGATGTACCTGAGCGATGCCTCCACCCGCTTTGCCCCCAAGGACTGGGGCGGTACGTTTGAGGCCAGCGTGCTCGACATCCTGGAGCAGGCCAGCACGGGCCGGGTGATCGAATACGACCCCGCCACGCGCAGCACACGCGTGGTGGCGCGCGGCATCAGCTTTGCCAACGGCGTGGCGCTGAGCCAGGACGAAAAGCACCTGTTCGTCAACGAAACCGGCAAATACCGGGTGTGGAAGATTGCGGTGGATGCGAATGATCTGGACATCGGCCAGGTCAATGGCCGCACCGGCAGCCAGCCCAGCTCCCAGGCCCGCGTGCTGCTCGACAACCTGCCCGGCTACCCCGACAACCTGATGCGCGGGCAGGGCGGCAAGGTGTGGCTGGGTTTTGCCAAGCCACGCGGTGCGGTCATCGACAACATGGCGGGCAAGCCCTGGCTGCGCAGCCTCACCCTGCGCCTGCCGCGTGCGCTGTGGCCCATCCCCCAGCCCTACGGCCATGTGATTGCTTTCACCGACGACGGTAAGGTGGTGGCCGACCTGCAGGACCCGAGCGGCGCCTACCCGGAGACCACGGCCATCACCGAGACGGCCGACCGGCTATATGTGCAGAGCCTGCACGCGCGTGGGCTGGGGTGGCTGCCGAAGCCTTGAGGCCCTCGCACTGCCTGCTTCAGGCGGGTTCCCCATGGTGCCGGGTCTTGACCTCGGCACCGGTATCCGTCCACCCAAAAAACCGGCACACCTCGGCCCGCATGGCCAGAGTGTCGGCCCGGCCCAGGGCCATCAGTTCCTGCGTGTAGCCGGACTCGAACAGCAGGTAGCTGGCCAGCGCCGCGCCACGCACATCGGCCATGTTGGAGGTGACTCCAAGCGCGCCCAGCATGGTGCGAACAGGGCCGGGCAGGTCGCCTACATGGCGCGCCGCCACTGCGTCCAGGCGCTGGGAGGGGGCGATCACCAGCAGCTCAATAGGGCGCAGCGCGCTGTGCAGGCGCTTTTCTTCGGGGATGAGGGACAGGGTCTGGTTGATGCGCTGCACGCGCTCCACGTCCACCGCCAGCGCGTCCAGAAAGATGTTGGACAGCGCATGCCCCGCGATCTGTGCCAGGGTAGGGTAGTTGGGTGTGGGGTTGGCGGCAGCGTCGCCCTTGGGCTCGTGCATGCGGCCTGCGCCGATCACCAGGATTCGCTCGGCCCCCAGGTGGATGGCCGGGGCGATGGGCGCCGACTGGCGCATCGAGCCATCGCCAAAGTATTCGATGTGGTCATCCACCTCGATGCCCTTGGCCGGAAAGATGAAGGGAATGGCCGAGGACGCGAGCAGATGTTCGTGCGTGATGCGGTCGCTGGCGGCCTTGCGCTGCGAACGCACCCAGGGCTTGACGGGCGTGGTCGCTTCAAAAAAGGTGACGTGCTCGCCCGAGCTGTAGCTCGACGCCGTCACGGCCAGCGCGGTGAGATGCCCCTTGCGGATCAGCCGGGGCAGGCGCACCAGCGGCACCATCTTGACCAGCAGCTTCTCTAGCGGCGTGTTGTCCAGCAGCGATTTGGGGCGCATACGCCGCCAGCGCGCCAGCGCCCAGCCCAGCGACACCAGCGTGAGCCAGCGCGCACCGCTGCGCATCACGCTCAGCGAGTCGGCGCCATACACCTGGCTGGCATGGAACTGGCGCCACACGCGGGCAATGCGGCGCACGGCGCGGTCAAAGTGGTCCGCCCCGCAGGCGAGCGCGGCCGCGTTGATGGCCCCCGCCGAGGTGCCGGTGATGATGGGAAAGGGGTTGGGCCCGTGCGCTTCGCCACAGGCCTGGCGCAGGTCGGCAATCGCCTCCAGCACCCCCACCTGGTAGGCGGCACGGGCACCGCCGCCGGTCAGCAGCAGGCCCGTGGCGGGTGCAGAGGGCTCGGTACCAGGGGCTGCGGTGGAGGGTGTGGGGGGCATGGACGCTCGGAGGGTGTGAGGCCTCCAGTGTGGAGGGGCACCCCGGCGCCGTTCATGTGGGAAAACCCGCATGTGCGGGCCACCCCACAGGGGGTTGGGGGCGGCTTAGGGCAATGCTGAAAAAGTCTCCGCTGCTGCTCCAGCCTGGGTAAATTACTGGGCCCTGAAGCAGCAGACCCTTGCTATGGCAGCCGACGCGCAGTTGGGCTTTGAACAACACCGTAAGCCTACGCGGCGCGACGAATTCCTCAAGACTATGGATTCGCTGGTGCCCTGGGCGGCGCTGTGCGAAGAAATCGCACCGCACTACCCCAAGGCCGGCAATGGGCGTCCTCCCATTGGACTGCAGCGCATGCTGCGCATCCACTTCATCCAGCATTGGTTCAATCTCGCCGACCTGGCGTGTGAGGAAGCCCTCTACGACAGTGCCAGTCTGCGTCGCTTCGTCGGCATTGACTTGGGCTGTGAACCCGTGCCCGACGCGACCACGATGCTCAGGTTCCGTCGGCTGCTCAATGCAAACAAGTTGGGCGAAGCTCTGTTCGCACGAGTGGGCAAGGAACTGCAGGCGCGCGGCATCAAGGTCAACACCGGCACCATCGTGGATGCCACCATCATCGGTGCGCCCAGCTCCACCAAGAACATAGACAAGGCCAGAGACCCCGAGATGCACCAGACCCGCAAGGGCCAGCAGTGGTATTTCGGCATGAAGCTGCACATCGGTGTGGACAGCCAAACCGGGCTGGCCCACAGAGCGGTGGTCACGGCGGCCAACGTGTACGACAAACATCCACTGCCTGATTTGCTGCACGGCAACGAGCAGCGCGTTTATGGCGACTCAGCCTATGCCAGCCAGAAGGCACTGATAGCGGGCAAGGCACCCAAGGCCAAGGACTTCACCAACCAGCGCACGCGCCGTGCGGCAGAGGTCGATGAGGTGCAGCGGGCCAAGAACCGCAACAAGTCGCGGGTGCGTGCTCGGCTCGAACATGTCTTTGCCGTGGTCAAGCGGCTATGGGGGTTCACCAAGGTGCGCTATCGCGGGCTGCAGAAGAACGCCACGCGCGCATTCACGGCCCTGGCGCTGGCCAACATTTACCTGTGCCGCAGTCATGTGTTGGGACAGGTGCGCCCGTAAGGGCGGGAATCGGGCCTGAAGGCCCGCGAACTGCCCAAATGGGCGGTGCGAGAGGCCAAAACATCCGAAAAACTGCGTCGTTCAGTGCCGCATGGAAAGTTACGACAGCTTGTTCAGCGTTGCCTTAGAGCGGCTAACAAAACTCAGCGAAGCGGTTCTGGCTAGGCGCTGTGTCGCAGGCAGTACGAGCAGTACGACAAGACACAGCAACGACGCCAGAAGAGTTTTGTTAGCCGCTCTTAACGCTGCTTGAGCAGCAACTGCGCCACCGCGTCACCTTGCAGCACCACGATGCCGTGCTCGCGGGCAAATGCCTGGGCGTTCTCGCTGACCTGGCCCAGGGCGGCCACGTACACGCCCGCTGAAGCATCGGCTGCGGTCATGGCCGTGTGCAGCTCCCGCAGCGGCTCCACCCCGTGGGTGGCCGCTTTCCAGCGTTTGGCGCTGACCAGCGTGGTCTTGCCGCCCTGGCTCAGGCGCATGTCGGCCCCGGAGGCGTTGTTGCCGGTCAGGCGCTCCACGCTGTAGCCCGCGCGCTCCCAGGCGGTGGCCAGGGTGTCGGCAAAGCTGCGCCAGGGCATGCTGCCCACGGCCTCCAGCATTTCCATGACTTTGGCGGGGTTGGGCGCGCGCAGCTGCCGCCAGGCGGCCATGCAGCCCACCACAAAGATGGGGAAGCCCGCCAGCGCGCCCACCACAAAGTACTCCTTGGGCAGCAACGCCCCGGCCGCCAGCGTGATGAGGCCCACCACCACAAAGCTGATCCACCACGGCGAGCGCAGCAGGACGGCAAACAGGGAGTTTTCGGACATCTTGAATTTCACGGGAGGCCTTTTGGGGAAGAGTGCGACGGTGCAATGCGGTGCGCATTGTCCTTCAGCGGCAGGGGGCGGGAGCTTGGGAATAGACTACCGGCCCCACAGGAGTTATTTGAATGTCAGTCACCGAACAGGGCCTTTTGGCCGCACTTTCCAGCGTGCTGGACCCCCACACGGGCAAGGATTTTGTCAGCACCCGCGCCCTGCGCAACCTGCAGATCACCGGTGGCGACGTGGCGTTTGACGTGGAACTGGGCTACCCCGCCAAGAGCCTGGTGCCCGAGCTGCGCCGCCAGCTGGTGGCCGCCGCCAAGGGCGTGGCCGGGGTGGACAACGTGTCGGTCAACATCACCACAAAGGTCATCGCCCACGCCGTGCAGCGCGGCGTGCAGCTCTTGCCCCAGGTCAAGAACATCATCGCCGTGGCGTCGGGCAAGGGTGGCGTGGGCAAGAGCACCACGGCCGCCAACCTGGCTCTGGCCCTGGCCGCCGAGGGCGCCAGCGTGGGTGTGCTGGACGCCGACATCTACGGCCCCAGCCAGCCCATGATGCTGGGCATCAACCGCCGCCCCGAAAGCGACGACGGCAAGACCATGGAGCCGTTGGAGAACTACGGCGTGCAGGTCATGTCCATCGGTTTTCTGGTGGACCAGGACGAAGCCATGATCTGGCGCGGCCCCATGGCCACCCAGGCGCTGGAGCAGCTGCTGCGCCAGACCAACTGGAAAGACCTCGACTACCTCATTATCGACATGCCGCCCGGCACCGGCGACATCCAGCTCACGCTGAGCCAGCGCGTGCCCATGACCGGCGCCGTGATCGTCACGACCCCGCAGGACATCGCCCTGCTCGACGCGAAGAAGGGCATCAAGATGTTCGAAAAGGTGGGCGTGCCCATCCTGGGCATCGTCGAGAACATGGCCGCCCACGTCTGCAGCAACTGTGGCCATGTGGAGCACATCTTTGGCGCTGATGGCGGCAAGAAGATGGCCGCTGACTACGGCATGGACTACCTGGGCGCGCTGCCGTTGAACATGAGCATCCGTCTGCAGGCCGACAGCGGCAAGCCCACCGTGGTGGCCGACCCCGACGGCGAAGTCGCGGCCATCTACAAGAAGGTGGCGCGCGATGTGGCGGTGAAGATCGCGCAGCAGGCCAAGGACTTCTCCAGCAAGTTCCCGACCATTTCGATCAGCAAGAACACCTGATCCTCCCGAGCCGCCTGAGCCGCCCCCACGCGCCATGAACCTGCTCGCGTCCCTGCGCTACCTGGTGGCGCTGCACGAGCACCGGCACTTTGGCCGGGCGGCGCAGGCCTGCCATATCACGCAGCCGGCCCTGTCCAACGCGCTGCGCGCGCTGGAAAAGGAGTTTGGCGTGGTGGTGGTGCGCCGGGGCCGCAGTTTCGAGGGCTTCACGCCCGAGGGCGAGCGCGTGCTGGCCACCGCCCAGCGCATGCTGCACGAGCACCAGGTGCTGCAGCAGGACCTGAGCAGCGACGCCGCCCACCCGCGCGGCACGCTGCGCCTGGGCGCCGTGCCCACTGCCATGCCCATCCTCGCGCGGTTTGCGGCGCAATTGCAGGCGCGGCACCCGGGCATCGTGCCGGTGGCGCTGTCGATGAGCTCGCAGGCCCTGGAGGCGGGGCTGGAAAACATTTCGCTAGACCTGGCGCTGGGCTACACCGAACGCATGCCCGCACGCGGCGGCCCGCTGCGGGCCTGGCCGCAGTATGTGGAGCATTACTTTCTGCTGCGCCGCGCGCCGCAGCCGCCAAAGGGGCCGCCGCGCGGGTTGCAGATTGGCCCGCCCATGGCCTGGGCCGATGCGGCGGCGCTGCCGCTGTGCCTGCTCACCCCCGAGATGCACAACCGCAGCCTGGTCGATGGCGCCTTCCGCGCTGCAGGCGCCATGGTCATGCCCGCCATGGAAACCGATTCGGTGCTGACCCTGGCGCTGAGCGTGGTGGCGGGCAACGTGTGCAGCGTGCTGCCCGGTGCGCTGGTTGATGCCGTGCGCGGCCATGACGGGCTGGAGGCGCTGCCTTTGACCGCTCCAGTGCTTACCACGCCCATCGGATTCATGTCGCACCGGCAGGTGCAGCCCACGCGCGCCCTCGATGCCGCGCTGGCACTGGCGCAGGACGCGGATTGGCTGCAGCACGCCGCAGCGCACAGTGGACTTCTGGTCGCTGATTGATCGCTGACCGCAAGGGTCGCGGTGGCTGATTCACAGGCCGTTGTTAACGCGGCTGTTTCATTTGTTTTTGTGATCGCCCAATGTGCATCGGCAATTTGACGCCGCCAGCACCCCTGGCCCACACTGCGGCGGCCCGGGCACCCTATGCAGGTGCCTGCATACAACCCGATCAATGCCCCCACGCCCCCGGTCCATGCATCTTGCCCCCGAAGCCCCCACCGTCGCCGCCGTGTCCGTCAACGACATGCGCGAACGCATCCGCCGCAAAAGCCGCCTCAAGGGCCGCCAGCCCGAAGACGCGGCCATGGCCGAGGTGGCGCAACTGCTGGGCCCGCGCCCGGCCACCGGCTTTCGGCGTGACCTGCTCATCGAATACCTGCACCGCCTGAACGACCACTTTGGCGTGCTGCACGACCGGCACCTGGTGGCTCTCGCCAAGCAGATGAACCTGCCGATGGCGGAGGTGTACGAGGTGGCGAGCTTCTATCACCACTTTGAGATCGTGCGCGGGCACGATTCCCAGGCCCCACGCCTGGTGCTGCGCGTGTGCGACAGCCTGAGCTGCAGCCTGGCGGGCGCGCGTGAGCTGCTGGCCGCATTGCCCGAGCGCCTGCGTGCCGCCGGGCAGGGTGATGTGCAAGTTCAAGCTGTGCCCTGCGTGGGCCGGTGTGAGCAGGCACCCGTGGCGGTGGTGCACCAGTGCCCGGTGCCCAACGCCACCGTCGATGCCGTGCTGGATACCGCCCGTTTGAAGCCAAATCGGGTGCTAGCCCAGCATCCAAAAGCGCGAGCAGCTATCAATTTTGATATTGCACAGTGGGCGCAAGCCGGTGTTCCTGCGCAGCCCGGTGAAATCAGCCCTGCCCACACCGACCTGGCTACCTACCGCGTCCACGGCGGCTACCAGACGGCTGCCGCGTTGGTCAACAGCGAGATGGATGCCGAGACGGTGCTGGCCGCCATGGAAAATTCAGGCCTGCGCGGCCTGGGCGGCGCGGGCTTCCCGGCGGGGCGCAAGTGGCGCATCGTGCGGGACCAGCCTGCGCCACGACTGATGGCCGTCAACATTGATGAAGGCGAGCCCGGCACCTTCAAGGACCGCACCTACCTCGAACGCGACCCGCACCGCTTTCTGGAAGGCGTGCTCATCGCCGCCCAGGTGGTGGGCACCGAGGCCATCTATATCTACCTGCGCGACGAGTACCACGGCTGCCGCGCATTGCTGCAGCGCGCCCTGGACGATCTGCGTGCCGAGCCGCCGTGCCCGCTGCCCCATATCGAGCTGCGCCGGGGCGCAGGCGCCTACATCTGCGGCGAAGAGTCCGCGATGATCGAGAGCATCGAAGGCAAACGCGGCGAGCCCCGCATGCGCCCGCCCTACATTGCGCAGGTGGGGCTGTTTGAGCGGCCTACGCTAGAGCACAACTTCGAGACGTTGTACTGGGTGCGCGACATCATCGAGCGCGGCCCGCAGTGGTTTGCCAGCTTTGGCCGCAATGGCCGCAAGGGGCTGCGCAGTTTCAGCGTGAGCGGCCGGGTGAAGCACCCGGGCGTCAAGCTCGCGCCTGCGGGCATCACGGTGCAGGAACTCATCGACGAATACTGCGGCGGCATGCTGGACGGCCACGAGTTGTATGCCTACCTGCCCGGCGGCGCGTCGGGCGGCATCCTGCCCGCGAGCCTCAACCAGATTCCGCTGGACTTCGACACGTTGCAGCCCTACGGCTGCTTCATCGGCTCGGCCGCCGTCATCGTGCTCAGCCAGCACGACCGCGCGCGCGATGCCGCGCTGAATGTGATGCGCTTTTTTGAACATGAAAGCTGCGGCCAGTGCACGCCCTGCCGCGTGGGCACGGCCAAGGCAGCCACGCTGATGCAAGCGCCGCAGTGGGACGAAGAGCTGCTGGACGACCTGGCGCAGGTGATGGGCGATGCGTCCATCTGCGGCCTGGGGCAGGCAGCGCCCAACCCCATCCGCTGCATCCACAAATACTTTGCGCATGAGGTGGGCGAGGGGCCCTGGCCGGGCGACCTGCCCAAGCCGCGCAACAGCCCGCTGGCGGAGCAACTGCCCCAAGGAGGCCAGCCATGAGCGCCTTGCACGACACCGGCGGAGTGGCCTTTGAGCTGGACGGCCAGCCCGTTACCGCTCAGCCTGGCGAAACCATTTTGAAAGCCGCGCAGCGCCACGGCGTGGAGATTCCGCACCTGTGCTACACCGATGGCCTGCGCCCCGACGGCAACTGCCGCGCCTGCGTGGTCGAGATCGCGGGCGAGCGCACGCTGGCCCCCAGCTGCTGCCGCGCGCCCACCGAAGGCATGAAAGTGCAGGCGGCCAGCCCCCGCGCCCGCAAAAGCCAGCAGATGGTGGTGGAGATGCTGCTGTCCGACATGCCGGACGTGGGCTATCAATGGAATGATGACCAGTCAGATACTCCTGAATTGATAGCTGGAAGCGCATGTGTATCTAGCGCTACAGGTGAATTGGACTCAAAAGCTGCCCCAGCGGTAGGGCAGCACGGTGAACTGAGCGCCTGGGCTGATCGCTTGGGCGTGACCGTGCGCCCCGCGCTCCAGGCCCTGCGCCGCGAGCAACCCGCTCCTGACCTCAGCCACCCCGCCATGGCCGTGAACCTGGACGCCTGCATCCAGTGCAACCGCTGCGTGCGCGCCTGCCGCGAAGAGCAGGTCAACGACGTGATTGGCTACGCGCTGCGTGGGGCGGACAGCAAGATCGTTTTCGACCTGGACGACCCTATGGCCGAGAGCACCTGTGTGGCCTGTGGCGAATGCGTACAGGCCTGCCCCACGGGCGCACTCAGCCCCAAGACGCACATCGGCCCGCAGGCGGTGGACCGCAAGGTCGATTCGGTCTGCCCGTTCTGCGGCGTGGGCTGCCTTATCACCTACAACGTGCGCGATGAAAAAATCATCAGCGTGGAAGGCCGCGACGGCCCGGCCAACCATGGCCGCCTGTGCGTGAAGGGGCGCTTTGGTTTCGACTACGCCCACCACCCCGACCGCTTGACGGTGCCGCTGATCCGCAAGCCCGGCGTGCCCAAGGAGGTGCGCCCCTACGGTGCCGACTGGCGCGATACCTTCCGCGAAGCGACCTGGGACGAGGCGCTGGACCTTGCCGCTGGCACGCTCAAAAACCTGCGCGACACCCACGGCCCCAAGGCGTTGGCGGGCTTTGGCTCGGCCAAGGGCAGCAACGAAGAGGCCTATCTGTTCCAGAAGCTGGTGCGCACCGGCTTTGGCAGCAACAACGTGGACCACTGCACGCGGCTGTGCCATGCCTCCAGCGTGGCTGCGCTACTCGAAGGCGTGGGCTCGGGCGCAGTGAGCAACCCGGTGAACGACGTGGAACATGCCGAGCTGATCTTTGTGATCGGCTCCAACCCCACGGCCAACCACCCCGTGGCCGCGACCTGGCTGAAGAACGCCGCCCAGCGCGGGGCCAGAATCGTGCTGGCCGACCCGCGCGTGACGGACATCGGCCGCCACGCGTGGCGCACGCTGCAGTTCAAGGCCGACACCGACGTGGCCATGCTCAACGCATTGATCCACACGGTGATCGATGAGGGCCTGGTGGACGAAGCTTTCATCAAGGACCGCGCCAACAACTTCGAGGCGCTCAAGGCCAACGTGATGGGCTGCAGCCCCGAGGCCATGGCGCCCGTGTGCGGCATCCCGGCCGAGACGCTGCGCGAGGTGGCGCGGGCGTTTGCTACGGCGAAGGCATCGATGATCCTCTGGGGCATGGGCGTGAGCCAGCACGTGCACGGCACCGACAATGCGCGCTGCCTGATCGCGCTGTGCGCCGTCACGGGCCAGATCGGCAAGCCCGGCTCGGGCCTGCACCCGCTGCGCGGTCAGAACAACGTGCAGGGCGCAAGCGACGCGGGCCTGATCCCCATGATGTTCCCCAACTACCAGCGCGTGGACAACGCCGGGGCGCATGCGTGGTTTGAAAACTTCTGGGGCACCAAGCTCGATGAAGCGCCGGGCTACACGGTGGTCGAGATCATGCACAAGGCCCTGGCGCCGGACAGCGACCCGCACAAGGTGCGCGGCATGTACATCATGGGCGAGAACCCGGCCATGAGCGACCCGGACCTGAACCATGCGCGCCACGCGCTGGGGAGCCTCTCGCACCTGGTGGTGCAGGACATCTTCCTGACCGAAACCGCGTGGCTGGCCGACGTGGTGTTGCCCGCCAGCGCCTGGCCCGAAAAGACCGGCACCGCCAGCAACACCGACCGCATGGTGCAGATGGGCCGCCGCGCGCTGAACCCGCCGGGTGACGCGCGCCCGGACCTGTGGATCATTCAGCAGATCGCGCAGCGCATGGGACTGGGCTGGAACTACGCGGGTGAAGAGTCCGGCGTGGCCGCCGTGTACGACGAAATGCGCCAGGCCATGCACGCGAGCATCGAGGGCATCACCTGGGACCGGCTGGAACGCGAGTCCAGCGTGACCTACCCCTGCCTCACGCCTGACGACCCCGGCCAGCCCATCGTCTTCATCGACAAATTCCCCACGCCCACGGGTCGCCTGCAACTGGTGCCCGCCAGCGTGATCCCGGCGGCCGAAAAGCCCGACGCCGACTTTCCGCTCGTGCTCATCACCGGCCGCCAACTGGAGCATTGGCACACCGGCAGCATGACGCGGCGCAGCACCGTGCTCGACGCCATCGAGCCCATGGCCACAGCGTCGCTGCATGGCGACGAGCTGGCGCGGCTGGGGGTGGAGCCCGGGTCGCTGGTGGGTATTCGTTCCCGGCGCGGTAGGGTGCAGGTGCGTGTGCGCCGTGACGACGGCATGCCGCGTGGCACGGTGTTCATGCCGTTTGCGTACGTGGAGGCAGCGGCCAATCTGCTGACCAATGCGGCGCTGGACCCGTTTGGCAAGATTCCGGAGTTCAAGTACTGCGCGGTGGCCGTGGAGCGGCTGGAAGTCGCTGCAAGCTGACGGTGCGCAAGGGGGCTTTACGGGCATTGCCGCCGATGGCGCGGCTCCGGGGGTACAGTCAGCGCCCATGACAGAGCGCCCCTACACCGACGTTGCCGTGATCATGCGGTGCGAGCACATCGACAACCGCTGGCAGCCGTGGCGGTGGTCGCTGGCCGAGGTGGTGGTCCACGAGCCCACCTTCGGCAGCGAACCCCGGCCGCTGATCCAGGACGAGCGCGAGCAGCGCTGGTTGTTCCCCGGCTTTCGTGTGGAGCTATTCCGCGACGATGCCGAGGGCTACCACCTCAACCTCACTTCCCCGGCTCCCTGCTGGTTTGTGATGTGGCGGCGCGATGAAGACACGGGCACCGGCGCTATCCCCCTGGCCCGTCCCGTGGCGGTGAGCCTGAGCTATCACGACGCAGGCCGCTGGCTGGACGCTCAGGAAACGGTCGAGCAGGTGCCTGCCGACCCCGAGGTGGTGGAGGCGCTGCGTGCCTTTGTGGCCGAGCATTACCAGCCCGAGCCCAAGCGCCGCAAGCGTCCGGACAGCTTCCGCACCTTGCAGGACCGCTTTGGCAACCCGGCCTCGGTGTCCACCGAGAAGCTCCGTGGCGGGGGCGGAGGAGGCGGCCATGGCTGATGGATTCCTCGGGCGCTGGTCGCGCCGCAAGCAGGATGTGCAGGCGGGCAAGCCTGTGCAGGACCCTCCGCCGCCTGCACGCACCCCTGCACCGCAGATAGCGCCTCCAAGCCCGTCGCCAGCGCCAGCGCCAGTGGCTGCGGCTGCGGCTGCACCAGCTCCCCCCGTCACCCCGGCACCCGATTCGCCACCACCGCCCACGCTGGCGGATGCCGAGGCGCTCACCCCCGCATCGGACTTCAAGCCCTTCGTGTCCCGCGCGGTGTCGCCCGAGGTGCGCAACCTGGCCATGAAGAAGCTGTTTGCCGACCCGCACTTCAATGTGATGGACGGTCTGGACATCTACGTCGGCGACTACACCCAGCCCGACCCGCTGCCCGCAGGCATGCTGCGCAAGATGGCCAGCGCACATGCGCTCGGCTTCTTTGACCACGAGAAAAAGGCATCGGCCGCTGCACCCGGTCTGCCGGGCTATCAGGCGCCGGATGCGGCTGCTGCGGCCCCAATATCCCCGCCGGCCAGTCAGCCTCGGGATGATGCGGAGGCGCAAGGCCCCGCAGACGTGGCACAGTCCCGGGTATGCAACGCTGTTCCTAGCGTTCCTTCCAGCGAGCCTGAGGTGGCCCCGCGCCCTGCCCAGGATGCGGTGGTCACGCCAGCCAGCCATACCCACAATGACCACGACGCTCATTTGCGACTGCAACCAGACGATGCCCCTCAACGCCAAGGCGTTGGGCGAGGCACTGCATGAAGACCTGACCCTTCACTCCACCCTGTGCCGGCGCGACGCAGGGGCGTTCCAAAAGGCCATCCAGTCCGGGCAGGACGTGGTGGTGGCCTGCACCCAGGAGCAGCGCCTGTTTGGCGACCTGGGCCAGCAGACCGAAGGGGCGGTGTCGCCCATCCGGTTTGTGAGCATCCGCGAAACCGGGGGCTGGAGCCGCGATGCCGCCAAGGCCAGCCCCAAGATCGCCGCCCTGCTGGCAGCCGCGCGTCTGCCCGACCCGCCACCCGTGCCTACGGTCACCTACAAGAGCACGGGCCGCTTGCTCATCATCGGCCCGCTGGACCAGGCCGAGCAGGCCGCTGCCCTGGTGTCGGATGTGCTCGATGTGACGCTGTTCACCCAAGGCCCCGGCAATGCCGGCGGCGCCCAGGCGCGGCGCTATCCGGTGCTGGGTGGTCGCATCACGGGCCTCACGGGCTGGTTGGGCGCGTTCGAGCTGCAGTGGTCGGCCGACAACCCCATCGACCTGGACCTGTGCACCCGCTGCAACGCCTGCGTGGCGGCTTGTCCTGAAAATGCCATCGGCCTCGACTACCAGATCGACCTGGCCGCCTGCCAGTCTCACCGCGCCTGCGTGAAGGTGTGTCAGGTCGCTGGGGCTATCGACTTCACTCGCGATGCCACGGCGCAGACCGAGCGTTTTGACCTGGTGCTGGACCTGCGTGCGCCCACCGCCACGCCCACCTTTTTGCAGCATGCGCTGCCGCAGGGTTACCTGCGCTGGGACGGGCGGGACCTGGGCACGCTGCTCAAGCTGCGCGAGCTGGTGGGTGAGTTCGAGAAGCCCAAGTTTTTTGCCTACAAACAAAAGCTATGCGCCCACAGCCGCAACGAAACCGTGGGCTGCAATGCGTGCGTGGACATCTGCTCGGCCGAGGCCATCGCCAGCGACAAGAGCCGTCAGCAAATCAAGGTGAACCCCAACCTGTGTGTGGGCTGCGGTGCCTGCACCACCGTGTGCCCCACGGGCGCGCTGACCTATGCCTACCCCAGCGCAACGGATCAGGGCACCAAGCTCAAGACGCTGCTGTCCACCTACGCGGCTGCCGGTGGCAAGGATGCGGTGGTGCTGCTGCACAGCCAGGAGCGCGGCCAGTCGCTGGTCGAAGAACTCGGCCGTGCCGCCCAACTGAAGCTGGCGCACGGAGTGCCTGCCAATGTGATCCCGGTGGCGCTGTGGCACACAGCCAGCACCGGCGTGGACCTGTGGCTGAGTGCCATCGCCTACGGCGCCTCGCAAGTGGTGGTGCTGAGCACCGACGAAGAAGCCCCGCAGTACCTCGATGGCCTGCAGGCGCAAATGGATGTGGCGCAGGCCATCCTGCGGGGCCTGGGCTACACCGGCACCCATGTGCAGTTGCTGCGCGCCAACCACCCCACCGCGCTGGACGCGGCACTGCAGGCTTTGGGCCAGACGCGCCAGAAGACCCCGGCCGTGGCGGCCCGCTTTGCGGTGGCGCAAGAGAAACGCAGCACGCTGGAGATGGCGCTCGACCATCTGACGGAGCAAGCCCCCATGCCCGTGGCCGAGCGGCCTGTGGCTATTGCGCTGCCCGCGGTGGGCTCCCCTCTGGGCACCATCGAGGTCAACAAGGACCGCTGCACCCTGTGCCTGAGCTGTGTGAGCGCCTGCCCGGCCAGTGCGCTGCAGGACAACCCGCAGCTGCCGCAATTGCGCTTCATCGAAAAGAACTGCGTGCAGTGTGGCCTGTGCGCCACCACCTGCCCGGAAGACGCCATCACCCTGCAACCGCGCCTGCTGCTCACGCCCGAGCGCGCGCAACTGCGGGTGCTCAACGAGGCCAAGCCCTGGGCCTGTGTGCGTTGCAGCAAACCCTTTGGCACGGTGAAAGCCATCGAGGCCATGCTCGGCAAGCTCTCGGGCCACCCCATGTTCCAGGGCGAGGCGCTGGAGCGCTTGAAGATGTGCAGCGACTGCCGTGTGATCGACCTGTATTCCGCAGAAAACGAGACGAAAGTGACCGACCTGTGAGCGCCTCATCCACCTTGACTCCCCTGGGCGGCAGCTCTGCGCTCGATGAGGAAACCGCCCGCGCCGAGCTGTACGGTTTGTTATCGCAGCTGTATTACGCGGCGCCCAGCCCGGAGCTGTTGTCCGCCTTGCGCGTGGCCGTGACCGAGGCGCCCGCCAGCGGGGGCTTTTTGCAGGAGCCCTGGCAGCAACTCGTGGCAGCGTCGCGTGCGCTCAGCGACGCTGAGATTGCGCAGGAGTTTGATCGGCTGTTTGGCGGCGTGGGCAAGCCTGAAGTGTTTCTGTACGGCTCGCACTACCTCAGCGGGTTTCTCAATGAAAAGCCGCTGGCGCGCCTGCGCACCGATCTGCAGCAACTGGGCCTGGCGCGGGATGAGGTCATGCCCGAGACCGAGGACCATGTGGCCTACCTGCTGGAGGTGATGCGCTACTTGATCGCGGGAGATGATGTAGCTGTCTGCAACCTGACATCCCAGCGTGAATTTTTTTCAACGCATCTGCAGCCCTGGGTTTTGCAACTCTGCGATGCCTTGGCTGCACAGCCACAAGCACGGTTTTATGCGGCTGTGGCGCACTTCACGCGGGCCTTTGTGTCGGTGGAGACCCAAGGCTTCGACATGTTGGATTGATCCCTGGGAGTGCTCGTAAACCCTAGTTCGACCGCTACAAAAGATGAGTGTGTTACTGGGAGTTGTAAAGCCCGATGGCGGGTTTTTACACACTGACATAGACTGTATGAATTCCGTTTCATAGCTGCCAGCCTTTCTGGAGACAAGCATGCAGAACAGCCAGCCAAATTCCTCCCGCCGGAGCTTCTTCTCCGGTGCTGCCACCGTAGGCGCTGCCGCAGCAGCCGTGGTGGCCCTTCCCCAAGTGGCTCCGTCCGATGCCGTGGTGTCCGAACCCGCGCGCGTCGCACCCGAAAAGGGCGGTGGTTATCACCTGTCTGCCCGCGTGAAGCAGTACTACAAGACCACCCAACTCTGACATCGGGGCACGCCATGTTGCTAACCAAGAAGTCTTCCCATTCCGTGCAGGGCAACAGCTCTGCGTCGCCTTTTGTGCACAGCCTGCGCCGTGGCCTGTCGCAGGCCCTGCCCACCATGGACCGCCGCTCGTTCCTGCGTCGCTCCGGTCTGGGGGTGGGCGTGGGCATCGCCGCGTCCCAGCTCACGCTGGTCAAGAAATCCAACGCCGCTGAAGGTGCCAAGGTTGGCATCGGCGACAGCAAGATCGAAGTGCGCCGCACCGTGTGCACCCACTGCTCGGTGGGTTGCGCCGTGGATGCGGTGGTTGAGAACGGTGTGTGGGTGCGCCAGGAGGCGGTGTTCGACTCGCCCATCAACCTTGGCGCACACTGCGCCAAGGGCGCGGCGTTGCGTGAGCACGGCCACGGCGAGTACCGCCTGCGTTACCCCATGAAGCTCGTCAACGGCAAGTACGAGCGCATCAGCTGGGATACGGCACTGAACGAGATCACCGCCAAGATGCAGGAGCTGCGCAAGGCCAGCGGCCCTGACAGCGTGTACTTCGTGGGCTCGTCCAAGCACAACAACGAACAGGCCTACCTGCTGCGCAAGTTCGTGAGCTTCTGGGGCACCAACAACTGCGACCACCAGGCGCGCATTTGCCACTCGACCACGGTGGCAGGTGTGGCGAACACCTGGGGCTATGGCGCCATGACCAATTCGTACAACGACATGCAGAACAGCAAGGTCGCTCTGTACATCGGCTCCAATGCGGCCGAGGCCCATCCGGTGTCCATGCTGCACATGCTGCACGCCAAGGAAACCGGCTGCAAGATGATCGTGGTAGATCCGCGCTTCACCCGTACAGCGGCCAAGGCCGACGAGTACGTGCGCATCCGCTCGGGCACCGATATTCCGTTCCTGTTCGGTCTGCTGTACCACATCTTCAAGAACGGCTGGGAAGACAAGAAGTACATCAACGACCGTGTCTATGGCATGGACAAGGTGCGCGACGAAGTGCTGGCCAAGTGGACCCCGGACAAGGTGGAAGAGGCCTGCGGCGTCAAGGAAGACCAGATGTTCAAGGTCGCCAAGATGCTGCACGACAACAACCCCGGCACCATCGTCTGGTGCATGGGGCAGACCCAGCACACCATCGGCAACGCCATGGTGCGTGCATCGTGCATCCTGCAACTGGCCCTGGGCAACGTTGGCAAGAGCGGCGGCGGCACCAACATTTTCCGTGGCCACGACAACGTGCAGGGCGCGACCGACGTCGGCCCCAACCCCGACTCGCTGCCCGGCTACTACGGCCTGGCCGAGGGTTCGTGGAAGCACTTCGCCAACGTGTGGGGTGTGGACTTCGAGTGGATCAAGAAGCAGTACGCATCGCCCGCGATGATGACCAAGAACGGCATCACCGTGTCGCGCTGGATCGATGGCGTGCTGGAGAACAACGAGCTGATCGATCAGGATTCCAACCTGCGCGGCGTGTTCTTCTGGGGCCATGCGCCCAACTCGCAGACCCGCGGTCTCGAAATGAAGCGCGCCATGGACAAGCTGGACCTGCTGGTGGTGGTGGACCCTTATCCATCGGCCACCGCCGCCATGGCCGCCATGCCCGGCAAGGCCGAGGACCTGAACCCCAACCGCGCGGTGTACCTGCTGCCAGCGGCCACGCAGTTCGAGACCAGCGGATCGTGTACGGCCTCCAACCGTTCCATCCAGTGGCGCGAGAAGGTGATCGAGCCGCTGTGGGAGAGCCGCTCTGACCACATGATCATGTACCAGTTCGCGCAAAAGCTCGGCTTTGCCGATGAGCTGTGCAAGAACTACAAGATGCAGAAGGTCAAGGGCATGGACGAGCCCGTGCCCGAGGACATCCTGCGCGAAATCAACAAGTCGGTCTGGACCATTGGCTACACCGGCCAAAGCCCTGAGCGCCTGAAGGCCCACATGAAGAACATGCACTTGTTCGACGTGAAGACCCTCAAGGCCAAGGGCGGTAAGGACAAGGAAACCGGCTACGACTTTGGCGGCGACTACTTTGGCCTGCCCTGGCCCTGCTATGGCACGCCCGAGCTCAAGCACCCCGGCTCGCCTAACCTGTACGACACCTCCAAGCACGTGATGGATGGTGGTGGCAACTTCCGCGCGAACTTCGGGGTGGAAAAAGACGGCGTCAACCTGCTGGCCGAAGACGGCTCGCATTCGCTGGGCTGCGAGATCACCACGGGCTACCCTGAGTTCGACCATGTGCTGCTGAAAAAGCTGGGCTGGTGGGACGACCTGAGCGATGCCGAGAAGGCCAAGGCCGAAGGCAAGAACTGGAAGACCGACCCCACCGGCGCGATCATCCGTGTGGCCCTGAAGCATGGTTGCCATCCTTTTGGCAACGCCAAGGCGCGCGCCGTGGTGTGGAACTTCCCTGATGCCATTCCGCAGCACCGCGAGCCCCTGTATGGAACGCGACCGGACCTCATGGCCAAGTACCCGACCCACGACGACAAGAAGGCCTTCTGGCGCCTGCCCACGCTCTACAAGACCGTGCAGGAAAAGAACATTGCTGACAAGGTGAGCGAGAAGTTCCCGCTCATCATGAGCTCGGGCCGTCTGGTCGAGTACGAAGGCGGCGGCGAGGAAACCCGCTCCAACCCCTGGCTGGCAGAGTTGCAGCAGGAATCGTTTGTCGAGATCAACCCCAAGACCGCTGCGGACCGGGGCATTCGCAACGGCGAGCGCGTGTGGCTCAGTTCGCCCACGGGCGCCCGCATCAACGTGCAGGCGCTGGTCACCGAGCGTGTGGCTCCCGACACGGTGTGGATGCCGTTTCACTTCTCGGGCCGCTGGCAAGGGACGGACATGTTGGCGTATTACCCCAAGGGCGCAGCGCCCGTGGTGCGCGGTGAAGCCGTGAACACCGCCACCACCTATGGCTACGACAGCGTGACCATGATGCAAGAAACCAAGACCACGATCTGCAACGTGGAACGCGCCTGATCGCGCCACGCAAGGAGACACACATGGCACGAATGAAATTCATCTGCGACGCAGAGCGCTGCATCGAGTGCAACGGCTGCGTGACCGCCTGCAAGAATGAACATGAAGTACCCTGGGGCGTGAACCGCCGCCGCGTGGTCACACTGAACGACGGTGTGCCGGGCGAGAAGTCCATCTCGGTGGCCTGCATGCATTGCAGCGATGCACCCTGCATGGCGGTTTGCCCCGTCAATTGCTTCTACCGCACCGAAGAGGGTGTGGTGCTGCACGACAAGGACGTGTGCATCGGCTGCGGCTACTGCAGCTATGCCTGCCCCTTTGGCGCACCGCAGTTCCCTGCATCCGGCACTTTTGGTGTGCGCGGCAAGATGGACAAGTGCACCTTCTGCGCCGGTGGCCCTGAGACCCACGGCAGCCAGGCCGAGTTTGAAAAATACGGCCGCAACCGACTGGCCGAGGGCAAACTGCCCGCCTGCGCCGAAATGTGCTCGACCAAGGCCCTGTTGGCCGGTGATGGCGATGTGGTGGCGGACATCTTCCGCAACCGCGTGGTGCAGCGCGGCAAGGGTGCCGAGGTGTGGGGCTGGGGCACGGCCTACGGCTCTCAACAGGCAGGCCAGCCTGCAGGAGGCAAGTCATGATGCAGCGCACCGTACACCTGACCCTGGCCGCTGCGGTGGCCGCCCTGGCACTCACAGCCTGCGGCGAGAAACCGCAGACCGGCATGGGCATCCGCAGCGATGCTCCGCCTTACGCGGGCACTGGCAGCAACTTCACGCAGCCTGGCTGGAAAGCCGGTGACAAATCCAGCTGGGAAGCGCAGTTGAAAGCGCGCCAGCAGTACGGCCAGAACGAATACACCCGCACCCAGGCGAAGTGAGGTCCACCATGAAATACATCGTGTGGTCCATGGCCCTGGCGGCTAGTCTGGCCTGTGGGCTGGCTGGCGCACAGGCGCAGCCAGCTGCGCCAGACGCAGAGGCAGCGGCCCCCTCGGCGCCCGCTACCGTCACCGCGCCCGCTGCCGTGGGCGGCGTGCAAAGCCAGAACATCTTTCAGGTCAAACCCGACGCCAGCGCTGACCCCAAATACGCGGAACAGAGCAACGGCGAACGCATGAAGGTGCAGCCCGGTAACAACGCGCCCATGTGGCGCCAGGTCGGGCAGGGCGTGACGGGCTACAGCAGCCTGCCGGTGACCCAGGCGCCCGAGGCGGGCAACCTGATCCAGCGCTTTGTGCAGTACCCCGGCTCGCGGGTGACCAACGCGGGCGAAGCCTGGCGGCAGGTGCGCAACAACTGGATCATTCCGTACGGTGGGTCGTTGCTGCTGATCGTGGCGGGTGCGATTGCGCTGTTTTACTGGCGCAAGGGCATGATCATGTTGCACGGCGCCGAGACGGGCCGCAAGATCGAGCGCTTCACGCCCTTCGAGCGGTCGGCACACTGGGCGAATGCCATTGCTTTCGTGGCCCTGGCGTTGTCTGGCCTGGTGATGGCGTTTGGCAAGTTCTTCCTGCTGCCGGTGATGGGCAGCACGCTGTTTGGCTGGCTGACCTACGCGCTCAAGAACGTGCACAACTTTGCGGGTCCCTTGTTCGCGGTCTCTCTGATCATCGTGTTCTTCACGTTTGTGAAAGACAACCTGCCCACCAAGGAAGACATCACCTGGATCGTGAAAGGCGGTGGTCTGCTGTCGGGTCACGAGGTTCCTTCGCATCGCTTCAACGCGGGCGAAAAGGTGGTCTTCTGGGCTGGCGTGCTGGGGCTGGGCTTCATCGTGGTCGCCTCGGGGTTGGTGCTCGACAAGCTGATCCCCGGCCTGATCTATGAGCGCGGCACCATGCAGATCGCACACATGGTGCATGCCGTGGCGACGGTGGTGATGATGGTGATGTTCATGGGCCACATCTACATGGGCACCGTGGGCATGCAGGGCGCCTACAAGGCCATGCGCACGGGTTACGTTGATGAGACCTGGGCCAAGGAGCACCACGAGCTGTGGTACGACGATATCCAGGCTGGCAAGATCCCCAAACAGCGCAGCGCGACCACCCCCGCCGGGGAAGCCGCTGCAGACAAGCCCGTTCAGGCATGAGGCGCTCCATGACAACAATGCAATTCCTCACCCCCAAAACCGTGGTGGCCCTGTGTGCCGCCGGCTTGTGCACGCTGGCGTCCGCCAAGCTGCCGGCTCCATCCCCCGAGGCCGCTGCCAAGGCCGCCGAAGCTGCCGCCAAGGCCGCATGGGCCGGCAAGGTGGACAACTACAAGCTGTGCCTCTCGCAAGACAAGGTGGCTGCGCACTACCGCAAGACCACGCCCTCGGCCAAACCAGCGGCTGCGGGTGGAGCTGCTTGCGCCGATCCCGGCCCCTTCGCCTACACACCGCCAGCCGCCAAACCGGCCGAGGCCGCAGGCGCCCATTCGCCACCAGGCACGGCCAGCAGCCCTCCGAGCACGCAGGTGCCCGCAGCAGCGGCTGCGCCAGCCTCCAAGTCCTGACGCACACTGTCGCTTCAGGCCACGGGCCGCGTTCCCTTGTGGGGCGCGGCTTTTTTGTGGGCGGTGGTGCGAAGGGTGCCTGGCGGGGCCCACATGCCGGGGCACTGTGGCGCAACCACTTCGCAACCTATTCCCTTTCGCCCACCGCTGGCGTGTCGCACTGCGTATATTTGCCCCATGAGTTCTTCATCTGCCCCTTCCGGCTCGTCCATGCCCGCGCTGCCGCGCTTGACGCGGGCCCATGCACCGCTCACCCACGCGGTGGAGATCGTGAATGAGCTGGGCGAGCGCGAGCAGGTGCAGATCCCGGCCGAGCGTCCGTTGACGATTTATGTGGACAAGCGCGAGCTCGTCACGCTGATGACATTGGGTGCGCAACCGGAGTTGCTGGTGCTGGGCTACTTGCGCAACCAGCGGCTCGTCGAGTCGGTGTACGACATCGAATCCATCACGGTCGACTGGGAGGTGCATGCGGCCGCCGTGCGCACGCGCCACGGTATTGCGCGCATTGAAGAGCGCACGGCTAGCAAGGTCGTCACCACGGGCTGCGGGCAAGGCAGCGTGTTTGGCGGGCTGATGGACGAAGTGGACCGCATTCAGTTGCCCGACGCCCGCCTGACCCAGGGCCAGCTTTACGGCATCGTCAATGCGATTCGCCTCAAGGAGACCACCTACAAGTCGTCCGGCTCGGTCCACGGCTGCGCGTTGTTCCAGGGCGAAGAGTTGCTCACCTTTGTGGAGGATGTCGGACGCCACAACGCCATCGACACCATCGCCGGCTGGATGTGGATGAACCCTGAAAAGCCTGCGTCAGGCGGCGCCGCTGAAGGCTCCACGCCCGTTCCTATGTCGGGGGCAGACAAGGTGTTCTACACCACGGGCCGCCTCACCAGCGAGATGGTCATCAAGTCCGCGCAGATGGGGGTGCCCGTCGTGGTGTCCCGCAGCGGCATGACACAGATGGGTCATGCGGTGGCCCAGCAGTTGGGCCTGTGCGCCATCGGGCGCGCGACCAATCGCCGCTTTGTCTGCTACAGCGGTGCGCACCGCCTGGTTCTGCAGCCGGAGCTGGCGCAGGCACCCGTTGTGCCACCCGTGCAGAGTGCTGGCCCACGCTGAGGCCCAGAGGCGCTGGGCGTGCACCGCCGGATGGGGGCAGGACGAAAAAAAGCCGGCGTCTGAGCGCCGGCTTTTCGTTGTGGATCGTCAGGGCTTAGTAGCGACCGCCGCCAAAGCCGCCGTTGCCATAGCCAACGTCCGAGCGCTTGTTGGTGTTGTAACCCGAGGCGCTGTAGCCGCCGGCACCGCCGGTGGTTTCACGGGGGCGGGCGAGGTTGACCACGATCGAGCGTCCATCCACGGACATGCCGTGCAGTGCGCTGATGGCGGCCTGGGCCACTTCGGCATTGGCCATTTCCACGAATCCAAAGCCTTTGGAGCGTCCGGTTTCGCGGTCCATCATGACCTTGGCGGAAGACACGCCGCCGAACTCGGCGAAGTTGCTTTCGAGGGTGGCGTCGGTCACGGAGTAGGGCAGGTTGCCCACGTAGATTTTGCTGCTCATGGAAGAGCCTTTCTGAGATGCGGTGCGCACGAAAAGCGTACCGTGGGGAGACAGCTGCGCGCGCCGGCTGGCCTGGCAACTGAAGGGGTGGAATGGGGTGACTGGTGAAAACGATCTGGCGTTGGCAGATCAATCCATCAGCACACAGGCGGGTGCGCCATGCAGGTCTGGAGCCAGCCCTGGGTGACTGCAAAGAGCCGCGCCGCCTCGCGCGAGGCAAAGGCTTTGTCAAAACGGAATACGCGGCAGTAGCTGCCGTTGCCTGCGGCGCGCTGGACCGAGAAGGAGGCGCGAAAGCCGCCGCAGTCGGTTGGGTGTGTCGCGGGCGAAACGACGTACTGGCCCATGGAAATGGCGTTATTTGAAATCTGGTGCATTCGGGAACGCAGACCTGCACAGGCTTGCGTGAGCATCGAGGGACTCGGTGGGCTGCAGCTCTTCAGACCCACTGGGCGACAAGCGTCGCCGAAAGCGGCCTACCTGGGGCGTTGAAATCGCGTGGAGGCAGGGGTTGCGATGACGGCTCGCGTTGTGAGCGGTAACTGCAACAAGTCGAATTATGCTCCATAAGTTATTTAATATCAAATCAATATTATTTCTAGTTTTATTTTGCCGTTGGGAAGGCCCTTGCCAGCGGTACCAGCGCCGGGGCAATGGCGCCATGGACCAGGCTATGGATTGCTCAGCTCAGGGGCTCGCGGAGTGGCGCGCAGCCTCCGTGTTTCGACTGCGGTCATGCGCATCAAGACGTCAACCTGCGATGGCATGATGCGCGCATGAAAGACCTGAACGCCAGCAGCAGCACCTGGGCCGACACGTTACCCAGCCAGTGGGGCCCCGAGTTGGCCCACACGGAAATTGAAGTTCCTTTGGGCCGATCGCCGCAAGACCCGCCGCCATCGCTGGTAGGCAGGGCGGCTCTTGCGCCGGAACGCCTTTCGCTGTGGGGCTGGATGCGCGAGGGATTGCGCGCGGCCTTGTTCCTTGCGCCGCGCACGGGGGCCGCAGCGCCTACGCCCTGGCAATTGCTGGTGCTGTCGCTGATCAGCGCGGCGCTGCTGGTGGGGGCCGCACGGTGGCAGGTGGTGGGCCCTGCGCAGTTCAGCCTGCGGGGTTGGCTTGCACCCATGTGGAGCGGCCTGGTGCTGCTGTGGCTGGCATGGTGGGCCATGGCGCCCGCACAGCGAGCGCTGGCCCTGGCGGGCGAGCCTGGGTCCCTCGGCCTTTCCGGCGGATTGGCGGCCTGGTATGTGCTCTCGGCGTGGGCCCCTCTGGGCCCCTTGCTGGTGCTGTATGTGTTGATGGGGATGGCGGTTCACCAGCCGGAGTGGTGGAGCGGCGCGGTGGCCAGCATCGTTTTCTGGGTCGCCTATGGTGTGCTCACTGTGTGGGTGCTGGCCGCCCTGGTGGTTGTGAGCGCACGCTTCATCCGCTCCCGTGTGCGAACCGCGGTGTTTGGGCTGGTGATGGCCGCAGTGGTGGGCGTGGGCATGTGGCAGTTTCAGGACCAGCCCTGGGAGGAGGACGCCCAGGCGCTGGCGGATGCCTCTGCGCAGTCTGCCGACGGTGCTCCGCCTCCGGACCCTGCACACCTGACGCTGTCACAGGGCCTGTTTGAAGACCAGCAGCTGCTGTGGCAACAGCAGGTGGAGGCCTTGGCGCCAGAGCGCCCTGGGGTGACGGATGTGTACGGGCTGGTGTTTGCCCCCTATGCAGATGAAAACGTGTTCCGCCGCGAAAGCAGCATGGTCAGCACGCTGCTGCAGGAGCGGTTTGACGCCCAGGGGCGGGTGCTGCACCTGCTCAACCATGCGGACACTGCGAAGACCCACCCGTGGGCAACGCCCGAGAACCTGCAGCGCGCCATTGGGGCCCTGGCCGCACGCATGGATCGTGAGCACGATGTGCTGGTGATCTACATGACCTCGCACGGCGCGCGCAACCATGAGCTGGCGGCGTCGCATTGGCCGCTGGAGGTGCCGCCGGTGACACCCGAGATGCTGCGTGCAGCGCTCGATGAGGCGGGCATCCGCAACCGAGTGATCGCGGTGTCCGCATGCTTCTCCGGAGGCTGGATCGACCCGCTGGCCACGGACAGCACCCTGATCATGACGGCGGCCGATGCCACCCACACCTCGTATGGCTGCGGCAGGTTGTCGGAGCTGACCTTTTTTGGCCGCGCGGTGTTTCACGAGCAACTGCGCCAGACCCATTCTTTTACCGAGGCATTTGCCAAAGCGGTTCCGCTGATCCAGCAGCGCGAGGTCGAGGCCGGAAAAGTCGATGGCTTCTCGAACCCGCAGATCCGCGTGGGCCCGAAGATCACCCCGGTGTTGCAGGCACTGGAGCAACGGCTGCAGGCGCTGGCGACCAACGCCACCAACGAAATCCCCTCCTTGGCAGCGGACACGGCAGAACCGGCGCTGTCGACGGCTGCGGCGACCGCGCCCGCTGCCACCCCCGCCGCGCGGCCGTGAAGGTTGGCCTTGATCCGGGACTAACACCCCACACACCGCCAGCCCGTTTGCTTTGCGCTAAGGTCCGCCCATGAACCTGTCTTTCTTGCGCCTTGGCTGGCGCACCCTGGCCCGGGACCTGCGTGCGGGCGAGTTGCGCCTGCTGATCGTGGCCGTCACCCTGGCCGTGGCCGCGCTCACGTCAGTGGGGTTTTTTGCGGACCGCCTGCAAGGGGGCCTGCAGCGCGATGCCCTGCAACTGCTGGGGGGTGATGCAGTGGTGGCCAGCGACAACCCGACGCCAGCCGCTTTTGTGGAGCGCGCCAAGGCGCTCGGGCTCCAGTCGGTGACCACGCTGGGCTTTCCGACCATGGGCCGCGCGAGCGATGCGCAGGGTGGTGCCAGCAAGCTGGTGGCACTCAAGAGCGTGCAGCCGGGCTACCCGCTACGCGGCAGCCTCACGGTGGCGGATGCTCCTGGCGCGCTGGAGCAGCCGACGCGCGACATCCCGGCGCCCGGCGAGGTGTGGGTGGATGCGCCGCTGCTCGAATCGCTGAACCTTGCCATGGGCGACAAGCTGTTGCTGGGTGATGCACAGCTGCGCATTGCGCGCATCATCGTCATTGAGCCGGACCGGGGCGCGGGCTTCATGAGCTTTGCGCCGCGGGTCATGGTCAACGAAGGTGACCTGCCCGTCACGGGCCTAGTGCAGCCGGCCAGCCGCCTGACGTATCGCTTTGCCGTCATCGGCCCGGCGCCTGCCATCCAGGCGTTCAACGAGTGGGCAGTGGCCGAAGCCAAAAAACCCGAAGTGCATGGCGTGCGCGTGGAGTCGCTGGAAAGCGGCCGCCCCGAAATGCGCCAGACGCTGGACCGCGCCCAGAAATTCCTGAGCCTGGTGGCGCTGCTGGCTGCGTTGCTCTCGGCCGTGGCCGTGGCGCTGGCCGCGCGCGGGTTTGCGGCCGAGCACCTCGACGCCTCGGCCATGTTGCGCGTGCTGGGGCAGAGCCAGCGCACCATTGCGGGGGCCTACACCACCGAGTTCGCGCTCATTGGCCTGTTTGCCAGCTCGCTGGGTGTTGCGCTGGGCTACGTGGTGCATTACGCCTTCGTGCTGCTGTTGGCGGGCCTGGTGGAGTCGGCCCTGCCGCCGCCCAGCCTGTGGCCGGTGGTGTTTGGCCTGGGCATGGGGCTCACGCTGTTGTTGGCGTTTGGCCTGCCGCCGGTGCTGCAACTGGCGCAGGTGCCGCCGCTGCGGGTGATCCGGCGCGATGTGGGCGGGCTCAAGCCTGCCTCGCTGGCGGTGCTGGGAGTCGGCATAGCGGGCTTTGCGGCGCTGTTGCTGGCAGTGAGCAGCGACATCAAGCTGGGGCTGATTGCTGTCGGCGGCTTCGCGGGGGCGGTGGCGCTGTTTGCGGGGTTGTCTTGGGTGGCAGTCAAGCTGTTGCGCAAGAGTGTGATCGAGGCCACGGCCCCGCGCTGGCTGGTGCTGGCCACGCGGCAGATCTCTGCACGCCCGGCCTATGCCGTGGTGCAGGTCAGCAGCCTGGCCGTGGGCTTGCTGGCCCTGGTGCTGCTGGTGCTGCTGCGCACCGACCTCATCAGCAGCTGGCGCAAGGCGACGCCGCCCGACGCGCCCAATCGCTTTGTCATCAACGTGATGCCAGACCAGTCCGAGGCGTTTCAGCAGACGCTCAAGGACAGCGGCGTGGCGCGCTACGACTGGTACCCCATGATCCGGGGTCGCCTGGTGGCCGTGAACGGCAAGCCGGTGGGCCCCGACAACTACACCGACGACCGCGCCAAGAGGCTGGTGGACCGTGAATTCAACCTCTCCAACGCCCTGGAGGCACCGCCCCACAACCAGGTGGTGGCCGGACGCTGGACGCCGGGTGAGGAGGGCGCCATCAGTGTGGAAGAAGGTATTGCCCAAACTTTGGGCCTGCAGTTGGGGGACCGCTTGCAGTTCGATATGGGCGGTGTACAGGACGAGGCCCGCATCACCAGCCTGCGCAAGGTGGACTGGGGCTCCATGCGCGCCAACTTCTTTGTGATGTACCCGGTGGCAGAGGTCAAGGACGTTCCGGTCACCTACCTGGCCGCCTACCGCGCCCCCGAGACCCACGGTTTTGACAATGCGCTGGTGCGCCAGTTTCCCAACATCACCAATGTGGACATGGGCGCCACCATTGCCCAGGTGCAGCGGGTGCTGGAACAGGTGATCCGGGCGGTGGAGTTTCTGTTTGCCTTCACGCTCGCGGCCGGGCTGGTGGTGTTGTTTGCCGCCGTGACCGCCACCCGCGAAGAGCGTGCACGGGAGTACGCCATCATGCGGGCCGTGGGTGCCCGGGCCAGCCTGCTGCGCCAGGTGCAGCGGGCCGAACTGGTGGGCGTGGGTCTGCTGGCGGGCTTTCTGGCCAGTGCCGTGGCCGTGGGCGTGGGCTGGGCACTGGCCCGCTACGTTTTTGACTTCACCTGGACGGCTGCTCCCTGGGTGCCGCTGGCGGGGGCACTGGCAGGCGCAGTGCTGGCGCTGGCTGCGGGCTGGTGGGGCCTGCGTGAGGTGCTGCTGCGCCCCGTGGTGGATACGCTGAGGCGCGCCGCTGAATAACGCGCTGGCACACAGGTCCAGTGCACTGCCTGGACAGGCGGTGGGTCTCATGGGGCGGCTTTTGCCGCCCTCGGTGGCAGAGCACGTTCTTTGGATGTTTAGCCGGCCCGCCGTCCAGACAATGCCTGGCCGACCACACAACGCCCGCACGCGGAGCAAGGGGTTGCGGAACGTTGCCCCCTAGGGCTGATATTTGCGCAAAACGGGCAATAGCGCCGGTTGAATATACACTGTTAGCTATCAAATAAATAGCGAATGCGTGCCAATGCGCTGACTGCGTTTACCGCATTTTTGCCGCTCCGGGCCTAAAAAATCGCTTTTTGGGCCACCGGTGCGACAATAGAGGGCTAAATGACAAGTTCCTTTTCCAATCTATCGCTGGCTGAGCCGCTGGCGCGCGCCGTAGCCGAAATGGGCTACGAGTCCATGACGCCCATCCAGGCGCAGGCCATCCCGGTGGTGCTCACCGGCCAAGACGTGATGGGCGCCGCCCAGACCGGCACCGGCAAAACGGCTGCCTTCTCGCTGCCCCTGCTGCAGCGTCTGCTCAAGCACGAGAACAGCTCTACATCCCCTGCGCGCCATCCCGTGCGCGCCCTGGTGCTGCTGCCCACCCGCGAGCTGGCGGACCAGGTGGCCCAGCAGATCGCCCTGTACGCCAAGCACACCAAGCTGCGCAGCACCGTGGTGTTTGGCGGCATGGACATGAAGCCCCAGACCATCGAACTGAAAAAGGGCGTCGAGGTGCTGGTGGCCACCCCCGGCCGCCTGCTAGACCATATTGAAGCCAAGAACGCGGTGCTCAACCAGGTCGAGTACGTGGTGCTCGACGAGGCGGATCGCATGCTGGACATCGGCTTCCTGCCGGATCTGCAGCGTATCCTGAGCTATCTGCCCAAGCAGCGCACCACACTGCTGTTCAGCGCCACTTTCTCGCCCGAGATCAAGCGCCTGGCCAGCAGCTACCTGCAAAACCCCATCACCATCGAGGTGGCCCGCCCGAACGAAACGGCCTCCACCGTGGAACAGCGCTTCTACAGCGCTAACGACGATGACAAGCGCCGCGCCATTCACCAAGTGCTCAAGACCCGTGGCATCAAGCAGGCGTTCATCTTCGTGAACAGCAAGCTCGGTTGCGCCCGTTTGGCGCGCAGCCTGGAGCGCGAGGGCCTCAAGACCGCCGCGCTGCACGGCGACAAGAGCCAGGACGAGCGTCTGAAGGCGCTGGAAGCCTTCAAAAAGGGCGAAGTCGATCTGCTGGTCTGTACCGATGTGGCCGCGCGCGGCCTCGACATCAAGGACGTGCCTGCGGTGTTCAACTTCGACGTGCCGTTCAACGCCGAAGACTATGTGCACCGCATCGGCCGCACGGGCCGTGCGGGCGCGTCGGGTTTGGCCGTCACGCTGGTGTCGGGCAGCGATGCCCGCCTGGTGGCTGACATCGAGAAGCTGATCAAGAAGAAGATCGATCTCGAAGCCATCGAGTACGAAGAAGACCGCCCTCGCGGCCGCATCAATGACGGCCGCCGCGCATGGCGCGAATCGGGCGAGGCCGGAGACCCGCGCGATGTGATTCCCGCCGCCGTGCGCGAACGCAACGAGCGCCGCGAGCCGCGTGAACACCACCGAGGCTTCCGCCCAGCGGTCGCATCGCGTGACCCCTTCTTCGAAAAGCCTTACGAACCCAGCAATGCGGATACCGCCCCCGCCTGGGAGGCCGCAGCCAAGTCGCCCGCGCGCAGCAGCATTTCGGCCAACATCAAACCCAAGCGCAAAGTGGCCGCCTTGTTCAAGGCTGTGCAGCCAGAAACCTCCACGCAATAAGCGCAAGCGCTCTCTTTGCGCTGACTGCCGTCTTGCCTGTCCCGGGCTTGTTGTCTGCCCGGGCCTCTCATCTCCCTAGCGCCTGCTCTCTCTAGCCCGGCTGCTGCGCCTGTTCGCAGTGCACCTGCAGCAGCTCGCGGTCAGCCAGCGTCTTGCCAAAACGCACGGCGCTCAGGCAGCCTCCCCACACACAGCCGGTGTCCAGGCCCAGCAGGTCGCTGCGGTTGAGCCACCCCAGCGTGGACCAGTGGCCAAAGGCCATCAAGGTGCCAGCGGTGCGCCGACCCGGCACGTCAAACCAGGGCATCAGGCCCTCCGGGGCGGCGCTGGCGCTCTCGGTGCTCTCAAAATCCATCACCCCACCCGATGAGCAAAAGCGCATGCGTGTCAATGCGTTGACGATCACACGAAGCCGGTCTGTGCCCGTGAGGTCGTCATCCCAGTGATCGGGCGTGTTGCCGTACATGGCGTGCAGAAAGGCGGGCAAATCCGGGCTGCGCAGCACATCCTGCACCTCCTGCGCGCGCACCAGCGTGTCTGCGGTGCTCCAGGCAGGGACCACGCCCGCATGCACCATCAGCAGGGTCTGACCGGAATGCTCGTGGGACCGCGCCAAGGGTTGATGACGCAGCCATTCGAGCAAAGCGCTGCGGTCCGGGGCGTCGAGCACCGAGGCCAAGGTATCGCGGCGCGACGGCTTGCGCGCGCCATGTGCGGCAGCGAGCAAGTGCAGGTCGTGGTTGCCCAGCAGGCAGCGGATGGCATCCCCCTGCTGCATGCAGCGGCGCAACGCGGCGGCGGAGTCGGGGCCGCGGTTGACGAGGTCCCCGAGCAGGTACACCGTGTCCCGGCTGGCAGAAAAGCCGATGGTGTCCAGCAGGCGCCCCAGAGCGCCGTCGCAGCCCTGGACGTCGCCGATACAGTAAATAGCCATGATGGTTTGGGGTCGTAAAGGGTGTGGAGTGAAGCCTTGATTTTCTGCTGAGGCGCAATGGGCTTCACGCGAGGCTTTTCACGTGGAGCACTGCCCCTCACTGCGCAGTGGGTGTTGGGGAGCGTGGGTTGCCTGGATGGGCGCAGGCGTGTCTGCTAACCCAGGGTGTGCCAGCATATTCAGCCCCTTGCCCGAGGGAGATAGCGCACGCCATTACATCGCAGCCGCATTTTGATGGCAGAAGCTGCGCGTTTATCTGCCGTAGACGAAAAGAGGATGTGTATGGGCTGGATATTTCAAGCGCTGGGGGTGTAGGCCAGCGCATTGACCTGTATGGGTGCAGATCCGAAGTGCTCTTTGAAGTTTTTACGGGGCTTTGCGCCAGGAGATAGCTTTCTGATAAATATGCAGGCCACATTTCTGTGGTTTCTTAATGCAGAATTTTTACCGCGGCATGTGGCATGCCTCCTGTTATTCATATAATCGCCAAGTCTCCAACCCTAATTCCTTATTCAGACACCATGACCAGCTACAAAGAACTTTTGAAGCAGCGTGAAGCCCTTGAGCAACAAATCAGCGAAGCCCGTCGCCGGGAATTGGCGGATGCTGTGTCCCAAGTTCGCTCTCTGGTGGCCGAATATGGTTTGACCGCCCAGGACGTGTTTCCAGCCGTCAAGGCCGCTGGCAAGACCGGCCGCAGCTCCACGGCGGGCACCAAGGTGGCTCCCAAGTACCGCGACCCAGCCACCGGCCAGACATGGACGGGCCGTGGTAAAGCGCCCAAGTGGATTCAGAACGAAAACCGCGAAAAGTTCGCCATCTGAGAATCAGCACCCCTGTGCCCAAAAATAACCCGCTACTGCGGGCTATTTTTTTGGGCGTGGCATGGTTGGAGGTTTTGGGGCATGGCTATCGCGTCCCTTCCAGCATCTGGAGTACCGGTACATCCCATCGCCGCTAAAATCCGCATGCTGCTCTTATTGGGGGTTATCGCGATGCAGGCTGCGCAGGCCTCAAGCCGACCATCGTGCCAAACAAGTGTCGGCTTGTTGTCGGCACTCGGGCCCTGGGTGGTCAATCCGCAGCATATTGCTGCGCCATCTCCCGCAGTACTTGCGCGGTAAATGCATCGGCCGGGAAAAACGATTCCACGGCCAGTTCCTGCAAGGTCACATCCACCGGGGTGCCGAATATGGTCGTGGTGCTGATGAGGGACAACATGCCATGCACGCTTTCAAAAAAAAACGGCATCACGACTCCCAACATTTCTCCGGCCATGACGAGCGGGGGCGATTCCTCGGGTGCGGGATATTCGAGCAGTTCTGCCTGTAGGGCCAGCAAGGCGGGGTCGGCCGTGGCATGAATCTGCTGGCGCAGGCGCTCGAAGAGGTGGTGGCGCCATTGCGCCAGATTGGCGATGCGTGAGGCCAATCCGTCCGGGTGCAGGCTCAGGCGAAATACGTTGACTGGGGGCGCGAGCAGTTCGGGGCTGACATGTGCAGCCAGCAGGGCTTGTGCAGCGCGGTTAGCGGCCACCACGTTCCAGCAGCGGTCAAGTGCGATGGCGGGGCAGGGTTCGTGGCCCTTGAGGACCAATTCCACCGCCTGGCGCGCGGCGGCCAGTGCCGGGTCGTCCAGCGCGCGCTCGCGGTACATGGGGGCGTAGCCAGCCGCCACCAGCAGTGTGTTGCGCTCGCGCAGCGGGATGGCCAAGCGCTCGCACAGGCGCAGCACCATGTCGCGACTGGGGTTGGTGCGGCCGGTCTCCATGAAGCTCACGTGCCGCGTGGAGATGTCCGCCTCGTCGGCCAGCTCCAGCTGGCTCAGGTGCCGCTGCTGGCGCCAGGTGCGCAGGTGGTCCCCAAAACTGGCGGGCCCAGGTGTTACAGCGCGGTGCGGCAGCGGATGGCGCGGGGTGCGGCGGGAGGGCGTGGAAGGTGTGGACGTCATGCCCAGCATCCTAGGCCCAAGCTGCGCAGCGGCCATTACCTGGCACGTTATCGACGCCATGCGCCTCGGCGGCAACCATGCAGGCTTCTTCAACCCTCCAAGGAGCTTGTCATGTTCAACCTGCTGTCTTCCCCCGCCTTCTTGCGTGCCCTGGTCTGGTTCGATGCGTCCACCGGGCTGCTGCTGGGCGCTTTGCATTTGCTGCTGACGGCGTCATTGGCCGAATGGCTGGGGCTGCCGTCCGGCCTGCTGGTGGTGTCGGGCGTCTTGCTGCTGGGCTACGCAGCGCTGGCCACCCGCATTGCCCGTGCGCACACTTTGCCGCGTGGCAGCCTGTGGGTGCTGATCGTTGCCAATTTCGGGTGGGCGCTGGCCAGCCTGGCGCTGCTGCTGGGCAATGCCGTCGCACCCACATTCCTGGGCCAGGCCTATCTGGTGGTGCATGTGGTTTCGGTGGCAGTCATTGCCGAGCTGCAGTGGATGGGGGTGCGCCGCATGCCTGCATGGGCTGCAGCCTAGTGGGCAATTGCTATAAATTTAATAGCTATCAGGGCATGTTCATGTAGCGCTTGGGCGACTTTTTCCTTGAAAAGGTGGGTAACGCGTCGCCTGAGCCCCTCCGATGGGCCTGTGGGCACGGGGGCACATACCCCCAGCGATTGCACCGTCATGGGGGACTGCCAGAATAGGCGCTGTCGCCTTTTCATCAAGGAGTTCGCCATGGCCTCATCGCCCAAGCCGCCAGCCACCCCATCGTCCCGGCCCGCACGCCACGCGTTTGCCAACACGCTCAAGGGCTTCAAGACCGCATCGGGCAAGGAGGGCAAGTTCTACTCCCTGCCCGCGCTGGCCCAGCAGTTCCCGCAGATCCAGCGCCTGCCGGTGTCGATCCGTATCGTGCTCGAATCGGTGCTGCGCAACTGCGATGGCCGCAAGGTGACGCCAGAGCATGTGGAGCAACTGGCCCGCTGGGCGCCCAATGCCGAGCGCAAGGACGAGATCCCCTTCGTTGTCTCGCGTGTGGTGCTGCAGGACTTCACCGGCGTGCCGCTGCTGGCCGACCTGGCCGCCATGCGCAGCGTGGCCGCCAAGCTGGGCAAGAACCCCAAGAAGATCGAACCCCTGGTGCCCGTGGACCTGGTGGTGGACCACTCCATCATGGTGGACCACTACGGCAAGAAGAATTCGCTCGACCTGAACATGAAGCTCGAATTCCAGCGCAACCGCGAGCGCTACGAGTTCATGAAATGGGGCATGCAGGCCTTTAACACCTTTGGCGTGGTGCCACCGGGCTTCGGCATCGTGCACCAGGTCAACCTCGAATACCTGGCGCGCGGCGTGCACAAGCGCAAAGATGGCGTCTACTACCCCGACACCCTGGTGGGCACCGACAGCCACACCACCATGATCAACGGCATTGGCGTGGTCGGCTGGGGCGTGGGTGGCATCGAGGCCGAGGCCGCCATGCTGGGCCAGCCCGTGTATTTCCTCACCCCCGATGTGGTGGGCTTTGAGATGACGGGCCAGCTGCGCGAGGGCGTGACCGCCACCGACCTGGTGCTCACGGTGACCGAGCTGCTGCGCCAGCACAAGGTGGTGGGCAAGTTCGTCGAATTTTTCGGTGAAGGCACGCGCACCCTGGCGTTGCCCGACCGCGCCACCATCGGCAACATGGCGCCCGAATACGGCGCCACCATGGGCTTCTTCCCGGTCGATGAAAAGACCATCGACTACTTCAAGGGCACCGGCCGCACCAAGGGCGAAATCGAAGCCTTCGAGGCCTACTTCAAGGCCCAGGGCCTGTTTGGCGTGCCCCTGGCCGGCGAGGTGGACTACTCGCAGGTCGTGACGCTGGACCTGGGTAGCGTGACGCCCAGCCTCGCAGGCCCCAAGCGTCCGCAAGACCGCATCGAACTGGGCAAGGTCAGCAGCCAGTTTGCCGACCTGTTCAGCAAGCCCAATGCACAAAACGGCTTCAACCGCCCGGCGGAGCTGTTGCACACGCGGTTCCACATCCACCGCGCTGCAGAGGTGGTGACTGATGTGACCCCCGACGGCAAGCCCACACCCGCCGGGGCGCCGCGTTCGGTGGTGGAGATGGAGGCCAACAAACCCGCGCTGGCCACGGCCCGCGACCACGCCCAAGCCACCACGCTGCCCAGCAAGGGGGCCGACCCCACGGTGGGCAACGGCGATGTGCTGATTGCCGCTATCACCAGCTGCACCAACACCAGCAACCCCAGCGTGCTGCTGGCCGCAGGCCTCTTGGCCAAGAAGGCGGTGGAGGCGGGGCTCAAGGTGCAGCCGCACATCAAGACCTCGCTGGCCCCCGGCTCGCGCATCGTCACCGAATACCTCACGCAGACCGGGCTGCTGCCGTACCTGGAAAAGCTGGGCTTCGCGCTGGCGGGTTATGGCTGCACCACCTGCATCGGCAACGCGGGCGACCTCACGCCCGAGCTGAACGAGGTCATTACCAGCAACGACCTGGTGTGCGCAGCCGTGCTGTCGGGCAACCGCAACTTCGAGGCGCGCATCCACCCCAACCTCAAGGCCAACTTCCTGGCCAGCCCGCCGCTGGTGGTGGCCTACGCCATTGCCGGGACCGTGCTCAAGGACCTGATGACCGAGCCGGTGGGCCAAGGCAAAGGGGGCAAGGACATCTACCTGGGAGATATCTGGCCCAGCAGCGACGAGGTCCATGCACTGCTCAAGTACGCCATGAACGGCAAGGCCTTCCGCGAGAACTATTCCAAGGTGGCCTCCGACCCCGGCAAGCTGTGGGAGAAGATCAAGGGCGTGAGCGGCACGGCCTACACCTGGCCCGCCAGCACCTACATTGCCGAGCCGCCGTTTTTTGCGCAGTTTGCGCTCGACCAGGGCGCGGCGGCCGTGTCGGCCGTGCACGGCGCGCGCATCATGGCGCTGTTTGGCGACTCCATCACCACCGACCACATCTCGCCTGCGGGTTCCATCAAGGAGAGTTCGCCCGCCGGCCAGTGGCTGCTGCAGCACGGCGTGCAAAAGGCAGACTTCAACAGCTACGGTGCCCGCCGTGGCAACCATGACGTGATGGTGCGCGGCACCTTCGCCAATGTGCGCATCAAGAACCTGATGATCCCGCCCACCGCCGATGGCTCGCGCGAGGAGGGTGGCGTCACGGTGTTCCAGAACGAGGGCGCGCTGCAGGGCGAGAAGATGTTCATCTTCGACGCTGCCATGCAGTACATGGCGCAGGGCACGCCCACCGTGATTTTTGCGGGGGAAGAGTACGGCACTGGCTCCAGCCGCGACTGGGCCGCCAAGGGTACCCAGCTGCTCGGCATCAAGGCCGTGGTGGCGCGCAGCTTCGAGCGTATCCACCGCTCCAATCTGGTGGGCATGGGGGTGCTGCCGCTGCAGTTCAAGGCGGGCGATTCGTGGGAAGCGCTGGGCCTGACGGGCAACGAGGTGATCGACGTGGTGCCCGACGCTGCACTCACGCCGCAAAGCGATGCGCGCCTGGTCATCCACCGGGCCGATGGCACGCGGCAGGAGGTGACGGTGACCCTGCGCATCGACACCCCCATCGAGGTGGACTACTACCAGGCCGGGGGTATCCTGCCCTTTGTGCTGCGCCAGCTGCTGGAGGGGTGAAAGGGGGCCACCGCGCCCGGTGCTGATGCGTGCGCGCAACGCCGGGACGGGGCTTCGGCCCCGTTTTTCATGGGGCGAGCGCTCTGGTTATTTCCTTACGCGTAGATACACTTGTGACGTTGTGCGGCCATTTCGCCGGCACTGCCTTTCACCCCTTTGCCCATGCCCCCTCCCACCAGCTCTCCGACCGCGCGCATGCCCTGGTCGGATGCGCCCGCCATCACCGTGGTGTTGGTGGTGGCATTGCTGGCGCTGGTGGTGGTGCCACTGGCGCAGATGCTGGGCGATGGGGCAGGCGCGCAGCACGGGCTGGAGCCGCTGCTGGAGCTGGTGGCGGTGCTGCTGGGGTTGCTGGTGGTGTCCGTGTCGCTGCATGCCCTGCAGGCGCAGGAGCAGGCGCGCGCCAATGTGCTGGTGGCGGGCTTTGGCGTGGCGGCGGCCTGCAACTTTCTACACGGCGTGCTGGTGCATTCCGGCCCCGTGCACATGCCCCCGGGCAGCGCCGACATGTCGCTGTGGCTGAGCAGTTGGGCGCGTGTGGCCGAGGCGCTGACCCTGGGGCTTACCGCTACGCGCTTGTCGGCCCCCGGCCCGGCCCGTGCGTGGCTGGCGGCAGCGGGGGGCGTCACGCTGGTGCTTGCGGGGTCGGCGCTGGGGCCGCTGCCCCACTGGTTTGCCCATGCTGCAGACGGGGCCTTGCGCCAGGTGGTGGCTGTGGGGCTGGCCCTGGCACTGGCCGCCAGTGCGGTGTTGCTGTACCGCCGCAGCCACAGCGAAGAGGCGCCGCGCGAGCGCCTGTTTGCCTGGGCGGCCGGTGCCTTCGTGTGCGGCGAGGTGACCGTGGGCGCGCTGGGCGGGCATTCGACGCTGGGTGGGGTCTTGTCCCATGGCTTTCGGGTGGTGGCGTATGCGCTGCTGTACCAGGCGGTGTTTGACGCAAGCATTCGCCGCCCGTTTGCACGCATCCAGGAGGCCGAAAGCCGTTTGCGCGAGAGCGAGGGGCGTCTGTCACTGCTCGGGCGCAATCTGCCGCACAGCGTGTTGTTCCAGATCGTGCGCGAGCTCGATGGCCGGGTGCATTTTGTGCACATGGGAGACGCCATCGAGCGGCTGAACGGTGTGCGGGTCGAAGACGTGCTGCAGGACCCGCGCGTGCTGTACCGGCAGATCCTTCCGGAAGACATCGACCGCCTGCGCCAGGCGGAGCGCCAGTCCTACCTGTCCATGACCAGCTTGGAGGCGGTGTTTCGCGTGCGCCGCACCGACGGCCAGGTGCGCTGGATGCACCTGAGTTCGTCGCCGCGCCGGTTGCAGGATGGCCGGGTGCTGTGGGACGGCGTGCAGACCGACATCACCGCACACCATCAGGCTGAAGAGGCCGCGCACGCCCAGCAGGCGCTCATGGCCAACACGCTGCGCCATGTGCCGGGCGGTGTGTCGCGGATCGACCGGGACTTGCGCGTGCTGTACGTCAATGAGCAGCAGGCCCGCTGGCTCTACACCACGCCCCAGGAGCTGGAAGGACAGCTGCTGCAGGATGTGATCCCTCCCGAAGTGTTCGCGCGCATCCACCCGCACCTTGAAAAGGCCTTTGCGGGCGAGACGGCGGTGTTTGAGAACCGCATTGATGGCCCCGACGGCACCCAGTTCCGCCACACCACCATCGCCCCCGAGAGCGTGACGGCGCAAGGGGTGGCCGCCGTGGTGCTGTTTGCCTACGACTTGACGGCGCTCAAGCGTATCGAACAGGAGCTGGCCCAGCAGAAGGCGCACCTGGCTAGCGTGGTCAACGCCATGCCGGACATGGTGTTCATGAAGGACACCAACGGGGTGTACCTGGCGGTCAACCCGGTGTTTGAGCGTTTTGCCGGCCGGCCGGAGAGTCAGGTCGTGGGCTGCAGCGACTTTGACCTGGTGGCGCCCGCCGACGCCGAGCGCTTTCGCAAATACGACCAGCGCGCCATGCAGGCCTGGCAGCCGCTGGTGTACGAGGAGACGCTCACCTTCGCGGAAGACGGCTACCAGGGCCAGTTCGAGACCATCAAGACCCCCATTCGCGACTTGCACGGCCGCGTGACGGGCATCCTGGGCGTGTGCCGCGACATCACCGACCGTAAACGTGCCGAGCAAGAAATCGAACGCCTGGCCTTCTACGACGCGCTCACGGGCCTGCCCAACCGCCGCCTGCTCCTGGACCG